>JANQEK010000006.1 GCA_028278405.1 Nitrospinaceae bacterium
GCCCGCTGGCGACCGGTCCATTCTACCCTTGGGCGGTGCGACTCCGGGTAACCTGAAGTCCGCCTCCAAGCCAGTGGATGAACGGCTGTCGATGAGATAGAATCTATTTCATCACTTGATCTAGTATCATGGGCAAGGGAACCTTCGGGTTCCCTTGCTTTTTTTTTGGAAATAGGTCTTACTCATGGAATTTATTGAGATTTTTCAGAGTATTCTGTTGGTGCAACTTTGGCCATTTTAAGCTATCATTTTCTTGTAGAGCCGAGCGGTTGACCCTCCCGTAGAACGTCTTGAAAATTTCAAAAGCCATGTGGAAAGCAATAAGAAACGCATTGATTTTATTAATACTATTGTTGTCATGGACGACGGTCGCTGTGGGTGCTTCCTTGAAGAGCGGGGAGATGAGCTCCCTGGCCAGTCAGGGGCGTCCTCTGTTTCTCCATTATTGCGCTGCCTGCCACGGTGTAACCGGTGATGGGGATGGATACAATGCGGAGCAATTGGACAAGGAACCGGCTGAGTTGTCCAGCAGGAAATTCATTGCCAAGAAGAAGGACAGCCAAATCTACCGGGTGATTAAACTGGGGGGGCATGGGGTCAAGAAGTCTCATTTAATGCCGGTATTCGGCCATACATTGTCTGAGAAGGAGATATGGTCTCTGGTCGCATATGTCCGCTATCTGGCCGGAGATTGGGATCATCCGATTACCCTTCCCGATAATGTCTCCAGTACCCGGCCCGCCAGTCCACCGCTGGAGCATGATTCATTAAAGGTCTTCAGGAACTGGTATTCCAAGAAGGGCAAGGATCAATCCCTCATCGATCAGGGAGAAAAATTATTCCGGAAAAAGAAAAGCTGTTTCGCCTGTCATCAACTCGAGGACGAAGGCGGGCTGGTGGGGCCGGATCTTTCGCGTGCAGGCTTTTCATACACTCCCGAATGGATTTTTACCTGGATCGGGAACCCTCAAAGCATCAAACCGAAATCCAAAATGCCCAATTTGGGATTGAACAATAAAGAATGCCGAAAGATAACGGCTTTTTTGGCCAGCCTCAAAGGCGAGGGAATAAAAAAGAAGTGGCGTGATTATCTGGGCTCTTCCGGCGATCCAATTCAAGGAAAGAAGCTGTTTTTCGATTCAGACGGAAAGGCCAACTGTGGAAAATGCCATACAGTCAATGGGCAGGGAGGAAAGGTCGGGCCTCAATTAAGTTTTGTGGGTACCAGCCGTACGAAGGAATTTATGTTGGAATCCATTTTAAATCCAAAGGCGGTCATCACTTCCGGTTATTCCTCCATATTGATCCTTACCAAAAAGGGAAAGTTTATTACCGGTGTGAAGAGAAATGAAGACGATTCTTCAATTGACCTGGTCAATAAGGAAGGAAACGTCCTGCACATTTCCAAAGATGAGATCAAGAAATATAAAACTCAGAAAATATCCATCATGCCCGGAAACTTTAAGGATATTCTCACTAAAGATGAAGTCCGCCATCTGCTGGCATACCTGGGTACCCTCAAAATTTCCAACTGATTTAACTATTTCAGAGTCATCTTGTACCAAGTAGAAATCGACTTCTTGGTTCCCGTCTCCTTGACGTTTCCATCCCAGGCATTGATGGCAATGAGTACCGTCGCGCCTGCCTCAAATTGAACGTCATTGCTCTTGTCCGAAGTGTTCAGCGTCCGCTTCATGATCAGTTGATATTGGCCGTACTTGAAGACAACTTTAGAGTGTACGAGTTGGCTGCCGGGTCGGTGTTCGCCCTGTTGTTCGAGGCCTTGAGCATATCTTTCGATCGTTTTGTTGGAGCCGCTGGTCCATTGCCATAGGTTCACTGGATGATCTTTGTCGCCATTTAAAAAATAGGGTAAAGATCCATCCTTTGATTTGCCGGCCGGAAATTGAATGGCGATGGCATCAGGAAACTTCTGTGGCTTTGGATCTTCTGCAGGTTTTTCCGCTTCCGCGTCACCCGGTTCCGGTTGTAATTCAGGGGGCAGCGGGGGAGGGGGTGATTCTTGTACTTCCGCGGTGGTTTTCAAAATGGGATCGAAAGTGGGATCATCCCATCGTAATTTAAAGGCAATTTCATCCCCATTGTGGATTGCCTGCAGCCAGACATTATCAACAGTGGGATAAAAGTTTTTCTCTGCTTCAAGGATTTGGCCCCCCAGTGGAATGAAATAAGAGGGGGCGGCTTCCCAGGCACGTGCTTCCAGGTTCAAGGTTATCGGCTCTTCGACCTTTACAGACCTGATGTTCCTGGCAACAGAAGGATTCAGAAGTTCCGAGTCTGGGGGGATGTCGATTTCAAAAATAGTTTCTTCGACTCCGAATAAAGTCCTCAGGTAGTACACAATGTCCCAAATATCCCTGTCCTTGTAAATCCGCTCGGAATGCCGCGGCATCGCAGTTGTGGACAATCCCGTGCGGATCGTGAGGAAAAGGTCTTTTGGAGTACTTCCTCTTCTGAACATCCAGGGTTTGGTGAGGTTTCTCGGCCGGATTGCATCCGATTCGATATCGACATTGCGTTTGGTTGATTCTCCATCGCTCCGACCTTCCAGTCCGTGGCAGCCAGAGCAGGTTGCATTGAAAAACTTTTTTCCTCGTTCGAGACTTTGCTGATCGAACGGGGGCGGGGATTCAACCCGGGTAATTTTGTGTGTTTTTTTTCTTTTTTGAAACTTGGCGAATTTTTTGGAAAGTGTCTTTAGGTAAAGTACGAGACTTTTTAAATCGACTTCTGGGAAATGCTTCCAGGAAGGCATGGTGGTGCCGGGCATGCCTCGAACCAGCATTTGGTACAAATCGTCATCGGTTGGAATTTTTCCAAAAGGAGTAGTTCGGAATTTGTATTGTCCTTTGATGAAATTTCGCGGTCGGGGACTGGAGTAAAAAGCTGAAATTCCTTTCCCGCTCCCATCTTCCGCGTGGCAGTAAACACATTTTTCCATATAAACGAGCTTGCCTCGCTCGACAGAAGGTTCGGCGGGAGGGTCGGGAACTGCTGGATGCTTCACGTTTTCGAAGATAAACAAGATAACTTTCCACGCGTCATCCGCCGAAAGAGTTTCCTCCCATGCAGGCATGGCCGATTCCCAGGGATGAAGTTTCTGAGGCAATCCTTTTCCACCTTTCATGATTCTCCAGAAAAAATAGGCCTCCGATTTTCCCTGGGCAATTGCTTTATGGAAATCGACTGGTGGTGGAGAAAATCGCTTGCCAAACAGGCCGCGACCGTCCATCAAATCTCCATGACATAAAAAACAATGTTTAAAATAATTTTCGCCACCATCTTTAATGTGTTTCTTTAGGTTTTCTGAGTCTTGGCGAAAGGGGTTTGCCAGGTTTTTCAGTTGGACTTTCTGGTCCTTGACTTGGATTGCATCCGGCAGGTCGGAAGCCTTGGGTGAGTTGAATGCAAGGAGGGAAGATATGGGGGACACGCCGCAGATCAAACCCGCGATGAGGAATATCTTCAACGATTTTCGGATAAGCAATCCTGTGTTGACTGTTTCTATGATCCGCACGGAGACAAGTAGCGTTTAATGGATACTTCCCGGAACCCGGGCGTCCTTCTTAATTCGTCCGGATTTGATCGTTTCGTAAAAGGGCCGGATAACGGCATCACCGTCAAATTCGAAATCCAGGTTGATCGTTTCACCTGCAGAAACCGTAATTTGTTTGGATTGAGAAGGCATCAGAAAATGCCACGCGGTGATCTTGTATTCACCGGGAGGGATGTTGTCTATTTTATAGTTTCCGTCGACTTTCGTTTGAAAGTAATAAGGGTTTTGAACCCTATAACCCCAGGTTTGCATAAACTCGTGCATACCGCAAATCATCTGAAAGATTTTATATCTCTTTTTGAAAACTACTTTACCCTCGGAAATTTCTTCCGCCGGGATGGGGATGTTCAGAAGGATTTTGCCCTGTTTTTTCTGGTAAACCTGGCTGTTGTGCATGACCGCATCCTGATTATCGACAAAGAACGTTCCCCCCTGCGGTATCACATTGACTACCGGAGTGAATTTACAATTTTCGGAGAGAATATTGATTGGTTTTTGAGGGAAAGGTTTGCCGGCATCTACATGTTCCAAAGTCACCACAACGTCCTTCATGCCTCGTTGATCATCCGTAATAAAATCGAACAGGACGCGATTCATATTATCGTCAGTATCGACTTCGGCACACATGTCAAGGTTGGGGAACAAGACCAGATGATACACCCGGGGTTGAGGGGTATCCCCTTTTAAAGTAGTCTTTCCCTGTATTGTTCCGCCGTTTTTAACTTCTATCTCCTGATAGGCCCAAACCTGTGTGCTCAGGACGCATATGATCAAGAAAGTCAGTGCTAATTGAATAAACAGTTTGGGCTTTTGCATGTTATTTACTCCCTAATCATTAAGATTGGTGTCGCCATCTATTTTTGTGATACTTGATTTGCCAATTCCAGGAAATTAAAGTCTTCGCGGGTGACATCTTCCCCGACTTCGATTTTTCGGGATTCCTCACCCAGTGATTCATGCCATATTTTGAGTGTGTATTTTCCCGGCGGCACGTTTTTGATTTCAAAAGAGCCGTTGCTCTCAGTGATCGCAAAATAAGAATGAGGCGTAACCACAATGTAGGCTACCATCCAGCTATGAAGATCGCAGGAAACCTTGATGACCTCCGGCTCCTCCATTTCCTGAGTATAATCCTGATTCGGTAAAAACATGATATTAATCGGGTCATTATCAAACGAATACGTATGAATATTATGGTTGATCGGGTCACTGGTCAAAATTTTCAACTCAGAGCCTTGTGGCATGGCCAGAACATGGGGAGAATAGGAGCATTTTTTCTGGTCGATCGTATAGGTCCCCGGTTCGCTTTTTAGTTTTTTCGCCTGTTTGCCTTCCAGCCACACCACCACATTCTTAACTTTTTGATTTTCAAGTATTAATGATTCGCCTTGGATTTCCGGTCCACACACTTTTTTGAACTTCCCTGTTTTGTGCATGACCGGAGGCGGGGCTTTTCCGGTGAACTTGACTTCTCCCTTAATGGTTCCTGCATGAACTGGAAAGGTCATAACCAGGAGCGAAAATGTGGCAAAAATCAATTTAAACATCTCAATAATTAAAAGGTTTAGAGATTTCTGCGGGAATCATATATCAAACCGGTTCCAAGTTCAAGTGAGACTTAAACCGTTAAAAGTGGAGTATCAGGCTAAATCTCTCACCTCAATTAATTAGATTTTAACCACTTCTACTGTAGTGCTCCCAGATGAATTTCCGATTAACGGGAAATGAAAAAAGGTTAATCAATCGGTTGGCATATTTAGCTTTCCAAAGCTATCTGCCTATTTTAAAATAAGCAGGAATTACCTTATTTTAGACCTCGATATTTGAGGTTTTATTCCCCAAAAGAGGCCCGGAATGAGAAAAATTATCCCCCTTTTCCTGATCACCATTCTTCTGGTTCATCCAGTGTGGGCGGCGAGCCCGAAGCCGGGCGATTCAGCTCCCGATTTTTCTTTGACCGCCATTACTGGCGGGAAGCACACGTTGAGCGATTTAAAGGGCAAAGTGGTTTTGGTGGGCATGTTTCATATTTGTGTGCCTTGCATGAACCAGGCAATGGAATTTGAAAAGGTTCGAATGTCACTCAAAACAGATAAGCTGGTCATTCTTGGAATCAATACCAGTGGTGATTCCAAGAAAGCGGTCGAGGACTACCTGGCAGGTTTTCCCAAGTCCGTGAAGTTTCCATACTTGCTGGACCCAGACCAGACTGTTCATAAAGCCTATACCCAGAGGGATATGCCCACTGTTTTGATTATTGATTCAAAAGGGATTCTCAGAGCCCGAAGTCCTTCGGTCGGGGCCGATCAGTTGGTTCCCTATCTCAAAAAATTACTCTAAGTTTTATCCTCAAGTTGTGCAGACTGTGTAAAAAAGCGGTTTAGAAACCGTATATCCTTTTGTCCTTTCCAAAGTATTTCTTCAAGAGTCCATGAAAGTTTTTTATCTCGCCAGGATCAATACGGCCACCGAAGACGCCAGCACCCGTCATGTTTTTGAGTTTTGTCGGCAATTCGCACGAATGGGACACGAGGTGGTTCTATTTGTTCCTGATTTGGGTGAGAAACGGGAACTCGAAGGCGTTCGGTTCGTCCATGTGCCGGTGATTATTAAAAAGTCTGCGGTGACTTTCATATCTTTTTATTTGAGTCTGGTCTTTGTTTTGTTGTGGCATTGTTTGAAATCCCGTCCGGATGTTCTCTATACCCGACTCCAGACGATGGAATGGTTGGCTGCTTTGCTGAAGTGCATATTCCGGTTCAAGTATGTCGTCGAAGTCAACGGATTGGCGCCGGTGGAAATGAAAATTAATTCCGTGCCAAAAGTATGGATTGCTTTTGTGACTATCATGGAGCGGGTCATTTACAAGTTATCGGATCAGTTAGTGGTGCCTTCTATCTTGATTCGTGATTATTTGTGCCGTAATTATGGTGTGAAGGAAGATAGCGTTTTGGTGGTGAGTAACGGCGCCAACCCGGAATATTCCCGCCCCATGGACAAACTGGAGTGCCGAAAGCAATTGGGATTATCTCCTGATGGAAATTATCTGGTGTTCGTCGGTTCTTTGAAGAAGTGGCATGGGATTGACCGGTTGCTTCCTTTGATGCCCGCTCTGGTGCAGGATGATCCCGACCTTCACCTATTGATTGTCGGCGACGGCGAAAAAAAGGAGGGATTGCAGCAGTGGATCAATGAAAAACAAATGAGCCGACATATTGTGCTGGCGGGACGCGTTCCTTATGAGACCGTTCCTGTCTATATCAATGCCGGGGATATTTGCCTGGCGCCTTATTTTGAAGCAGGGTTAAACGAGACCGGTATTTCTCCTCTCAAGATATTTGAGTACATGGCTTGCGGACGGCCCATCATTACCAATCCCGTGGGGGGTCTGGATAGTCTGTTCCGCCTGCACGACATTGGGGTGACAATCCAGTCTATGGATCCGGCTGATTGGGAAGCGCCGATAAAAGCATTGCTCAAGAGTCCGGAAAAAATGAAAACTCTGGGTGACAATGGCTACCGGGCGGTGCAGTCTCATTATAGTTGGGAGGTTATTTGTAAGAATATCGAGAACACCCTCGAGCGAATCGTTTCTTCCAGATGAAAGCGCTGCTTTATCTCTCCGGCCTGCTGCTGGTGTGGCTGCCCAATTCCCTGTGGGCATTCGACTGGCAATACGAAGGACGTTATCGCGCCAGTTCCCAGGTTTTGTTCGATCCTCCACCTTCTGAGCTGAATCGATTTGATCATGAATTGGAATTGAGAAACGGTCTGGTCGGCACTCTTTATGAGAAAGATGGCCATATTTTCGATTACGAAGTGGTCGGTGACCTTCTTTATACCGGGGGCGTACGGGAAGAAATCGGTTTGGTGGAAGAATATGATGCCGAACTGTTTCGCGGTTGGGTTCGATATGAGAAGGGTAATTTCAAAATCCGCGGAGGACGCCAGCAGATTCTTTTCGGTGCCGCTGCTTTGTTTCGCCCTCTGGGATTTTTCGACACTCGAATTATCTCGGGAATTATCCCGCTCACGCGCGGGGTTGACAGTTTGCGCTCAACCTATTTTCTAAGCGATACTTCGTCGATTCAGGGATGGGCCGTGAACGCCAAGAGTGGGCAGCGGGCGATTGTGGGTCTGCGCGGAGAAGCAAATTTTGGTCCTATCGAGGCAGGTGCAGTTTTACAATATCATCCTAAAACAGACCTTCCTTTTCTCGCCGACTTTAATCTGGAAATGTTTCAGTTGGGTTATCATCTCAAAGGCGAGCATGTCATCGGTTATTGGAACGAAACCCGGTTGGATTTTCAGCAGGACCAACCCGGAGATCCTATGAGGTTTGATACCGTCTTCGGTGTCGATTACACCTTTGATGTCGGCCAGGGGCTCCACGTTTTACTGGAATATTTTTTCAGGACGCAAGAGCCGGGTTTTACGAATATCGATCCGAAGCAAGAAAGAACTCTTCAAGTCATGGGTTTGCAATTGGATCAGCCTGTGGGTATTGATATTGTCTGGCGAGCGTTTTTCTTCGTTGATCTGGTCGACGGCAGTTTTCAATTCGCTCCGCAAATCGAATACAATATATGGGGTCAGGTGTATTTGTATGCTCAAGCTCAAGTCGGAGGCAGTATAGACGGCAACAACAGGACCGGTCGTTTGTTTCGTGAATCACCCGTGTCCTTTACCGGAACTGAGTCTCGTGCCGGGCTCACGTTAATCGCATTTTACTGATCAGTGCTATGGTAACTATCGATCATGTATCTAAAGTGTACCGTGTCGGCGGGCAGGATTTTACCGCGCTCCATGATATTACTCTTGAGATCGATGAAGGGGCGTTCATGTCGTTTGTCGGTCCGTCGGGATCCGGAAAGACAACTTTGTTGAATCTGGTTGGCGGACTGGATCAACCCACCTCTGGTAAGATTCTTTTCAATGGCAAGCCTCTGGATCAAATGAGCCGCGACGAGTTAGCCGCCTATCGGAGGAAAAATGTCGGTTTCATTTTTCAATCCTACAACCTGCTTCCGGTTTATACCGTTTATGAGAATGTGTTGTTTCCGCTGTTGCTCAACGATGCCGAAGAATCGGCTGTCCGGGATAAAGTTAGATCTCTGGTCGATTTGGTTGGACTGACTCCTGAAATCAACAAGCGTCCTACGGAGCTTTCCGGCGGGCAGTGTCAGCGTGTGGCGATTGCCCGTGCCCTGGTCAAGGACCCGGCGCTGATATTGGCTGATGAGCCGACAGCCAATCTCGATGCTGAAAATTCCTACCATATTTTGGAGCTGATGTTGAAGCTCAACCGTGATTTCAAGGCCGCGTTCGTATTTTGCACACATGATGAAAAAGTAACCAAATACGTTCGACGGGAAGTGCGTCTCGATGATGGGTTCGTGCAGTGGGACAAGACCAAGCAGCCCGATGGAGAATTGAAATGATTTTCCGGATGGCTCTGAAAAATTTCCTGAGACAGGGAATGCGGTCTTTTTTGAACGTCCTGGTGACTGCACTTGCCATGGTGGCAGTGGTTTTCAACCTTTCCCTGTACAACGGGTTTCAGGATCAGGCGGTTCGCAATATGGTATCGACCGATGTCGCTGGAGGCCATTACCGGATGCCCGGGTTTGATCTCCTTTCGCCTATGGAGTGGGAGGATCAAACGTTCAAGGTTCCTGATTCCTTTTCCAGCCTGTCGTCATCGGATAAAGCAGAAGTGTTGGTTTTGCAGGGACAGATTTTCCCCAACCGCCGTTTGTTTCCGGTGCAGCTGCGCGGAGTGGAAATGCAGCAGACGTTACTGGATCTTCCTTTTTACAAACTGAAAGAATGGCAAATGCCGGTGGATGACATCATTCCAATTATTATTGGAAAGAAGATGGCCGGAAAATCTCATCTTCATATTGGAGATGGAGTGGTTCTGAGATGGCGGGACCGCTTCGGAGCGGTGGACGCATTGGATGCCAGGGTGGTGGATGTCGTTCCTTTGATCAACCCGCGTATTGACGAGGGCGTGGTGTGGATGCGCCTTGACCATTTGCGCCAAATCACCCATCGCGAAAATGAGGTCTCCTGGGTGGCGGTGAAAGAGTCCCGGGGAACCATCGCTCCGACAGAGTTTCAAGAACCCGAGATACTGCTTAAGGATATTCTCGAGCTTATCCGGCAGGACAGGAAGTATGCGGTCATCATCTGGGTCATCCTCATATTTCTTGCGGGAATCAGCGTATTCAACACGCAGTTTCTAAGTATTTTCAAGCGCCAGCGGGAAATCGGTACGTTAATGGCCTTCGGCATGCCGCCGAAGCGGGTTGTTCGTTTGTTTGCGTTGGAAGGTAGCCTGGCGGCGTTCTCGGCAGTGCTGGTGGCTTTGGTTCTTGGAGCCATTATTTTGGGCTGGTTCCAAAGTGTGGGGCTGGATGTTTCCCACTTGGCGGAATCTCAAATTCCTATTCGCGAAAACATTTTTCTCAAAATTAAACCGGTTGAAGTTGTGGCCTCCATTGTCGTCATCGTCGTCATTATGATCCTGGTTGCCTGGGCTCCGGTCCGGAAAATCTCAAAGGTAGATCCCACCCAGGCATTGAGGGGGAGGGCGATTACATGATTCGATGGATTCTAAAAGGAATCTGGCGGGACAAAACGCGGTCTCTGTTTCCGTTTCTGGTAATCTCGGTCGGCGTGACCTTATTGATTTATCTGCTGGGATTCATGGAGGGAACCTTTGCCGGAATGATCGATATCTCGGCCCACCTGGACACCGGACACCTCAGGTTTGTCAACAAGCCCTTTTATGATGAAGAGCATTTGCATCCCCTCGACCGGGCACTGGCAGGTCAAAAGGAAACACTACAGTGGCTGCAGCAAAACGGCGATCCGCGGATTGAATGGTCACCTCGAATCCGTTGGGGAGCCATCATGGATGTTCCCGATGAAAAAGGAGAGACCAAAAGTCAGACGCCGGTGATCGGTATGGCGATTGAGATGCTGGATGTAAATTCGGCCGAGCGAGAGCGTTTGAATCTGGAGCAATCTGTGATTGAAGGAACCGTTCCCTCTCATCCCAAGGAAATGCTGGTGGGGTACAAATTGGCGGAGGCATTGGAAATAAATTTGGGCGATCAGGTTACTTTGATGGGACAGAATTTTGATGGAGGGCTGGCAACCGATAATTACCGGGTGGTCGGTTTTGTACGGTTTGGTCTGGCGGCCATGGACAAGAAAATGGCATTGATCAACCTGGCTGATGCTCAGCAAACATTCTATATGGAAGACATGGTCACCGATTTCCTGGGGTTCCTTCCCATGAATGTCGGGTATTTGAAATACGATAGACTCAAACAAAATATAATGGATCATCTTCCGGCATTGCAGCAAACTCCACCCAAAGATTGGGCTAAAGATGACGAGCCTCTGATTCTGTCTGTGTTGGACCAAAGGAATCTGCGAGAGCTGTCCATAAAGTTCGAGTTGGTCGATGATGTCGTGATTGGTGTGTTTACCTTTTTGATGGTACTCGTGCTGTGGAACGCGGGACTCTTAAATGGGGTGCACCGTTATGGTGAAATGGGTTTGCTGCTTGCCCTGGGCGAAACTCATAAAAAATTAATCCTGCTCATGGCGTTGGAAGCCCTGGTGATTGGTATACTGGGTTCTATCGCGGGTTGTTTGGTTGGCGGAGGTCTGGTGTACTATCTGCAGGAAGTGGGCATCAGCACCCATGGAATTTTTGAGACCTCAGGGCTCATGATGAGTGATACCATTCGCGCCCGGGTCAGCCTGAATGCTTTTGTGTTTGCCGTGATCCCCGGGATCACTGCCAGCGTGCTGGGCAACCTGATCGCCAACCTTGCCATCTTCCAACGTTCGGAAGCCAATCTGTTCCGCGAAATGGAGGCCGGATGACGCAATTTTGTTCTAAAAAAATGAGATTGAGATTCTTGTTTCTCACCCTTGTCTGGGGATTGATATTGCCTGGATCGGGTTGGGCGGAGGATGCCCGGGCTCAACGTTTGTTGGTTGAGGTCGACAAAAACTTGTGGGCCACTACGAAATATATCGATGGCCGGTTGATCATCGACAACGGCAGACGGGTCAGAACGCTCTCGATGGAAAGCTGGATGGAGGGAAGACACAAGTCATACAGTTATTACAAAGCGCCCGCGAGAGAACGTGGAACCAAGATGCTGAAACTGGACAGAAAATTGTGGATGTATACGCCCCATACCGACCGCAAAATTTTGATTGCCGGCCACCTGTTACGGCAATCGATGATGGGCAGCGATCTTTCCTATGAAGATATGATGGAAGATGAAAAAATCAGCGAAGCCTACGCCGGAACCATAGATGGAGAGGAAAAGATGGAAGGGGTCCAGACATTTGTCATGACCCTTAAAGCCAGAAGAAAAACCAAAACCTACCAGACTTTAAAAATTTGGGTCGATCCGGTCAAGAATACTGTGCTGAAGGAAGAGGCTTATGCTAAAAGTGGAAAGTTGCTCAAGCTCATTTTCTTCAAGGAGTACCGGAAAATTGGCCATCGGTTGTTTCCACGCAAAATGGTTTTCCGCGATATGCTCAAGGAAAATACAAAAACCACCTATATGTTTGACAAAATTCAGTTCGATGTCGATATCCCCGCAAAATATTTTTCCCAGCGTATTTTAAAGCGCTGAAATCCGTGTTTTTTCCCGTGTATTTATTATTTCCAAGGATTTTTTTGCCTTTATACTGAATGAAAGGATTAATCGCCCGCTTCAGTCGTGAGGAGGCGTATGAGAGTTGCAGTATTTCATTCAGTTCGTAATGAGCGAGGTAAAGTCGCCGTATGGTTTTTTGCGAGTATGGTTGTTCTCGCGTTTTTGCTCCATCCGAAGACGAGCCCGTTTGCGGAACATTATTACAACTTCAAAGCGGAAACCCAGTTAACGCAATTGTACGACAGTTGTAAGCTGGTGTGGGCCGCTGGCGGACAGCACAATACATCGTCTGCTAACAAGAATAAAATGAACTCGGCAACGGAATGCGATCTGGCAACGGCGGTTCTGTCTCCCTATAATTTTCTTCACGATAGAAATATTGAAATCAAAATTGTGGACGGAACTCAAAGTGGATTCTCTGCCACGGCAAAGCACAAAGAAGGAACCAAGACGCTGAAAATCAATGCTGCCGGAGAAAGCATTTCCTAAACGGCCAAGAAAAATTTATTGAAGAGGTTTATATGAGCATGAGTTTTAAAGCATTAAGAAATGAAAGTGGAAAAACAGCCGTAGTGATTTTGATTATTGTTGCTGTAATTGCTTACCTGGTATATCCGGGAACCAGCCCTTTCAAGGCAGATTATTACAATCTCAAAGCGGAAGGGAACTTGAAGGATCTGCATCGGGCGTGCAACCGCTACTGGGCGGATGGCATTGCGCAAAGAATGGTTTCCAAGGCGACCGGAATACAACGCGTGGCCGGACCCTGCAAACTCGATGTGGTTAAAAAGGATCCCTATAATTTCAAGATTCTGGAAGGAATGAAGATCGAGATTGTCGACGGTACCAAAACCGGTTTTAAAGCGACCGGCATTCATGCCGAGGGAGATGCCCTGCTCAAGGTCAATGCCCAGGGAAAGATTGAATCCTGAACGGCATCAGCTGGTTTGAAAAACGTTTTTTGCCAACCAATGAAAAGCCTCTTCCGGATTTTTCACGATAGGAACCTGAGCATCGTTGAATTCATCCCATTCATGATCAGGATTAAGGATCAACAAAGGCTTGTTATACTCCAGCGCCAGTTGGATTTCGGAGCGTGTTCCCGCACCTCCGGGAAAAGCGATGATCACATCCGAAGATAAAATAATAATATGATTACGGCTGGCAAGCTCCTTTCCCGAAACGCCTGATAGTGGAAGATGCGTATAGATGGGAATATCGATCCAGGCGTTGGGGTAGCCTTTGGGAGACGTGTAAGTCGACCGCATTTCTGGAGATTCGCAGGAGCCGGAAGCGGGAATGATACCGATGACGTTTCCTTTTCGGCCGGAAACTTCTGCGAAGGATTGAGATACAGCTTCCATCACACCTCCGCCGCCGCCGTTGATTAAATCGCAATCTTGTTTGGCAAGCCATTGTCCCAGAGGTTTGCTGAGGGTTGAATATTTTTCAGTCCCCGATCCGATGATCCCTATCCGGGATCTTTTTTTTGATGCAGGCATATTTGGATTATTTTTGGTCTTCGTATCCGACCGCCGCCAGATATTTCAGGATATGTTCCAAGTGGGTTTCGGAATTACCGGAAGGAGTTTGCATTTCGGGAGTTTTCAGGCACACCTCGTCTCCCCGTCGAATCAGATGATACGCCAGCGAAGCTGTTTCTGTCACGCGGTTTTCGAGTGTCTCCGGTTTGACCATGATATTGGTTTGAGGATCGACAATATTGAGGAACAGCGTGTAACTGTGTAATCCACCCTTGGAGAATTCCTTGACCCGCAGGGTTCCTGTTTTGGCACTCGACTTCCAGTGAACCGAGGCCATGGGATCCCCCGGCTGGTATTCTCTTATTGAATACAAATCGTCTCCGGCAAGGCCTATAGTGCCTTCTCCTTCTTCAGAATATTCAGTGGGGGGAGGAAGAGCCACGTTTTTAATCACGGGAAAGATGAGGGTTTCCGCTGTTATCGGCAGTCTCTTGGTCTTAACAAAAAAACCGAAGGGAAAACTGGTTTTCAAATGAACCGTGTCCAAATGCGCCGGTCCCCGCTTGACCCCTACAAACATCAGACTCTTGTCCACGGACGACTGGGGAGAAATCTGGTACATATATGCTGTTTGCTCAATGCGGTAGCGTCCCATCGGATCCAGTGGGAACTCTACGTACAGAGAATAAGAAGGAATCGTCTTTTTGGAATTGGAAATCTTCAAGTGCAAGGGATAGGAGTCATCAGGGTATACCGTTTTAGGCAGTGAAACTTCGATGGAGATTCCCTTCAGAGTTTGCTCGGACAGTACTCCAGAGACGACAATAAAGCTGCAGCACATGGCGAGCACCAGGTACAGTAGGTTGTTCCCGGTGTTGATAGCGCCGATACCTACCCCGAACAGTAGAAAAATAAATCCTCCGCCTTCGCGCGTAACCTGTAGGGTGCGGTTGAAATAGGAAAGAGTGAATACCGGTTTGTAGTCGAGTTTTTTTTTCAAAGTGCCCCGGAGGCTGAAAGATTAAAAGCTAAACGGGGATTTCCATACGTTCGACAATTTCACTGATGATGGCAGAAGTATCGGACACCGTCCGTTTGTGGGTACCGTGGTGCGATTCTGGAATAACCCGGTGACAGAGCACAGGTACAGCCAGTTGTTTGATATCGTCAGGAATACAGTAGTCGCGGCCATAGACCAGTGCGCGGGCGCGGGCCGCCTGTTGCAGAATGATGCCTCCCCGTGGACTGACACCCAACGCCAGATGCGATGACTCCCGGGTGGCGGTGACAACGTTCAAAATGAAATCAGTGAGGACAGGTTCGATCGTGACAGTTTCGGCTTTGCGCTGCAGTTCCAAAACATCGTTTTTGTCCAGTACGGCCCGGATATCTCGAATATTTTGAATGGGTGAAGTCTGGGTCAGCAAATGGCGTTCATCGTCGGGTTCGGGGTAGCCCATGGAGATATACATCATGAATCGGTCGAGTTGCGATTCCGGCAAAGGGTGCGCCCCGTGGCTTTCAATCGGATTTTGTGTGGCGATAACCATAAACGGGTCTTCCAGATGATAAGTCTGGTTGTCCACCGTGACCTGCTTTTCGTTCATGGCTTCCAGCAGGGCGCTCTGGGTCCGGGGTGATGAGCGGTTGATTTCATCCGCCAGCACGAGATGAGCAAAGATGGGTCCTTTGTTAAAGTGAAAAGTCCCTTCTTTTTGATTGTAAATCGAGACCCCGACAATGTCCGAAGGGAGGATGTCGTTGGTGAACTGGATGCGCCGGAAATCAAGATTGACGGAGTGAGCAAGGCAATAGGCCAGTGAACTTTTGCCGACACCCGGGACGTCCTCGATAAGCAGATGGCCTTTGGCGATCAAAGTAATGATGGCCTGTTCAATGACCTCCGGTTTACCGACGATCACCGAGCCAATGTTGTTTTTTAGCCGTTTGATGGCGTCCTGAGCCTGGTTCATGCCTTCAGAATCTCCATGACTTTCTGCATATCATCGTACACAGCTTGCCGATTTTCCTTAGTGTAAGCACGGAGCAGGTAAGCCGGGTGATAGGTCAGCATCAGTTTCATTCCCTCGAATTCATGCCAGGTTCCGCGTTCTTTGGTGATGGGAACGGTTCGGCCCAACAGGGTGCTCGCCGCAGGTTTACCCAGAGCCACAATTACTTTAGGACGGATGGCTTTCAGCTGTTTGATGAGAAACGGTTTGCAGGCGTCCACTTCATCTTTTTCGGGGTCGCGGTTGCCCGGCGGACGGCATTTGACGATATTGCAGATATAAGTATCCTTTTCCCGGTTGAGCAGCATGCCCTTTTCGATGATTTCAGTCAGTTTCCTGCCGGCACGGCCGACAAAGGGGAGACCCTGGGCATCCTCATCGGCTCCAGGGCCTTCGCCGACAAACACCAGGTCGGCGTCGGGATTGCCCGACCCGAAGACAATGGTCTTTCGGGTTTCACACAACTTGCAACGTTGGCAATCGCCCAATTCTTCGCGGACGTCAGTCAGGTCGCCAGAAGGTTCGTGGTCATCGTTTGATTCTGTAGGTATCAGGGTCATTTGGGTTTCCAAAGGTTGAGAGGAGCTGCCGCGAAAAGTCCCCGATGGGACAGGCATGACGGGTAATTCGCTCAACTCGCTGTTCAGGGGAGCATGGGTGTGTCCCGATTCCTTTAGAAACAACAGGTAGTTCTTCAGCTGTCGCAGTAAAAGTGAGCGTTCGGTTTCAGGTACCATGTCACTTAGAATAACAGATGACGATGTTCCGTCAATCCCCTATAACTGGTTGATAATAAAGGACAAAATATCCAATTGTTGCTTGTTCCGAATCTCGTCCAAAGTTGCTCTTAAAGCAGAAAAAGGGTGCCAAGTATACCAATCCCGGATACAAAGAGGAATGAGGAAAATCAGGGACGCAAGCGGAACTGCAGCTATCTTTTGGTTTGTCTGGGTTTGGTGGTTCGTTTATAATCACTTCAAACAAATGGAGCAAAAAGATGTCCGGTTTGAAAAGTGCATGGGAAATCAGTATGGAAAAGTCCGACAAACTGGTTCCTGAGGTGCAAAAGCAAAAAAAACTGACTGCAAAGCAAAAAGAACAGATTGCCGAGGTTCGCAAGGAATTCAAAGCCAAAATCGCGGACAAGGATGTTACCCTTCAGCATAAGTTGAACCGCCTTGTAGAACGGACCCCGCCGGAGCAGTTGGAAATGGAATCGGAAAAATTGAAACAGGAATTTGTAGAAGAAAAAGAACAATTGGAAAAAGAGATGGAAGCGCAAATCGAAGCCATCCGTAAGCCATCCTGACAATCCTTTCTCTTGAATTCTCTATTCTGAAGCCCTCACCCGGTTAGTTTTTAATAAAAACCACGAATCTACTGTCTGATAGATTGGACTAATGAAAGAAACAGTAAAAAAACAAATCGTCAGCGCGTTGTCCCAGGCAAAAAAGAACGGTGATCTGAATTTGCCGGAGATGCCTGAAATTATCGTCGAAGAACCCAAGGATGAAAAGCTGGGCGATTTTGCAACCACTTTAGCCATGCAGTTGGCCCGCTCGGAAAGGAAAAACCCCAAGATGATCGCCGAGACGATATGCGGTTACCTGAACAGCGGGGCGGATTCCATCGATTCGGCTGAAGTGGCGGGTCCGGGTTTTATCAACATAAGAATGACCGCAGATTTTTTTCGAAACCGCCTGAAGCAGGCGATTCTCCAAGAGCGTGAGTTTGGTCGAACGGATGTCGGTCAGAACAAGAAGGTCTTGCTGGAATTTGTTAGTGCCAATCCTACCGGTCCACTCCATGTTGGACATGGTCGTGGCGCAGCGGTCGGACATGCTTTGTCCTGTCTCTTGAAGAAAGCCGGTTTCGATGTTTCAACCGAGTACTACATCAACGACGTGGGTAATCAGATGAACAATCTCGGGCGCTCCACCTGGATGCGATATCAGGAGTTATTGAAGAAGAAGGTGGAATTTCCCGAAGACGGTTACAAAGGGGATTACATCAAGGATATCGCGCAGGAGATTATCGAAAAGGACGGTTCCAGCCATCTCGATAAGAAAGATGAAGATGCATTGACCTTTTTTCGGCAGTTTTCCAAGGACTCTATTCTGGAGGGGATACGAAGCGATCTTAAGGAATTCCGGGTGGAATTCGACCGCTGGTTCAGCGAGGCGAGTCTGGATGAGGATGACTCAGTCAACCAGGCGATCAACTGGCTTCGGGATAAAGGCTTTGTTTACGAAAAAGACGGCGCGACCTGGATCAAGACCTCCCAGTTCAAAGACGATGCTGACCGGGTGATTATCAAACAGGGCGGCGAGAGAACCTACTTCTGTTCGGATATTGCTTATCACAAGAACAAAGTCGACCGCGGTTACGACCTCATTCTTGATTTGTGGGGGGCGGATCATCACGGTTATGTGCCGCGCATGCAGTCGGTGCTGCAGGCCATGGGTTATGATGAGGAAGTATTCAAGGTTTTGCTGGTGCAGTTTGTCAGCCTGAAACGAGGAGGTCAGAAGGTTTCGATGTCCACCCGGTCGGGTGAATTCGAAACCCTGGCTGACGTGGTGGCGGAAGTGGGAGTCGATGCCACCCGGTTCTTTTTCCTGATGCGCAGTTCGGACAGCCATCTCGACTTCGATCTGGATTTGGCCAAAAAGGAATCTCCGGAAAATCCCGTGTACTATATCCAGTATGCCCATGCCCGAATATGCAGTGTGTTCCGCACCGCGGAAGAACAAGGGGTTCCCATGCCGGATTTGGCCTCCACCGATCTTTCTTTGCTGAATGAGGAGGAAGAGTTTGCGCTGATTAAAAAAATTCTGACTTATCCCGCGTGTGTAGGGAAAAGCGCTCTGTCGTTGGAGATTCATCGCATCGCTTTTTACCTGCAGGAACTGGTTGCCATTTTTCACAGTTACTACAAACAGCACCGCATTGTCACCGAGAATCGGGAATTGACGCTGGCCCGGCTGTTGCTTTTAGATTGTCTGAGAAATGTGATTGCCAGTGGCCTGGGTATTTTGGGTGTCTCCGCTCCCGAAAAAATGTGAAGGATATCCGACCTTTACCCGGACTCCTCCGGGTTTTCTCTCCAATTAAAAAAAATCCTATAAACTATTGAATAATTTGGTATAATTTCATTACCAATTTCTCTCTCGGTAGTGTTGAGAGACCAAATTCGAGTTTATTTCGGGTGCAGTCATGAATTTTCTGAAAAAGGTTTTTGTATTGGGGTTGGTCGGTCTGGCGGGGTGGGGCCTTTATTCTGCCGGTCAGAATGATTTGTTCTCGTTTCTGAGCAGTACGTCCGAAGACAAGGTCCAGATGGTAAAAAAGGACCGCGCGGTCAAACCCAAGTCCTTTTTCAAGCAAGTGAAAGACGTGATGCCTGCTCCGGTCAAGAGATATGACTACACTTTTTTTGAAACCTTGGAAGATGTGAATCTGGAACGCTATGTTGATTTGGATGGCAAGGTGAAAGTCATGAAGAAAACCGTTCATTCCTGGGTGGATGAAGTAGGGAAAGTTATCCACGAACCACGTATCCTTCTGGCGGCTTACAAAGAGCCGGATGAAGGTTCAGAGAAATCTTCCTCTTCTTATGAGGATATCATTAATAAACTGGATGCCCTGATGAAGGAGAAGCCCAAGAAAGCGGCGACTCCTCCTGTAGCCCCTGCGGGTTCAGCCAAGCGGGCGGCGACTCCGTCATCGGCTTCCGGTAAATCTTACTTGATTCAAGTCAGTTCCTTCCGCAAGTTAAGTCATGCCCGCTCTTTGGAATCCAAGCTTCAGAAAAAAGGGTATTCCGCTTTTGTGAAAGGCGTAGAGGTATCTAAAGCGAAGGGCACCTGGTACCGGGTATTTTTAGGAAAATACCAGACCGAAGCCAGCGCACGCGCCGCCGCTCAAAAAGCGCAACGTCTGCACAATTTGAAAACCATTGTGCTCAAATCCAGCCAGTAATATATCTTCGGATAGATTAAATAGTGTGGAATTGAGGGGTAGAGGGCTAGAAGGGCTTTAAGTCCCCAATGTAGCGTTCTGAGTTGTCAAAGTGTTGTAGAACTTCCACCGGATCGTCAATCCTGGGCCCACCGTAAAATTTTTCATTACTGTCAAACCAGGTATTGAATCGATACCCCTTGGTATCGTCGTGGTAGAGTTTTCGCCGAGCGTCTTCTCCTCTGAACGTAAAATTGAATTGTGTCGTTTTCCCCGCTTCGATCGTGATGGTTCCTCGTTGTATCGGAACGAAGGGGTGCCAGGCGGTCACTTCGTAAGTTCCGGGCGGTATGTTTTCAATATTGAAGTTTCCTTCAGCATCACTGATCACAAAATAAGGGTTGTCGATAATATAGCCTCGGGTTTGGAGAAAAGGGTGCAAGTTGCATTTCAATATAAACTCTGGCGCACCTGGTTTTATGAAAGCGGAGCGGACCTGCGAATTGACCGCCAAGACGCTTTTATTGCTGGTCTGGTTCCTGTGGGAACCGTAAATTTCATAGGTGGCAATTTCATGTTTGATGGGATCGGTATTTTCAATCAGAATGTCTTCCCCGTTCTTGATGCCGATCACATATTTGTCCACGTGGCACCGCTTGAGTTGTAAAGATTGCATTTTGCGCGGAAAGGGTTTCCCTTTTTTGACACCCTGGATAGCGATAATCGTGTCTTGCAATCCACCTTTCTTCGAGACGGTAAAATCATACAAAATCCGATGGCCCTTGCCGTCCGACATCCGGGAGCAGAACTCGATATTCGGGGCGTGAATCAGGTGGAACGCTCTCGCTTTAGGCACCAAGCCGGTCAGGTTAACGCGGCCGGTCAGCGTTCCCCCTTGGTCGACAGACATGATTTTATAATCGAGCGGAACCTGGTCATGAAGTTGCTTTGCCAGTTTGTAATTTCTTTTATACAGTTTGTCGACCTGATCGCGGGCCTTTTGATCCCTGCCCAGCTGATGGTAAATCAGTCCCAGATCGTAATCGGCGTGAACCATACGTGAATCTTTTTTGAGAGCGGTTTCGATTTCCTGTGCAGCGTCTTTCAGGAGGTTGATTTTGGCGAGAGAAAGACCGCGAAAGTACCGGAAATTGGCGCTGTCATAGCCCATTTCCAAAGCCTTCTGGAATGCGAGAAGGGCTTCCTTGTGACGATTGACCCGGCTGAGAGCTACCCCCATATTGGCCTGAGCTACGGAATCATCGGGTTTTTCCTGCAGGGCTTTTTCAAATTCAAGAATTGCTCCATTCCAGTCTCCCTTTTGGCTCAGAATTTTGGCTTGGTGGAGAGCTTCCCCGGCAGTCCCCGCAATGGAAGTAACGGGGGTGCTGATCGCAAACCATGCAGCCCAAAAAACAACGGAGAGCGTGCCACATTTGACAATTTTATTGGAAATATACATAAAGTTAAAATTCCCTTAGGACGATGAAGTCAATCTATCAATTAGGGGGAGACCAGTCAAGAGCCTTTAAAATATGGGAAAACGCCATTTTTGTTGCCGTGGCACCCGAAAAAAAAGTAATCTATTGTCTGTGATATCGCACCTTCTATAGATACGATCGCGAGTCATTTATTTCAATTCTTCGCGTTTAAATAGCTAATAATCTTGGGCCAATTCGATCTTGGTCGCACATCAATCCCTATGGCCGGTTTTGATTACAGTTTTAATCCCCATCCTTTGGTGCGGGGACCGATTGCGCAAACCATTTTCGGTTCTCAATTTACCGGCAAGCCTCAGCTTCCCGGAAGAATCCAGCATCGGATTCCGCTGGACGAAAAAAATCTGTTGTTGATGTATGAATTGAAAACAAAAAATTCCTCTGCGCCCGTTGTGCTTTTGGGGCATGGCATGGGCGGATGCAGTGAATCCGGTTATATGCGTCGGATATCCGCCAAGCTTTTCCATGAAGGTTTTGGAGTCTTTATGATGAATCATCGGGGCAGCGGTCCCGGTATCGGGCTTTGCGATCGGCTCTGGAACGGTGGTTCGAGCGATGATTTTGCTCGGATGGTCCAGTTTATTGTGGATCTGTATCCGGATCGAAAATTGCTTCTGATGGGATTTTCTCTGACAGGAAACATTCTCCTGAAATATCTGGGGGAGGGCAGGGTAATTCCTTCCAACGTTCATTCCGCTCTGGCGGTGAATCCTCCCATCGACCTCAAAGTGGCCAGCCGGCAAATATCAGAGGGGCCCTGGTCCGGAACTTTTAACAAATATTACCTCAACCTGATGAACCGACAGGTGGAAGCGATGGTGGAATGCCATCCCGATGCCTTTCGGCCCACAACAGTTCCCAGCACCATCTGGGAATTTGACGTGGCGTATACCGCTCCCGCTTTCGGTTATCCTCATGTGGAAGCCTATTATGAAGAATGCAGCGCCAAGCAGTTTTTGGAACACACCCCCGTCCCCACCACCATTCTCTGTTCCCAAGATGATCCTTTCATTCCTCCGGAAACCTTCCAAAATGCGCGGATGAACCAACGGATCGATTTCATAAATCCGGAATTCGGCGGTCACATGGGTTATATCTCCCGTTCCCGCAACGCTTTAGGCGACCGTCGCTGGATGGATTTTATTTGTGTCCAATGGGCGAAAACCCTTTATCCTGAATAGATAGAAAACTTCCAATCTCATCCGTATTTTTGCGAGTCGATTTCATGCTGGCGATGAACGACACCTATAAGCTTTTTCGAGTTCGATGGGTGTTTATAAAAAATCATTTTACTCATCCGGCCCCCGATAAATGGACCCGGTGGGTTTTGATCGGTATCCTCGGAAGCCTCTTTTTTGTTGCCAACTATGCGTTCTTTTACCGGATGATCCGGTATCTGGATGAACTGCCTTTTAGAGTTGGGGAAGAATTAATTTTCCAATTGCTCAATGTGATCTTTCTCACCCTGTTCGTGATGGTTTTGTTTTCCGCCATTATCGCTTCGTTGTCCATTTACTATATTTCATCAGACCTGGATTTCCTGCACTCGCAGCCGATCAGTAAGGATTCCATCATTCGTGTGCGTTTTGTCCAAACCCTTATCAATGCATCCTGGGTGGTGCTGATTTTTGCCTTTCCGATCTTTCTGGCCTACGGGTATTACTTCGAGGTGGATTTGGGATATTATTTTTATCTTCTGGCAAGCTTACCGCCTTTTGTGATTATTCCAACCCTATTAGGCATCATCGGGATTATGGCGTTAATGAGGCTGTTTCCGACGGACAAGGCCTATCAAATCCTCTCCTTTATGGGATTGTTCTTTCTGGCCGGGATGATCATGTTTTTCCGTTTTTTATCGCCGGAAAAATTCTTTGATAAAGAAGTTTCCGACGAGGCGATCATGGCTTTCGTTGAAAGTCTCAAAATGCCGGAATTCGGTTTTCATCCCAGCAGTTGGATGACCATCGGGGTTTCCAGTTGGTCCGAGCATCAAATCGGCACCGCCTTATGGCAATTGGTTTACCTGTATGCGGCTGCCGTGGTGTTGAGCGGAGTTTTCTGGTGGATCAGCCGGAAAATCTATTTCGCCAGTTGGCGTTCCTATCAGGAGGTGAAAAGCGCTCCCCGGGACAAAGTACGCAAGCAAGGTCTCCACAAACCTTTTTGGTTGAGGATGTTGCCCTTCTCGCCGGAGCAGAAGGGTTTGTTCCACAAAGATATGATCGTATTTTCCCGGGACCCTTCTTATTGGTCGCAATTGTTTATCCTGGCGGCCCTGGTGGCGGTTTATATTTTCAATATCGTCAACCTGCCCCTGGATAACCTGGTCTTGAAAAATGTGATCTCCGTTTTGAATGTGGGTTTGATCGGGTTTGTTCTTTCGGCTCTTGCTTCCCGGTTTGTGTTCTGTACGACCAGCCTGGAAGGCAATAAGATGTGGACGGTTTACACCTCGCCGCTGCGAATGGAAAATTTTCTGATCGGTAAGTTTTTGATGTACTTTCCCCCGCTTTTGCTCATCGGCGAATTCCTGGTGATTATTTCTAACCTTCTCCTTCAGGTGGACGCCTATGTCATGCGGGTTTCCGTTATCGGTGTTTTGTTTATAACAATCGGCGTCGTGGGAATGGCAGTGGGAATGGGCGCCATGTACCCCAAGTTTGACTATGAAAATGTTTCGGAAATTTCCAGTGGAACGGGCAGTATTCTTTTTATCATTTCCAGCCTGATCTATATAGGAGTGGTGCTGGTCTTGGGAGCGCGTCCCATGTACCTCCACTTCAAGCATAAATTTGCAGGAGGAGCGATGGATATGGAGCCCATGGGATTTTACATTCTTATCATCATCCTTTCCCTATATGTTGCCATCGAACCCATGCGACGGGGAATCCGCGCTCTAAAAATAAGGGATTTTTAGAATTCTTGGGGATTCCGCCATTGTTTGATATAAAAAAGGCATGATGGAGTTATTCCCGGAATATGAAAAATCAACGGACGCCCCACCGCCTCCTTTGGCCGATCGCTTAAGGCCGGAATCCTGGGAGGACCTGCTTGGCCACGAGCACCTGATCGGCGACAAAAGTCCATTACGCCGGTTGATTGAAAAGGATGCCGGTCTATCTTTTATCTTGTGGGGACCTCCGGGAGCTGGCAAAACCACCATCGCCCGCATTGTGGCCCGGGTCACGCAAAGCGAATTTCATGAAATCAGCGCTGTCAACGCCGGTGTCGCGGATATCCGGAAAATCATCGAACGCGCCAAACGCAACTGGTCGCAATCCAAACGCCGGACGATTCTGTTTATTGACGAAATTCACCGTTTCAACAAATCCCAGCAGGACGCGGTGCTGCCGTATGTCGAAAACGGGACAATTCGCCTCATCGGTTCAACCACCGAAAATCCTTCCTTTGAGGTGATTCCTGCGTTGCGTTCCCGGTGCCAGGTATTTCGTCTGGGATACCTTACCGCCGATCACATTCGTCACATCATCGAACGTGCATTAAAGGACGAGACTCGAGGTCTCGGTGCCGTGCCGATTGCCTTTGATGATGCGGCACTGGATTTGATCATCAGCCATGCCAATGGCGATGCCCGCCGTGCCCTCAACGTGTTGGAAGCGGCGGCAACGTATCAAAAAGAACTGAAAACAGAAAATCCTCCACCGGTGGGATTGTCGGTGATTGAGGGGATCATCCAGCGCACGGCTGTTTTGTATGACAAAGGCGGGACCGAGCACTACGATCACGCTTCGGCGTTTCAAAAAAGCATGCGGGGGTCGGATGCCGACGCCGCCATTTACTGGCTGGCCAAAATGATTGCCGGAGGCGAGGACCCCCGATTCATCGCACGCCGTCTGGTAGTTACAGCGGCGGAGGATGTGGGGTTGGCTGATCCCATGGCGCTGGTGATTGCCAATGCAGCAGCGGATGCAGTGGAGCGTATTGGGCTACCCGAAGCGAGAATCCCGTTGGCGCAGGCGGTGATCTATGTCGCCCGGGCGCCGAAAGATAACTCGGCTATTTGCGCCATTGATTCGGCGATGAGTGACATCGAAAAGAAAGGGCAGTCGTTTCCGGTTCCCGATCATCTCAAGGATGCCCACTATAAGGACGCTAAAAAATATGGTTATGGTACCGACTACAAATATCCCCATGATTATCCGGAGCACCATGTGGAGCAGGAATACCTTCCTTCAGAGTTGAAGGGTAAAAAATATGTGCCCCGGGATGACAAATAATCGATACGAAGGTTCTCAGGTTTATATATTAAAATGGTGGTCCCTAAAAACATTTGTGAACCTTATTATATGCAGCCCTTGATTTTTTCTATTCGAGGTGTCCAATGAAGAAATTAATTCGCTTTATCCATCCCATACTGTTTCTTTTGATCGTTACTCCTGTTTATGCAGATGACTTGCCTGATCAAAATGCCACTGAGTTACTCAGGCAGTTGGAGGATTTAGAGGGGAAGGAGGTAAAGAAACATAGTTTTCAGGATGGAATGGATGCCTACCTTCAAAAGGATTACTGGGCCGCTTTCAAAACATTCCATTCATTGGCTGATCAGGGTCACGCAATGGCCCAATTGCAATTGGGTGAATTGTATGAATTGGGCTGGGGTGTGTCTCAGGACTATGTACAGGCTGCGAAGTGGTACCGCAAGGCATCGGAGCAGGGTGAGTTTCGCGCCTCGGAACAGTTGTTCAAGATGTATCATCAAGGCCGGGGTGTGGCGAAGGATGAGGCCGAAGCTCAAAAATGGGCCCAAAAGGCAAACGAGCAGAAAAATGATCGTGCGGTGATGCTACTTCGCCGGGAAGCAGAGCAGGGAAAAGCCTACGCTCAATTCAAACTGGGTGAGATGTATGCAAATGGAAAGGGTGTTCCGCAGAATCATCTGGAAGCAGTGAATTGGTATCGGAAAGCGGCTGAGCAGGGGCATGGTTCGGCACAAAATAATCTCGGTGTGAAATATTCTCAAGGTCAAGATGTTCCACAGGATTATGTGGAAGCTCACAAATGGTTCAGCCTTGCCGGATCAAAGGGAATAGCAGCCGGCCGCAAAAATAGAGATGAGATAGAAAAGGTTATGACCCCGGAACAAATTGCGGAAGCACAAAAACGGGCCGGGGATTGGAAGCCTAAAATCGATAAAACTAAATGAGCTTAATAGTCCTCAATATCCACAGATTTATTTTTGAAAAGCATATGCCTCAAGGTCACAAACAATTGATATGTACCGGACGCCTAACTATTAGCAAAACAATGAGTTAATTTTTTCAAACAGTCGGTAAATTATCGCCCCGCCTGGGTGGACCCGGTGTGGGGTTTTTTCGCTTGTAAGATGGGGATTATAAAAGTTTAATTGAGTCGTTATTGACAGGAGAACGAATGTGAAAATTATTAGTCGCATTCTCATCTTTGCCATACTTCACTTGTGTTGGTTCTCCTCTTTCGGCTACGCGGAGACAATAACAACCGAATCCTCCCTCCAATTCCAAACAGATACCCAAACCGACCGGCAACGTTTACTCGACCTGTTGGACCGTCAAGAAGTGATAGGTGAATTGGAGAAGTACGGTATCTCCAAAGTAGAGGCAACGGTTCGCATCAACAGTCTCACGGATGAAGAAGTAATTGAGATTGCAGGTAAGTTAGATGAGTTACCGGCGGGTGGGAACTGGTTGAAAATCATTCTTTCCGGTATATTTTTTGTGCCAGTCGTTTTGATTGATTTTTGTATATGCTTTATTCCAATGATGGTTTTTCGGATGGACTGCTTTCCATACCTGACTCGCATCATCTTCCCAGGAGGAGGAAAAACAAGTGCGCCTTCTATCAAATATAAGGCAGACTGCGATTCGGAAAAGGAATCCTGCGATTATTGTACTTCTGGTTGTGCCTCCCAATATGTTGCATGTGCAAATAGATTCGATAATAGGATTCAGGAGCATCAATCAGACAACCTTGATAGAGAATCTTTCATTTTGCAATGCAATAAAGAATGGTCCGTTTGCCTTGAAAACTGTAAAGGTTCTGTGGAAGAAAATTCTGAATAGAATCCACAGTTCTCACGGACCGAAGAAGAATGCGACCCGGAAATGGAATCCCACAATTGATGAAATTGACGTCAGGGTGGAGCTTTTTGTGCTTGTAAGGGTATTAAAAAAAGTATTGCTCCAAAAGATTGAGAATTATTGATACAATCCCCCCTTTTTGGAACCTTCCTTTCAGGTAAGACAATCAATAATGACACAAAGAGCAGAATTTACGGATGTTGAATCGATTTTTGAGGGAAGGTTGCGCGGCAATCAGGCCATGTTGAGCGGATTGGGATTGACGGTTGAAGAAGCCAGGCTGCTCTGGCAGGCACCGCGCATGAAGGAAGTGAGTTGGCTGGACCTGGACGATAATCAGCTGGGCGACACAGGACTCGCTGAACTGGCGGAGTGCGAGCTTTTGGAAAACGTTCAATACCTCAACCTCAACAAAAACGGCATTACCGATGCCGGTCTAAAGAAGCTGGCCCAATCGAAGTGCCTTCCTAAACTGAAGCGCCTGCACCTGAAGCACAACCCAATTGATGGACCCGGAGTTATTGCATTGTTCGAGTCGCAGACATTGGACGGTCTCTCCACGTTTCAGGTTAACGAAGGCTGGACCTGTAGAAAACGCGAAGGCTGGCGTTACAATCCCCAGTTCTAACCGGGCAAGGCCCGGAGCAAATTTGGCTGAGGGGTTGTAGCGAAAATGTAAAATTACTTTCGGGAACTTTGAATCCAGCGTCACGCTGGCCCCAGTTCTAATTCATGGATTCTCCTACTTTACAAGTTCATGTTCATATTGCCGGGTCGGACCGGCCGGGTATTTTGGCCGAAGCGCTGGCTACTCTCGTGCGCCACGAATGTCTGGTGGTCGACATCAAACAGTTCGTTTTTAACGGACTTTTGAACTTGTCCATTTTGCTGGAGTGTGGTGATCCAATCGTACTGGAGGACCTTCAACAGGAACTGAAGAACTATGAGGCCGAAACCGGGATGAGGGCAACCGTTTACCTGTGGGATCGGGAGCATCGTCCCGAAGCGCCCTACAAACACCGATTGGTGGTTACTATCCTGGGTAAGGAGATCGGGCCGATTGCTCTCCAGGAGCTCACCCGTATTCTGGCGGACCTGGATATCAACATTGTGCGCATCGAGCAGCTGGATTATGAGGACCACCACGTTATTGAAATCGTGATCGGGGCCAAACAGGTAATGACCAATGTCGATATTCTGACCGCCTTATTGCAATACAAGGAGCATTTTGAAGTCGATATTGCGGTCCAGGAGGACACCCTGTTCCGCCGCAACAAGCGATTGATCGTGCTGGATGCCGATATGACCTTTCTGCAATGCGAAGTGATTGATGAACTGGGCAAGCTCGCGGGCGTGGGGGACAAATTAGCGAAAATTACCGATAGGGCCATGGATGGGAAAATCAAGTTCACCACAGCTCTCAAACAGCGAGTGGCGCTGTTGAAGGGACTCAAGGTCGCTCAACTGGAGCAGGTTTACGATAATCTTCCCTTGACTCCGGGTGCGGAGGAGCTGGTACGTATCCTGCAGCATTTGAACTACAAAATCGCGATCATCAGCGGCGGGTTTCAGTTCTTCATCTCCAGACTCAAGGAAAAGTACCAGTTGGATTATGGTTTTGCCAATCAACTGCAGATTAAATATGGAAAAGTCACCGGCAAGGTGGAAGGAGATATCATCGACGCTCCGGCCAAGGGAGAGATACTTGCCTCGCTGGCTGAGCAGGAGGGATTTTCCCTGCAGCAGGTCGTGGCGGTGGGAGATGGCGCCAACGATATCCACATGCTCGCCAAGGCTGGTTTGGGGATTGCCTTCAACGCCAAACCCATCGTCCAGCAACACGCCCAAGCCTCGATCAGCATTTATAACCTAGAATTAATTCTTTATTTTTTGGGTATTTCTGGGAAGGAACTTAAGGAGTTACGTAAGACTATGAAACAGCCGGGCTCGTAAAGATTTCCCGCTTCAGTTCCCATCCGCGGCGGGTGATTTCCTGGTCGAACATTTTTCCCCTCAGTGCCAGCTCTACCGGTACGGCTCCCTTGGGAAGTTTGTCCTGGGCGGCGATGATGGCGACGATGGATGCGTGCCAGCCGGTGATTTGCTCCATGGCGGTGAACCCGGTTTTGATATCGTAGGTCTCCAGAAAGTCGAGAGTGCAGGAGGAATGCGACCCGTTCAGGCGTCCGACCGCCTGGGCACGAATGAGGCAGAGATCGTAGACCGGCGGTTCCGGAGTGAGTTTCGGGGTCAGCAGATCGTTAAGCAATTCCCGCGGCACGAAACTGTGACCGTTGATCTTTCTTTCTTCCAATTCAAACAATCCCAGGCTCTGAAACGCCTTGAACTGATCCCAGTGGCCGGGATAGCGCAGGGTTTTGTTTTCCATCCGGCGAAGCTTGTTCTGGAAAGTCCACGGTGCCGTGGAAAGGCCTCCAGAGGTTACCGCGGCCTCCATCACTCCCAAGGGCTGGGGAAAATCCAAAGTTTCGATTTCCGTCAGGCAGGGTATCGGAGTGGGTTTTCCTCCCCGCAAAAACCAGGCATCGCCGTAGTATTCGTTGATCAGTCCGTTGACATTGAAGGTGAGGTAGTAGTTCCAGGGCTCTTGCGGGTTTTGCGGAAGACCACCATCCCAGATATAAACATCTTCCGGCTCATCCAGATAATCCATGGCCCGGACACCCATATTGATGTTGAGGCCGGGACCCATGCCACAATCCGGTGTGATGGTGGTGCCCACGGCTTTCGCTTTATCCCCCATTGCCAATTGTTGGCGGACGGTTTCGGTGTGTCCGCCCAGATCGCAGATATTGGAGCGGGCTTCAATCGCCGCTTCGGTAATCTTTAGATTGAGTTTGTAGGGAACAGCACTGATGGTTGAATGAACGCCTCTGAGGGCGGAAACGAGTGCCGCATGGTTGCTGACGTCCAGTGCCTGGCCCTGGACGATTTGGGTTTGGAGGAGTTTGTTGACTTTCTCCGCCCCTTGAGTCGCGGCATCCGCGTCAAGATCGAATAGGCGGACCTCTTTCGCATCTCCCAGACGAGCGAGATCGTAAGCGGCGGCTACTCCCTGTCTTCCGGCACCTAAGACGGCATATTTTAAGCTCATATGTTATTCAGGTTAAAGTATTGTAAGAATGTAGTAAAGGACTTCTCGAGAGGACAATTATTTAGTTGCTAAAAATCAAAGCATTTATTAAGGTTTTTCATAGGGAGTGCAATGTAAATGTTACAGGTATGAAAATGATGGGATTGCATGAATTTTCCATATAAAGCGGTATTGTTCGACTGGGCCTACACTCTGGTCGATCTGGTTAATGAAGAAGACCGGACAGCCTTAAAGAAGGTATATGATCATCTTGAGGGGCAGGGATTCATCCTTCCCGGTTTTCAGCAGTGGTATGACACGTATCACCGGTTGTTTTTCGGAATGATCGAGATTTCCCGGCCCACTCACCGGGAGGCCCGGTTCGATCATGTGCTCAATTTTCTCCTGATGCAGAATAATATCCATCTGAACGGAAAAGCCCGTTTCGAGGACTTGTTGAAAATTTACTATGATCAAATTTATTCCTACCGGAAAGTTTATCCGGAGATGATCGAGACGCTTACCGCATTTCAAAAAGCCGGAATACGCATGGGGATCATTTCCAATACCACCAATCCCGGTTTTATGAAAGATTATGAACAAAAGTTGATGGGATTGGATCCTTATTTCGAATTTTCCATCTATTCCTCGGAAGTTCCCTACCGCAAACCACACCCTTCCATTTTTCAACTGGCCCTGTCGCGATTGAAGTTGGATCCATCGGAAGTTTTATTTGTCGGGGACAACTTGAATGCGGATGTTGTCGGCGCACAAAGTGTGGGCATGTCTACCGCTTGGTTGAATAGGAAAGGAAAGGCCTTGCCCTCGGATGTGAATCCAGATTACGAAATCAAAACCACAACGGAACTTTTAACGCTTTCCTCCCAATCCTGATCGCTATGCCCCGCTTCTTCGTTACTTCAGAAGGATTTTCCGAAAATGCGGTGACTCTTAAGGGATCGGATGTGAATCACATCCGCACGGTTCTAAGAATGAAACCCGGTGATCGGATCGAAGTGATCGATCCTCAGGGGTTTCAGTATGAGGTTGTCCTTGCGGAAGTGGATCGAGATTGCGTTCGAGGAGAAATTCTATCCAGAATCGAAATGGAAACCGAATCTCCGGTGAATATTTGGATGGGGCAGGCTTTGATCAAAGGCAATGCCTTTGACCTCTTGGTGAGGAAGGCTACGGAGTTGGGAGTTCATTCCATAGGGGCTCTCCGAACCCAGCGTTGTGTGGCGCGTCTAGCAAAAGAGGCTGAACGCTACCGGACCCAGCGCTGGCAGCGCATCGCCGAGGAAGCCTCCAAACAATGCGGGCGATCCCGAATTCCTCAAGTCAATCCATCGGTTTTGTCTCTGGAGGCGTTTTGTCAGCAATCGGCTGACTGCGACCTGAAACTGGTTTTCTGGGAAGGTGAGAACACGACCCGGTTGCAAGATGTATCCGCTCCGGACTCAGTATCTTCCATCGCTTGTCTTACCGGACCGGAAGGCGGTTGGGCTGCGGAAGAGATCAGCTTTCTAAAAGAGCAGGAATTTCAAACCGTGTCCCTGGGCCCGCGGCTGCTGAAAGCCGACTCGGTTTCACTGATTATCCTGTCTCTCCTCCAGCACCGCTGGGGAGATTTATAAAGGGGTTGGCGTGATAGTGGATTGATGGTACATTGCTCGCAGCAACGCTTTTGAAACCCTCCTTGTGGAACCCGCCCATGGCGTATCAACTCAAACTCGACATATTTGAAGGACCGCTTGATCTGCTTCTGCATTTGATCAAGGAGCAGAAAATGGATATTAACGATATCCCCGTCGCTGAAATCTCTCGTCAGTATCTGGCTTATATGGAACTGATGAGTGAACTGAACTTGGAAGTTGCCGGCGAATATCTGGTGATGGCCGCTGAGCTTACCCGTCTCAAGTCGAAAATGCTCCTGCCTTCTCATGGTGAAGACGAGGACGGCGAAGACGGCGTTGATCCGAGAGACGAATTGACCCGCAGGCTTCTGGAATACCAGCGGTACAAAAGCGCTGCCGGAAACCTCCGTGACCTGGAATATGAGCGACAGCAACTGTTTTCACGCGGTGGTGAAATCCAGGTTGAAGAAGGGGAGGAGGAAGTGGTTGTCGACGCCACGGTGTTCGATTTGTTCAGCGCCTTCAAGCAGGTCCTGAGCCGCAGGACTTTTAAAGAAGATATCGAAATCAAGATCACGACCCTGTCCGTATCCGAGCGGGTCAATCGAGTGTTGGACACTCTGAACGAACATGAAAGCGTTACATTTGAGTCTTTGTTTGCCGAGAGTCTGTCCAAACAGGAGGTTATCGTGACTTTCCTGGCACTCCTGGAGTTAATGCGCATGTCTCTCATTCGCGTACAGCAGGGGAGTCAGTTTGAGACCATTCGTGTCTACCGCACCGCCGACCGGGAAACTCAGGAAGAGGCGCTCAAGGATTACATCGAATCAGAGGTCGATACTGAGCTCAACCCTGAAACCTCCTGAAGAACACTCCTTGAAGCCTTATATTCCATTTATTGCCCCAGAACGCGTTTTTCTGGGTTTTTTATTGCCCATTGCCCCCGCTGGAGGGATATAATACAATTCTACAAGCACTTCCCAATTATTTGAGATTTAGAAGCGATGTTTGAGCAATTAAAAGAAGATATTAACGAAGCCATGAAAAAGGACCCGGCCGCCCGCCATTTCTGGGAGGTCTTGATCTGTTACCCCGGTGTGCATGCTTTGATCGCCTACCGTTTCAACCATTGGCTCTGGAATCATAAGATGAAGTTGATTGCCCGGCTGTTGTCGTATTTGGTTCGATGGCTGACCGGGATTGAAATTCATCCCGCTGCGAAAATTGGTCGAAGGTTTTTTATCGACCATGGCATGGGTGTGGTGATCGGGGAAACGTCGGAGATCGGCGATAACGTTTTTATGTATCATGGCGCTACTCTGGGCGGACTCAGCATGAAAAAAGGCAAGCGGCACCCGACCATTCGCGACAACGTCGTTATTGGCGCCGGTGCGCAGGTACTGGGACCGGTAACGGTCGGCAACAACAGCAAAATAGGATCCGGGTCGGTGGTGGTGCAATCGGTGCCCGAATACTCCACCGTTATCGGAGTTCCGGGACGCGTTGTCTTTTCCGGAGTTTCGGCCGATTTCGAAGACCTCGAAGAGACGTTTTCCGATCCCATGGCGCAAGCCATCGAAGTGGTTTTGGATCGCCTTCCGCAAATGGAAAAAGATATTCGTTTACTTAAAGATGCGGTGGAATTGGATTCTACGGAAGAGGCCACGCCCCCACCCCCTGAGCCGGTTCCTCTCAAAAAGACCGGCATGAAAAAAGCCTCCAACGACAATTGATCTTTATTCCTTCCGGTTTGGAATAACCCGTTTTTGAAAAGAATTATGCGGCAGATATATTTGGATCATAATGCCACCACTCCTGTGGACGATGCAGTGTTGGAAGCCATGCTTCCCAATTTCCGGGAAACATTTGGCAACCCCTCCAGCGTTCATGCTCTGGGTCGGGCGGCCCGCGTTTGTTTGGATCTGGCCCGCGAGCAGGTTGCTGCATTGATCGGGGCGCACCCCGCCGAGATTACGTTCACCAGCGGAGGAACGGAGTCAGATAATCTGGCGATTACCGGAACTGCCCGGGCTCTCAAGAATAAGGGGAATCGAATCATCACCAGCCGCGTGGAGCATCCGGCGGTTTTAAACACCTGTGAAGAATTGCGGAAAGAGGGTTTTGTCATCGACTACGTTCCGGTAGATGGTTATGGGCGAATCGATTGTGCCGCGTTGGCTGACATGATTACCGATGAAACACTTTTGATATCCCTCCAGCATGGCAACAGCGAAGTAGGGACCTTACAACCCATCGAGCAAATTGGAGCACTGGCCAGAGACCGGGGTGTGTTGTTTCATACCGATGCCGTCCAAACCGTAGGGAAAATCGAAGTGGATACTCAAAGCCTGCCTGTCGATTTACTATCTCTTTCGGCGCACAAGATGTACGGCCCCAAGGGAGTGGGAGCTCTTTACATTCGCCGGGGGACATTGCCATTGGTTCCCTTGCTTTCTGGCGGTGGTCAGGAAAAGAAAAGAAGGGGAGGAACAGAAAATGTTCCGGGCATCGTGGGTTTGGGAAAGGCCGCGGAAATCGCCCGGTCCCGTCTAGAGTCCGACCGGTCCCATGTTTTACTGCTTCGCAATGATCTGCGCCGTCAAATTGAATCCCGTATCCCTGGTGCGAAATTTTACGGTCATCCAGATTTTTATCTTCCCAATACCCTTTATTTGGGATTCGAAGGGGTCGATGGACAGACTTTAATGATTCATTTGGATTTGGCGGGTATTTTTGTCTCCACCGGAACGGCCTGCAGTTCAGGATCGATTTTGCCTTCGGAAGTGCTGGGCGCCATGAGGGTTCCGGAGCAGGAAATGACCCGAACTATTAGAGTCAGCCTGGGCCGTGGGAATCATCCGGAAGAAGTGGAGCGAGTAGTGGGTGCTCTGGAGAAGGCGGTTTTAGAAATTCGCTCAAAAACCGGATTTTCTGCAGAGCCCACACCCAAGTGATTGTATAAATCTGCATTAATTGTTACAATTTTGGAGATTTTGCCGATAAGGCAACAAAATTCGTAGTTTCGGACGGGGTTAAAACAGAAGGTCCTTTTCCAAATTCTGGGGGAAGTCATGTCGTTTTTAAAGAGTAGTTGCAAGTTTGTATCCGTATCCATTTTCATCGCTTCGCTGGCTCTCTCGGGGTGCAGTTATTTGCCTTGGGTCAATGATGAAGAGCAAGACGAGGATTTATTTTTTGAAGAGGATTTCGGGAGCGAATTCGAGTCCGAGTTTAAAGATGCGCCTTCAGACCAAAAAGGTCAAGCGCAGAAAGAGGAAGACGATTTTTTCAAAGACGACAACCAGGTGGCCCAATCCAGACCGGAAAAAAATATTGAATCAGACCCTTTTCCTATTTCCCCGGACGAAGAAGACCTCTTTTTTGAAGATGAACAGAAAGCTCAACCGACTCCCAGGCCTGCACCCAGACCTAGAGCGAGACCTCAGCCGGCTGAAACTATGAAACCGGAAAGCAGTACCTTTGGTGGTGGCGGTGGTTTCGCCAGTGTGGATCAGAAAGTGGATAAAGAAGAGCTCAAAGTGGATGTTGCGGCTCTTCAGAGCCAGCAGGAAGAGTTACTGTTTCGAGTGCAGGAGCTTCAGAAAATCGTAAGCAATCTGGAGCCGCGTCTGGCTGCGACTCAGGAGCAGGTGGATGCCTCCCTGTCTACCGGAGCCGGGTCTCCAAAGGTCGATGCAGAGATTCAAACCCTGAAAGCGGAAATCACCAGGTTGAACCAGGAGATTGCAACTCTTAAAAAAGCGCCTACTCTCAAAAAATCCGGCGTTTCTTCGAAGCGGACCCAAGTAGCGCGTAAATCTTCGACCACAAGACGGCACTTGAAACGCTCCCGAACACCTAAAGAATATGATCGAGCATTGGCCGCGTATAGGGCCGGCAAGTATGATGAATCCATTCTGCTGTTTCAGGAGGTAGGCCTGAACAATCCTCCGGAGAGTCTTAAGGATAATATTGTTTTTTGGATCGGCAGCAATTATTTGAAACTGGAAATGCATGATGATGCCATCAAGCAATTTCAAACGGTACTGACCCAATTTCCGGACGGCAACAAAGTCCATGATGCGCGTTACATGCTGGGGGTCAGCTATCAGAAGAAAGGCGATACGGGAAGAGCTTTAGATGCTCTGGAAGTAGCGTTGAAAAGCAATCCTCCTTCTGAGGTCCGTCAGAAGATCGAAAAGCAGTTGATGGAAATCAAGTAACTCCGAATGCCTACTGAGTCCAGAGTAGTTGCAATTATCCCCGCCCGTTGGGCATCAACCCGTTTTCCCGGCAAGCCTCTGGCCCAAATCAAAAATAAGCCCATGATCCAATGGGTTGTTGAGCAGGCCCGAAAGGCTTCCCGAATTTCCGAAGTTATTGTGGCGACGGATGATGATCGGATTTTGGATGCTGTGATCGGATTCGGCGGTAAAGCGGTTATGACCTCTCAGGACCATGTTAGTGGGTCAGACCGTATTGCGGAGGTGGCATCCGGGATGAATTGTGATATTGTAGTCAATATTCAGGGAGATGAGCCTCTTATTCCTCCTGAAAATATTGATCAGGTGGTTGGCTGTCTCGATAGGAACCCCACTCTGAACGTAGCGACGCTGATGATGCCTGTTCATGAATCGGATGAAATCACCGATCCCAATGTGGTCAAAGTAGTGGCTGATCAAAAGGGAAGAGCGCTTTATTTCTCCCGGTCAGCAATTCCCTTTCATCGTGACGAGTGGAAGATCGGGGAGAATGTTTCCAAAGTCAAAATAGAAAGCGCGAAACGGGTTTTCAAGCATATTGGGCTTTACGCCTATACCCGATCGTTTTTGCTGGAATACACCCGCATGAGCCCCACGCCCATCGAGCAGTTGGAACAGTTGGAACAACTTCGAATTCTTGAGCATGGATATCCTATTCAAGTAGAGGTTACTGAAAAACTATCCATGGGTGTTGATCGGGTTGAAGACCTGGAAAAAATAGAACGGTTTCTTGAAAAACAGAATCCAAGTTAGATTTTAACGGCTGGTAACGAGGTTCAGGTTTGGCTAAGAGGTATAGTGATAGAAAAGTGAAATACATTTTCGTTACTGGAGGGGTTTTGTCTTCCCTGGGTAAGGGGATTGCTGCGGCTTCTTTGGGTAGTCTCCTGGAATGTTCAGGATTGAAAATCACTCTGATGAAGCTGGATCCGTATATTAACGTTGATCCGGGAACGATGAACCCCTTTCAGCATGGAGAGGTTTACGTAACCGATGATGGCGCTGAAACGGACTTGGATCTCGGTCATTATGAGCGATTCACCCACGCTCGTATGGGTAAGATCAATAATGTCACTGCCGGTCGAATCTATAACGACGTTATCGAAAAAGAACGACGAGGTGAGTTTTTGGGGTCAACCGTGCAAGTGATCCCGCATATTACTGATGAGATCAAATCACGAATCCGGGCGGTGAGTGATGGCGTGGATGTGGTGATTTGTGAAATCGGGGGTACTGTGGGTGATATTGAAAGCCTGCCTTTTCTAGAAGCGATCCGTCAGTTTCGGTTTGATAACAATCCCAAGAATGTTATTTACGTTCACCTGACCCTCCTGCCTTATATTAAAACCGCCGATGAACTGAAGACCAAGCCGACTCAACACAGTGTTCAGAAACTCAGGGAGATCGGAATTCAACCGGATGTTCTTCTCTGTCGTACCGAGCAGCAGGTTTCCAAGGATATTAAAAGTAAAATTTCCCTGTTTTGTAATCTGGATGTGGACGCGGTTGTCACTGCCATGGATGCCAAGTCGATTTATCAGGTGCCGCTGAATTTGCATCATGAAGGATTGAGTCGCATTATTCTTGAGAAGCTGGGCATGTCAGGTGTGCAGCCCGATCTCAGTCAATGGGAAACGATCAATAAATATATTGAAAAGCCTGAGGGGGATGTCGATATTGCGATTGTCGGAAAATATGTAGAGCTTAAAGAATCCTATAAAAGCCTGATGGAGGCCTTGGTGCATGGCGGAGTCAATAATCGTGTCAAGGTCAACATGAAATGGGTGTCGGCTGAGGATTTGGAAAAAGAGGGGGGCACCGAACTCTTGAGGGGATGTGATGGAATCCTCGTGCCGGGAGGATTTGGGGATCGCGGTTTTGAAGGTAAGATCAAGGCTGCGGGGTTTGCGCGTGAGAATAAAGTACCCTACCTGGGAATTTGCCTGGGTATGCATTCTGCAGTGGTTGATTTTGCCCGTAGTGTAGCGAAGCTCGAGGATGCAGACAGCGCCGAATTCAAGCCGGACACGCCACATCCCATTATTGACTTGATGCAGGATCAGGAAGTGAATGGCAACAAAGGTGGAACCATGAGGCTCGGCGAATACCCCTGTCAGTTACGGAAAGGATCCATTGCTTTTGCTGCTTATGGAGACCGGGAAATCAATGAGCGGCATCGCCATCGATACGAATTTAACAATAAATATCGATTTCAATTGGAAGAAGCAGGAATGAAAATCAGCGGAATATCACCCAGCGGCAATTTGGTTGAGATCATCGAACTGGCCGATCATCCCTGGTTTCTGGCCGGACAATTTCATCCGGAGTTTAAATCTTCCCCAATGGAAGCACATCCTCTATTCCGCGAATTTATATCGCACTCCCTGAAATACCGCAGCTCCCGTTAATTGGATTTCGTCGGCACGCTGACCACAATTCCTCCAATCACATCAAATAATTTAAAATCACGCTTGGGACTTTTGGGGTGCGCGTTGTGACAGGTGACGCAGGCCGGGGTAACAGCAATATCGGGATAGATCGCCTGAAAATAAGACTGGTTCCCAATTTGCAGGGTGCCGATATAAGGGCGCAGGGGTCGAGACGCTACGCTTTCCAGGCCGTTACGCTCAAATTTATTTGCGGCACCGTTGTGCGGATTGATGGGCCATAGGCTGACCAGCTTATAATCCAAACCCAAGCGCATATTTTTGATCAAGTCGGAAGCATTTAACAGAAACTGCGCCGGGAGCAAAAGGGTGTTTTCTTCCCACCAATTTTCAGAAGCGTAGATAATATTCTTTTTTTGAAGACGATTGACAATGTATTTGGCATAAACGGTGCGATCCGCCTCCAAAATTGCGTGGACATAATCTGCCACCACTTCGGGCGCAACCGTTAAATCATTCTTCGGAGAAACTTTTCCCATTCTTGAGATGGGAAAAGAAATATGAATGCCACCCATGACATCGTTTCGCTTGAAATCCCTCTTGGGACTTTTGGGATGTGCGTTGTGGCAGCGAATGCAGCTTTTGGTTACCGCCAAATCCGGATAGACCGCGTTAAAATGAACCTGACCGCTCTTTCTGATAGTCCATACATGCGGTTGATTCGGATTAAGCGCTACTTTCTTTAATCCCTCTTTTTCCTCTCTGGTTTTGGACGCGTTTTTTTTGTTTATGGGCCATAAGCTTATCAGCCGGTATTTGATTCCCAGGTTTTTCGAGTTTACAATTTTTGAAGACATGTTCAAAAATTGAGCTGGCAGGGGGAGGGTATTTGCCTTTTTCCAATTTTCAGAAGCTTTCAGGGAAACTGTTTCACCCAGACGCTCGACAATGTATTGTGAATAAATGGTCCGGTCAGTTTCTATGACCGCATGAATAAAATCAGCGGCACGATGAGCGGGTATGGTCTTCTGTTTAAGAGAAGGTTGGGCCTCGGAACTGGATAGAGGAAAAAGAAAGAGTAAAAGAAACAGCCAGGTTGGTCTGATGAAAGAGGATTTTAGCTCGAACATGGCGACACCTCCTTAGTTTTTCATAGGGAGATTTCTAAAGCGCGCCTATAGCTCACTTATATCTGAGTTTTTTCAAAAATGAAAGCCCAAATTGATCTCCGAAAAGATCAACCCTGCGCCAAACCCTTGATGATATCCAGCTTACCGATTATTCCCACAATTTTTTTATCGTCCACAACCGGAATTGAATGAACGCTTTTGTCGGCCATCAGGGAGCCGATTTCATCGAGACCAGTATCCGGAGAAACCGTTATCACCTTCGAGGTGTAAATATCGTTGACGCGCGTGGCATTGAACCGCTTCACTTCCTCTTCGAATTTTTTACCGCTCTCCAGGTAAATCACAGCATCGAATAAGGCGATTACGGTAGGAATATGAAGGTTCTTGTTTTGTTCGATCAAGTTTTTTTCCGTGACAATCCCGATCAGTTGATCGTCCTCATCCACCACCGGAAAACCATTGACTTTGTGTTCAATGAACAAATCTGCCAATGTTTTGATGGGGGTGTCTTTTGTAACTGTAATGACCTCCTTGGTCATGATTTCCTTGGCTGTTAGCATTTAGGGCCTCAATCTGAGTTTCTGGAATGGTTGCTTGTCTTTGAATGAATTTCGGCGTGACCGAATTTTTTCAGCAGATATTCCCAAATCAGGGTAAACCATCCATAAATTTTGTTAAATGTTCTAAATGGAATCTCTCTTTGGGTTTTATATCCTACGTATATGGCAACAATCAACAAGACAATGTTTGGAACCCACATTGAGAAATAAGGGTTGATTAATCCGCTACGACCGAAGTTCTGAAGGAGAATCAGGCCAACATAATACATCAGGACGATTAAAATAGCATAAATCAGTCCTCCGGATTTTCCTGAGCGTCTGGAAGTAATGCCGAGAGGAACTCCGATTAAACCGAAAAGAATACAGGTTACTGGTATCGAGAATCGTTTGCTTATTTCAACCTTTTCCAGGTTGTCCGAGCGATTGACTTTGCTTTTTTCTCTGATTCGTCTTTTCAGTTCAGAAATAGACATCTCTCTGGGTTTCAGGATCTGCTTTTTTTTCATTTCGTCAGTTCCTGGAATATCCAGAGTCAAATCGTATCGATCAAACCTCATGATTTGATAGTCCTCCCCCTGTTTGGCAAGGTCATGGATGGATCCGTTTCTTAATTGTAATTGGATTCTGAGATTCGCCGGATCACTCATGATATAGCCCTCTTCGGAGAGAATGATTTTGGTCGATCCCTTATATGAACTATCCGCAATGAAAATATCTTTAAAACTGTTCTGACCGTTTTTTTCTTTGACCAGTAACACCATATTGTCAAAATCGCGGTTGAATACGTTGGGCTTGATATCGATGTTGGCTCGAGATTTGACGATATTAAAAATCATCTGCTTCAAGGCCTGGTTGCCTAAGGGAAGCGCATAAAAAATAATAGAAGCTGTCGCTATGCTGGCAATTAACGAAAATATAACAATTGGGCGGAGAAGATACATAAAACTCCAACCACAGGATTTCATGACAACGAACTCATTTTCAGCCGAGAACTGATTGAAAGTCACTGCTGATGCGATCAGGATGCTAACCGGAATAGTGATCGACAAGAAAATCGGTGAAATAAACAATGCCATCTGGCACACTTCGAGCATTGTTAAACCACGATTGAGAATAAGGTCTGTCATGAAAGTTGCCTTTTCAAGAAACATGACCATGGTCAGAAACATGGTGCAGAGAACAAAAACCTTAAGTGTTTCTGTGAAAATATAGCGGTGGATGATTTTCATGAATACTGGTAGAATTCCGGTGGTTGGAACCCCTGCGTCCCGTTTAGGGGCGGGTTTTAAGTCCATCTAATCGATTTGTCGAATTATTATACTATTTATTCATCTGGTCTGTTCGGGAAAATGATATCAAAGAAAGCTCCGATCTCACCCGATCCTCATAGTCGGCTCCCTGACTGGTTAAAGACGTCTTTACCCTCCGGAGATAAATTTTTCGACCTGCGCTCTTTGGTTAAGAAGCATCAACTGCATACTGTATGCGAATCGGCTTCGTGCCCCAATATCGGCGAATGCTGGGGAAAAGGTACTTTGACTTTGATGATTTTGGGGGATCATTGTTCCCGGGCTTGCCGCTTTTGCGATGTTCCGACCGGACAACTGTTGCCTCCCGATGTCAACGAACCCCGGCAGGTTGCTGAAATGCTTTCTCGGCTGAGCCTGAACTATGTCGTTATCACTTCTGTGGACCGGGATGACTTGCCGGATGGTGGGACCGGTCATTGGGCGCAAACTCTTCAGCAGATCCATGATTTGTGCCCGGAGCTCGGGATAGAAGTTTTGGTGCCTGATTTTAAATCAGACGCGTCATTGGTAGAAACCGTCTGTACCGCCCAGCCGGATGTGTTTGCGCACAACATCGAAACGGTAGAATCTTTACAGAAACGCGTGCGTCCGCAATGTCGTTATGATTGGTCTCTGGAAACTCTGAGTCTTGCCGCCCAACGGTTTGGAATGGTTACCAAGAGCAGTATGATGCTCGGCCATGGTGAAACCCGCGAGGAAGTGATCCAAACCATGACCGATCTTCGTCAAACCGGGTGCCGGATGCTGTCTATCGGCCAGTACCTGCAGCCTTCACGATCCCATCTCCGGGTCAGGGAATATGTTCACCCGGACGTGTTTGCTGAGTACAAGCAGATCGGCGAAAGCCTGGGGTTTGATCACGTTGAATCCGGTCCTCTGGTGCGAAGTTCATTCCGTGCGGATCAACAGGCGCGGGCAGCTAATATATAGTTTCTTTGCGGATTCTATTCAATCCTTTTGGCCGTTTTTGAGGGAGGATAGAACCTTTTCATAAAACCGGCCCTTCCAATCGAAGATAAATCGCTTTTTTTCTTTTTGCGTGGCGTTCAGCAGTTTTGAGTAATACTCTTTGTCGTTCATCAGCCGCTCAATTTTTTCAGCCAATACCGCCGGCTGGTCTACCGGGAAGTGTTGCTCGGCATCGGAAATAACATTTACATTTTCCGGTATGGAGCTGACCAGGCAAGGCAGTTGGCAGGTTGTGGCTTCCAGCAAAGATTCCGCCATTCCTTCGGCGAATGAGGGAAATGCAAAAACATCCGTGCCTTGGACCAGGTCTGTGACATCTTTTCTGTATCCTGTAAATATAATTTGATCAGCCACTCCCATGGTTTCTGCCATGGCTTGAAGTTCTTGACGCCGTAACCCGTCTCCTATAATGAATAAAACTGCCCGTGATCCTTTTAAATGTGTCATGGCCTGAATGAGGCAATCGTGATTTTTACGCTTGAGTAGAACACCCGAATTTGAAACCAAAAACCGGTCATCTGGGAGAGAAAACTCCTTTAAAATTTTGTCGCGCTGCTCCTGCTTGTTGAAAGGATATTCCTCAACATTATTGGGAAAAACATCTATAGGGATATGAGGGTAAACTTTTTTCCAGGCCTCCTGCGCTCCCCATGAATTCGCCAGTAGAAGGTCAGACCATCGGAGCCCTAATCTATCCATTAGTGCTTCGGTTTTTGCATAAAGGGTATTGTCGAAGCGCCATTGGGAAACGGAATGGGGAGTGATGAATATAAAAGTGATTAAGGGAACCCGGGTGATCCACTTAGTAATTCCCGAGAGACAGGCGTATATGGGAGAACCCACCGACAACAGGTCCACCCGGTGTCTCAGACCGACCCACAGCAGATGCCAGGGTGAGATAGAGAAAAAATAAATCCAGAAGGCCAGGCTTTCGCGGCTCTTCATGGGAGTGGGCATGATATGGGGAATCAGATTTTCATGCTCAAAAGGATAGGGTTCTACAGCTATGTAATGAACCTGACACCCTTTCTCCAAATAAGCCTCGATCATTAATCGGAATCGCTTGCAAAAGCCATCAGGCTTAAATTTATAGTAGATGGTGAGTATTTTTTTGGGTGGCTTCATGTAAACTTGTAATTGTTCAAGATTTTGAAAATTTGCCCAATCCAAAAGTTTCCCGCACGAGGCTCTTAAGGACAAAGAGTATGTTTTCTTTTCTTTCCGCCAGGCGCCTCAGTGTGTAAGGCAGCCAGGCCTTTCCGTAAGGAACGTATATCCGAACCTGATACCCCTTGCCCAGGAGAGCCTGCTGGATGTCTCGCCTGACTCCGTAAAGCAATTCAAAGTAAAAGGAGTCATGGGAAATATTTTCTTTTTCGATGAAGCGGCTGATTTGTTCAATCAGGATTTCATCGTGGGTAGCGATGGCCGGCAGGTGCCCTTCCTTCAAGAGACGAAAAGCCTGCTTCAGAAAGTTTTCACGGATTTGATCCATGGATTGATATGCGATGGTTTCCGGCTCCTTGTAGGCGCCTTTACATAGCCGTGTGGAAACCCCCTGATTGATTACCGACTGAACATCCTCCCCGGTTCGGCGCAGGTAGGCCTGCAATACGACTCCCAGGTTTCGATGGTTTTTCTGGAGTTCAAGGCCCAGCTTTAAGGTACGTTCGGTCAAATCCGACCCTTCCATATCGAATCGAACAGTGTGGTGGCGCACCGCATCGATCAATTCTTCCACGTTTTTTTTACAAAGGTCGTAGCTGATATCCATCCCCAAAGCGCTGACTTTAGCCGAGAGGTCAACAGGACGATGAAATGTCTCGATGTCTTTCAGTAGATTCAAATATTCGTTTTTTGCCGCAACGGCCTGATCCTCTGTGTGCACACTTTCACCTAGAACATCCACCGTGCAAAGAAAGCCCTGCTCGTACAGGGACTTGATGTTTTTGAGCGCCGTTTGCCGGTCTTCCCCTGCAATGAATCGTTTGGCAAAAGGGTATAGGATGCGCATCGTTCGTTAATCCAGACCGTGGTATCCGAGCGGCCTATTTCCTAGACTGAAGGAAATGAGGCAATGATGGAAAAAACTGATAAAATTCTGATACTTATATAATATAAACGATTCGAAAGAACGGAGCAAAAGTTTAGAAGGAGTGATATGAATTTACAGTGTCTGGTTTTTATTGCCCTGGGCTTCCTCGCGGCATTCGCATTGCTTTTCTATTTTTTAGTTGGCAGCAAGTCGGACTGATTGCCCGTAATGCTCCAAGTGCAGTTCTAATCCACTGCATGGCACGCCACAAACGAGTTTCCTTTGGATCTTTTTTCTGGATACTCGTTCCGGCATTTTTGGTGTAACGGAGACCCCTGCGGTTCCTGCATTAAGATAGGGCAACGGGGATGAAAGTGGCATCCTGCAGGTGGATCGAGCGGAGAAGGGACATCCCCCATTACAGGCTCAAACGGTTTGCGGTCGCCCAGCGAGGGCACGGCTTTGAGCAGCGATTGCGTATAAGGATGCCTGGGGTTTTTGAATAATTCCTTCGCGGCGGCGTATTCCACAATACGCCCGAGGTACATGATGGCCACTTCATCTGAAATATATTGAACCACATTCAGGTTGTGGGTGATGAACAGATAAGTGAGAGTGCGTTTGGACTGCAATTCCTTCAGCAGGTTGAGTACTTGCGCCTGAACTGAAACATCCAGGGCGCTGGTGGGTTCATCGAGTACCAGAAACTCCGGTTCCAGAATCAATGCCCGGGCAATACTGATGCGCTGTCGTTGGCCGCCGGAAAACTCGTGCGGGTATCGATCCGCCACAGAGGGATCCATCCCAACCTCTCTTAGAACTTTAGAGATTTTTTCATCGGTTTCATCCGGATCCAGATCGGGAAAATGAACCGTCAAGCCTTCGCCGATGATTTCCCGTACTCTCAAACGGGGTGATAGAGAACCAAAAGGATCCTGAAAGATGATCTGCATATGCCGCCGAATCTGCTTCAGTTCGCTCGTTTGCAGATTCATTACGTCAATTTGTTGAAATTGGACCGTCCCTTGAACTTCCCGGTTGAGTCGCAGGATCGATTCTCCCAAGGTGGTTTTACCGCAACCGGATTCTCCGACCAGGGCGACCGTTGAACCTTTGATCAATTCGAGGTCCACACGATCAACCGCTTTAACATAGTTGGCTATACGCCGGAAAATTCCCTTGCGTACAGGGAACCAGGTTTTCAATCCCCGAACGGTAATCAAGGGTTCCGTTCCCATCGGTTTTTTGGGGGCCGGGATCTTGGGCTCTTTCTGTGTGGCCGCCTGGGTCATTCCGTCTTCAAACAAATGACAGCGCACCGAATGGCCCTTTTCAATTGAATGAACTTTACTATCATGGATGCGGCATACATCCATCGTGTGGGCGCACCGGTCGGCGAACAGGCACCCTTCACCGTAGTCAGTTGCAGGTGGTACCAGTCCGGGAATGGTGTTGAGTTCATACGATTCGTCGCCGGGTTTGGGAATGGATTCAAACAGCCGTCGGGTGTACGGGTGCATCATGTTTCCGAAAATCTGTTCGCGGCTTCCCTGCTCCACGATTTTCCCGGCGTACATGATAGAGACATCGTCCGCCATTTGGTTGACGATGCCCATGTCGTGGGTAATTAACAAAATTGCCATGCCCGTTTCTTTTTGAAGGTCCGCCATCAATCGCAGCACTTGGGCCTGAATCGTCACGTCCAGCGCCGTGGTGGGTTCGTCCGCGATCAGCAGTTTGGGTTCACAAGCCAGGGCCATGGCGATCATGACTCTTTGCTTCATGCCGCCGGACAATTGATGCGGATAATCGTCGATGCGCTTGTCAGGGTCGGGGATACCGACATGATCCAGCAACTCAATCGCACGTTGCCGGGCAGGACCTGTTTGCAGCATGCGGTGCATGCGAAGCGGTTCCTCCAATTGATTCCCGATTCGGTAGAGAGGATTGAGCGAGGTCATCGGTTCCTGGAAAATCATGGCAATGTCGTTGCCGCGAATCCGGCGCATTTCCTCTTCAGATTTTTCGGAAAGGTTTTCCCGGTCGAACAGAATCTTGCCGGAAGGATGATACCCGTTTTCGGCAATGAGACGGATGATGGAAAAAGCCGTCTGCGACTTGCCGCACCCGGATTCCCCCACCAGTGCCAGGGTTTTCCCCTGGTCCAATTGAAAGGAAAGACCATCGACGGCTTTCGCAACCTGAGTCAGTCCCACTCGGAAATAAGTTCTTAAATTATCGACTTCGAGCAACATTCAGTTGGCCGCCTTTCTCGGATCAAAGGCATTGCGGATGCCGTCGCCGACAAAGGTCAGCAGGGTCAAGGCTCCGGTCAACACGACAAAAGTGGGCACCAATATCCAGATCGCTTGAAGATTGGTTTTGCCCTGTGACAACAATTCGCCGATGCTCGGGGCGGGACTGGGAACCCCCAGATTAAGAAAATCAAGACTCACCAGGGCCAGAATGCCGGCGGTCACTTCAAACGGAAAAAAAGTGATCACCGGCGTCAGGGAATTCGGCAGGATATGTTTTCCCATGATGCGGAAATTGGAGACTCCCAGCGCCTTGGCGGCTTTGACATACTCGAGATTGCGTCCCTTTAAAAACTCGGCACGGATATAGGCGGCCATTCCCATCCAGGCCGTCAGGTTTAAAATCCCGAACAACAGCCAAGCCGAAGGTGTGAGCAGGGCGCTTAGGATAATCAGAATATACAGGCGTGGAATGGACCCCCAGATTTCGGTCAAGCGTTGGCCGATCAGGTCGACCCATCCGCCGAAAAATCCCTGTATGCCGCCCAGCAGACATCCAAGGAGTGTGCCCGTTACTGCGAGGGACAGGCCAAAAATCATGGAAATGCGAAAACCGTAAATCAAACGCGCCAGTACATCGCGACCGCGGTCGTCGGTTCCCAGATAATGTCCGTCCTGCCAGGACGAGGGGATTATCCGGCTTTTATCGGGAGATGGTGTTTCGTAAGGGGCCGCGAGGGCAACTCGGCCGGTCTTGCTGGTGCTGGGGATGTACTTGTAGTCATATCGCACCGGAGGCCAAAGCATCCAGTAATCGCGAATTTCCGCCGGGGTCGCGGGAACATCCGGGGCAATTTCCTTTGGGGTTTCTGGAATGGAAGTGAGCGATTCATCTTCTTCGAAATCATCTAAAGTCAAAACCAGGGGGGTGGATGAGACCCCTTCCTCTTCTTCATCAAAATCCCCCAGTCCCAGAGACAGTTCATTGCCCTCATCAAAATCACTCATATCCAGATCCGCTGAAACATCCGCCGATTCGCCTTTTAAAATTCTTAAAAACCGCTCCGATTTGTAATCGGGTTCCGAGAGTAATGGACCGCCAAAGTCCTGCTCGCTGTAGGTGAACAGAATGGGGAAGTGCAGTTTGCTGTCTACCACCAGAAGAATTGGACGGACATTACATAGAAACTCGGCGGGTAGAGTCAGGAAAAAAACCGCCATTAATACGATCAGGCTATAGCGGGCCCGTTTGTCGCTCTTGAATTTTTGAAATTTGACCTGCAGGTCTTTGTTTAACTTCATATTGCTATCCCTGCGATTCTTCAAATGAAATCCGGCGGTCGATGATCACGTACGAAATGTCTGTCAGTAATTGTCCAATTAGCGCCAGCAAGGCAAATATAAACAGGCTGCCCAATACGATGGGATAATCCCTCTGGATCACCGCTTGATAAGACAAGAGACCCAAGCCGTCCAACGTGAAAATCTGCTCGATCAACAACGACCCGGTAAAGAACATGGTTAGAAAAGCGATTGGAAAACCGGTGATCAGGGGAATCAATGAGTTTTTTAAAATATGTTTGTAAAGGATGGTGTTTTCGGTCAACCCTTTGGCCCGTGCGGTGAGCACGTATTGTTTGCGCATCTCTTCGATGATGGAATTTTTGGTCAACATGGTGAGGGTTGCAAAACCGCCGATGACGTAACAGGTCAATGGCGCCGCGAGGTGATGCAGGTAATCGACAAATTTTTGCCAGAAGGTCCACTCCTCATAACCGGGTGTGCCCACCGAGGTGAGTCCGGCAATGGGTATCATGTGAGCGATCGCGCGGTCACCCGGGCCAAAAAAAACGATGAGCAGGAGTGCCAGGACAAAACCCGGTGTGCTGTAACCGATCAATACAATAATGCTGGAGGCGGTATCGAAACGGGAGCCGCTTTTTACAGCCTTGGCAACTCCCAGGGTGATGCAGATGATATAGGTCATAAAGAAACTGATGACGCCGAGGGAGGCCGAAACAGGAAGTTTCTCAATGATCAATTCCAGCACCGATTTGTTCCGGTAAAACGAGTTGCCGAATTTAAATAGAAGAAACCCGTCCCAGTTGTCCCGGTTGAAGAAGCGCTCGGTGAACGGGCGGCTCATGTCCTTCGGTGAATACCAGATAAAGGTACGAAGGTAACGCTCCCAGACCGGACGGTCCAGGTGATAGGTTTTTTTCAGTTCCTCCAGATATTTTGGATCCATCTCCTGAGCCTTTAGACCCTGGGCTCCTCCAAGACCTCCGCCGCCGGCTTCTCCCAGTACACCGGCATGACCTCTCAGGAGTGATTTCATTTGATCGATGGGACCGCCGGGGACAAACTGAATAACAATAAACGTGATCGTTAGAATGCCGATCAGGGTGGGAAACATCAACAACAGGCGGCGGATGATGTAAGTAATCATAGTGCTTTCTGGATGGAGTTACTTGAGCGATTTACCAGAGGACATGGCGTTTTTCAATTTCTTCGCCTTGGCTTCATCATACCACCACCACTCCATAAAATGGGCCAGCCGGCTCGAGGCGGTGGGGATGTTTTTTGGATGTGAAAACTTGTTCCAATACACCATGCGGTCGTACCCGATATACCAGTGAGGAACGATGTAAAACTGCTGGGTTAGAATGCGGTCCATCGCTTGAATGGCGTTCACTAGTTCTTTGCGCGTCCGGGCCTTGATGATGATGTCAACCAGCTCATCAATCGCCGGATTTTCTATACCCATGTAGTTTCGGGATCCCGGGACCTTGACCGCTGCGCTGGTCCACATGCTGCGTTGCTCGTTACCAGGCGAGCGGGATTGAGGAAAACTGGCCACCACCATGTCGAATTTGAATTCCCGCAGACGCTCTTCGTATTGTGCGACTTGAACCAGTTTGTCGGTAAGCTTCACTCCGATTTTTTTCAAATTGTTCTTAAAGGGTTCGACAATTCTTTGAAAAAGGGGACTGACCAGCAAGACCTTGAACTCCAGGCGTTGGCCTTTCTTCTGGCGAAATCCGTCTTTTCCCCGTTTCCAGCCTTCCGAGTCCAACAGTTTGTTGGCCAGCGCAATATTTTTTTCAATGGGAATACCCTGGCCGGGCGCTCCGACGGATTTCGTGAAGACCGTTTTAGGAACAAATATTTTCCCGTGTTTTTTCCTAAGGTTGAGCAGTATTTCTTTTATCTCTCCCTGAGGTTGGTCTTTGGCCTTCATTTCCGGATTGTTGTCAAAATAACAATCATTGCGCGTGTATTGGTTGTAAAACAGATTCCGGTTACTCCAGTCGAAGTCCATGACCATGGCGATGGCGGCGCGCACTTTACGGGATTTGAAAATAGGGTTCCGCATGTTCATGGCAAAGCCCTGCATGCCGGATACCCGGGTATGTGGAAGTTCCTTCCTTAAGTAATATCCTTTCTTAACGAAATTACCCTTGTAGTCCAACGCCCAGTCTCGCGAACTGTTGACCAAATTGAAGTCATATTCGCCGCCCTTGAACGCTTCCCGCATCGCTACAGGGTCCAGGTAGATTTTGACGGTTATCTCATCGTAATTGTAACGCCCTTGATTGATGGCCAGATCCTTGCCCCACCAGTTGGGATTTCGTTTGTAAATGATGTATTTGCCGAACTCGTATTTCTTGACGGTATACGGGCCACTGCCAACGGCAAGGTCGTCAAAATCCGAACCGAACTTTTTACCTTTCTGACCGTAAATGTGTTTGGGAAGAATGGTCATCTGCCCCACAATCAATGGAAGCTCTTGGTTATAGAAGTTGAAGGTGTACTTCACTTTGTAACGACCCAGCTTTTCGGCTTTTTTGATATCCGCAAAATAGTGTTTGTAAAAGGGGTGAAATTCAGGGTCTTTGATCAAGTTGAACGAGAATACAAAATCGTCCGCCGTCACCGGGTGCCCGTCGGAAAACTTGGCATTCTTATAGATGTGGTAAACCATGCTGAGCCGGTCATCGGCCAGCTCTACTTTTTCGATCAGTTTGCCGTACTGGGAGAAATGTTCGTCATCATCTGCCGAGCCATCCATAGGAGATTGAAACACCAGCAAATCGATAAAAGAGGCGGGGACCCCTTTTAAGGACAGAGGGTTCAATTTGGTAAAAGCGCCAAAGGCGCTCAAAACCAAGTGGCCCCCTTTGGGAGCATTTGGATTAGCGTAATCGTAGGGTTCGCCGGGTTTGTACTTGAGATCCTGAGGACCATACAGAGACAGACCATGCGAGGTTTTTCCTGCAAAACCGGAAGATACGATGAGCAGGGAGAGCGCAGCCAAGAGGCTGAGGAACAGCGTGTATTTTTTCATGAGTGTGCCTTTAAGGTGAATCTCTTGTTCCGGGGGTTATCTTAAACTCGATTGAAGAATATGCAGGTGATGCCGGGAAAGTCAACCGCCAATGCCAGTAGACAACTATAAATCAAAAGCTTTATGATTCCAAGACGGCAACCTGGGGTAAAATGGATGCTGGAGTTTCCGAATCTTGAGGATTCGATTGAGAACCCCGTGTGTTTCTGATAACCTTTTGATATTACTTGTCCATTGCTCACCAACCCTTTAAAGAAAGAACCCAGTTGTGAATTCCCCAATCCAACCCCGTAAAACCCGAAAGATCCGTGTCGGTTCCCTGACAATCGGAGGCGACTCTCCAATAGCCGTACAAAGTATGACGGCTACCCGGACTGTGGATATTGACGCCACAGCCCGGCAAATCCAGATTCTTGAAAAGGCCGGAGCCGATATCATCCGCATTGCTGTCGACAGTAAAGAAGATGTTGAGGCTCTCAAAACCCTCCGGCAGGCTTCCAAAGCGGTGTTCTCCGTAGACATTCAGGAAAACTACCGTCTGGCTCCGCTGGTGGCGCCTTATGTGAACAAAATTCGGTATAACCCCGGTCACCTCTATCATCTCGACAAACATTTGAGCATTCCGGAAAAGGTTGAATTTATCGTGAAAGCCGCACGTGAAAACGATTGTGCGATTCGTATTGGTGTCAATTGCGGGTCCGTGGACCCGGATTACAAGGCCAAGTATCCCGACGATCCTTTAGAGGCCATGGTCCGGTGTGCGGTGGATCATTGTGAGTTGCTGGACGACCTCGGATTCGAGAATTATTGTGTGTCTCTCAAGGATTCGGATTGCAAAGAGGTGATTGAGGCCAACAAGCGGTTCGCAGCGGAGAGGCCGGATGTGCCCCTGCATCTGGGAGTCACCGAAGCGGGGATGCCGCCCGAGGGAGTGATCAAAACCCGGATCGCGTTTGAGCAATTAATTCCGGCAGGAATCGGCGATACCATCCGGGTATCCCTGACTGTGCCTGACGATGATAAAGGCGAGGAAATTGCCGTAGGACGCTCCATACTGCAAGATATTGAGGATGGGAGGTTTAGGTCCGTTCCGGAGAACTTCCTGGAGGGTTTGAACATAATCGCCTGCCCCAGCTGTTCCCGGGTCGAAAATGGAAAATTTGTGGATTTAGCGCAGGATGTGCGTAAAATGACCGAATACGCCGAGAAATACAAGATCACCATCGCGGTCATGGGGTGCCGGGTGAACGGCCCCGGTGAAACCGACGACGCCGATCTCGGTCTCTGGTGCGGTCCGGCCCACGTCAATCTCAAAAAGGGTCCGGAGGAGGTCGGCGCATTCAGCTACGATGAAATTCTGGGGAAACTCAGGGAGGAACTCGACAAACTGATCGAAGAAAAATACGGCGCGCAGGTGGTCCCCGATTAATTTATTTTTCACGAGACGATTTATGGAATTCAAGGTTGAAGAGCTGGAAGGGGTCCGGCGCAAGCTGGATATTGAAATACCAGGCGATGTGGTGGCGAAACGGATCACCCACGCGTACAAGGAAATCAACAAGCAAGTCAAAATGCCCGGCTTTCGTCCGGGTAAAATTCCCCAACACATTCTCGAAAAACAGGTGCCTCTGGAATCGATGTCGCAGTTGTGGCAGGAGCTGATGCAGGAGTATTACGACAAAGCTCTTGCGGAAACCGGCATCACCCCAGCCGGGCCACCGGAAATCGACCACTCCGCAATCAATGAAATCAAAAGGGACAAACCCTTCTCGTTTTCGGTAATGCTGGACATCAAACCCGAAGTCAAATTCAAAAACTACAAGGGTCTGAAATTCAAAAAAACATTGTTTGAAGTAATGGATGATGAGGTGGAAACTTCCATTCGCAGCCATTTGGAGCCGTTTGGAACTTTCGAAATCTATCGCGAAGGTCATGAAGTGCAGTTGAACGATTATTTGCTGTTGGATTTTGAAGGTTATCTTGATGGCGAACCTCTTGAAAACGGAGACGCGAAGGATTATCCGGTTCGCGTGGGCGAAAAGAAAATGATCGCCGGATTCGAAGATCAGTTGATTGGACATAAAGTTGGAGAGGAGTTCGAGGTTAAAGTGACCCTTCCGCTGGACTGGAACAAGAAGCTACGTCGAGTGAGTATGCCAATTCCGGGTGGTGCCAATGAAAAAGAACCCGATGATCTGGCGACATTTCATGTACGCATCAAGGAAATCAAAAAACAGAACCTGCCGCAGTTGACCGATGAGTTTGTTCGTCAGCAGGGAGAAGAATCGGTCGATGCTTTCCGTCGCAAAGTGAAGTCCGGCATTCAGGGAATGAAGGAACAGGCGGAGGAGATGCGCATTAAACAGGATATTTTCAATTATCTGGTAAAGGAACATGATGTTGATCCGCCGGAGTCGCTGGTCAAACAGGAATTGAAGTTCATGATTGATGGAATGAAGTTTCAGATCGAGCAGTCCGGCATGAAGCTGGAGGACTCGGGGTTCGATCCCGAGCAGGCGGAAAAGGAATGGCGCGAGCGGGCGGAGTTCAACACCAAGGGGTATGTCATTCTGGAGGGCATCGCCAAGGCCGAGAACCTTCACGTGGCGCAGTCGGACATGGAGGCGGAATACAAGCGTCTCGCCGAAGAAACCAAAAGATCAGTGGAAGAAGTGAAGCAGTCCCTGTTCTCGAATCAGGACTACATGACCCAGACGAGCAACCGTATCCTGGGGCAGAAAGGGCTGAACCTGATTTATTCGCACTGTGAGTTTGAATATCTGTCAGAAGCGGATATGAAAAAAGAACTGGCAAATAAATCGCAGGAATCCAGTCAATAGAAATGATCCTTTCGGCTTTTGTTGGCCGAATGAATATAACAGGTTGTCATGCTGAAATACGTCAAGGTCATGGATGAGGAGGAATTGCCGCCCGGCAAATCCGCAATCATATCCGCGGGGGATGAAGAAATTGCCCTGTTCAACTACAAGGGCAAGTACTTTGCCGTAGCCAACAAGTGCCTGCACAAGGGCTCGCCGTTAGGAGAAGGACGGATTGAAGAAGGCGTCATTATCTGTCCCAACCACGAATGGCGGTATGATCTGGAAACCGGATACTGCCGGCAGAATCCTTTCATGAAAACCAAAATCTATCCGGTGCGCCTGCATAAGGGGAAGATCCGCATCGGTCTCGAAGTCGTAGAAAAGGATGCTCATCTGAAGGCGGTGGGCAAGGGCGCTCACAAACCGCCGAAAGCTCTCAAATTTAAAATTCCCACGATCCAGAAGCCCATCAATCCCGACGAAACACTTTAAAGAATCTCAAGGCGATTCCTCTGTTTTCGTTTTCTTCCTTTTCTTGCTCCAAGTCCATATCTTCAATTGTGAACCGAAATTGTAGGCCTGATCCACAAGGGTTTCGCCATCCATGGCTTCCCAGCTTCCGGCTTGTTTCTGGGTCAGTATTTCATAAATGGGAGTTTTGATGGATGTGTGAAACAATTCCAGATCTTCATGGCTGACAGGCTTATGCAGAATCACCTTGATGGCGATGTCGTCGATTTCATACTGTTCCTTAAGAGATTTGAGAACCTCCTCAAGCGATTCGCCGTTGTGAGTTTTCTTTTCGATTTCCTCTTCGATGGCTTTGTTGCGTTTAGCAAAGGGGTATTGCGTTTGGTCGAGCTGGGTCCCAATGAGAAAATCCAAATGCGGAAAAAATAAATAAGTCCAATCGCCGAAATCGATTTCTCCTCCTCCTGCAAACGTGAACTCATTTGCTTCATCAGAGGATTCTTGAACCATTTGATTGTAATGCCTGATGAACCGGTTCATGCAGTCGTAGGTCAAGGCATAGTAATAGGAATTCATTCGGTACCATTGCTTGCCCTCGTTATGTCCGGCAACCAGTTTCTTCAGCATTAACGTGAGGGTCTTGTCATCCGCGAAGTAATGAGATAGCGGAAACGCCTGCTCCAGGAAGTGTTCCTTGCTTTCGCCGTTTTTCCTGAGTCGCTGAAGATTTTCCTGGAGTTCGTTTTTGGCATGTTTCAGGGAGTGATAGACAATGCGGACGTGGTTCAGCTTCCGCTGGTAGTTCATGTAATTCTTGAGCTCAGGATTTTTACCCTCTTCGCGATGGCTCGGTTGGCTCTGGGTGATGTCTTTGGCGAAGGCTAACATGGTTTTTCAGAGGGTCGAGAGTTCCAGACGTGCCCCACTCCATTTTCCTAAATATAAGTGTGTGTAGGTAAAATTCGGATCAATTATAGGATATTTCCTATATAATGCAAGCCACCGTATCCCTGTAGAAATAGCAGTTCTATAATCGGGCCAGACCGAGTGGATAGGCCTTTGATGGGGTAAGCAGGGGTGGTTTGGAAAGTGTTTTGCAGGGTTCATCCATCATTTTGAAATCTGCCCTGCGCCAATGGAGTCAGTATTCTCAATGAATATAATTTTAAATAGCTATTGTAATTTGAAGTGTAATTACTGCTTCGCGGATGAATACATGGAGGAGACCGTACGGTCACCGGGGAAGTCCATGGATTATGATTTTTTCACCGGGGAGATGTTGCCGCGGGTCAAGAACGTTACGCTCATCAATTTCATGGGCGGAGAGCCGACCCTTCATCCCCGGTTCAACGATATTCTTTCAAGTACCCTGCAGACCATGCAGCCTTTCACTTATCTCGGGGTTTTTACCAACGGATTGATGCCGGACAAGACTCTCGACCTGCTATTAAAAACGGTCGGGCCGGGAGGCAGTATCGAGCGCAATATTCAGTTTTCGATCCTCCTGAACTGGCAGACCATGGAGAATATCAGCGAGCGGAATCATCAGCGTTGCCGGGAAGTCGCGGAAGCGATTCTTGGGGAAAACGGCTACAGCCTCATGTTCAGCCTTAATTTGTATTCGGTTGAGCAGGACCTCGAAACCCAGTGCCGCGAAATCGATGCTATCTATCAGGACCTGGGGTTGCCGGAAGGACAGAATTATAAGGTTCGGGTCAGTCCCGCCTTTCCCATTGTAGGAGAGGAGGAAAATGTTACGTTGCCGATCAAGGATTATCCAAGGATGGGACGTAAGATGATCGACCTGCTTAAAGAATTTCCGCAATTGACGTTTCGGTTTGACTGTTCATTTCCACCTTGCCTGTTGGACAATATTTCTGAAGATGAATATCCGCTGGTGGAGCGGTTTTTTTATCATGCCAATCAGCCGGTTCCGAATATCACGGAGTGGAAAGACCAGGATTTATATCTTGGGTGCGCCGATGACAGTCCGATGGATGTCGATCCCAAGGGAGATTGTTTCAATTGTTTCCCGTTTCATGGATTTAAACTGGGAAATGTTCAGGACTTCAAGGAGGTCAACGATATCGCTGTGAAGAAAATGCATACGAAGTTCCTCGGCCACGTTTTTGAAGACACACAACCCAAAGAACCCTGTAAAAGCTGTCCGCATTATATGGTGCGTTGTACCAGCGGATGCTTCGCTTATAACTTTATCTGAAGAGCTAATTTCTAGGACTTTCCAGCAGGAAGTAAAGGACGTTGTCGGTAAAGGCAGGATTCTTGGTGAGTCCCAGATGATCGGAAAAAACAAAGTGCACCTGACTCCATTGAATTGGTGAGACCAGACGGCGGTTGAGTTGGTCGGACATACGCTCGTCCATCAGGGCGCTGCTGCGCAACACGGTGCCATCCCCGGGACCGAAGTCCACTATTTTTATTCCTCCATCCAGATTGATTTGAGCTGTTTTTTTGGTGTCTTCTGCATCTCCCGCAATCAATAGCAATTTGAGAGAATCGGGAGGTTGGGCCGGGGTATCCATTGCAGCTGCAAACTGGCGGGCGCGACGTAAGGCCTTGGCCTGATGATCCAACGCGATCTCGCGTCGCTCGTCTGGGCTCTCAATGTCCGGCAATAGCAGCTTAAGGATAGGGTCCTGCTTGGGATCCGCCAATCCCCATTGCTGACTTTTCCAAAGTTCGGGATCCAGCAGATCGGCCACCGGTTGCCCGTCAGCCTTTATCAAAGGGAGATGTCGTGCCCTGGGGAGCAGCTCATACATGGAAGGCAAGGTGCTCAACACGGCTGCAGGATAATGAGGCAGCAACGAATCAATGGTGGCTCCATGAATGAGGTCCTCCAGGGAAGTCATCGATCCGGCATTTGGAGTTCCTATGATGACTAGGTGATCGACATGCTCAGCGCCGGCCCAGGTGACCTTCGGAAGGCTGCCGTCTTCCGGAAGATCTGCCGTGCCGTATCGGAGATAATAGCGGGCAACCAGTCCGCCCATGGAATGAGCGACCAGGTCAAACTTCACTTTTTCCAGTTTTACTCCAAAGCGCTTTTCTGTTTCCATCTGGACATATTGCGCTCTTGTTTTGATGAAATGGTCCAGCCGCTTGGCACTTTCGACAATATCCCGGCGCCAGTCGTAATCGAATTGGAAACACGTGTAGTGGTCTTCTCCGTAATCGACAGCGCCCGCTTCACCCAGTGCCTCATCACGAAATCCCCCCACACCCAGGGTTTGTAAAATATTGTAGTAGGCGTTGAGTTCGAGAGGGATTCCCAGAAAGTTGACAACCACGCGATCCAGCGCGCCATCGGGTTTTACGTTGTCCTGCAACTCCTTTAGGCGTTTGCCTTTTTCCATTGGGAGGGCAAATTGTCGAGCGCCGGTCGGTGTGTTGGGATCGACTTGACCGTACCCAAAAGTTCCCCAAACATTTTCGCCTGTATCCCGGTCCACCAGCTTGGAGCCCAGAAGACCCGGGATCACAATAACGGGATTGCGGTGAGGATCCTCGTGCATCGCAAGTTCATTGTAGATATCGCCCAGATCAGGAACAGGTTCTTTGGAAATGCAGGCTGAAGCAAAAAGAAGGAGAAGGATCGTGAAGGATTTACGCATCTAAGCCTCAAGGGCATTACAGCCGCCAGAATCACTAATGAACGGAAGTGTTCAGATCAAATCATCGTCCGGAATTTCGACCCATTTTGGATCGCCGTGGGTTTTGTAATTCTCTGTGCCTGCGAAGGTCCCTTCATAATAAATATTGACCTTGAATTTTCCGCCACCGTATTTCTCAGTGATGTAGGGTACGGGATCTTCAAGGTGAATCAGGTCCTTGGTGTCATATTTGCCAATCAGTTTGAATTCCATTCCCATACCCACAGGGACCAGTGCATAGAATTTCAACCTGGTTTCGTGGAGGAACGTCAGCATGTCGTCATGCATATCCTGCTTGGTATAGTCGGGACCTAGTTTTTGCCGTGCCCGTCGTTTCAAATGATCCTCCAATAAATTGAAGAACCACCAGTTTTTACCCTTTCGTTCGTCATGCAGAAAGGGGTATTCGACAAATCCGTATTTGTTGATGAAGGGTTTTTTCGCCATATAATAGAACTCCAGATTTAATGCTCCATTATATGGACTTTGACAGTGCCGAACAAGACGGGGAATCGATTATTTTTTCATATATTTACAAGAGATATTGGGAGATCGGGTTCAAGACCCGGCTCTATGACGGGCTGTCTCCCGAGGCTTACCTCGAGTCTCTCCAGCGCGTTGCAGATTCCATCAAGTTGGAATCGGGGGAATGGGTTCTGGATGCGGGATGCGGCTCGGGACTTTTGCTTTCTTTTTTAGCGGATCAACTGGCAAGGGGAGGGAGGTATCTGGGGATGGATATTCTTCCGTTGGGTCTCGCTTCTTTGAAATCGAAAATGAACCGGCGGAACCTCAATCGTTCCGTTTTTGGGATGCAGGCTGATTTATCCGGGAATCTCCCTTTGAAGGATAGCTCTATTGCCTGTGTAGTGGCGCATTTTTCCATTTATACGTTGCCGGGGGTGAACTACCGGAGGCAGGTGTTTCGGGAGTTCGCGAGAGTTCTGAAACCCGGAGGAATATTAATTACTTCCAATCCAACGCACGACTATGATGCTATACAGGTCATACGTTCCAGCTTAAAGCGATTGCAAGACCAGGGGAAGCCCTGGGTTGTCAAAAAATGTCTGGTGTATCCGTTGACCCTGCATCTGGGGTTAAAACATATCGAGAGGCAATTGAAGTCCGGTCTATGGCACGGTTATCGGCCGGAGGAACTACAGGGTGAAGTTGCTCAGGCGGGCTTTTCCATCGAGCACACCGAATCTGTATATGGAGAGAGCGGATTTCTGGTTATCGGAAAGAAACAATGATTTTTCAGGAATGACTTTTACGAAAATCGTTGACCCGGATATGGGCAAGGCGGGTAGGTTCTGGAATCCGGTAGCGTGTCGTGCATTTCAGGGTCCAACGAACCGCCGTTTCCAGATCGATTTGATGTCCCACCGAAATGAATACCGGTTTGCAGTTCTCACGCGTTCGAAGAACAGTTCCCAGGGTCTTATTCTCTTGGTCAACCAGACGAGAGCGGCATCTCTTCTTTAATCCCGGTTCGCGATAAGTCCCCGTCAGCCGGCTCTTGGCACACCCGATAGTGGGACAATTGAGGAACAGCCCGAGGTGCGAGGCCAAACCCAGTTTGCGTGGATGGGCGACTCCTTGACCGTCGAAAAAAACCAGTTGAGGCGCAGGAGAAACTTTTTTGAAGAGTTTTAACAGTAAGGGAGCCTCGCGAAAGGAGAGCAGACCGGGGATGTAAGGAAATTCAATTTTTCCTTTAATGAAATATTCATCCGCGATTTCAAGAGTACGCGCGTTTAGAACTACGATGCCCGCAAATGCTTCTTTACTGTTAGCCGTCAGGCTGATATCGGCGCCTGCGATCCACTGAGGGTCCGTGCAAAGACGGTTTTCCCGGCTTACCCGGCTGGTCAGTTCTTTTTGGATATTTAATGCTTGTTGCGGTTTAACCTTCCAGGAATGGAGGGAGAGGGTTTTCATTGGAATACGGCGGGGATTAACCGGGAGGGATGGTTATGCGTTCCCCATCACTATTAAAACTTTCATTCACCGCTTGGATGAATTTCATATATTCCACTCCGGTGGTGAATGTGGTGTATTCAATCTCCTCGAAACCACGGATAGTATTTATAAATTCTTCTTCGACCCGCCATTTCCCGGCTTGCTCGGGTGGTATTTGTACTTCAGTCAGTTCCTGCGAAGCGCCGGTCGAATGATAGAGCTTGCCTTCCATTTCAAAATCCAAGTGGAAAAACCCATTATCGCCATATATTTTGATAGAAGAACTGGCGGGGCGGGTGCTGAGCTCATGAAGGAACAGAGATCCCATAATGCCATTGGTCATTTTCATCTGAACCGATAAGTAATCCGGAACTTCGACCTCCACTTCTTTTTGGGTTTCGGGGTCCACCGCGCGGTTGTTGATGACCTCGGCATGAGCATTCACCCATTCGGCGGAACCAAACCAGCGGAGGAGTGATTCATAAATAATCCCCAGGACCATGATGTTAGAACCGTTGTATCTTTTATCCCGTCTCCAATGCAGCTTTTCTCCTGGCGACACTAAGGGAGGTGCCTGGTATTCGAAACGAAAAAACCGTGGGGTTCCTATTTCGCCCTCATCGAGCATTTTGAGCAGAGTTAGATCGACGTGTAGCGTAAACGGTGAAGGAACGATTTGCACGACACAAACAGGATCCTGGTAAGAAGCCTGGAGCATGGTGCGCGCTTCGGCTTCGTCCATGGCCATTCTCGCTTCACAAAGGACATGCTTGCCCGCTTGCAAAGCCAGGCAAGTGGCCTCGCAATGCAGATTGGGCCAGGTTCCTATGACGATGGCGTCAACTTCCTTGGATTCGATTACTTCCTTCCAATGTTGACGCACAGTGGGAATTTGGAATTCGTCGGCAACTTTTTGGGCGGATGCCGTCGTTCTATTCGCAACTTCAACAATCTCGACGCCTTCGATCGCCTGAAGTTTGGGGATGTGCATTTTTCGGGTATTGGAACCCGCTCCAATAATACCGATGCGAATTGATTCAGCTGCCATATAAAACCTTTCTCAATGTAAGATAAAGGCTGCCCAATTAAATCAGAATCCTGTATGTGCAGCAACTCATTCTTGGCATTTTTTCGGTCCTCTTTTTTTAAAAATCATCTATAAGCCTGCAGATTTTTTCAATTTAGCCGCTTTGTCGGTTTGTTCCCAAGTGAAACCTTTTTCCTTTCTGCCGAAATGACCGTAGGCTGCTGTTTGCTTGAATCGGGGTTTTCTCAGGTCCAATGATTTCATAATTCCGGCAGGTTTCAGCTCAAAGTGATCCCGAATCAGGCCCTCGATATTTTTGGGATTGATGTGGTGCGTGTTGAAGGTATCCACGAAAATGGAAACAGGATCGGCGACACCGATGGCATAGGCCAATTGCACTTCACAGCGGTCGGCAATTTTTGCGGCTACCAGGTTTTTGGCGATGTACCGGGCCATATAGGCGGCGGAACGATCCACCTTGGTTGAATCCTTGCCGGAGAACGCACCTCCTCCGTGACGGGCGAATCCTCCATAGGTGTCGACAATGATTTTGCGCCCTGTCAAGCCGCAATCTCCCTGCGGGCCTCCAATGACAAAACGTCCGGTGGGATTGATGTGGATTTTCATTTTTTTTGCCTGAAAACTTTTCGGGATAACTTGATTGATAACTTCTTTAATAATCCCCGAGCGAATTTTCTTGTTGGAAGCGTCAGGATCATGCTGGGAAGAGATGACGACGGTTTCGATGCATACCGGTTTGCCTTTTTCATAGCGTACTGAAACTTGTGATTTACTGTCCGGTCGAAGAAAAGGCAACGTGCCATTTTTGCGAACGTCGGCCAGTTTCTTGACCAGCTTATGGGCATACACGATGGGAGCGGGCATCAATTCTTTGGTTTCGTTGGAAGCATAACCGAACATCATGCCCTGATCTCCAGCACCCTGCTCGTGCTGATCATCATCCACGCCCTGCGCGATATCCTGTGATTGTTCATCGAGTGTGACCATCACTCCACAGGTTTCATAATCGAATCCCATATCGGAATGAGTGTATCCAATTTCCTTGATGGTCTGCCGGGCAATTTTAGGAATTTCAATTTTTGCCTTGGTCGTTACTTCACCGGATATGACGACAAGTCCAGTAGTCACTAAGGTTTCACAAGCGACCCGGGACTGGGGATCTTTTTTTAAGAGTGCGTCCAGAATAGAATCCGAGATTTGATCCGAGATTTTATCAGGATGGCCTTCGGAAACGGATTCAGAGGTAAATAAATAATTACTTGAGCTCATAGAAGAATACCTTGTTTGAGGGTGAAAAAATCAAAGTTTATTCAGAATTTGCATAAATTGAAAGAAAAGTTTCAAGCCGGGCAGGTTGATCCGGTTCGTTATTCCTTTTTCTCGTCAAAAGCCAGGTCTCGATCGAAATCGGAAGGAAAACGGCTCCGCATTTCATTGTTGATGAACCGGTTGATTTCCTCAGATGTGGACAGGCTTAAGGCGTGATCGGCTAACTTACGGGCTTCTTTCAAAGTTATCTTTCTTAGAATTTTTTTTACTTTGGGTATGGAGTGAGGTTCCATGCTCAATTCATGTACTTTGCCCAAGCCCAACAGTAAAAAAGTGGCGATGGGATCGCCCCCCAGTTCGCCACAAATGGAGACGGGTTTTCCCATATTCTCGGCAATCACGAAAATTTCTTTCAAAATTTTCAGAACCGAGGGATGAAAAGGCTGATAGAGGTGGGCTACATTCTCATTGATGCGGTCCACCGCTAAAACGTATTGTATCAAATCATTGGTGCCGATACTTACATAGTCCACCAATTCCAGGATGCGATCCACAATGAGAGCCGCGGCCGGAGTTTCGATCATGGCTCCCACCAGGATGTCCTCCTGAAAGGGAATCTGGGAGTTTCTCAATTCCTCTTTGGCTTTTTCCAGATAATCGTTGGCTTCAACGATTTCCTCCACACTGGAGACCATAGGATATAGGATTTTAATTTTTCCGTAAAGACTTGCCCGCAAGATTCCCTTTAATTGGCTCATTAAAAGATCCGGCTGAGCCAGGGAAAGACGAATGCCTCTCAAACCCAGTGCAGGATTGTCCTCGGGTGAGTTGTTGATTTTTGAAAGTTGTTTGTCGGCCCCGATATCCAGAGTTCGGATCACCACGGGGTAGGGCTCCATGGTTTGCACCACTTTTTTAAAGTTGCTATACAAATCATTCTCTGTAGGCAGTGAGTTGGATGCCAGATACAAGAATTCCGTCCGGTAGAGACCGATGCCTTCGCCACCGTATTTACGTATGGATTTTGCCTCATGGATAGTTTCAATATTGGCCATTAACTGGACCTTTTCCCCATCCAGCGTCTCTGCCTCCAGGCCGATGTCCTTTAATAAGGTTTTTTCATACCGTTGATAGTTTTTCTGCTTTTTTTGGTAATGGTTTAATTGTTCTTTATCGGGATCAACGATGATCTCGCCTTGGATTCCATCAACAATCACCCTGTCTCCGGAATTGACAAATTGGGTAAGACTGCCCAAGCCGACAACGGCTGGTATTCCAAGAGCTGAAGCGAAAATGCCAACGTGGGAGGTTTTGCCGCCAACTTCGGTCGCCATTCCAAGGATATGGTTTTTGGGCATAATGATGGTGTCCGAAGGGCTTAACTCATGTGTTATGACGATGACCGGTTCGTCGATATCCTCCAGGCTTTCTTGATGATGGCCGATCAGGTTCTTGATGACGCCATGAACCACAAGGTCCAAGTCATCCCTCTTGCCCTTTAAATAATCATCGTTGATATTGTTGAACAGGTTGGTGAATTTTTCGAGAGTCTCCGTCAATGCCCATTCGGCATTGGAGCGTTCCCGCCTGATGGTTTCGATAGTTTCGTTGACGAGGATATCGTCTTCGAGGAGCAGGGTATAGGTATCGAGGATGATGGAATATTTGTCGGCGATGGAACTGGCTTTTTGTTTAATGTCCTGCATCTGCGCCTTGGACATTGCAATCGCATCTCGCAGACGTTTGATTTCTTTTTCGATTTCCTTTTCCGGAATATTGCGCTTTATAACGCACACCTTGGACCGGTCAAGCAGATAGGCTTTACCGATGGCTACTCCACTGGATACGGCAATTCCGGAATACACGGGACTCTCTCAAAAAAAATAAATAATCCGCAAAAACTTGCGGTCTAGCTGGTTTTGGAATCTTCTTCCAAAAGTAAAGAATAAATAACGCCGGCATCCTCTGTATTTAAGATATTTTCACGCAAGGATGGATTCTTAAACAATCGAGCGATTTTGGCTAAAGCTTTCAGATGTAATCCGGTGGATGCCGGGGGAGCGAGGAGAAGAAAAATAAAGTGAACGGGTTTTCGGTCCAGTGATTGGAACTCGATGCCCTTTCGGGAACGGGCAAATACCGTGACTATCTGTTCAATGCCTTCAACCTTGGCATGGGGAATGGCCATGTGGTCGCCGATTCCCGTGCTTCCCAACTGTTCCCGTTCCAAAAGCGATTGAAGCAACTTGCTGTGGTCCTGAATCGCTCCCCTGCGCTCCAAAAAAAGTGAAACTTCGGTTAAAGCTTCCTGCTTGCTCTCAGCCGCCAAATCATCAATGATGTAATCCTCTTTGAGAATATCGCTGATCTTCATGAAAAAATTTTGCCGGTTTGTTTGTGTTGAATGGAAAAGGCGGTTGTTTAATGGGTCAATCGATTTGCCTGTCTTTTTCTGCGGTGTTCTTCTTTATTTTAAGAGTCTTGGATCGTTCTTTATGTTTTTTTAGCTGTCTTTCTGCCTTTTCCACTGCTTCGTCCATAGCGGTGTACAGATCGTTGGTCTCGCATTCTCCATGCACGGCATATCCTTTGTCTTTAACCGTGACTTCTGCAAAATGCCTGTGCTTTTCAACGGTTAGGGCGACGTGAACATCCGCGGACTCTGGCAGACTTTTCAGGGACTTCTCAATTTTCTTGTGCAAGTGATCCTCGATCGCCTGAGTTATCTTAATTTTTATTCCTGCGACCGTTAATTTCATGAAGGCGTTCTCCTAAATAAACAGGTTAATCGGGGGCTAAAGAGTAGCTTGGTCCACACAAAATTTCAAGGGAGGAAAGGGGGAAGAGATCAATAAATTTTTTTCCGCTTGCTGGCAGGAAGAATATTCAATTCTTTGCGATATTTAGTCACTGTTCGACGAGCGATTTTTGCGTTTCGTTTGACCAGCGCTTCCACCATTTCGTCGTCGGTCAGGGGTTTAGCCGGATCCTCTGATTTGATGATTTCCTGGATCATATTTTTCACTCGGACAGAGGACATGTCATTATTTCCGATAAATGATTTGATACCGCTGTGGAAAAAGAATTTAAGCTCGAAGATTCCCTGAGCGGTATCGATGTACTTGTTAGTTGTAATCCGGCTGACGGTGGATTCGTGCATTTCGATATCTCTCGCCACATCCTTCAGGACCATGGGTTTGAGGTGGGATAAGCCATGGTCGAGAAATTCCGTCTGCAGTTTCACAATACTCTTTCCAACCTTGTAAATAGTTTCCCGTCTCTTATCGATACTTTTGATCAGAAACTCAGCGGCCTGATGTTTCTTCTTGAGGTATTCCTTGGTCTTGGGTTCGGATGTGCTTTTTAGAAGATGATGGTAATAGGGGCTGATCTTGACGTTGGGCAGGCCGTCGTCGTTTAACATCACATCATACCCTTCTTCTGTTTTCACCACGACCAGGTCAGGGATGACATAGTCAATGCCCTCGGAACTGAATTGAAGTCCCGGTTTGGGATCAAAGTTTTTGATGATGCTTACTGCCGTAATGACCTCTTCCACTTTAATTTTTAACTCGGAAGCGATTTTCTGATAGTACTTTTCATTCAGGCGCTCGAGGTGATTTTCGATCAGAGTTTCCACCAGGGGGAGACGCTCAGGCAATGCTGTTGCCTGAATCAAGAGGCATTCTTTTAAAGTTCGGGCGCCGACTCCGCTCGGCTCAAAGGTCTGGATGATCTTGAGAACTCTTAAGACATCATCTTCAGAAGCATGGCTGATTTCTGCGATTTCCTTGAGTTCGGCAATGCAGTACCCATCGTTTTGTATATTGCCGATAATGCTGGATCCGATGAATTTATCCAGGTCTTCGTTGACTGAAAGGTTCAACTGCCACATCAGGTGATCAGCCAGAGTCGGTTCTTTCTTGTAAGTCGCTTCAATGGAAGGTCTTTCAGTATAATTATCGGCGGAACTTCCCTGGGACAGATTGTCCTGAATATAATTATCCCAGTCTTGCTCGTATTCAAGCGGATCGTTTTCTTTCTCGGATGGAGGCTCTTCCTGGGTTTGGCCGATGGAGTCGAGAGAGGGGTCTTCGGGGTTCTCTTGTTTTTGCTCCAGTTCCTCTTCTTCTTCGAGAATTTCTTCCAAGATGGGATTTTCCACCATCTCCTGGTGCACCACTTGAGCCAATTCGAGGCGTGAAAGCTGGAGAAGCTTGATTGCCTGTTGCAGCATGGGAGTCGGCACCAGCCGCATCTCCTGCTTGAAATTTAGCTTCATCTCCATTGCCATGGGCAATCTCTCAGCTCACACGAATGATTTAAAAAGTAAACTCTTCCCCTAAATAAGTTTTTCGTACTTTAGGGTCACTGGCGACGGCATCAGGGTTTCCCGCGGCGATGATCCGGCCCTCGCTGATGATATAAGCGCGGTCCGTGATGCTTAACGTTTCCCTGACATTATGGTCCGTGATCAAAACGCCGATGCCTCTATCCTTCAAATTTTGCACGATCGATTGAATATCTGATACAGCAATCGGGTCAATCCCGGCAAAGGGCTCGTCCAGCAAAATAAAAGTGGGTGAAGTCGCTAAAGCTCTGCTGATCTCGACTCTCCGTCTTTCGCCTCCGGAAAGGGAAAATCCCTTAGCTTCCCGAATATGATCAATATTAAATTCATTCAGTAAGGAACGGGCCCGTTTAATCTTTGTTTTCAAAGGGATACTTTGGGGTTCCAATACTGCCAGAATGTTTTCTTCAACCGTTAATTTTCGGAATATGGACGGCTCCTGAGGGAGGTAACTGATTCCTCTCTGCGCCCTCATGTACATAGGGTAAGCGGTCACATCTTCCTGGTCTAGCAAAACTTCGCCCAAGTCGGGCTGGGTCAGGCCTACAACCATATAGAACGTCGTTGTTTTTCCTGCGCCATTAGGTCCAAGCAGACCGACAATTTCGCCCTGCCGAACCTCGATGCTGACTCGGTTGACCACACGCCGGTTTTTATAGGCTTTGACCAGCTTATTCGTTCTTAGACTCTGCACAGTTTTTATAAGGGAGACGGCCTTGAACTTTGCCGTATGGGATTGAGCTATCTTGTCTTTTTTTGTGTCGATTTCGGATTAAGGACCACGTTCACACGGCCTTCTACTTTGAATAGATCTTTTTCCATCACGAAGATCATTTTTTTGCCTCTAATGATATTTTGCCCCTCCCAGGCGGTAGCATTGGGTTCACCAGTGATAATAATGATTTGTCTTTTGTTATCGTAATGCGCGCGGTCACCCTTGGCCCGCCGATCTCCCTTCTTGATATCTACATTGCCGATGGCAATAATTTTGTCCAGATCCTGGTTCGCCTGGCTGATGTCGTCTGCAGCTCTTTTTCGCCCTGTATTATTTTTTGGGTTGGAATAGACCTCCAGGATATCTGACTTTATTTCCAAATCACCCCAGACGCTCAAAACATTTCCAGAAAAAGTAAACTTCTTGCCTTCGTTTTCCGACCGTAATTTGTCGGATTGAATTTCAATGGGGCTCTTTTCCTGTTTGCTCTTAAAGCTGTCCTTGGTTTTAGCGGAAAAGGTGTTTGCAGGACCCATTGCCAGCAGAGAGAGGATGATCAAAAATACAATTAAGAGTTTGGGGTTTTGCAAGGCCATTTCCTTTACTTGGTTTCGGGTTCTTTGGATTCTTCGGGCTGCTTTTGAAATTGACCGAAAAAATTGTCGGAGTCCGACCTGAACTTAACATTTCCTTCCAGTTGGATGTCCTTGGTCTCGCGGTTTATGGTACCGGCATCTGCGGAAATGGTGGACTTTCGGTTTTCTTCAGCATTTAAAGTCACGTTCACATCGGTTAGAATAATTTTGCTCTCCTCGTTTTGAACTTCGGCTTCCTTAGCTTTGATTTCCCAATCCTTATCGCCTAACACGTCATGTGTTACTTTAAAGTTTTTAATCTTAATGTCGACATTCTTGCCCATCGTTTTTAAAGTTTCTACCGGTAAGACTTCTTTATACAATGATTTAACCAAGCTATAGGTGGTTACAGTTATCAGGAGGAGAATCAAGCCAAGCAAAATTTTTCTGACATTATTTTTTTGCATGGGGAAAGCTTTCTGAGGACATGCAAAGGATGTACCAATCAGGATTTTGCCATAATGCACATTTAATGTAAAGCGAAAACAGGGTGGTTGGAGGACCCAATATTATGAGGCTTTATGTTAAATTTTCGGGATTCTCCTTCCTCGATTTTGATATGGATTTCTATCCATCGTTCAATCCCCAACAGGGGGGTGGAGGCGTCTTCCTCGGCGAATAATTTTTCCGCCCATTCCACAATGGAAATACCTTCGCCTGCAAAAGTGTCCTCCAGACCCAGGTTTTCCAGCTCTCGAGATGAAGCAATCCGGTACAGATCAATATGAAATACAGGAACCTTGCCTCGATATTCGTTCACCAGAGTAAAGGTTGGGCTACGGACATATTCCTCTCGAGCGACCCCTAATCCTCGGGCGATTCCCTGGGTCAAAGTGGTTTTACCGGCTCCCAGATCCCCGAAAAGAAAAACGATATCCCCGATCTCTAAATGTTGCCCGATCTTTTCTCCCAGAGTCAGCGTGTCATTGGGGGAATGAGTTACAAACGGTATGTTCAATTGAGAATCCTCTTCATGGCTTCCGGGATTTTATCCAAGAGATCGCTGGCGATGAGCGGGACCTCATGCTGGGTCTCAGCGTAAAGGTCCCCGGCCATTCCATGAATGAAAGCGCCCGCCGCGGTTGCTGAAGGTACACTCAATCCCTGTGAGGCCAATCCAGCGATGAGGCCAGCCAGCACATCTCCTGAGCCGGCTGTCGCCATTCCCGGGTTGCCGGTGGGATTGATGAATACCGTGCCTTCCGGAAACGCCACCAGGGTACGGGCGCCCTTGAGAAGCAGAGTGACCCCATGCTCCTGGGCGAAATCTCTGGCCCGTTCCACCCTTTGGTCCAGAATATCCTGCACGCTCCATCCGGAAAGTCGGTACATCTCCTTGGGGTGAGGGGTTAATACCGTTTCAGTCTGGATACGATCAATCAACTTTCTACTTTTGCCGAGGGCGTTTATTCCATCCGCGTCGATGACCAACGGACATTCTACCTGCGGCAGGAGAGCTTCCAGCAATTGAACGGTTTCTTTCTCAGCAGACAGCCCGGGACCGATAGCCAGCGCATTTTTCCCTGACAAATTTTTCAGGACAATGTCTATGGCTTTTGTGGAGACACATCCGCTTTTAGTTTCTGGCAAGGCCACGGACATGGTTTCCAGCGGGTTGAATTCGAGAGCTTGATGGCAAGTCTCGGGAATCGCAAGGGTAACCAGTCCGGCGCCGGCCCGCAAAGCAGCCAGACCCGTTAACCCGGCTGCGCCACCCTTGCCTTTAGAACCCGCAACCACCAGAGTGTGGCCGTAATCACCTTTATGAGTGTTGGTGGGTCTTTTCGGAATCAATGATTGAATATCTTCCAATTCGAGCCAGGCAACGGGTATTTCCTGTTTCTCAATAGCTTCCTGAGGAATGCTGATGTCCAGTATCTGAACTTCACCCATGCTTTCTGCAGCGGGAAACAGAAGATGACTTCGTTTTAATAACGCCAGTGCGGCGGTAATATCGGCCTTGATATGTGGTCCGATCAAATGGCCCGAGTCGGAATCCACTCCGGAGGGAATGTCGACCGCGACCACGTGTTTTTTGGCGGCATTTACTTTTTTGATGACTTTTTCATAAAGTCCTCCGGTGGGTTTGGACAGCCCGGTACCAAACAACGCATCAACAATGATGTGGCAATGACGAAGCAAATGATTTTGTGCGTTTAGGTTTTTTTCGGTAACTTCGTGAATGGGAACTCCTATTTTGAAGGCAGCATCGGCATTGATTTTAGCGTCCGATTTCAATTGCCTCCTTTTACCCAATAAAAGAACATCCACTGTCACGCCATCAATAAACAAATGACGGGCGATGACAAACCCGTCTCCACCATTATTTCCTTTGCCACATACAATCAGGACCTTCTTTTCCAACAGGTCAGGGATATTCTCATGAATCAATGAGGCCACCGCCAGCCCGGCATTTTCCATCAGAACCAGCCCAGGAATGCCAAAATCATCAATTGTCGAATGGTCGATTGCCTGCATTTCACTTGCGGTGACAACTTTCTGCAAAGGAACCTCGAGAGATAGAAATATATTTAGATTCAATGAAGGCAGATTCAATGCCTGTTTCTGCCTGACCGGGTTTTATTCTAACAAATTTGCGGGGTGGGGATGTTATTTGTTGGAGGCTCTGTCAAAAGAGATAAGGATTCTGGTCCAATTTTTTAAGCGCGATGTCCTCGGGTCCGGGTGGGATATGATTGATCACTTTTGCCAGCGTAGGATCTTCCGGATCGGAAAACTGCTTCAGTTGAGGGAAGTCCTGGCCAAAATCTGGAGATCGTAACAGTTGTTTCCTTTCATCTGAGTTCATTTGGTTGAATCGTTCCGGTGCGATGAGAAAAGTCGTATTAAAGAAATACTCAAGAAGAAATCGGTTGAAATCCAACGGTTGTCCTTCCAATTCCGGAAACAGTTTCAGGCGTTCCGTTTCATCGTTATAGCTGTAGTCCTCGACAATATCCAGTAGACAGTCATAAAGAAAGCACAGGTGATAGCAATTCATGGTAAACCAAATCTCGCGATGAATCAGGCCGGTGAATAATTGATCGGATAGATCGCTTAAGACATCGGCGTTTCCCAAACGAGAGGCGTGAGGAAAAAGAATTTCCAGTCGAGAGGACGTTTCCCGGTTTTCAATCGCTTTGATTTCCTGAAACAGGCCCTGGGAGTTGAACAGGGCTTGGTGAATAAAATGGAAGGGAAGGGGGCTCGGATCTTCTTCATCATGCAACTCTATTTTGCTGGAATGGTTTCCTGGTCGCAGGGGATTCAAGTAGATATTTTTCTTAAACACTAGCATGGTGGAAGGCGGGTAAACTATTACTCTTTGAGTTAAGCCTCAATGCCCCAGATCAGGCGGCAATATTCGCGGATAGACCGATCGCTGGAAAAACACCCCATATTGGCAGAATTGATAATGGACTTTCGGGTCCACGCGTCAGGATCCAGATACAAGGTTTCCACTTTTTTTTGGGTTGCCAGGTAATCATCGAAATCTGCCAGTACTCGGTAATGATCGCCATGAACCAGAAGTGAGTCAATCAGTGGTGAAAAAATGCGAGGGTGATTGGGTGCAAAGTATCCATCCCGGATCATATCCAGTACTTGCTTGAGTTCGGGATTTGATTGGTAATAGTCCCTGGGGCGGTAACCATTTTTTCGGGTGCGCTCGACTTCCTCCGCCGTCAATCCAAAAATAAAGATGTTATCTTCGCCGACTTGGTCTCTGATTTCAATATTGGCTCCATCCAACGTGCCGATGGTCAAGGCGCCATTCAATGCCAGTTTCATGTTGCCGGTTCCCGAAGCTTCATGGCCGGCCGTCGAAACCTGTTCCGAAAGGTCTGCGCCAGGGATGATCCACTCGGCTTTGGTAACGCTATAATTTGGAACGAAGATCACCTTGAGTTTGTCCGAGGTGTCCGGATCGTTGTTGACCTTGTCTGCAATGCTGGTAATTAATTTGATAACAAGCTTGGCCATCTCGTAACCGGGTGCCGCTTTGCCGGCAAAGATGATGGTTCGAGGCACACATTCCGTATACGGCTGTTCTTTCAAGCGATTATAAAGAGCCACCGCATGCAGGGCGCACAGGACCTGGCGTTTGTATTCATGGATGCGTTTCACGTGAACATCGAATAGAGATTCCGGATTCAAGTCAATAGAGAGTTCCTGTTGAACATGTCTGGCCAGACGCTTTTTGTTACTTTGTTTGATTTCCCTCCAGCGGCGGATGAAGTCATCATCTTTTGTATAGGGAAGTAATTGGCGGAGGATATCCAGGTGTGTGGTCCATTCTTCGCCCACTGTTTCCGTGAGCAGTTCCGCCAGCTCCGGGTTGCAGGACTTCAGCCACAACCGTTGGGTGATGCCGTTGGTAATATTCTTGAATCGGTCAGGAAACAGGTCATTGTAATCTTTGAATACATTGGTTTTCAAAATATGTGAGTGGAGTTGTGCGACCCCATTGACCGCATGGCTTCCGACGATGGCGAGGTTGGACATGCGAATAGATTTTACGGGCTTCTCCTCTATCAAGGATAATCGTTCGATTCGTTTTTCGTCATTGGGGTATTGCTTTCGTGCTTTCTCTAGAAATCGGTGATTGATCTCAAATATGATTTCAAGGTGTCGGGGAAGCACGTGACCCATCAATTCTGCGGTCCATTTTTCCAGAGCTTCCGGAAGAACGGTATGGTTGGTATACCCGAAAGTTTCTACAACAATCTCCCAGGCTTCTTCCCAGGGTCGGCATTCTTCGTCCACCAGAATACGCATCAGCTCCGGTATGGCGAGCGCCGGATGGGCATCGTTCAGTTGGATTGCCACTTTCCGGCTGAATTTTTCGTAGGTGGAGTGAGTTCGTTTGTACCGGCGGATGATGTCCTGCAAAGAAGCGGAAACAAAAAAGTACTCCTGTTTCAATCGCAGTTCCTTGCCCCACATGTTTTTGTCGTTGGGATACAGGACTTTGGAAATAGTTTCTGATTCCTGTTTGCGATTGACGGCTTGAACATAATCTCCTGAATTGAAAACACCCAAATCAAACTCACGGGTAGAACGAGCGCCCCAGAGACGAAGGTTGTTCACGGTTTTATTGTGATAACCGGGAATAGGGATGTCGTAGGCCATGGCCATGACGTCATCATGGGTATCGATCCATTCAGAGACAGGTTGGCCCGCTTTATTGGTTCCCTGTCGTGTGGTGCCATAAAACTTAACAGGATACATGTAGTCCGGGCGCGGAATTTCCCAGGGGCTTCCACGACGAAGCCAATTGTCTGCTGTTTCAACCTGGAAGCCATTGATAATTTTTTGATAGAAAATTCCGTATTCGTATCGGATGCCGTAGCCATAAGCCGGTAAACCGAGGGTCGCCATCGAATCGAGATAGCAGGCCGCCAACCGGCCCAGACCGCCGTTGCCCAGTCCCGCTTCAATATCGTTTTCTTCCAAATCCTCCAGGCGGATTCCCAATTCTTTGACGGCACGATAAAAATCATTTTTGAAATCGAGATTAACCAGGTAATTGCTCAGAGCCCGACCGACCAGAAACTCCATGGAAAGGTAATAGATTCGCTTGGGATCCTTCTCATGATATTCATGTTGGGTATTGATCCATCGCTCTACCAATCGGTCTCGCACGGTCAGCGCCACGCTGTTGTAATGATCTAACGGAGTAGAGGTTGGCCAATTTTTGGCTTGGGAGTATTTCAGATGTTTATCGATGGAATCTTTTAGATCCTTCGAGCCATTACCGTTTGAGAAAGAAGAGTGGGTTCGAGACGATTCAAGCATATATACTGTGAAGCTCCAAAAAATGTTGCGGATTCAATAGCATGAAATTCTAAAATCTCTTATTCTATAGTTTATCTGAGGAGGATAGTGATAAACAATGGATTTATCCGAATTTGAAGCAGCTATAGAGCCTTATGGGTTATCTCCTGACGCACAGTCGGAATTCCTGCGTCTGTTTACCCGTTTCAAGCAGGTTCCGAATAACGCGCTGAAATGGGAGTCCATCCGGACTCCAGATCCGTCTCGATTAGTATCTTATGAGACATTGGCCACACCTGATGATCTCCAGGCATCAGATGCCTTGTCCCGTCTCGCGGTTTGCAAGCTGAACGGAGGGCTGGGCACCAGTATGGGATGTACAGGACCCAAATCATCCATTGAGGTCAAAAACGGACTATCCTTTCTGGATTTGACTCTTCTTCAACTGGAGCATATCCAAAAAACCAGCAATGTAAGTATTCCCTTGTTGTTGATGAACAGTTTTTATACTCACCAAGAGACCTTGGAATTGTTAAAAGGACGTAATACTTCTTTTCCCATCGAATGCTTTCAGCAGCACCGATTTCTAAGAATTGACAAGGATACCGATCAACCTCTCGATCCCAATTTGCTGGGTGAAGATGCCTGGTACCCGCCGGGTCACGGAGATATCTACTCTTGTCTGAAAGACCGCGGACTGATAGACCGGCTGTTAAGCGAGGGAAAAGAAATTTTGTTTGTCTCGAATGCCGACAACCTTGGAGCAGTAGCCGATTCCAAAATAGCTCACTACATGTTAATCAACAATATTCCCTTCCTGATGGAGATGACGCCGAAGACTCCAGCTGATATCAAAGGGGGAACGCTCTACGAGGATTCGCAGAACAAACTGCATCTTCTTGAGCTGGCCCAGGTTCCGCAAGAACACGTCGATGAGTTTTGCAGCACCCGAAAATTTACCGTATTCAATACCAACAATATCTGGATCCATTTGCGACATCTTAAAAACCGGATGGATCAAGGACCCTTGGATCTCAATCTGATTGTCAATGAGAAGCAAGTCGTGGGTCGTCCTGTCATCCAATTGGAAACCGCGATTGGTGCAGGTCTGGTAAACTTTGTCGGGGGAAAAGGGTTGGTGGTGGAGAGAGACCGTTTTTTCCCGGTAAAGAATACCAGCGACCTGATGCTGCTCCAGTCCAATTTATTTGTTTTCGAAAACGGCAGAATTGCGCGTAATTCATCTCGCAATCAGAAACCCTTACCTCTGATCAATTGGAAAGACCCGTTCACTAACTTGGATGAATTTCAAAAAAGAATTCCCATCATTCCTGAGATGCAGGAACTGGAACTTCTTGAGATGGAAGGTGACGTCTGTTTTGAGGGAAACGTATCGTTAAAAGGGCGCGTGACTCTTGTTGGACGTGAGAAGCCGGTTCGTATTCCCACGGGAACCTGTCTGGAAAACAGTCAGATTATCCAATAGAGAGTCAGTTGGGAGTGGAAGTGTCCTTTGCCAGTTGTTCCTGCCTTTTTTGCTTCGACCTGAGGCGAAAATATGCCGTGACCATACCCATAATGATGAGAATCAGCAGGGCTGCGCGGAATTTTGGGGAACCGATTTCCAACAGGGTGCTTCCGAAAAACCCATACGCAAACGCCCTGGGTGTTATTCCCATAACATGAGCAGCAATATAGTTCTTGAAGTTCATTGTGGAAAGGCCCGCCCCATAGTTGATTACCGTGACCGGCATGATGGGCAGCAGGCTGAGCAAAAAAACCACTGAAAAGCTGAACTTGGTGTTGTCAATCATATCAGCTCCCAGCTTCAGTTTTTTCTTAACGTAATCGTGGCCCATTTTTCGGGAAAACCAGAAACCCACCGTTCCTCCCAGAGCGGCCCCAAATGAAGCATATGTGGGGCCCCAAACCGGTCCAAAGGCGAGACCTCCTCCGATGAACAACGCGATGGATGGAATCAAGAACAGGGGCCGGACAATAAAGATTCCTATATAGATGATGGGGCCCAGGACACCCAGAGAAAGCACAAATGCTTTAAAGGATTCGGGGGTCAGATGAAAACCCTTGCGTGTGAAATAGGCCCCGAGAGCGAAACCTATACAGACCAACACAATAAATCTGAAAAACTTCTTTCTGGCCCTTAAAAGGGGCGAGATTTTCTCAGATGCAGGGATCTCCGGGTCGCTCATGTCTGCTGGGTTTTCCTCCGCGATTGTAGGAAACTACTTAATTTAAAGTAAACTCATTATAAAACCACGGGTTTTGAAAAAAAACCTAATATTACCTATCAAAATTTCCTAACTTTTTGTATATCAAAGGCTTCTAAGGCTTGAAACATAGGAAATCAGCTATCACTGATATAGGAATACATTGCGAATTTTTATAGGAAAAATCCTAAAAAGTGGTTGACTTGCCTTTCTCCATAAGTATACTTGCAGCCAAAAGGAATAGGTTTGGAATATCGGTTATTAAAGGCTTTCCAATGAGTTCCGGCTGGGTTTTGTGGCGATAAAATCATTGCCGGCGGGAAAACAATTTGAATATAAGCATAGAGTTTGACGTGGTTACCATGTTTTGAGCTTTCAGGGGATATGGAGCCATCGAATCGAAATTTCAGGGGAGTTCTAATTTTTTAATAATTTTGGGTAACGGAGGAAAACTATGAGAAAGTTAATGCTCTTTACCATCGTTAGTATTGTTGCTCTCTGTTTTGCCGCTTCCGCCTATGCTGGAACCTTGAAGCCGGGTCAGAAGACGACATGCAACAATGCTAGCAAAATCACGTTGGAAGCATCAGGAAATTCTTCCAAGGGTGATCGCGGCAATGCCAACGCCGTGATTTGGAAATCTTCGAATGCAACGACCATTCCCATTTCTTTGGGACCGACCGATCATCAGAATTTTAAAGGTGGCGCAGCCGGAGCCTCTTTTTCAGGTATTCGCAATATGCACAGCATGGGACGTAAAAAAGTTGTGTTGAGCCGCCAAAACAACTTCAGCCGTGGGGATTCCATTGGGGATATCAGCGGTGAAGTACGCATCACCAACACCGGCACGGTTAATTTGAATGTAACCTGCGGTTAATTTTCTTTCGTTTTTCCAAACCGGTCTGCGGTAACGCAGACCGGTTTTTTATTGCCCCAGGAATACAAATAGACATCCTGCCAGCACCACCCGGTAAATGATAAAAGGAAGTAAGCCTACCCGTGAAACAATCGCCAGCAACCATTTAATCGACAAATAGCCGATGATGGAGGCGACCAGGAATCCCATGAAAAACTCGAAGGGTGTGAACAGAAACTCATGGCCGGCATCACCCAATAAAGCTACGGTCTTGTGAAGGCCCGCTGCAAGGATGATAGGAGTGCCAAGAAGAAATGAAAACCGGGCTGCTGCCGGTTGCGACAGGCGGCTGAACAATCCGGCGGTGATGGTAATGCCCGAGCGAGAGGTTCCGGGAAGAAGGGCAATGGCCTGGGCAAATCCGATAAACAGAACCTTGCGCCAACCCAGGTGAATCAACTCATCTGATTCCGCTTCTTTTTTTGTTGATACTCGATCCGCAATCAGGAATACGATCGACCAGAACATCAGATTGCCCGCTACAAAACTGGAACTGCGGAGGTTGGATTCTATCCAGTCTCCCAGGAACAAACCCGCCAAGCCTGCCGGAACACTGGCGAACACAATACTCCAGGCCAATGAACGATAAGGGTCATCCTTTTTGTTTGCCAGCAAACTTATTAGCAATTTGGAAAGGTCTCTGCGAAAATAAATGATGATTGCCAGCACGGTTGCCAGGTGAAGGATGGCATCCATGGCCAGGCCCTGATCCTCAAGACCCAATAAATGAGGAACCAGGATAAGGTGCCCCGAACTGGAGACAGGAAGGAATTCGGTTAAACCTTGAATTAGACCCAGAAGGATGGCCTGCAGAAGTTCCATGGTTTGTCTTTATGGATTTATCGGAACAGAAAAATATGGAAAGTAATCACGCTGGTATTGGCTGTGTTCGGGTTGATGGCTGCTCACTGTCAGTTACGCCCTGTCAGCGATCCCCGAAGTCTTCTACTTTAACAAAAAAGATCGAATAATTCGCCTATTATTGAGCACAAAGAAGTATGAGCAGGTGCGTTATTTCATCAGTTGAGTTTGGCAATCTTTTATTTCGCTAGCGCTTTTTATTATGGGGATTTATAAATTGCCGGTGATTCTTATTTGTGTTATGTTTACTGGTTTTGGTGGAAAGTATTATTTTTAAAGGAGTTTAGTCGTGTCTAGGGCGAGTGCCTGCAGTTTGTTCAGCAAAAAAGTCAACAACAAGGGTCTGGGAATCAGGAGTTTTTCATGAGGGAGTTTTCAAGAATAAACCGATTGCCTCCCTATGTTTTTGACATTGTAGGGCAATTAAAATTGCAGGCTAGAAGACGGGGCGAGGATATTGTTGATTTTGGAATGGGCAATCCCGATTTGCCGACTCCGAGACACATCGTCGACAAATTGTGTGAGGCCGCTACCAAAGGACCGAATCACCGGTATTCGCAATCCAAAGGAATTCCTAAGCTTCGGTTGGCGATCACCGACTGGTATCAGAGGAATTTTCAAGTGGAGTTGGATCCCGAGACCGAGGCCATCGCCACGATCGGGTCTAAGGAAGGGATTTCTCATCTTGCTCTGGCGATTACGACGCCGGGTGATTCCGTTCTGGTGCCAACCCCTACGTATCCCATCCATACCTATGCATTTATTTTGTCGAATGGGGATGTGATTGGCGTTCCCATGCAAAAGGACACGGATTTTTTCGAGGCCCTGCTTCAAGCCTACAAACAAAACTGGCCTCGGCCCAAGGCACTGATTATAAACTTCCCTCACAATCCCACCACCCAAGTGGTGGATCTGGAGTTTTTTGAAAAGGTCGTAGCGTTCGCCCAGGAGCATGACCTGATCGTGATCCATGATTTTGCTTATGCCGATCTCGTGTTTGACGACTACCGGGCGCCCAGCATGATGCAGGTAAAGGGGGCTAAAGAAGTTGGAGTGGAATGTTTTACTCTGTCCAAAAGTTATAATATGCCTGGATGGCGGGTGGGATTTATGGTCGGTAATCGTGATATTATTCACGCGCTGGCCCGAATCAAGAGTTATCAGGATTACGGCATGTTTCAGCCTATTCAGATTGCAGCCATCATTGCCTTGAACGGTCCGCGGGATTGCGTGGACGAAATTTGCGCGACCTATAAAAGACGGCGGGATGTACTGTGCGACGGGTTGAACCGGATAGGGTGGAAAGTTGATATTCCCAAAGCGACCATGTTTGTCTGGGCCGAAATACCGGATCAGTTCAAATCCATGGGATCAGTGGAATTTTCAAAACTCCTTATTGAGAAGGCCAAGGTCGCGGTTTCTCCGGGTATCGGATTCGGGGAAGGGGGAGATCACTTCGTTCGTATTTCTCTTATTGAAAACGAACATCGGATTCGTCAAGCCGTTCAGGGAATTCGAGAAATTTTTTAATCCCAAACATAAATTATGAAATCGGTTAAAGTGGGCTTGATTGGATTTGGCACCATCGGTTGTGGGGTGGTCAAAATCCTTCAAGACAATCAAAAAATAATCAATGACCGGCTGGGAACGTCTGTGGACGTAATCAAAATCGCCGACCTCGATATCACCACAGACCGGGGAGTGAAAGTCGGCTCCGGGGTGCTGACCGATAATGCCGACGAGGTGCTGGACCATCCGGATATTGATATCGTGGTCGAATTGATCGGCGGGTATGAACCGGCGCGTACTTTTACTCTGAAAGCCATTAAGAATAAAAAGCATGTTGTTACTGCCAACAAGGCTTTGTTGGCCAAACATGGTGAAGAATTGTTTTCCTCTGCAGCAAAGAGCAATGTGAGTGTGGGTTTCGAAGCTTCGGTGGGTGGGGCCATTCCCATTATCCGCTCTATCAAAGAGGCGTTTGTGGCCAACCGGATTCAGGCTATCGAGGGAATCATGAATGGCACGGCCAATTATATTTTAAGCAAGATGTCGGATGGCGGGCATGATTTTGACGTTGTATTGAAAGAGGCGCAGGAAAAGGGATACGCGGAGGCCGACCCGACTTTTGATATTGAAGGAATTGATTCGGCTCATAAAATTGCCGTGTTGACTCGGCTGGCGTATGGCACGCCGGTGGATTTTGATGATATATATGTGCAGGGAATTTCTGACATTTCTACTTTAGACATCAAATGCGCCCATGAATTCGGCTATCGCATTAAACTATTGGCGATCTCAAAATTTGATGGAAAAGCGATTGATGTTCGAGTGCACCCTGCGATGATTCCCGAGTCCAAACCCATGGCCAATGTGAATGGTGTCCTGAACGCGATCATGGTCTGCGACGATTTGATGGAAGAAAACGTTCTGGTGGGCCATGGTGCAGGTTCTTTACCGACAGGAAGTGCGGTGGTGGGGGACGTTGTTGAAATCGCAAGAAATATGATTTCAGGGGCGCAGAATCGTGTGCCCCCTCAGTCCTTTCAGCAATCCAACATCAAGAATATCCCCTTGAAAGACATGGCCGAGATTGAGGGTGAATATTTTCTGCGGTTCTGGGTGTTAGATAAACCGGGTGTGTTGTCCCAGATTTCCGGTATTCTCGGAAACCATGATATTAGTATTGAATCTGTGATTCAGCGAATCAAGGATGACAATGGCCAGGGTGTTCCGTTGGTGTTGATGACCCACGATGCGAAAGAAAAAAATATTCAGGCGGCTTTGAAAGAAATTAACGCTATGAAAGAGGTATCTGAAAAAACCGTTTTAATCCGAGTGGAAAAGTAGTCATGGAATTTGAAGCATGGTTTCAGTGCGTCAATGGATGTTCCGGAAGGTATCCTTTAAATCAAATTATCTACCGGTGTCCGGATTGCGATAGCTTGCTGGAAGTTACCCATGATATGGACAGATTGAAAAAACGCTCGGCCCGGGAATGGAACGATCTGTTTGATGAGCGTTACCGGAAAAATGAGTGGCCTTACGGCAGTTCGGTTTGGGGCAAAAAGGAATTGGTCTGCCCTGCTGTCGATAACGAAAATATCGTTTCTACTTATGAGGGGGGGACCAATTTGTTCTGGGCGGAACGGCTGGGACAACAAGTGGGTCTGGATGACTTGTGGATCAAACAGTGTGGTATGGCTCATACCGGGTCGTTCAAGGATTTGGGCATGACCGTGTTGGTTTCCATGGTCAAGCAAATGCGGTCCGAAGGGAAAAATATCCGGGCGGTTGCCTGTGCGTCGACCGGGGATACCTCGGCGGCATTGGCCGCCTACTGTGCGGTTGCCGATATTCCAGCAATTGTTTTTCTTCCAAAAAATAAAGTGTCCCTCACTCAATTGATCCAACCGATCACCCACGGAGTACTCACGCTTTCGCTGGATACCGATTTCGACGGCTGCATGAAAGCCGTTCAGGACATTTGTTCGGAAAATGAAATTTATCTGGCCAATTCGATGAACTCGTTGCGCATCGAGGGACAAAAAACCATCAGTTTTGAGTTGATTCATCAATTCGACGGGGAAGTGCCGGAATATATCATTGTTCCCGGAGGGAACCTTGGCAATGTCAGCGCTTTTGGCAAGGGATTTAAGATGATGTATGAATTGGGCCTGATCGACCGTCTTCCAAGGCTGGTTTGTGCTCAGGCGGAGCGTGCCAATCCGTTGTACTTGAGTTATCAGAACGGGTTCAAGGAGTTCCATCCGGTCCAGGCCCAGAAAACCCAAGCCAGCGCGATACAAATCGGCGATCCGGTCAGCGTCAACAAAGCGATTCGTTCCTTGAAAGAATTTGACGGTATCGTCGAACAGGCGACCGAAGATGAGCTGGCCAACGCCGTCGGTCGGGCCAATCGGACCGGATTGTTGTGTTGTCCGCATACGGGAGTCGCTCTGGCTGCGCTCGAAAAACTGGTTGCTAAAGGGGTGATCAAATCGAAAGATCGGGTCATTGTGATTTCAACCGCCAATGGCTTGAAGTTTACGGATTTTCTTCTGCAATACCATGCCGATGAGCTGGAGGATGTTAAATCCCAGAACCTGTTTCAACCGGTCGAACTTCCGGCGGACCATAACGTTATCCGCAAAGTCATCCACGAAAAGTTAAGTGAACGAATTCCTTCCTGACCTGAAATTGTAAATATGAATCCTTAACGAGGTCTACGGCATCAAAGGGTATAAATCAGCAATATTTTTGTAAACCAGTGCAAACTAGGATTGGATTTATGGCAGACGATGTAAAAAAACTAGCGATTATCGGTTCAGGACCTGCCGGTCATACAGCCGCCTTGTATGCTGCGCGGGCCAATCTCCAACCGTTTATGTATGAAGGATATGTGGTTGGAGGTTCTGCCGGAGGACAGTTGACCACGACCACCGATGTGGAAAATTATCCCGGCTTTCCGGAGGGTATCAGCGGGCCGGAGCTTATGCAGTTGTTCCGCAAACAGTCCGAGCGGTTCGGTACGATCATGGTGGGAGAGGATGTGCATGAGGTGGATTTCAGCAAACGACCTTTCCGGATCAAAGGTGATAAAACTGAGGTCCAGGCACATTCCGTTATTATTTCCACAGGAGCCACCGCCAAACGGATGCATGTTCCGAACGAAGAAAAGTTGTGGAATCAAGGTATGTCTGCCTGTGCGGTATGCGATGGCGCACTGCCGTTTTTCAGGAACCAGCCGTTGATGGTGATCGGTGGTGGAGATACGGCTGTAGAAGAGGCCACTTACCTGACCAAATTTGGAACCATCGTTTATCTGGTGCACCGCAGAGACCAACTGCGCGCCTCCAAGATTATGCAGAAACGCGCGCTGGAAAATGAAAAAATCGATATTATCTGGGATACCGTACTCGAAGATGCGGTGGGCGACCAGTTTGTTACCGGCGCCCGGATCAAGAATGTAAAAACAGAAGCAGTGAAAGAACTGGAAGTTGCGGGAATTTTTTATGCCATCGGTCATACCCCCAACACCCAACCCTTCAAGGGCCAGATCGATCTGGACGAAACCGGTTACATCAAGGTGAAGCCCGGAACCCAGGAAACCAATATCGAAGGCGTGTTTGCTGCGGGAGACGTGCATGACCACAAATACCGGCAGGCCGTCACCGCTGCTGGAGCAGGCTGTGCTGCTGCACTCGAAGCCGAACGCTGGCTCGGCGAGCAGGGAATTGCATGACCTTTCTTTCTTGATTCAAATTTCCACAAGACGTTGGTGTAGAGGATAGTACAACGCTTTTTTGATCGGACGGGTTTCGCCCTGCAGGCGAATCAGACGTTCGTAAGACTCCAACTGGGAACGATAACGTTTTATTTCTTGTTTGAAAAAGCCTTCCACATTTCCTCCTGATCGTTCGCCAGTTTTGTAATCGATAATCCAACGCACTCCGTTTTCGTCCACATAGGTACGGTCAACAATTTTAGTCCTGTAGTTGTTCCCATCGATATATGTGAGTGCCAGCTCCGCTCCCTCATTTTCATATCGCTTTAAAATCTTCCGGCCATTACCGTCTTTCAAAATATTTTTGAGTGCACGCACTCCCTTTTCAACTGTTTTTTCTAAATTGACAGGAGACATACCCTCCGCCAGTAAAGACGATCTCAATGAGGGTGTCATTTGATCCACTCTTTGCACATCCCAATGGTCAAGCCCCTCTTTGACGATGGTTTCGAACAGGCGGTGCAAAACATTTCCCAGGCATCGCGCTTCGGTACCGGCCCATTCATAAAGTACTTCTTCTTCGAGACTGAGGTCCATAGCCGGTTCCGTTCGAATATCCGGCGGAGCATCGGGTGTTTCAAAATTGAGTGGAAGCCGTTGCAGATACTGGGGTTTATCCTGAAGTTTGATGGCAGTTTCCTCAGGAGGTTTGATTTCTTCAAATACTTTCTTCCAGTCTTCGGCAATAAAGCCCCACAGATGCCTCAAGCTGGATGGAGATTGCGGAGCGATACCATCTTTAGTAACTTGTGTGTGCCCGAACAAATGCAACTGCTTTTTGGTCCGGGTGGCGGCGACATAAAGGAGTCTGCGGGTTTCATATCGACCTCGGTCTTTTTCCAGCCGTTTCAAAAATTCGTAGACTTCGGAATCTTCTTCACCTGCCTGGGGGATGGGAGCGAAAAGAAGGTTGTGGCCGTGGGTGATCCAGTTGATCAATTGTTTTTCGTCCGCCTTGTGTCTTTTGCCCAGACCCGGAAGCAGGACGAAATCAAATTCGAGGCCCTTGGCCTTGTGGATGGTCATGATTTGAACAGCATGACCCTCTCCGGTAGAAGGGTTTGCAAACAGATTTTCAAGAATACCTTCGAAATTGTGCAGATTGTCGAACTCCCCTCCATCCAGAACTTCAGTGACTTTATCAAAAAAAACCTGAATATCTTTTTGTGTGTAGGTGTCGATGCAGGCGGGTCCGCCGAGTTTGATCCAGCATCCCTCCAGGAGATTACGGAAATTGATCGTCGGAAATAAATTTAATGCAGGTTGAAGCGCTTGGATAAACCGGTCCGCCCGTTGCTGGCCTTCCTTGCTCAATTGCTTGAAGCGATCGGGATCATTGAGCAAATCCCAGACGGGTGACTTGTGATCCAGGCGGCATAGACTGTGCAGATCTTTCAGGGAAAGCCCGCACCAGGGAGCGCGTAAAATGGACAACCACGATACGCGGTCCAAGGGTGAAATCAATGCTCGCATCAAAGCGAGCAGGTCCAAAATAGCAGGCCGGGAGGTTAATGGATCGATATCCTCCGCCCTGAATTGGATTCCAGCTTCCTGGAGGAGTGGAACAATGCGGAGAAGGTGAGGGCGTGCCTGAACCAGAACGGCAATGGAATCGCCGGGATGACGTGTGCGGATATTCTGGATTGTATTGACCACATGGTGCGCTTCTTCGTTCGATTTAGATTCTGCAGCCGGGTGCAGGACAACTCCAGGCTCCAGGCTTTCTTTCTGGTGAGGAGAACACTCGGTATAGGCGATGGCGCCGCGATCCGGTTCGTCGATTTCCGGCAAGATTTTTGAAAAGCAACGATTGACCCAGTCAACCACATGTTTCTGTGAACGGAAGTTGGTCAATAGTTGAAGATTCTTTAGAGGAATGTGACCCAACCCATTTTTCTTGGCTTGAACGAACAGGCCGACCTCCGCATCCCGGAACCGGTAAATTGACTGCATGGGATCACCCACCAGGAAAAGCGAGTTGCCTTTGTCCGGTTCCCAACCCTCCGTGAGAAGTTTGAGCAGCGCGATTTGCTTGAATGAAGTATCCTGAAATTCATCGACCAGAATGTGAGTTAATTTGGAATCGAGTTTCAACAACAGATCACTGGGAGCCATTTCCTGCCCGAGAGCTTTTTTAGAGGAAAGCGCAATTTCCGCGAAATCTATTTTTCCCCGATCGGTGAAAATTTTGCGAAGGATTCTGTCGATTTCGGGTAGAAGTTCAAGCATGTTTTCGAGGAACTCCCATTCTTCATCGTTCAGGCGGGGATTAGGCAAAGCTTTGACATTGACCAATAACTCGATAAGATCAGCCCGTTCTTTCAACTCCTCCAAGATATCCTGCATTCGATCCTTGTAGTTCTGGGCGGTATCGTTTTTTCCCGGAGGAAATCCAATGCTTTTATCTAGTTTCTTTCTGGGCTCCCCACTTTTAGTCAGCAGCATGGAAGCAAGCGCTTTCCACAGCTTTAATTTGTCCGCCGAAGGCTCGGGAAAATCTTGAAGGTTCTTCAAGCAGGCCAATATGTCATCAGGGTTGGTCGCTGAAATATTGCTTCCACTATAGCGGGCCAGTTGGATGAGTTCAGTTTTGAGTGGTGGAGACAGGCTGTCGTGACATTCTTTCAAAGTGGATTCGACCAGTCCCGATAGAATTCTTTCCTGATCTTCACGCGAGCGGTACTCATCGGCATTTTCAAAGAATGAAATCATCCACTGGTCGCGTTTGTTGAGCAGCTGCACGATGCGATCCAGGAATCTGGGCTTGGAGTTATCCAACCGATTGAGAATGGCCCTGACGGCGAGGCCGGTTGGGGTGTCGTCCTCCACCTGTGTCAATATCTGATGGGCGGTTTCCCGATAAAGTTTGCCGGCATTTTCTTCAATTTCCAGAAGGGACCCCATTCCTGAAAGAAGTGGAGTTTGCTTTGTTAAGGATGTACAGAAGGAATCAATCGTCTGGATTTTGAGACGTTGAGGGTTTTCCAAAATGCGCCATTCCAGTGTCTGGCTATGCCGTAGAGCCTGGCGGGCGATTTCCCAGGTCGTTTTTTCATGTGCCTCCTTGGGAGGAGCGGCTTCCCGAGCCCGCTTTAAAGCAAGAAGCACGCGGCTCTTCATTTCACCCGCGGCTTTGCGCGTGAACGTCATCGCCAGAATTTGTTCCGGCCTTTGAACATGTGCGAGCAATTTCAGGTAGCGTTGAATCAACAGTTCGGTTTTGCCCGATCCGGCAGGCGCCTGTACAATGTATGAGCCCTCGATGTTCAAAGCTTCCCGGCGAGCTTGCTTGTCTTTTGCCGAAGCGCTCATTCTTTGTCTCCATTAGAAAAACTTAAAACCTCTGTTTTTCGGCACAACGTATTTTGATCACAATATTTGCAGGTCTCGTCCGAATGCAGGGGCGCGACGTTCAGATGTCCCCGTAGAAATTCAGTGGCTAGTTGTTTCAAGCCGGTATTCCAAAAATCCTTCAGGTCTTCCCAGGTTTTCAGTTCTGGGTTTTCCCTGGTGATATTTGAGCTTACTTTAGGGATGATATTTTCTTCGGAGGATAAGCCCCGGTATCTGGAATCGCCTCTGCGGATAATTGCAAAGGCCACAGAGTCGGCGTTCATATCCATGGAGTACATGGGAAGTTGTGGATCTTCCAGCCTTTCTCCAAACCATTTTTTAAGATTAAGGAGATGACCTGTTTTGTAATCGATCAAAATGGTTTTCCCATCCGTGGTCCGGTCGATGCGATCAACTTTGAGATTTAAAGGGAGACCCTCCAGATGAACAGTCTTCTCTTGCTCAGTCTCCACAACTTCAAAGTGGCTTCGTTCGCGTTCGTATTCCATCCATGTGTCAACCAGGCTGATCAGGCGCTTCTGTTCAAGTTGACAAAAAACTTTTTGCCTTTCAGTATCCAGATTAAAAAAACGCATGGTTTCTTCGACGCAACTACGAATCAGTTCTACGAGTTGATTCGAATCATGCAAGTCGTGGAGGTTTTGGCTGGTCCGTACCTGATTCCAGAAGAGTTCCATAATCTTATGAATCATCGAACCCTTGAGTGAATCGTTCATGTCCAGTTCGGCGAAAGCTTTATTCCGAGAGAATAAGCGATGAATTGCGAAAGCGCGAAAAGGGCACTCCGCTTGGTTTTTGAGGATGCCCGTTCCACCTTGAATAAAGTCGATTTCTTCAGGGGAAACGGAAATTGGAAAAAACTCTTCAACTCTTTCAAGTGATACCGCAAAACCTGAATGATCTTGTACCTTGTTGGAAGTGGAGCTTTGGATTGTGTTCTCCTTTAAAACCCAGGGAGCAAGCAGGGGGCTGGGGTCCATTTCTGTTTCTTCCTGCCACGTTGGGTAACTGAATACCAGATGTTTGCAGGCATGGGCCAAACGAAACAGAGTCTGCTCGGTGAAAATCAATTCCTGTTCAGCGGTCGAATGCGGCAGGTTAAACGGTTTCTGATGGCTTAGAAATGGCAGGAATGGATTGGGATTGGGAAAAGGCGGTAGGATTTCATCGTGACACCCCATGACCCACAAATGGTCGAATTCCATTCCCGCAGATTCCAACAGACCAACCACTTGAATTGGTTCTTCAGGAGTCTGTGGTTGGAATAGGGTTTCCCTTGCAATATGGGTTAAATGGGAAACGGCCTGAGTGCGATTAATTTTTTGGAGGATCCGGTCAAGGCTGGACAAGCAGTCCAGGCATTCGTTCCATGAGTTTAAAACCTGGTATTGCTGGCTGGACAGAGTTTCGAAAGAAGTGGGCCATTCGACTTTTCCTAAGAACTTGGAAATACCGCGGGCCCACTCGCTGGGAAGGCGAAACGAAGTGTCATCGACCCAACTCATCAGTTCATCGAGCAAAGTCGTCAATGCTGGGAATTTCTTCCTTTCTTCCTGTTTCAGCACTTGTGGAAGAAAGACCTGGGTGATGGTTCCACCTCGCAAGCTCCAATCCAGGTTTCTTCTGAATTGTTTTTCTCCGTCGGGTAACTTAAGGAAAGGTGAAGTGATAAGTGTTGAAAAGGCTAACAGGGGAATACGCTTGCTGTTTTGTGATAACAGGAGAAGCGCCAGGTGTACCATCGGTTCATGGGACAATGGCGTTCCCAATGAAATATTGAAAGGGATGTGTTTTTCGATCCAGGGATAAACGCTCTCCGGAGCGAGTTCGGCTTTGAATTCCCGTTCCAGGCGCTCCCGATAAATTTCCAATTCCGGGACAACGATGCCGATCGTTTCGCCTTCTTTGTAAACCGATCGTATCCATCGCGCACATTGCCTGACTTCTTCATTGGCATCTTCATATTTTTGGACAGTGGTCTGCTTATTCGAAATGATTTCTTTTAATTGGTCTGAGGTCACGGGAGAGGGCTCGAACGGTTTGAATTGGATAGAAACTTTTTTATTTTTTAAAAGGGTTATCCATTCCTGCATTTGAGGCGTGATTTCATCGAATCCGTGAAAAATAATCTCATTGGGAGGGGATATGTGACCTTGATCCATACGGACGGTCAAGGCATCCATAAGCTCTGCAGGGTCGAGGGCGCGCCACTCCTGAAGCTGCTTTTGATAACGGGTCATCCATCGCCGGAAAACCAGAGTTTCTTCTGTGTAATGGATAAATCCTTCAGGTTCTTGAGGAAGGCGGTATTCCTGGATCAATTGGTAAGCTTTAAAGGCCTGTGACGCAGCTCCTTGAACGTGAAGTAAATTCAATTCAGGCGTCGCCGGATCTTCGCGTATGATTTTTTGCCAGAGGTGTTTGGATTGTAATTCGGAGAGGACGTGTTGTTCTGGCCAGGATTGAAGCCAGGCTTGCTGCATCCATTCACTGATTGAATAAATCGCCGGTCTCTCCCAAACCTGATTTCCATCCAGGGATTGTTGCCGGCTGTCATGGAGTAAAAGCCAGCGGGCAAGGCGCGAGTTGACTGTGAGTGTCAGGCGATCGACCATGAGAGGTCAATGGGAAATAAGAGGTAATGGAACGTTCCGCAAAGCGTCAGGGAGTTGCCTGGACCCAGACTTCCCCCTTGGAGGTGGTCTCCCGTTTCCAGATGGGCGTGGTGCGTTTGAGTTCTGCGATGGCCCATTCGCAGGCTTTGAATGTTTCCTGCCGATGTTCCCCGCAGGCGATGATCAACACGATATTCTCGCCAATTTCGATGTGCCCGATTCGGTGAATGATGCTCATATCGATCAGGCCGAAATCCGCAATGGCTTTTTCGCGGATTTCCCCCAGTTTCTTTTCCGCCATTTGCGGATAATGCTCAAAATTGAGCTCAGAAATGTTTTCGCCCTTGTTCAACTCTCGGCCCGTGCCAAGGAAGGTGGTGATGCCGCCGATATTGCGTGACGACTTTTTCATAAACTCAATTTCATCGGTTACGGAAAAATCTTCCCGTTGAATTCGAACTTTGGATTCCAATGCAGTACTCATAGTAGATTCCTTCTTAAATTCCACCGGAGAAAGGAGGAAGCAAGGCGACTTCGTCACCGTTCTTCAACACGGTGTCCAGTGGAACCACATCGTAGTTGACAGAGATCATTACTTTTTTTTCACGAACCATGTCGCCGAGCTGCGGCACGGACTGCTTGATCAAATCGCTCAGTTGCTCGAGAGTGGTTCCCTCATTGATTTCGAATTGATCCTCATCCCTTCCGGCCATCTGCTTGAGGTTGGCAAAATACTTCACGGTAACCATGATTCTCAAGCCCCACCTATCTTTTGCGAGAAGGTGCCCGATTTCCCTCCGGCTTTATACGTCAAACCAATTTCATTGAAAAACATTCCCTTGTCGACCGCCTTACACATGTCATAAATGGTGAGCCCGGCGATAGAAACAGCGGTGAGGGCCTCCATTTCGACTCCGGTTTTTCCGGTGACTTTGACGGTTGCCGTAATTTTTATCGAACACAACCCGCTTTTTGGGTCAGGATCGAAACTTGGCTCGAAGCTGATATCAACGCCGTTCAATGACAACGGATGGCACATCGGGATCACTTCGGAAGTCTTTTTGGCACCCATAATTCCCGCTACCTGGGCTACGGCCAAGACATCGCCTTTTTTGATCTGACCTTCCTCGATCAGGCGCAGGGTCTCCGGCTGCATAAAAACCGTGCCCTGGGCGGTAGCAATGCGCTCGGTTACGGATTTGTCCGAAACATCCACCATCTTGGCACGGCCTTCTTCGTTGAAATGTGTCAGCGGATTCGTCATGGCACTATCTTACAACAACTGGGTTGCGAGTCAAGCCTATCCCAAATCTGTAGAATCAATTGAAAATTAAAGAGTTTGTGTGATTAATCAACTATAATAACCGAGTACTTTTTGAAGTAACCGGATGCGTCGAAGTGAATTTTCAGAGATTCTATATGGATTCCTGAAAAATCCCCGCGGGCAGATCCCAGATAATAGTTGAGGGTTGCCTGATTTGAATCATCACTCGACAAACCCAGAAGGCGAATGATTTCATTGCGCGATTTGCCCGGCAAAACATGCTCGACCACGTCTCCCAGCATTTTTTGCCGATCGGTGATACCTTCCTTTAATACTGTTGAATCGTCTGCCAACCATAGATCGGAATCGAACGATTGCAAGTGGGAACCGCTGGGCAAAATCTTGGGTATATAAGGCTCTGTACTCCACATGATCAGGATCGTCAGTGAAAGGATCGGGCCGATGATAATACTTGAAGAGATTGCTTTTCTTTTCCACTTAGCCCGGATGAAGGCGATCACTGAGTACAGGTTGGATAAGGCTACGAAGCCGAAAAAAAACCAAATAGACGCGGCATAAACTTCGGAGACAGCTTTGAACCAATACTGAAAAGGCAGCAGGTGAATGATATAGATTCCGAAGATCCAATAGACTAAAGCTGCTCCAAGGGTGATCAAGGCAACCTTAACAAATTTATTCTTTGGGAGGCGGTTCATAGAGGCCGATGGGGTTGCCATCCGGATCTTTAAAGGTTGCGGTTTTGCCATAAGAAAGTGACTTTAACTTATCAATAAAAATAACTTTTTTTTCTTCAAGAAATGTGATCGCTTTTTCGATGGGGCGGGCTTCCAGCCAGATCATGGCACCATTAGGATGTGGGCCCTCCGGTTGTTCGGCTAATGGGTCGATCTGGCGTAAAGCCAACCGCTGGCCGCCTACTTCAAACTCCACCCACTCTTCATTCTGAACCAGCAGTTTAAGGCCCAGGACATCCCTGTAAAATTTGAGCGCCTTCCTGAGGTCCAATGTGCAGTAATTGATGAAAGCTATTTTCTTAAACATGGAGAATCTATCGCTCCGGGGAGATTGAATTTATCGATGACAAGTATCGTATACTATTGATCAGAATAATTCTATGAGGTTTACCGATTGTCCAATTCCGTTTCAGATAAAGATTATATTGTTGTGGTACACGGCATCGCCCGAACATACCGTTCCATGCGATCGTTGGCAAAGTTTTTGAAGTCCAAAGGATATCCGGTACTCAATGTGGATTACCCATCGACACGCGTTTCACTGGAATCTCTGGTAGAGCATATCTACAAGCAGGTGGCAGAATTCAATCGGGATACTCAGCGTAAAATCCATTTTGTAGGCTATTCCCTGGGTGGGTTGATGGTCCGGGGTCTGATTGATCGGTATCGTCCTTCCAATCTCGGTCGGGTGGTGCAACTGGCACCGCCGAATCAGGGAAGCGAAGTGGCCGATTTCTGGAAAAACAATTTCCTGTTCAAATGGATTTTTGGACCTGCAGGTCAGGAATTGGGTGCCCGGGAAAAGAGCTTTGCCCGAATTCTGGGGCCAGTGGATTTTGAATTGGGGATTATTGCCGGCAACCGGACCTGGGACCCGATCTCGTCTGCAATGATTCAGGGACCGGATGACGGTAAGGTTTCGGTGGCAAGCACAAAAGTTTCAGGCTTTACCGACCATATTGTCATCCCTGCAACTCACACGTTTATCATCTACAACCGGGAAGCCTGGAATCAAACCCTTCATTTTCTTGAGCATGGAAAATTTAGGAGGGACTCTGAATCATGAGTCGGAATCAACGCATCGCTCTTCTCTTGGGTATCAGTGGTATTGGCATCGCGGTCGCGTTCTTTTTTCCACCGATTGCGCAGGACCCGAATTACCATAACCTGTCGGACCGTCGGGTCATTGGAGGTATTCCTAATTTCGGGGATGTGATTTCCAATATAGCGTTTCTTCTGGTGGGTGTATTGGGATTATGGAAGCTGGTTCAGATACGCGAAGATCGCTCCCGCATGATTCTAAAACAGGAAATATTGCCTTTCGCCGTTACTTTTGCGGGAGCTATTTTGATCTTTGCAGGATCTGCCTATTACCATTGGTCACCGAACAACGAAACCCTGGTGTGGGACCGGTTGCCGATGACTCTCGCTTTCATGGGCATCTTCTCCATGATTTTGGTCGAGAGAATCGACGTTAAGCTCGGCATTGTTTTATTGGTTCCGTTGCTGGTGTTGGGCGTGGCCAGTGTGGTGTACTGGCAGATGACCGAACAGGCCGGGCAAGGCGATCTGCGTCCCTATGCTCTGGTCCAGTTTTTACCGGTATTGCTCATACCGCTGATGCTCTGGTTGTTCCCGGCGCGCTATAGTGGCGCCCGTTACATTCTGGAAATGATCGGCTGGTTTTTGTTATCCAAAGTACCGGAGTTCCTGGACGCAAATATTTGGGGATGGACAGGCGAGTGGATTGCAGGGCATTCGATCAAGCATTGTGTCGCAGCAGCGGCGCTTTATTCCCTGGTGCGCTATTTACAGCACCGCCAGCGTATTTCAGCCGAGTCCACAGGTGTCGGTTCTTAAACGTTTTGGCCGGAAACGATTTCCTGGGTGGTTACGTAATCAATTTTGCCGGTGCCCAGCAGAGGAATTTTATCGACATAGACAATTTTTTTGGGCAGGCCAAGTTCCGACAGCCCCTGATTGCGGACGTATTCGGTGATCTCCTGTTTCTGCGCTTCTTTATTTTCTGTGACCAGGACCAATTGTTCCCCTTTTTTCTCGTCCGGGATAGCGACGACCGCATGCGCATGATCTGGCCATAGCTTTGATAAAAACCCTTCTACCGCGGTGAGGGAAACCATCTCTCCCCCTACCTTGGCAAACCGTTTGGCCCGGCCCTTGATCGTGATATAGCCTTCGTCGTCGATATCTACAATATCGCCTGTGTCATACCATCCGTTTTCCGGCGGCACAAGTACTCCCGGAGATTTTGATAACAGATAACCCAGCATGATGTTGGGGCCGGAAACGTGGAGTCGCCCTCCTTCTTGAATTCCCGCTACTTCTTCAAGTCGATGATGAATGCCCGGCACGAGGCGTCCAACCGTTCCCGGTTTGTTCTGCATGGGTGTGTTGACCGCCAGGATCGGAGAAGTTTCGGTTGCACCATACCCTTCAAAGATGCGGACCCCGAATTTTTCCGCCCACAGTTTGCGTGTTTCTTCCTTGAGTTTTTCGGCTCCGGCAAAAACATAGCGCAGGCTGTAGAAATCGTAGGGATGCCCGTAATGTGCATAACCGGAGAGAAAAGTATCGGTTCCAAACATAATTGTTGCATTCGAGTCGTAGGATAATTCCGGGATAATCCGGTAATGCAGCGGTGACGGATAGAAAAAAACTTTCGCTCCCGATAGAATGGGAAGCAGGGTACCACCGGTCAACCCGAAGGAATGAAATACCGGCAGGGCATTGAAGACGACATCGTTCGGCCCAAAATCGATTCGTGAACCGGTCTGATAGCGGTTTGCCAGGATATTGGCGTGACTCAGAACCACCCCTTTGGGTGTTCCTTCAGATCCGGAAGTGAACAATACAAAAGCCGGTGAGTCCGGGTTTTTGTTAGGGCACACCTTTGAATAATGAGTTTGAGGAAAAAATCCGGCCACGAAGCCGGAGGCTTTGGTTAGCAGGCCGATTTTCTTTGCAAAATCTTCCAGGTAGATGAGCTGGACCCCAGCCGCTTTAAGGGCCTGATCGGTTTCTCCTAGACCGGCACTTTCTATAAACTTATGGGAGGTGAACACGGTCTTAATGCGTGCGGTTTCGCAGGCGGACAGGATGTTTTGCTTTCCGACGGAAAAGTTCAGCATGGCGGGAACCCTGCCGTAAGCCTGCAGGGCAAAGAACGTAACCATGGTGCTGACCATGTTGGGCAACAGGACCCCAACATATTCTTCGGGCTTTGTAATCTCTGATATGGATTTTCCCAGAATAAAACTCTTGGTAATCAATCGATCATAGGTAACGGGGTCTCTTTGTATGTCTTCGGCGATAACCCGGCTGGCTCCATGTGTGGTTTTCGCATCCAATAGAGCTTGAAACAGGGTTTGACGAAAATTACTGGCCTGAAACATCATCAGGGTCATGATGTCGGATAACTGGGAACCAGCCATTTTCCTGCGGGCACCGCCTTTGACGTCTTCGGGAATATGGAACTTTTGGGGCTCTAAAACAGTCAGGGTGATCTTTGGAAACCACCGGGTGCGGATGTTGCCTTTCAAACGGGAAAAAGGAGTGTACTGGGCGCCATCAAGACGGACCGGCACAATATATGCGCCTGATTTATCAGCGATCATGCCCGATCCTTCATAGACTTTCATGAGAGAGCCGGTGACGGTGATCCGGCCTTCCGGGAAAATCACCACGTGGTTTTTTTCTTTGATGGATTCAATCAGAGACTTGGCGGCCATAGGATTGGTGGGGTCGAGAGGGAAGGTTTCTATCAACTTCAGGAAAGGCTTGACCAGCCAGTGTTGGGCCACCTTGGTGTTGATCGCAAATGTTAACCGGGAGGGGAAATAAGTGGCGAGCAGTGCCGCATCCAGATAGGAAAGGTGATTGGCAACGATGATGAGGTTTTCATTCTGTACGGCTTTAAAATTTTCCATCCCCTTCACTTCCACCTTGTAGCAGGCATTAAAAATCCAGTACAAGATGGATTTGAGGAGAGCCGCAGGCAACAGCTGGCAGGCATAGATGGCCACGGCTCCATTCAGAATGGCGATGGTCAGAAATACCTGGTTAACATTGAATCCCAGCGTCAGCATGATCATTGCGCCGATGGCCGAGATCACCATGAACAGGGCATTTAAAATATTATTGCTAGCAATGGTCCTGGAGCGATAATTGGGTTCGCTCCTGGCTTGTATGATGGCGTATAGAGGAACGATATAAATACCGCTGGAAACACTGATCATGAACATGTCACCCAGAATGCGCCAGCTCGAGATATGGGAAAGAAATGCTCCGGCGCCGATCAGCCCTTCGTCTGCGCTGGTGAACATGTGTTGGCTGGCAAAATAGAGGTCTACCGTGAACACGGAGACCCCGATAATTCCCAGGGGAACAAATGTGGCTTCGACTTCTCCTTTCAGTAACTGATTACAAAGCAGAGAACCGATTCCAACTCCGATAGTGAATATGGACAGGAACAGAGTGACCAGTTGTTCATTGCCTCCAATAATATCTTTCGAATAGGTCGGGAACTGCGCCAGGAAAGTAGCCCCTACAAGCCAGAACCATGAGATACCGAGAATGGAAAGAAAAATTTCGCGGTTCTGTCGGGCATGTGAAACAATTTCCCAAGTTTCCCTCAGGAAATTGTAATCCACCTTGAGTTTGGGTGAAGCCGGTTGACCGACGGGAATGTAAAAACTGCTCGCCCAACCGAGAGCGGCAATAAGGATCACCATACCGGATATCAGCAGAATCCCATTTTCGGTAAGAATTAATAAACCGCCGACCAGGGTTCCAACCAGGATGGAGATAAAAGTTCCCGCTTCGATCAGGCCGTTGCCCCCGATCAATTCGTCTTCTTCAATTTTTTCAGGAAGTATGCCGTATTTGATGGGACCGAAGAAAGTGGACTGGGTGCCCATGAGAAACAGGATGGTCATCAGAAGCCAAACGCTCTCCATGTAAAACCCAACAGTAGCTCCTACCATTAGAAGGATTTCAACAAACTTGATAATGCGGACCAGAAAAACTTTTTCGTATTTATCGGCCAGTTGTCCGGCCGTGGCAGAAAACAGAAAAAAGGGAAGGATAAAAATTCCGGCTGCGGCAGTGACCATGATTTGGGAATTGAGTCCCGCTTTTTCAGCAACAACGTAGGTGATCAATATCACCAGTGCATTTTTATAGACGTTGTCGTTGAAAGCGCCGAGGAATTGGGTGATAAATAAGGGCAAAAAACGGCGGGTTTTGAGGAGATCAAACTGGTTGTGCGACATGCGGGGCTCTGAAAAGAATGTAAGATCGGGTTGGGTTCGGGCCGGATTGAAAGAATCATTGCCCAAATCTCGATAAATATTCTAGCATTAATCGGATTTATTATTGTAATGGGTTTTCAGACGAAGATCATGATCTCTAAAAGGTGCTGTTTCATTGATTGACTTATAGCGTTCACCGCGACTATAGTTTTTATTAGCAGGTGAGTCCCCGCCTCAGTCCTCAGCGGTTTCTCTGATATCCTTCACCACATCCATAGAAATCAAGGAGCCATTCGATTGTCCCTAACCAGTATCGGTTTAATTCTTTTGTCATCCCTGTTTCACGCTTTGTGGAACGTATTGACCCAGACCAGCCGAAATTCCAACCTGCTGTCCGGCCTCAAGGGAATATGGATCATGTTTATAGGGGTGATGATTTATGTCCTAAAGGGAAACGAGTTTTTTCCTCCCGGAATCGGTCTTTGGATTGTATTGTCAGGTGTTTTACATGGACTGTATATTATGAGCCTCTCGCAGGCTTACAGCGTTCAGGATATCTCTTATGTATACCCGATTGCCCGGTCGGCTCCGGTGTTTGTCCCTTTTTTCTCATGGTTATTGTTGGGAGAACAGTTGGGGTGGATTTCCTTTCTCGCCATAGCAATGATCTTGCTGGCTGTTTACACTCTGCATTTTGAGGGACATCTGGTTCGGGGATTCAAAAACCTTTGGGATGCTATTCTGCACAAAGATCTGCGTTGGGCTTTCATTACTCTGGCTCTCGTGGTGTCCTACAGTCTGGTTGATAAGCAAGGTATGGATCTATTCGCTTTTCACCGGCCCGACGACAAATTCGCCAACGGGCTCGTGTTCTTCTTTACGGAAGCCATGATAGGATTTTCCATATGTAATCTTTATTTATTTTGGAAATATCCACGTAAGGAAATTGTGAGTGTCTGGCGAGGAGAATGGCTGCGGGGACTGATCGCCGGTTTGGCCACCATCGGCTCGTACGGCTTGATCTGTGTGGTTCTGCAATCCGAACCGGTGGGGCAGGTGGTGGCGGTTCGCCAGACCAGCGTTCTCATGGTTGTGGTCTGGGGATGCTGGAAACTGAGCGAACCTTTTGGAAAACAGCGAATCGTGGCCGCCTGCCTGACGATATTAGGCGTCGGTTTAATGGCATGGGATTAACTTTCCTCTTACATTAAAAAGATTTAATGTCACTATTCGGGGGTGGGCTACTATAATAAGTAAAAGGCCGGTATAGAGAGGCCTCATCTTACAAGATTTTCTGTTTCCTGATCAACGAGGTGTTTTGTGAAATTCCTTTCGATTCGATTGTTTATAAAAATTCTGGTTGCGGTCTGGTTGATTGTTTCATGGAGTTCTGTGGAAGCCGCTCAGCGTGATACCCGAACTCTGGTTCTCGATAACGGATTACAAGTTCTGCTCATGCATGATCCCGACGTGGATCGAAGCGCAGCGGCACTGTCGGTTGGGGTGGGTCAGTTGTATGATCCCTGGGAGAAACAGGGATTGGCTCATTATCTGGAACACATGCTGTTTTTGGGAACTAAAAAATACCCGAAAGTAAGTTCGTTTAAGGAATATCTAAATGCTAATTCCGGAGCCAGTAATGCATACACGGGAGCGGATATTACGAATTACTTTCTTCAGGTCAGCCACCATGCCTTTGAAGGAGCTTTGGATCGCTTCAGTGGTTTTTTCCGGGAACCCTTGTTTGATAAAAAATATGCTGAACGGGAAGTCAATGCCGTCAACAGCGAATTTGATAAGAACCGTCTACAGGACGGCTGGCGGAGCAACCATTTAATTCATCAGATCAGTGAAAAGGGGCATCCTATAAGAAAATTTGGTATTGGGAATAAGGAGACTCTTGCCGGAGACAATCGCGCAGTTCTCCTGGCCTTCCACAAGAAACACTATGCCGCATCCAACATGCGGTTGACGATCCTTTCCACCTTGTCTCTCAATGAACAGGAGCAACTGGCCCGGCAGTATTTCTCCAATATACCGGACCACCCGATAGAAAAACTTGTCATTGATTCTGATTTTCGCAAGCCACTCAAGGAAAAGTACCGCTTCATTAAAATTAAATCCATCAAGGATACGCGGAGGTTGGAACTCGAATTTCCGACGATTCGTTTGCATGATCATCAAGACAGTAAACCCGCTTCAGTCGTGGCCTCGGTGCTCGGCTATGAAGGGAAAGGCTCCTTGTTATCCAAACTGAAAGAGGAAGGTTTGGCGCTCGGTTTATCCGCCGGAGGCGGGGACCTCCACCCCAATATTTCCACCTTTGATATCGGTATTAGCCTCACTGAAAAGGGAGAAGCCGAATACCAGCGGATATTGGAACTGGTTTTTTCCTATATCGAGATGCTCCGTAAAACAGGCTTCAAGGAATACACCTTCAAGGAAATTCAGGCCATGGCGCAAATCAATTTTGATTGGAAAAGTCCTGCCGAGGGGATGGGGTATGTGGCCGGTCGTGCCGCCTTGATGCAGAATTATAAGCTGAGTGAAGTCGAAACCCTGCCTTATTTGTTCACAAAACACGATCCGGATGCCTACCGGGCGGTGTTGGAAACCCTGAAGCCGGAGAATATGCTGGTCAGTTTAATGAGCCAGAAAGTGAAAACCGACAATACTGAAAAATATTTTGGCACTGAATATGCTTTTGAAGAAATCGGAGGGGAATCGTTTCGACGGCTGGTGAATCCTCCGCAGGTTGACGGGATGACCTATCCTGAGAAAAACGATTTTATTCCCTACAATCTGGCGTTGATCGATGACAAGCCGATTACCGTTCGGGACGACCAACACGCCAAAGTCTGGTTCAAGTTTGACGATCGTTTCAAACAACCCAAGGTCTTTCTCCAATTATTGATTGAGACGCCTCTCGTGTATGACACGGTGGATCATCTGGCTCAATCGAAATTGTATGAGGTTGCTCTGCAAGAGGGCTTGAACGAGATCACTTATCCCATTTCACTGGCGGGTCTGTCCTATAATCTCGGTATTGAAAAACGCGGTATGACCCTGTCAGTAGGGGGGTATTCGGAACGGACCACGGATCTCCTTCGATTGGTTACCAAAAATTTGAGACAGATTCGTATTGATGAAGAGAAGTTTCAGAACCTCAAGGAAGCAATCGTTCGTAGTATGGAGAACCGCAAGCTGGGCCAATCCTATTCGCGTGCGGGTTACTACAATCGGCAATTATGGATTGTCAAACAATACACCGAAGACGAATTGATCGCGGCTCTCAAAAAAGTAACCCTGAAAGATATTAGGGATTATGCACTGAAACTTTACGAGAGAGCTTTCATCCGCGGTGTGGTCCACGGGAATTGGACCGCTAAGCAGGCTCGAAAAAGCCTTGATATCGTGCTGGAGGAAATCAAGAGCCAGCCGTTGCCGGAAGAAGAGAGATACCAGGAAGTGGTTGAGGTGCTGGACCCGGGTGAAAGGATACGGTTTTCAAGGCAAATTGCCGACAACAACAACTCCATTTACTATACGTTGCAGGCGGGGGAACGCAGTTTTCAAGAGCAGGCTCGGGGAGCCATGGTCGCTTCAATTGTTGAAAGCGACTTTTACACTCAAATGCGAACCAATCAACAGCTGGGGTATATTGTCTGGAGTTTTCACAACCGGGTTGAGGAACGCCTCTTTTTTAAGATGATTATCCAGTCCGCTGGATACGGTCCCTTTGAACTGCAAAAGCGAGTTGAGGCCTGGATGAAGCAATCAGGAAAGCTATTCACGGATCTTTCTGATGAGGAATTCGAGAAACATCGCAAGAGTTTGATTGTTTCGCTTGAGAAAAAAGGGGACAGCATCGCGGAAATGACTGGGGATTTATATTATTTTGCAGTAGATGAAAAAGGCGATTTTGACTATAAAAAGAAACTGGTAAAAGTAGTCAAAAACCTGACCAAGGAAGAAGTGGTCAAGGCGGGCCTTAGAATATTGCAGGATCCCGATGTGGCTCGTTCCATTGTCCTTATGCGTTCCAGAAGTAACAAGGACAAGGTTCCCGATGGAGTCGTGAGCGAAGTGCAATCGCTAAAAAACAGAGGATAATTATCTAATAAATCCTATATTTATAAAGAATTGTCTAGAAATTAGGTAATCTTGTTCACGCCCTCATTTCTGAAGGAATGAGGGCTTTTTTTGTGCTGTCAATCAGCCGTATTTGATTTCGTTTTCCAGATTGGGAGCAACGGGGGATGAGGTTCCGGATTCCCGGACGGCTTGGGTTGTATTTTGAGCATTCAGTTTTTCGAAAAGAAAATGAAATTCGCCTTCCAGTTCTTTCCCGATTTCAGTTTTGATCTCTTCTGAAAGATTCCAGAATTGAGGTCGAAACGGCCCGAACCCTTTCTTGCGGGTCTTGTAAATAAACTGTTCGTCCGTCATGCCGGGTTTTTTCTCGTTGGCGAATTCCTGGTGAAGATGAGCGTAAATTTCTTTTTTGAAGTCCGCGGGAAAATGTGAGCTGTCGTAAATCATATTCTGAAAATTGGTGGCCAAGTGAATCTCCGCCGTTTCCAGTTCAGGGAATTTGTGAAACAGATCGGAGGGCAGGGTGGAGGCGCCATGTTGAACTGCGCCGGCCAGGTGATAATGCTCTCGCGAGATGCGCGACAGATTCTCGAGAGTTTCGAAATCCAGTTGTACTTCCGCCACCGTGCCGTCGGGTAGAGGAACGCCGCCATGACTGGTTCCCGTCTGGATAGAGATTTTACTGATCCCCTTATAATCGGGATTCGTTTTGGCTAAGTGATCGTTGAAGTTATCCATGTAGGCCCTGAGTTCCGCTTCATTACTGTTCTCCTTGCCGACTTCCCCGATTTCTCCCCCAACGGAAACCGTGACGCCTTCCGGTTCCTGTTCGCGGACATACGAGGTTAACTCGACTCCGACCTCATAATTCAACCGCTGTTGCTCATTGACATCCTCCGGGTCCAAGGTGACGAGAGTCGAGGTATCGATATCGATATTATAAAATCCCGCACTAAGAGCTTCGGTGATAAGGGCCTTGAGTCCGTTGACTTCTTTGTCCCGATCCTCGTGGTATTTTTTTGCGTTGATCTGGAAGTGATCCCCCTGGACAAAAACCGGACCCCGGAACTGTTCTTTGATGGCGGCTCCCAGAATAACAGCCATCAATTCGTGAGGCCTTTGGAAGGTATACCCGATTTCCGATTTGGCGATTTCAAAGATGAAGGCCCCGCAATCCATCGACTTGGCGGTTCTGAAAATGGCGCGGCTCATTTCATAAGGCAATCCGCGAATGTTCAGGGCCGGTACCGTGTACCCCTTGTTTTTCCCATGACCCCGGGCTTCGTAAAGATTTTGAATGGATGCCGGAAAGATCCCCAATTGATGCGCCGCTGATTTGATAATGTGGCGGCAGTGTGCCCGGATTTCTCCATTGGGATTTAAAACTGAATTTTTCACCAGTGTGTCCAGTGGGGCGCCGCACAATTTGTCTGCATTTTCCAAGTGCACGGAACCATTGGAGAGGCTTACGATACCGTTGAGGTGAGGGGTCAGTTCCTCTTTTCCGGAAAAAATCATCTAGGTTCTCCTTTATGAACCGAAGGGCTTAAAATTCAATAGGATCAAGCCGTGTTGGACCGCATAGGCCGGCAATTTATCAGGTTTGACTCTATCAGCAGGTCACGTCGACACGAAGTTATTGTCTCAAACAATACGAATTGTGTTGGGCTCTGTGCTGATAAACGCATTAACTTTGAGGGAATTATAACTCAAACCGGGTTGAATGAGGATGTAAAATTTTGTTAGAAATGCCCCAGGTTTGAGGCCATTGAATTCAATAATTTGCCAACTGGAGGTTGTCCCCCAGATACATTCCGGGGGAATATTTCCATGGGTTGGACCCAATCATCGGAAAAATATGGAGCCTTTTTAAAATGAGGCTTTTATATTGACACCCCCCGTATTTTTGCTAGAATTCGCAAGCAATTGACACTGTTGGTTTTTCCGGGTGTTTTACCCCCCTCCAGCAGACAGAGTTTTCGATTTTCCTTCTAATGAATAATTCAAATTAAGTATATAGATTAGGGAGAGACAAACCCCATGTTTAAGAACATTTACATTCCAGTCGATAATTCCGACTATTCGAATGCCTGCGTGGATGCGGCTTTGGAGTTTGCCAAGGGGTCGGAGGACACCGTTGTTACGGCGAGCCACGTGTATGCGGCCAAAATGCACGATGTCCGTTTCCGCCAAATGGAAAGCGGTTTGCCTGAAGAATATCAGGACGAGGAGGAGCTTGAAAAGCAACGGGCAATCCACGATCAGCTCATTACCAAGGGAATGGAAGTCATTACGGATTCTTATCTGGATGTACCGAAATACAAATGTAAAGCCCGTAACATTCCATTTGTCGGCAAATCTCTGGAAGGGCGAAACTGGATCGAGTTGGTCAGGGATATCAAAGAGTCGAATTATGACTTGGTAATCATGGGAGCCTTGGGCCTGGGTGCGATCAGGGACAGTCAAATGGGTACGGTGACCGAACGGGTCATCCGCCGTATTCAGACCGATACACTGATCATCAAGAATGTACCCGCCATCCACGAACAGAAACCTTCCAGCGACAAAATTGTGGTGGCTGTGGACGGCAGCGGCCAGGCTTACGGAGGTTTGAAAACGGCAATAGACATGGCGAAAGCTTTAAACAAGCCGTTGGAAGTGATCTCCTCTTTCGACCCGTATTTTCATTACGCCATGTTCAACAGTTTGACCGGGGTTCTTTCCAAGGATGCCGCCAAGGTATTCAAGTTTGAGCAACAGGAAAAACTGCACGAAGATATCATCGACAAAGGTCTTGCCAAAATTTATCAATCCCATCTGGAAGTTTCCCGAAAAATGGTAGAGGACGAGGGAATGGAATGTACCATTCGCTTGCTGGACGGCAAGGTGTTCGAAAAAGTCCTGCAGTATGCCCGGGAAGAAAATCCCTATATGTTGATTCTTGGTCGTATCGGCGTACACAGTGCCCCGGATATGGATATCGGAGGCAACACGGAAAACCTGCTTCGTATGGTGCCTTGCAACGTCTATCTCTCCAGTAAGGTTTACAAGCCGCCGGTTGACATGATTGCGGAAGAAAGTATTGACTGGACGGCTGAAGCGAAGGAGCGTCTGAAGAAGATTCCCGGATTTGTACGCCCGATGGCGACCTCTGCAATTTTACGCTACGCCCTGGAACGGGGTCACAGCATGATCACCTCTGGTGTTATTACCGAAGCCTGTGAAAAAATTCTGCCCGCGGGCGCGATGCAGGCCATGTACGGCATCGGTGACCAGATGCGTGAAAAAATTGCCAAGGGCGAAGATCCTCTGGAAGGCATGATCGAAGACCGGAGCCGGGCGATGGAGAAGAAGTTTGCTGAGGAAGTCGCCAAGGTTCAAGAGCAGGAGCAGAAAGTTCAGGATCAAAAAACGCTCAAATGTAACGAGTGCGGTACTATCGTACCCGAAGATGTTGTGAAATGTGGTGTCTGTGGCGCCGGTGCCGAGAGCCTGTTTCCCATGGACAAATCTGGATTTGAGGCCAGTAGTGAGGAGCAGAGCGATTCGACTACGGTGACCACCTTTGACTCGGTTCAGGTGACGTGGACTCAGGATGCTTTGGATTACCTCAACCAGTTTCCTGAAGGTCATATTCGGAGACGCGCCCATGCCAGAATCGAGAAAAACGCACGGGTGCAGAAGGTTTCCACCATTTCAGTTGCTTTTGCCAAAGAACTGCTCAACGATAATCAGGCAAAGGATGCCGAATCGGGGAATGGAAATGGCAACGGTCATAAAGCGACGGAGCAACCCGCGGAAGGTTTTAAGGCTTACGGAGATTTGCCTAAATTCGAGGGGAAAAATTTCAGTAAAGGTGTAGAAATTGATCCTGCTGAATACTTCTGGTCTGATGAAGCGATTGGGCGGGTGGAGAAAGTGCCTCAGGGTTTCATGAGAGACAATACCATGGAACGGGTCTTGGATTATGCGCATTCCCAGAACACCAATCATATCAGCCTGGAATTCTGTGAAAAGGGTATTGAGGAATCCGTCAAGGTCATGAACGAAATGGTCAAAAACGGAGCGACTTTGGAAGATTTTCTCCCGCAAAAAAAATAGATCCGGAAAGGATTTCTTTCCAACCTCGGTTGGAGTTCCCGGAGGATCATCGAATGGCCAGCTTTTAAGTTCAAACCCCTGTTTCGTCGTAGTATCTATGGCGGCAGGGGTTTTTCTTTCCCTTTTATTTCACCTTCCTAAATTCTTCCACTACAGCTTATAATACTTGGATGGACTTTCGACTCTACAAGCGTCTTATTCGAAACCTCATTCCCTATAAGGGAAAAGTGATTTTGGTTCTGGTGACTTCGGTCATCGTGGGGGCTCTTTCCACATCTCCCGTTCCTCTGGTGAAGGAAGCCCTTGACAAAATTTTTGTCGAGAAAGACGCCGACATGCTGATGATGATTCCGCTGATACTGATAGGCCTCTATTGTGTTAAAGGGGGTCTCCGGTATTTTCAAAGCTGTGTGATTTTCAGAATCGGGTGGGAATTGATAGCCAAAATCCGAATGGATCTCTTCAAACATATCCATAAGCTTCCTTATGGTTTTTTTGAAAAGGATACGACTGGAAAACTAATGTCGCGGGCGGTGAATGATGTCAATGCCATGCTGTTGACGCTTGCCCGGCAGGTCAAGGATGCCCTGCAAAGCAGCGTCATGTTTTTGGGATTACTGTTCTGGGTGTTTTATCTCAAATGGGATTGGGCTCTGATTGCTATTTTTGTGATCCCGTTTGCTCTGATTCCTGTTTCTACTGTAGGGAGAAAGTTGCGGCATTTGGGAAGAAGAGGGCAGGAGATTATTGCCGATATCAATTCGACCATGCTGGAATCCTTTTCCGGTGTCAAAATCGTTCGCGCCTTCGGTCTTGAGAAAATCGAAGAAAAAAAACTCGACCGGCACAATCATGATTTTCTCGAAAACATGAGAAAAAATGTCAAATACACTGAATTGACCTCACCGCTGATGGAAGTTCTGGGTGTGGTGGGCGGATCGGCAGTTCTCTGGTATGGCGGAACCCAGGTTTTGAACGGGGAGGTAACCCAGGGAACCTTCTTTGCGTTTATATTGGGAATGTTTATGATGTACGACCCAATGCGGATTTTATTCAAGACTTACACGGACATTCAAACCGCTATTGCCGCTTCCGAACGGGTTTATTCGGTTCTTGATAAAGAACCGGAAAAAATGCGTGACGGGAAAATGAAGATGACCGGTTTTCAGCACCAGATCGAATACAAAAATGTTTCGTTCCGGTATCCCTCCCGAGACACCATGGTTTTGAAAGATATCAATCTGACGGTGAAGAAATCGGATGTCCTGGCTATTGTCGGAATGAGTGGAGCCGGGAAAAGCACTCTGGCGGATCTTCTTTTTAAATTCTTTATTGTGACCGAAGGGGAAATTCTGATCGACGGTGAAAATATCAATGATTTAAACAGTCATTCCCTGAGAAGCAATATCGCTCTGGTAACCCAGGAAACTTTTTTGTTCAACGACAGCATTCTGGCCAATATCCAGTTTGGAAATCCCACTGCCACTCGCGAGGAAGTGGTCGCTGCCGCACAGGCAGCGCACGTGGATACGTTTGTTCGGAATCTGGACGATGGTTACGACACGGTTATTGGCGAGCGTGGTGTTATGCTTTCCGGCGGGCAGAGGCAGAGAATTGCCATCGCCCGGGCTATTTTAAGGAATGCGCCGATTCTGGTGCTCGACGAGGCGACCTCGGCACTGGACTCTGAGTCTGAAAAACTGGTTCAGGACGCTTTGCACCGTCTCATGGAACACCGTACAACCTTTGTCATTGCTCACCGGTTGTCCACAATTAAGAGTGCTGATCGCATTATTGTTATGGAGCAGGGAGAAATTATCGGTTCCGGAACCCACGATGAATTGATGGCCGACTGCGCTCAATACCAGAAGTATTATGAAATGCAAGTCATGGGTTAACTTCATAAACCCTTTCTTACACTAACGTATGCGCTTCGAGAATGTCTACATAGAGTCCCTGGGTTACCATTTACCTGAAAATGTGGTGACTTCAGATGACTTGGAACGAAGACTTTCTTCTCTTTATGACAAGTTAAAGCTGCCCTTTGGCCGGCTGGAAATGATGAGCGGTATTCAGGAGCGCCGTTTTTTTGAAAAAGGGGTGTTCCCCAGTCAGATCAGTTCACTGGCCGCGGAACAGGCATTGTCCAGAACAGATGTGGACCGAAAAAACATCGGTTGTCTGGTCTCGGGTTCTGTGTGCCGCGATTTTCTGGAACCAGCCACCGCTTCCGTTATTCATCACAACTTGAAACTACCCAATGACTCTCATGTGTTCGATATTTCAAATGCCTGTCTGGGAGTGCTCAATGGCATGGTGCATGTTGGAAATATGATTGAGATGGGGCAGATTCAGGCCGGCCTGATCGTTTCTGGAGAAAACGGTGGGCCATTGGTCGATACCACTATCGAAACTCTGTTGGCCGATCCTAATCCCACACGCGCTAAAATCAAAACCGCTTTTGCCTCGATGACGATCGGTTCCGCAGGGGTGGCGGTTTTGCTGGTGCATAAGAATCTATCCAGTAAGGGACATCGACTGATCGGTGCCGTGGCCCGGGCCGAGACGCGTTTCAACGATCTGTGTCAGGGTAATGAGGATTCGGGAATGGGTGCCGAGTCCTCCCCGCTTATGGAAACCGATTCGGAGACGTTGATGCAAGAAGGTTGTCGACTGGCGAAGGATACATGGGACATTGCCAAATCTGAATTCAACTGGAAAAACCAGGATGTCGATAAAGTGTTTTGTCATCAGGTAGGACATATTCACCGCAAACTTTTATATGAAACTCTTGAGCTGGATCTGGCAAAGGATTTTTCCACTCTCGAATATCTCGGCAATACCGGCTCCGCGGCTTTGCCTGTCACCCTCGCTATCGGTGAAGAAAAAGGAGCCGTACAGAGGGAAGATACGGTAGCTTTGTTGGGCATCGGTAGCGGACTCAATTGCCTGATGATGGGCGTGGAATGGTGAGCGGTTTTTCCATAGAACCGTTTCGCGACCTGTATCCTTTTGAATCACGGTTCATCGAGCTGGGTCCCCACCGCCTGCATTACCTCGACGAAGGGCAGGGCGAGACCCTGCTCATGCTTCATGGCAACCCCACTTGGTCATTTTATTACCGCAACCTGGTTAAAGGTTTGAGAAGCCAGTTCCGATGCGTGGTGCCGGATCATATGGGTTGCGGTTTATCCGACAAACCGCAGGAATATAATTACACTCTTTTACAGCATATCGACAACCTGGCTGCATTGGTCGACCGATTGAACCTTGATCGCATTACCCTGGTGATGCACGATTGGGGTGGGGCGATCGGAATGGGATTTGCCGTGCGGCACCCCGACAAGGTCAAACGGCTCGTTATCTTTAATACAGCGGCCTTTCTTGCCGACCGCATTCCTTTCAGCATCAACTTGTGCCGGAATCCGATCATTGGCCCACCGGCTATCCTGTGGTTTAACTTGTTTGCACGGTTGGGAGTGTCTTGGGCCAGTAAGCAGCCGGGACGCATAAAGGGGCAAGTGCGAAAAGGCTACCTCGCGCCCTACAATTCTCCTGAAAACCGCATCGCCAATTTGAGATTTGTACAGGATATTCCCATGACGCCGGATGTTCCCAGCTATCCGGTGGTCGAGCATATTGAATCACAATTGGGATATTTCCGAGACCGTCCGGTGATGATCGCTTGGGGTATGAAGGATTTTTGTTTCACCGAATACTTCTTGGATCGATGGAGAAAATACTTTCCAAATGCAGAAGTGCACGAAGTGCAAGATGCCGGTCATTATGTGGTGGAAGATGCAGACGAGCAGATTATTCCCTGGATGATTCAATTTTTAAAAAATCATCCAATAGAGATTTAATGGGTAGCAATTGAGTTACCAAAAAAAACGGCACCCCCAACCGGGAGCGCCGTTTTCTTTTCTGAAGTTGCAATTAGTATCGGTAATGATCCGGTTTGTAGGGTCCTTCAACCGGGATGTTCAGGTACTTGGCCTGTTTTTCGGTTAACCGGGTCAGTTTGACGCCCAGTTTTTCGAGGTGCAGCCGCGCCACTTCTTCGTCGAGTTTCTTGGGCAATACATAAACTCCCACTTCGTATTGCTTCTTGTACAGCTCGATCTGAGCCAGCACCTGGTTGGTAAAGGAATTGGACATCACGAACGAGGGATGCCCGGTGGCACAACCCAGATTCACCAACCGTCCTTCCGCCAGCAGGACGATGCAATGACCATCCGGAAACGTGTATTTGTCTACCTGCGGTTTGATTTCTTCTTTTTTGATGCCAGGGAAATTATTTAACTTATCTACCTGAATTTCGCAATCGAAGTGGCCGATATTGCAAACGATAGCCGTGTCCTTCATTTTTTCCATGTGCTCAATGCGTATGATGTCTTCACAACCGGTGGTTGTGACGTAAATATCACCCTCCGCCAGTGCGTTTTCGATGGTTGTGACTTCGAATCCTTCCATGGCCGCCTGCAGGGCGCAGATGGGATCGATTTCCGTGACGAGAACGCGTCCGCCATAGGATCGCATGGAGTGCGCGCATCCCTTGCCGACATCGCCGTAGCCGGCAACGACCACCACTTTGCCGGCGATCATCACATCCGTGGCGCGCTTGATGCCATCTGCCAGCGATTCGCGGCAACCATACAGGTTGTCGAATTTTGATTTTGTGACGGAATCGTTGACGTTCATTGCCGGAACTTTCAGCTCTCCGTCATCGAGCATTTTATAAAGCTTGTGGACTCCTGTCGTGGTTTCCTCAGTGATACCTTTGATATCTCCAAGCAATTCGGGATGCTTCTCATGGACATAGCCGGTCAGATCCCCGCCGTCGTCAAGAATCATATTCGGTCCCTGGTCGTTATCGAACAGGAGCGTCTGGGCTGTGCACCACCAGTATTCCTCTTCGGTTTCACCTTTCCACGCGAATACGGGAATATCAGCTTTGGCGATGGCCGCAGCGGCGTGGTCCTGTGTCGAAAAAATATTGCAGGAGGCCCAGCGCACTTCGGCGCCCAGTTCGATCAGGGTTTCGATCAACACTGCCGTCTGGATGGTCATGTGCAGGGAGCCTGCAATCCGGGCCCCTTTCAGTGGTTTGTCCTTGCCGTATTTTTCACGCAGGGCCATCAGACCGGGCATTTCCTTTTCCGCGAGGATGATTTCTTCGCGGCCCCAGTCGGCCAGCGACAGGTCCTTTACTTTGTGTTTTTCAGCGACAACCGTCGAGGTCATTTAATTCTCCTTATCGATGCTATAAAATGGTCTATGTTTTTCTGGAAATCGTCGGATGATTCCTGAAGGTTGCCGGGTCATACTCCAGTACAGGCAAGCCTTAATCATTCAATTTGGTAAAATCCAGCGGACACGGGAAAGTCGGGATGACTCGCTCCAGTAGTGACCTATTTTAACAGTGTGAGCGTGTTTCGTCCACTTGAAAACCGGTTTGGAGAGGAAGTAAGTATGGAAATAACAGAGGTTAAGGTATATCCCTTTGAGCCGGGCGACCTTCAGAAAAACCTGAAGGCCTATGCCGAAATCACGCTGGAAAATGTCTTGATTTTGAAAGGCATAAAAATCTTTGAAAAAGAAAACGGAGGGATCTTTATTTCCTTTCCCGCGATTCAGGGAAAGGACAAAACATTTCACGATATTGTTGTTCCCAAGACCTCTGAAATGAAAAAGCAGATTCGGGATGCTGTTGTCGGTGCTTATAAAAAGATAAAGTAGAAGGCTGAATCAATTTTCCGTAATCTTGACGGTTTTATACAGAAAATTTTTAAAGCTCAGGAATTTTTTATTTTCGTTCGGATTGGTCCGAAACTGCTCACCGCAAACTCCCAGCTTGATGGCAAGTCCGGGAAGATTGGTCTGATAACGTTTTTTAGCAGTGTCGATCAATGAGGACACGGCATCTCGCGTCAGGTGTTTGCCTCGAAAGGGATAGTATACAGACGTCCAAAAATCTCCCTGCCCCTGCTCGATATTTTTCAGCAAATCGTTTACCCAATTGTTATTTTCCATGATCGAGGTAGGTTCTCTCCATTCTTCACCGCTGGCGTTTACTAAATCTTTACGGGTGATCAAAGAACTTTTACAAAACAAGAGCGCCCTCAAGAGCAGGTTTTTCAGTTCACGAACATTTCCCCGGTATGCTCTATGAGTAAGGTAATGAATTGCTTCCTCGTCAAAATGGGGAGGCGCACTGGAGGACTCCTTTTTGTAAGCCTGATGCAGGCGTCCCAAAAAATGGATGGCCAGGTCCTCAATATCTTCATGTCGGTCGTTAAGTGATGGGATTTGAAAGTTGAGTGCATTGAGTCGATGGTACAAGTCTTCGCGAAAATGGCCGGCCTCAATTTCCTCCAGCAGGTTTTTGTTGGTGGCGGCGATAAGAAAAATCTGGGAATAGCGGGGTTCGTTTTCACCCAGTCGTACGAAGGCACCGGTATCTAAAAAACGCAGGAGCTGCACCTGTGTTTTGGGATCCGCATCGCCAATTTCATCAAGAAAGACGATCCCGCCGTCGGCTTCCTCCAAAATTCCTTTTCGGTTCGATTCAGCTCCAGTGAAGGAACCCTTCTTATGACCAAATAGTTCGCTGTAAGTCAATTCCCCGCTGTAGGCGGCAATATTGGTTTTGCGCAGATGCAGCTCATAATTATCTCCGCGATTGGCTCGAAAAATCTCTAGAAGGCGCGAATAAATGTTGTTGAAGAAGAATTCTTTGCCGCTTCCTGTCTGACCCGTAATGAGCAGGGAAGGGATGCCCATAACCGCTTCCAGCTGCTTTCCGCGATCCCAGTGGAGCATGCGGTGACTGATCGAATCGACGACTGTATTGATCTGCTCGACCAGATCGTGAATTTTCCGGCTTTTCCCGATAACATTTCCCAGGTAATAAGAAGAAACCTTGGGGTCCCGGTATTCAATTTCTTCCCTGAGAACAGACATTTCCGCTCGCACACTTTCGATTTGCTTCAGGTGATACACTTTCTGGCCGATCAGGCTGGCGATGATCTGCAGGATTTTTTTGTGTTCCTCCTTGAAATGATTCACCTTGAAACTGTCCTGATTGATCACTCCCAGGACATTATTTTCATAAATGATGGGCACCGCTATTTCCGAACAAATGGATGACGAAAGGTTTTTATAAAAACCCTGGGTGATTTTTGGATTGGAAACATCTGAGATCATGACCGGGCGTGCGGTATGGGCGCAATAGCCATTGACGGATTTGTTTTCATCCGGAAGGTCATTACCCCCGACCAGCAAAGGAGGTATTTCACTCTTTTTCCAGGCGCGAGATTTGGCTCCAACCGGATTGCCCTGATCGTCCTCGACCACCAGCCATGCTTTGCCATCGATCATCTTTAGAAGAGAAATCGTGCCGCAATCCGCTCCCAGCAGTTCCGAAGTTTTGCCCAGGATATTTTGCAGGAACGATTGGAGGGAACTGTTTTGATCGGACAGCAGCCCTTCAATTTCGCTCAACACTTGAATTTCGATGTGAGCGTGGCTCTCCTCCAGAATCAGGTTTTCTACCATGGACGCGTGCTGCTGAAGCAATGCTTTTTCAAAAGCGGTGAATTCGTAAGGCTCGCTGGTGTAGTAGTTGACGGCGCAGATGAATTTCCCCGTTTTACGGTCGTATTTGGGGACCTGATAAAGGGAGATCAGGTTGATCCGACTCGCAATGTCTTTCCTTGGAAACTGTTCTTCCATGACGTTCTCGTGAAAAACAGATTCTTGTTCAAGGTCTTTCATCATCAGGCCTTTGTTCGGTGCAAACTGAATGATCCGGTTGATCAGGTTGTGGCCGTCCAATACCCGGATTTGCTCTTTGTTGTTATAAATGCTCGCGTGTTCGAATTTCTGAGAATAGACGGCGAGAATTTCAACCAGGTCGGAAGGTTGGCCGCTTTTTTGGGGCGGCTGATTTTGGGACACCGGAACCAGAACCGATGCCAGTGTGAGATTTTCAATCAAGTTTACTGCGGAACGCATCATCAGCCAGGCACCGTCCTTTTTCCGGGCGGTATCCAGGTGACGGGAAAATGAAATGTTCTGGTGATAACGTTTCGCTTTTTCGATGAGTGGACTGTTTTCTCCCAGAAAACGAGTGATTTTTTCAATGTCCTCTGCAGTCAAAAATTCTCCCTCTGTGTTCCAATCCAGACTCAGGGTACCGATGGGACGCATCTGGTAGGTGATGGGAAAAACCGCGGTACTTTTAATATTGGAAAGTGTTTCCAACGGGTTTCGAAAACTGGAAAACCCGCCTGGTATATCCCAGGAAACCACTACTGAGTTTTCATAGAAAGCTTTGGAGGTGATGGATTCCTTGGGTGAAATATACTTGGTAATGCGATGCTGATCGGGCAGGTTTTGGCCGGTGACGTAGTTGCAGATCAACATGCCCTCATACAGGTCCTCAAGATAAATGCGGACCGAATCGCAATGATAGGCACCCCTTAAGCCAGTGGCCAGCGAATGCAGGATTTCTGAGAGATTTTCCTTTTCGAAACTGGATAAAGCCCGGCTTAATTTTTGAAGAGTCGTTGGCATAAGGTTGGCTCAAGGTGAGTAAAAAAACTACACAATTTTACCGCTTTGAGGTGTTAATGGCAACCGATCAAAATGAAGAGCCGTCGGAGCTGTGTCAATAATCTGGTAGTTGAACCGGTAATTTTTGCCCTTTCGTCAAAATTCAAACCGATGCTATTTCAGTTCATTAGCAGCTAATATAAATTAATTTAATAAAATCAATAGGTTATAAGAGTGTCCTTTGGACTGATAGGCAGCAGGATATTGGCATAAGATTTGCTCCTAAGAGATGAAGGAGTTTATTATGCTGATTGATCGTCTCTTATTTGCCGATAAGACACCGTTAGTACTCAAGAAAGCCCTGGATTTTCAATCCGAGCGCCAGTTGTTGATCTCCAGCAATATCAGCAATATCGATACTCCAGGCTATCAGGCCAAGGACATTGATTTTAAAGGGGCTTTGAAAGCAGCTTTGGGAACCGGCGACGACTTGACCTTGCGTACCACCCATAAGTCACATATTGGGCCCGGTAAGGATGCTATCCAGAGGTTGAAAGCCGAGCCGTATCGAGAAAGAGACGCCGCCAAATCCAATGGAAACAACGTCAATATTGATAAAGAGATGATGAAGCTGGCTGAGAATCAGATTTCATATAATGCCACCGTCCAGCTGATGGCAAAACGGGTTTCTACCATAAGGGCTGCGATTACTGAGAATGCCCAGGCATAATGGTTTAACGGACTTTTGAAATTTCGAGGACATTGACAAGGCACTGCATTCGCAGTAACTTAAGGGTGTTAACTTGGTGGGAATGATGGAAGATATAACCGTTAAAACACAGTTAAAAACAGCTCTTAATCCAGGCTTGTCTCCTACGGATGGCAAGGCGGGTCCCAATCAAACTGGGGAAGCCGGGCCGTCCTTTGCTGAAACGTTGGCCAAATCGATTGAAGAGGTCAACCATTTGCAGAAAGAGGCGGACCAGGCCATTGAGAAGCTGGCTTCCGGCGAATCGCAGAATGTCCACGGCGCCATGCTGGCGGTGAACAAGGCGGACACCGCTTTTCGTATGACCATGCAGGTGCGTAATAAAATCGTAGAAGCCTATCAGGAAGTGATGCGGATGCAGGTTTAGGTCCCATCTGATCGTCCGAACAAAATATCTCCTCCGGAACCTTTTCCGGGGGATTTTTTTTGCCTGCCTGTTCGATGCCGGGCCAATTTCGCCAGCCAAGGTTTCAAAGTTACCTGCAGAGGTACTCCACCCGGTTGACAAGATGGGTCAATTGGAGGATATTTATCTTTAGAATATTTGCTGTACAAGAAAAAACTTGATTTGGTCCAACAGAGGTTGGGTCACGGAGGTTTTATGAAACGGGTTACCAGCTATAGTTTTTTAATCGGAATGTTTATCTTGCTCGGAGCCAATCCGGTATGGGCTCAAGCAGGCGGTCATGCCAGTGTCGGCTTGGGGCATGGAGAAGAAGGGTATCTGCATCTCCAGGAAATGGTCAAGCACTTTGAATTCAGTTTGAAGATGGACGACGCTTCACCCGACCTGAAAATGCACGGCCAGGAAGCCTTGAAGCACGCCCGGCAAGCCCTCAGACATTATAACGAAGCGCTGGCTCACGCTTCTGAATCATTGGGACGCCCCGCTGGAAATCCAATGATGGGCGGTGGTTCCGGAGGTGAGCACAGTCATGAAGGATCGGACCATGATCGTGGTCCGGGTGGTTATGGTGGACCAGGAATGCCAGAAGGTTCCCGGCATTAATTTCTGACTCTGAGTGCTTACAGGTTCAGGATTCAATGGGTAGCTTCGGGTTATGGCTCCAATCCCACCACGATCCATCATAATTCCTTACTTTGTACCCGAGATGGCGAAAAACGAAGTAAGCCATGGCCGATCTCACTCCACCGGTACAGTAAACCACGATTTCCTGGCTGGATTGTATTCCCTTGGATTGTAAAAGAGAATCGAGGGCTTTGCGTGGTTTTAAGTTGCCATTTGAACTGAAAAATTCACGCCAATCGATATGGAGTGCACCGGGAATGTGCCCTCCCTTGGATGAGCCGTAGGGCGTTGCCCCATCAAATTCATACTTTTCCCGATTATCAATCAAGGCCACGTCTTTTGATCCCAACCGAGATGCGATCCAGCTCTGATCTGCCAGAACGTTGTGGTTAAAATTGATATTCGATGCTTCCAGCTTGGAGGGCCGGGGAGTTTGCCCAAAGCCCCGTTCCTTGGGTAATCCGGCTTTTTCCCAATCCTGAAACCCGCCTTTCAACAAACCAACGCGCTTGAATCCATAGAATTCGAACATCCAGAAAAACCGGCCGTCGGTGCGCCATTTATCGCGCAGGTCTCCATAGATAACGATGATTTTCTGATGGTCGATGCCAAAAGAGCGCAACTTTTTAACAATAAATGCTTTGTCCTGATTGATTTGTCCGGGAACACCGTGGGAACGGACCGCAAATTTCTTCCAATCATTTAAATTAATAGCTCCAGGAATATGTCCCAGCAAGTATTGCCAGGACGGTCGGGTGTCGATCACAACTCTCTCATTTTCTGGTAAGGACTGAACCTGCTTGGAGGAGATAAGCGGTTCAAAATCAGTGCTTGAAAGGGCGACTTGAGGTATGGTCATGATCCAGAGCGTAAGGATGGAAACCCTTAGGAAACCAGCCTTTATTTTCCTTGACAAAATGCAGTTTGGACTTGTACTATCATGCTTCATTTTTCGACCTAGGGCCTTTAAAATGCAGTGTTTTTAGGTGAAATTCCGATTTTCCCCGGCCCCCCATTTGCCAATTCTTGCTGAGAGTCTGATTGCAGGGACAGCGGGTTGAAATCACAAAAGTCATCATATATAAGGACGTTTTTTAGAGAATCTGGATTCAAAAATCTCTTCTTTCCCATAATACACCGACTGTCCTGGGAATCGAATTGATTAGTTTGAGTGTATACAATATATTGCCAAAAGTCAGTATGAGGGAGCTATGACGAACGAACAGGAAAATGACAAAGAGAACCCGTCTCCTGCAGACCGGTTGGAACAGATCAAACAAGAGGCGCAGGAAGATGCCAGCTCCTATTATGATCAAGGCAAGTCGGAAGATGATGCTATGACTAAGGAAGATTTTGAAAAACCGGTTCCTCCGGTGAACGAGGAAAAAGAAGAAATGAACATGATGAAAGCCTTGGCGTACCTGGGATTCGGTATGGGAGCGTTGGCTATTATCGTTATCCTGTTTTTCCTCCGCGATCTGGATCACAAAGTGGGTGATGTGGATGCCGCCGTGGGAACGCTGGAAGAAAAATTTGGTCCTCTCAAACAGGAAGTGGATGACAAACTGGCCAAGGTCAATGCCGACGTTTCACAACTGCAGGACCGGTTTGGAAATTATGAGCGTCAGGCCGCGGTTACGGAATTGAAACGGGCACTGGTGGCCATCCAAACGGTCACGGAAAATACCAATCCAGATGTCCAGGCAAAATCGGATCAGGTTATCGCGAGCATCGAGAATCTTTTGAGAGAGTTGGGTGCTGGAACTCCTGGCGCGGCTCCAGCCGCCGGATCAGCGGCCCCGACTGCGCCTACTTCATCTGCACCCGCTTCTCAAGACAAGCCATTTGAGATTATTCTGGAGCAACCCGCAGCAGAGGCCACCCCCATGGCGGAAGCGCATCCTCCCGCAGAGCCTGTTGCTGAAGAAATGGCCCCGGCCGAGGAGGCTCCAGAAGAGGAAGCACCGGCAACGGAAGAACCGGCTGCTGAGGAAAGCGGTGGTGACGGTGATGAATCTGAAGATGAAGAGGATGAAGAAGAAGACGAATAAGTTTTCCTGAATTCGAGGCCTGGGACCTTGCGGAGGTCTCAGGCCTTATTTGTATGAACGGCTTCGGAAAGTTACCATGCCTATAAAGTTCATCATATTTATTATTCTCTCCATTATTGTCGCTATCTTTGCCGTTAAAAACATGGATATGGTTGAAGTCAGCTTTTATGACTTCCGTCTGAACTCCCATGATTTCCATGTCCCTCTTCTGGTTGTGATTCTGGTTTCATTGGCGTTTGGTTTTTTTCTGGCGTGGATAGACGGATGGGTAGCCAAAATGAAGTTGAAAGCCATCATCCGGCAAAACAATAAAACGATTGAATCGCTGGACGAGGAATTGAGAAAGTATAAAAAACCTTCCTTGCCCGAGTACACTGAATCTGACAGATAAACTTTACTTTTGCTCATATCTGACTGACATTTTCATGCAGCCACAATTTCTATCTCCACAACAACTTCATGACTTTGATCGTGACGGGTATCTTTTGATTCAAAATGCATTTGAATCAAAAGAGATCGACCAGATCGTCTCCTGGGTGAATGAGGTCCAAGGCTATCCGGAAGTCCCCGGAAAGCATATGATGTACTTTGAAAAAAGTTTGTTGGATGGTGGGAAACGAATACTTCAACGTATGGAAAATGTATATGAGTATCATCAAGGTTTGAATCGCCTGTTTGACAGCAATCCGGTAAAGGGAGTGGTCTCGGATTTATTCCGTGAGCCGGCGGTTTTGTTTAAAGACAAGATCAATTTTAAACTACCCGGCGGCGGGGGATTCGACTGGCACCAGGACCAGCAGGCCGGATGGTGGGTTTATGCCAAAATTTTTGTCACCGCGCTGATTTGCATCGATCAAGTCACTCCCGACAACGGTCCTCTCGAAGTTTCAGCAGGACATCACAAACAGGGTCTGATCGGTAAAGAATGGGAGCCGTTGAATGATGACAATATGAAGGGGATGAAGTTTGAAGCGATTATGCTGAAGCCGGGAGACATGGTGTTCTTCGACTCGTTTGTTCCCCACGGGTCAGGACCCAATATGACGGATCAATCCCGGCGGGTTCTTTATATCACTTACAATAAACTGTCTGAAGGCGACCACCGGAAGCAGTACTACGCAGACAAGCGAAAAAGTTTTCCTCCCGATTGCGAACGCGACCCGAAAAAAGAATACAAGTTTCGGGTTTAGAGTTTTGTTCTATGGTTGTTGTTGTGTGGCGCAATGGATGGCCCCCAACCCCCAAACGAACGCTTCGCAGGGTATTCCCACAATTTCTCGATCAGGGAAGCATTCTCGTAGGATGTCTGTAGCCGTTGCATCGTTGGAATGATTGTAAGTAGGCAGCAGCACCACTTGATTGCCAATATAAAAATTGGCATAACTGGCGGGAAGACGTCCTTCATCGCCGGTAATTCGTCCGGGCATGGGAAGTTTGATCACGTTCAACGGGTTACCATCGACATCCCGGAAAGACTTCAGGATTTTCAAATTTGCCTGCAGGCAGGCGTGGTTGGGATCCGTGGTATCTTCTTCCCATGCGCAAAGCACCGTGTTGGGATTGACAAAGCGGACTAGGTTGTCGATGTGCCCGTCGGTGTCGTCTCCCTCAATATTGCCCTGGCACCAAATGATTTCCCGAACACCCAGGAAGCGTTTCAAGTAGGTTTCCATTTCGTTTTTTGAGAGGCCGTCGTTCCGGTTAGGGTTCAGTAGGCACTGCTCCGTGGTGATGCACAGACCCTGACCGTTTACCTCAATAGCTCCACCTTCCAGTACGATCCATGGCTCAAAGCTGACGATACCCAGATAGTCTGTGATGACTTCGCCTGCTTGATCATCAAGAGTCCACTCGTATTTTTTACCCCAGGAATCAAATTGCCAGAGATTGGCTGCGACCTCTCGTTTGCCGGGAGACGTTTCTCGAACTAAAAAATTGGGACCGTAATCACGAATCCAAGAATCATTAGTTGATATGTTATGAATCTTTATATTTTGAGATATTGGACTATTATTCTTAATTAAATTTCTTAATTGGGTAAGGTTGGAACGCGGGTTTGCCAGAAGGTTGATACTTTCCCCCGGCGCCAATGCCTCAATCATTTGGATATAAACAGACTCAATAGTCGCCAGATCCTGTCCCGGCCAGGTTTCCGGGTTATGAGGCCAGGTCAGCCAAGTGGCGGAGTGGGGTTCCCATTCGGCGGGCATGCGGAAACCCAAGTCTGCAGGATAGGGATTAGGATTCATTCGGGTCGATGAACAGGCGAGTCAGGTTGTCATAGGAGTCGACCCGGCGATCGCGCAGGAACGGCCAGCCCTGCCGGGTTTCCTCGATCAGATTGAGGTCGCAGTCGGTAGTCAATACTTCAGGTTTGTCTGAAGAACCCTCAACGAGGACTTCACCAAATGGATCGGACACGAAAGATTTCCCCCAGAAATTCAGTTGATCTTCTTGTCCCACGCGATTGACCACAACGGTAAAAACACCGTTGGCAATGCTGTGGGCTTTTTGGATGGTTTGCCAGGCCTGTGCCTGTTTTTCAGCAACGGATTCGTCAAAAGCCTGATAGCCGATCGCTGTGGGATAAAACAGAATTTGAGCGCCGGACAAAGCGGTCAGGCGGGCGGCTTCCGGAAACCACTGATCCCAACAGATCAAGACACCTATTTTTCCAAAGCGCGTTGAAATGGTTTGAAACCCAGTATCTCCCGGCGTGAAATAAAACTTTTCATAAAAACCGGGATCGTCGGGGATGTGCATTTTACGGTAACGTCCGGCAATCGAGCCGTCGGCATCGAGAACCACGGCGGTATTGTGATAAATACCTGTAGATCGTTTTTCGAATAGAGGAATAATGAGAACCACTCCCAATTCGGAGGCAACTTTTGACATCACCTGGGTGGAGGGGCCGGGTATTTCTTCCGCTTGATTGAAATGAGCGTGGTCCTCCGTTTGGCAGAAATAGGGTGTTCGAAAAAGTTCCTGCAGGCAAATGATCTGCGCTCCCTGAGCGGCGGCCTTGCGGATTCCCTGTTCGGCGGCTTTCATGTTTGTCGCCGTGTCTTTTTCGCACCTCATTTGAACGAGGCCGATTCGAACAATTTCCTTGTGGGTGTTAGAACTCATGGCCAAAAAAATATGAAATGCCGGGGTGGAATTGGATTGGGAGTATAGAGGAACTTCTTTCGGACGGCAACGGATTTTCCCCGGGGAATCTCATGAATCGGGATTATGCCAATACGAGTTCTATGTTATAATTCAATAAGTTATGATGACTTTAAACCTTTGGGAATTGCATCGAACGGGTATAATGGTGTAGAAATCAAAGTTTCACTCCATCAGAATCAGACGACCATGTGGGTTAAACAAGCTTTTCGTGATTATTACAAACCTAAGCTCCGACGGGAGTTGAAGCGCGATCCGACACAGGAGGAGTGCGACCAAAGGTTTGAGGAAATTTATAAAAAGCTCCGCCTGACCCTTTTGGCGGGAGTTTATGAGGGGGTTTCTCTTTATTTTTATGAAATTGCCCAATTTTCATTGGACGAGTTCAATACCTTCCGTGACCGGACTGAAGATTACCTTGTGGAGCGGTTCGGCGGCGGTAATTTCAAGCTGAACTTCTATGAGGGCGATTCCTTCGTGGTCACTGTTAATTTCAAGCCTGAGGGAGAACCCAAGTGGCATCATCTGTTGCCGGAGAAAGCCAAACCCTTTGTGAATCCCTGATGAATTCTCCTACCTCTCCGACCTTGCCCCGGGACGATATTGAATCGGATCAATGGAACGGGTTGTTGGGTTCGTTCAAGACACTAGAACATTCGCTTAGTGTTGAAGGACTCTCCGGCGCTTCCAAAGCGTATTTGTTGGCCCAGGCCTGGAAACATTCCAAGCGTCCCCAGATAGTGATCACGTCGGATCAAGTCAGTGGCGAAACCTGGCTTTCTGATTTGCGTTATTTTCTCCATCATGAAAAAGTTCGGGTGTCTCCTCAATTTTTTCCCACCTGGGAATTGTTGCCGTATGAACCGCTGTCTCCTTTCAGTGAAGTTTCGGGTGAACGACTGGCAACTTTAAATGCGTTGCTGGAGCATCAATGCCCGATCCTGGTAGTGCCTGTGGAAGCTGCCCTGCAGTATTTGATTCCCCGATCTTCGCTTCGCAATCTGACTTACGATGTTCAAAAAGGACAAACGCTTGATCGGGAAGTTTTTGAAATGTGCCTTGCGGACAACGGTTACACCCGCTCCCATTTGGTGGAAGAACGCGGACAGTTCAGTTCCAGAGGTGATATTCTGGATGTCTTCCAGTCGCATCAATCTCATCCGATTCGTATTGAATTTTTTGGGGACGAGGTTGAATCCATCCGCAAGTTTGAAGTCAGTTCGCAGGTATCCATAGAAGATTGCGATCAGGTGAAAATTCTCCCGATCCGCGAGTTGTGTCTGACCGAGAAAAGTCTGCATGATGGTATAGACAAAATTCTTCAATACGGTCATGAGCATGAGGTCAATTCATCTCGTTTCCATGAACTGGTGGAAAAACTCCGAAATCTAAAAAGTTTTTCCGGAATGGAAATGCTGGCGCCTTTCTTTTTTGAAAAAACGGAAAGTCTCTTCGACTACCTTCCTGACAATACCTTGATCATTCTGGATGATCTGGAGTTGATAAAAGAAAAATGCGAGCACTTTGAAGAGTTGGTTCAAGATGAATACCACAGATGTATGGATCGAGGCGATGTGGCCGCGGTGCCTGACCGCCTGTATTTTTCCGCCCAGTCCTTTGTGAAAGAAATCCAACACCGGCCTCACGTGATCCTGAACACCTTGGGGATTTCGGGTGATGGGGAAAGCTCAAAGCGCTTCCAAGTTAAACCGATTCCTTCTTTTCAGGGCAAGTTTGATTTGTTTGCGCATCATGCTGAGGAATGGATCGATAAGGGTTATGACGTTTCAGTTGCCGCGCCGACCAAGGGGCATGTTCGTCGCATGAACGAGCTTTTGGTCGACAAAGAATTGAACCTTCTCGTGGAGCTCGGTTTTATCAGTCAGGGATTTCAGTTTCCCGGCAAGAACACCATTTTTGTTGCCGAGCATGAGATATTCGGCAGAACGCACAAGCACCGCCATCGCCGTAAGTCACGCTCGTCCGTTTTCCAGCGCGGTTTCAAGGATCTGAAGGAAGGTGATTTGCTTGTGCATGTGGATTACGGCATCGGTCAATACAGCCGGACCAAGGAATTGACGACAGGCATCGGAGGAGGCGAATTTCTGGAAATTTTTTATGCGGATGACCAGAAACTTTATATTCCGATGGATGGTTTGGCTGCCATTCAAAAATATATGGGGAGCGGTGAAGAAAACCCTCCTTTGAGTCAACTGGGCGGCACCCAATGGAAACGCCAAAAGAAAAAAATCAAGGACTCCCTGAAAGAGTTGGCGGGTGAACTATTAAAAGTTTATGCGTCGCGGGAGATGGCCAAGGGGCATGTGTATTCCAATAATTCGGTGCTCATGCAGGATTTCGCCGATTCGTTTGAATATGTCGAGACCGAAGATCAGTTGAAGGCCATTGAAGATGTCATGGAGGATATGGAACGGGAGAAACCCATGGACCGTTTGATTTGTGGTGACGTGGGTTATGGCAAAACCGAGGTGGCCATGCGGGCGGCTTTCAGTGCTGTGTTGGATAAAAAGCAGGTCGCTGTACTGGTGCCGACCACCATACTGGCACAACAGCATTGGATCACTTTTCAAGAGCGGTTTCATATGCACCCGGTGCAGGTGGATATGGTCAGCCGGTTCCGCACCCCTCGCCAGCAAAAGGAAACACTGCAGCGGTTAAAAGAAGGGAAGGTGGATATTCTTGTTGGGACTCACCGCCTGTTGTCCAAAGATGTGCAGTTCGCTGATCTCGGTCTGGTGATTATTGATGAGGAGCAGCGGTTTGGCGTTAAACACAAAGAGCGGCTGAAGGAATTGAGAACTTCAGTGGATGTGCTTACTCTGAGTGCCACTCCCATTCCCCGAACACTGCATTTTTCATTGATGGGAGTTCGGGACTTGAGTGTCATTGAAACCCCGCCCAGTGACCGTTTATCGATCAAAACGTATGTCCGTAAATTTGATGAAGAAATTATTCGTGAAGCTATTCTCCGGGAAAAGGATCGCGGAGGCCAGGTGTATTTCGTACATAACAAGGTTCAAAGCATTCATTCCATTGCCGCCTTACTCAGGAAAATTGTTCCTGAGGTTTCCCTGGGGATCGCGCATGGCCAGCTTCAAGAGCGAATGCTGGAAAAGGTAATGAAACAATTCATTGAAAAGGAAATTGATCTTTTATTGTGCACCTCCATCATTGAGTCAGGCTTGGACATTCCTTCCGCCAACACTATCATTATTAACCAGGCCGATCAGTTCGGTCTGGCGCAACTGTATCAGCTGAGGGGAAGGGTGGGGCGTTATAAACATCAGGCCTATGCCTATCTTTTGATTCCGGGGGCGCTGGCCATCAGTGAAGATGCCCGCAAGCGTTTATCAGCCATCGAAGAAATGAGTGACTTGGGGGCTGGTTTCGAACTGGCTGCTCGAGACATGGAAATTCGCGGCACTGGAAATATGCTGGGTCACAATCAATCGGGGCATATTTCCGCCATCGGATTCGATTTGTATTGTAAAATGATGGAGGAAACGATTCGGGAAATGAAGGGGCAAAAAGTCGAGTCTAAAATCGAGCCCGAAATCAATCTGGAAATTAAAGGTTATATACCCAAAGATTACGTTTCTGATTTGAATCAAAGACTAGAGATTTATCGTCGACTGCAACTTTTGGATGCGTTTGAGGAGTTGGAGTCTCTCAAGGTTGAGTTGACAGACCGCTATGGGCAATTTCCGGAAGAGGTTGAAAAACTGCTGGTTTTGCTGGAGATTAAATTATATTGCCAAAAACTTGATATAATAAAAATCCAGTTAAGACAGAACGAGATTACCCTGACCCTTGATTCCTCCACCCGGTTATCCACTCACAAATTTATGGAAATTCTGGACTCGAGAATGCGATTGATTTCAGAGTATCAGCTTGTTTTGAAGTCGAAAAGCAAAGGCTGGAAAGAGGATGCTGGGCTGGTAGGGGACTATTTGAAGAAACTTATGAATTGCTTGGATGAAGACTAGACTTATGAAAAAGAAGATCATTATATCTATCCTTGAATTTTGCATGATCGGTTTTGTTTTTCAGCTATTGATCGGATGTGGGTCCAGTGAAATCGAAGAGGGAAAAGACGGAACCGACGAAGTGGCGATCGTGAACAAGGAAATAATTACTCGCGAAGATTTTAAGAACGAACTGAAATGGACGAAAAGAAAGTACAGGGTTGAGAAGAATGATACTCTGGATCACAGTCAGAGTTTTTGGATGAAGAGAAATGTCCTTAATGAATTGATTCAGGAAAGTCTGTTGCGTCAGGAAGCTATCCGGCAGGGTGTCAAGGTGTCTTCCGGGGAATTTGAGAAGTATCTGGATAAATCGAAGGAGGGCTATAAAGAAAATACATTTCAACGGGCTCTGGATATCGAGGAGATTTCCAGATCGCAATGGGAAGATAAACTAAAAACTCATTTATTGATCAGAAAATTGATCGAAGAGGTGATCAACCGAAAAATTGAAATAGATGAAAAAGAAATGCTGGATTACTTCAAGCAGCATATGGAGGAATTTCAAAAAGGTGAGCAGGTCCGCACTCTACATATAATGGTTGAAACCGAGGATGAAGCAAGAAGAATTTCGAAGCTGATCCGCAAGGGAAAATCGTTTTCGGAATTGGCCAAGCAGCATTCAATCAGTCCGGAGGGCAAAACCGGTGGGGATATGGGGTATTATGAGGCCGGTCAAATGCCCAAGTGGTTCGACGATGTTTTTAAGCTCAAAGTTAATAAAGTAAGTGATATCATACGGACCCCTTTCGGTGTTCATATTTTCAAGGTGGTGGACAAGAAACCGGAAAGAAAAATGAGCTTTGAGGAATCCAAAAAGCAAATTCACGCCAGGTTGTTGCATGAGGCCCAGGAACAGGCTTTTCATAAATGGGTGGAAGAAATAAAAAATAAATCTGAAATCATCATAAAATATGAAGTTCTGGAAGAAATTTAATCTTAGGCTTTGCTACGGCGGTTTGATTTTGGCGTGGGTTGTTTTCCCCATAAGTGCGGGAATGGCCAAAACTTTTGATCGTATAATTGCCAAAGTAAATGAAAAAATCATAACTCAGAGCGAATTGGAGGAAAGGTCCGTTGTGAAAATGATGGGCCTCCGGAAAATGGGCGTGCAACCCATGCCTTCCAAGGAAAAAATTATGTACGAAGAGTTGGAACGCATGATTGAAGAGAGGCTTTTAGTGGACGTAGGAACAAAGCTTGGTTTGAAAGTGGATGAAGACAATATAACTAAAGCTATCGACGACATCAAAAAAAATAACGGTCTAAGCGACGGTGATTTAGAGAAGATGCTGGAGATGGAGGGGAAGACTCTTGAAGAGTATAGAACCAAAGTTCGTAATCAGATACTTGCAAGTCGGGTAATTGGATTTGAAGTTCGTAAGGGAATCACTGCAGATAAAGAGGAGGTTGAAGATTATTATAATCAGCATTTAAAAGATTACTGGATTTCAGAAAAGCTTCAGTTGAGACACATATTGTTTTTAATAGATGATACTCTTTTGGAGGAAGACAAACGATTAAAAAGACGAAAAGCCCGCCAGGCGTTGCGGAAAATTCGATCGGGTGCGGATTTCATTGCCATAGCTAAGGAATATTCTGAAGACCTTTCCGCTAAAACGGGGGGAGATCTGGGTGAAATTGAACGCGGGAAAATGGTGCCGGAGTTTGAAAAGGCCGCCTTCCGGCTAAAGGAAGGAGAGGTCAGCGGTCTGGTAACGACCCCTTATGGTTTGCATATCATTAAAGTTGATAAAATCATTCCAGGACAGACACTGCCCCTGGATGAGGTTAAGAATGAGATAGAAAATCGGATTAAAGCACGAAAGTATAAAACGGCATATATCGCATATTTGGCTGGCTTGAAGAAAAAGGCATTTATTGAAAAAAAAATATCACCACCTCCTCCTTCTGTTGCCAAAAAAGCCAAAGAACCAGCTCCTGAGAACCGCTTGAAACCTTCCCTTGATCGGGAGGATGTGTTTGCTGATGTTCCGGACCCACAAAATAGCAAGAGAGCCGTTCAGCAGTCTAAACAAGGGCAGGAGTTTTCCAGATTTCAAACTTTCGAAGAAAAGCTTCGATACTATAAGCAATTGCGAAACAATAACAAGATTTCCGAAGGGGAATATCAGAATAGAAAACGAAAACTGCTCAGTCGATTTTGATTCAATCCTCCTGATTTGCTCGACCCGCCAAACTCCGGTCTCCCCTTCCTAGGAAGTAACTGCCTTCGGTTGACACTATATGAATTCCTTAACTGTAAAGCTTAAAAAAGCTCTTGCCGACCATAAAATGGTTGTGCCGGGTGATTGTGTTTTGGTTGGGGTTTCCGGTGGCCCGGATTCCGTTGCCTTATTACACGCTCTATCTGAAGTAAAAGATGAATTGAAAATTGAATTGGTAATAGGGCATTTGAATCATAATGCGCGAGGAGAAGAATCTGACCGCGATGCCGAGTTTGTGAAAGGTTTGGGCGATTCCCTTCAAGTTAAAACCTTGATCGAAAAAGTGGATGTGATGGCGCACCAGGTTACAAACAAAGCTTCTTTTCAGGAGACTGCCCGGTATCTTCGTCAGGAATTTTTTCTAAAGTCGATGCGTCAGGTAGGAGCCAGCAAGATCGCTCTCGGTCACACTTTGGATGATCAGGCGGAAACGGTATTAATGAATTTTTTGCGTGGCAGCGGCCTTAAAGGCATGGGAGGAATGAGCCCTGTTCGCCTTCCTTATATCCGGCCGTTGTTTTATTGCTCCCGTTCTGAAGTAATCGATTTTTTGAATGACAGAAATATTTCCTATCGCGTCGATTCCTCCAATGAAAAGGTCGATTATTTACGAAATCGCATTCGTTTAGAATTGATTCCTCTTTTGCAGGAAAAATACAACCCCAGGATCAAGGAAAATCTATTTGAAGCGTCCGGGATTTTCAGGGGCGACAATGACTATCTGAGAACTTTGGAGAAACATGAATTTGAGCGTATTGTTTTAAATTTCGATAAAGATGAAACATTGAGTATGGATATTGAACGTTTTGTAGAGTTGCCTTTGGCTCTCAAGAGACGGTTAATTCGAAGAGGAATTGAAAGCGTCAAAGGAGACTTGAGGAAGATCTCATTTTTTCATATCCAAGAGACGCTTCGCTTGTTTGATAAAAACGAGAAGGGTAAAAGAATCGATTTGCCTGATGATTTGCAGATTTTGTGCCGGGGGGATAGCGTGGAGTTTAAAAGAATCCAGGAACCTTCCTCCGGCATCTTAACGGATAAAGATAGAGGAACATCCAATTGGATGAGGCCTCTGAGAATCCCGGGGGAGACTCCGGTGGAAAAAGCCGGTTTAACATTAAAAACCGAAATCATTGATTCTGCTGAAACGAAGCTTTCGGGAGATCAAGCCAATCAGGCATTCCTGGATTTTGATAAAACCGGTAGAGACATAATGATCCGTTTTTTCCAGGCAGGGGATCGTCTACAACCCCTGGGAATGCAAGGCACCAAAAAATTGAAGTCGCTTTTCATCGATGAGAAGGTGCCTCAGGAAGCTCGATCAACCGTTCCTATCTTGACAACGGAAGATAATGATATTATTTGGGTGTATGGGACACGGATTGCCCATGCCTATCGGGTGACACCTGGTACCAATAGGGTCCTGTTTATCAAGGGATTATCCTAGTTTTCACACTGGGGCAGGATAGAAAGAAAGGGCCCTTGCCTAAAGAAAATATGCTATTATTAGCTTTGTGATACTCAAAATGTGGGGTTTCCCATCCCTCGACATCGATAAAGGAGAAGGTTTTGAACCAATTTTATAAGAATCTAGCTCTCTGGGTCATTATAGCGTTCATTCTGCTGGCTCTTTTCAGCATGATCAATCAGCCGGTGGATGCGCCTCAAAAGATTTATAGCGATTTCCTGGCTATGGTTGAGAAGGGTGAGGTCAGCGAGGTTCAGATACAGGGGGAAAAGGTTAAGGGAAAGGACAGCAAGGGAGCGCCTTTTGAGACGGTTATCCTCAAGGAAGATGTAGAGTTGATGAAACTGCTGCGCGAAAAAGGAGTGCGCACAGTTGTGGTTCCTCCCGAAACCAACGCCTGGTACACGAATGCCTTTATCACTTGGTTTCCGCTGATTCTACTGGTGGGAATCTGGATCTTTTTTATGCGTCAAATGCAGTCCGGTGGCGGAAAAGCGCTTTCTTTCGGAAAGAGCAAAGCTCGGCTGATGGGTGAGAAAAAGAATCAGACCACATTTAAAGATGTCGCAGGCGCGGATGAAGCCAAAGAGGAGCTGCATGAGATTATTGAATTCCTAAAGGAACCACAGAAATTCAGCAAACTGGGAGGAAAAATTCCTAAAGGCGTTCTGCTGGTCGGTCCTCCCGGTACCGGTAAAACCCTGCTCGCGCGAGCAATTGCAGGGGAAGCCAGTGTTCCCTTTTTCAGCATCAGTGGTTCCGATTTCGTGGAGATGTTTGTGGGCGTTGGTGCTTCCCGCGTGCGCGATTTGTTTGACCAGGGGAAAAAGAACAGCCCCTGTATCATTTTCATCGATGAAATTGACGCGGTTGGCAGACACCGCGGCGCTGGTTTGGGCGGCGGTCACGATGAACGGGAACAGACCCTCAATCAATTACTCGTTGAAATGGACGGGTTCGAAAATAATGAAGGTGTGATCCTGATTGCTGCGACCAACCGTCCTGATGTTCTCGATCCCGCTTTGCTCCGACCCGGCCGATTTGACCGGCAGGTCGTTGTCGCTCGACCGGATATCAAAGGCCGTGAAGGCATACTGAAAGTCCATACCTCACAGGTTCCTCTGGATGATGATGTGGATTTGAAAACCATAGCCCGTGGAACTCCGGGATTTACCGGTGCCGATCTGGCCAACTTGGTCAACGAGGCCGCTCTATTAGCAGCGCGGAGCGAGAAAAAAGTGGTTACCATGATTGACTTTGAAAACGCCAAGGACAAGGTTCTCATGGGCGTCGAACGGCGGAGCATGGTGATTACTGAAAAAGAAAAGAAAAATACCGCATACCATGAAGCAGGCCATGCTCTCGTGGCTTACCTGCTCCCAGGGACGGATCCTCTCCATAAGGTGACGATCATCCCGCGTGGACGGGCGTTGGGCGTTACCATGCAATTGCCTGAAGATGACAAGCACACGTATCCAAGGGAATACCTCATCAACAATTTGGCAATTATGATGGGCGGACGTGTGGCCGAGGAAATTTGCCTTGGCGAAATGACCACGGGAGCAGGAAACGATATTGAGCGGGCTACGGAAATGGCCCGTAAAATGGTCTGTGAGTGGGGAATGAGCGAGAAAATGGGTCCGCTCACTTATGGAACCAAAGAGGAACAGGTCTTTCTTGGGAAGGATTTCTCTTCGCAAAAGAATTTCAGCGACGAAACCGCCAAGCTGATCGACTTGGAAGTCAAATCTTTGGTCATGGGTGGATACAATACGGCAGTGGATCTTCTCACCAAGAATCGTGAAGCGTTGGAAAGACTTTCTTTGTCCCTTCTGGAACATGAGACCCTGGATTTGAATGAAATTACTGAAATCATCGACGGCAAACCGCCGAAGTCCGGGGATGATGAAACACCCAAGGAAGAGCTTTCCGAGGAAGGGATTCTCAAAGAGAAAAAGAGTAAGAAAAAATCCGGGCCTCTGGATGATTCCGATGGTCTTCTTGGGGGAAGCGGAATGCCTGATCCGTCCCCTGCTTAAGGGATGCTTTCTCAGCTCGTTTAAAGTAATTCCAAAGCTCCATTCCTGTTAAAGTCAGGTCTGGAGCTTTTTTCTTTCCAATTTGAACCTTGGTTTTACGGTGACTTCAGCCAATAATCCCCAGGAAAAAATTGAAGCTCCAAAGATCATGGGGGTTATCAATCTGTCTCCAGACTCTTTTTATCCGGATAGCCGGGTACCCTCCGTTCCTGCTGCGCTGAAAACTGCTGAACGTATGATAGAAGAAGGGGCGGATTACCTGGATGTGGGAGCGGAATCCTCACGTCCTGGAGCGAAGCCTATATCCGAGGATGAAGAACTGGCAATCATTCTTCCAGTGGTCAAGCGATTGTGTCAGGATTTTTCAATTCCGGTTTCGGTCGATACTTATAAGCCGGGTGTTGCCCAGAGAATTCTGGATGAAGGCGTCTCAATAATTAACGACATCACCGGGCTCCGATACTCGGAAATGGCTTCCATTATCGCAGAATACAATGCCGGGGTGGTCATCATGCATATGAAGGGTTCTCCGGATAATATGCAGGAGGATCCTTATTACGATGATTGTATTGGCGAGATCAAACAGTTCCTTGAGCAAGGAATCCGGGCTGCTGAAGAGGCGGGTATTGCTCCCGATCGTATTTGGGTGGACCCGGGAATTGGATTCGGCAAAACGGTACAACACAATTTAAAAATCCTGGCGAATCTGGATTCCTTTGTTTCATTACGGAAACCGATACTGCTGGGCACTTCCCGCAAATCGTTTATCGGGAAAATTCTGGATTTACCGGTTGTCGAGCGGTTGGAAGGGTCTCTTGCCACCGCAGTGATCGGGTTTTTAAAGGGCGCAAGAATTTTGCGGGTTCATGATGTTCAGGAGACCTATCGCGTTATCAAAATTGTAGATGAGATTTTAAAGGCTCAAAATGGAAAATAAGGTTCGTTTGTTTGTCAATGTCGATCATGTAGCCACGATACGGGAGGCCCGTAAAACAGTTGAGCCGGACCCTCTGGAGGCTGCTCTTTTGGCTGAAAACGCCGGAGCCGACGGCATTACCGTTCATTTGCGGGAAGATCGACGTCATATTCAGGATCACGATGTTTCGCGAATCCGGGAAAAAATCAAAACCGTCCTCAATCTGGAAATGGCTGCGGTCGATGAAATGGTTCAAATAGCTCTTAAAACCAAACCCTATCAGGTATCGCTGGTTCCCGAAAAGCGGCAGGAAATCACAACCGAAGGGGGATTAAATGTTGTCAAACAAAAGGATCATCTGAAAAAAATCAGGGATCAAATCCAATCGCAGGGGATTCGTTTCAGCTTGTTTGTCGATGCTGATTTCCAGCAAATTGATGCCTCTCGTGAAGTCGGAGCAGAGAGTATTGAAATCAATACCGGCCTGTACTCTGAATTGAAGGGCTCCGAAACCGTCATACAGGAGCTGAAAAAAATAAGGAATTCAGCGCGTCACGCTTCAGAACAGGGTTTGCGGGTATTTGCAGGACATGGACTGACCGACGAAAATGTGGTCGCCATCGCTGAAATTGCGGAAGTCGAAGAACTGAACATTGGGCACAGTCTGGTATCACGCTCCGTTTACTACGGATTCGAGCAAGCGGTGAGGAATATGATGCAAGCCATCCAGAAAGGAATCGCGCAACGTGCGAACTGATACAGTATGGCTCTGAATTGGGATGGTTGACTTGCTGTGACAATTTCTTCATAATTCTGCTCCCTCCCTTTGCCAGAATTCCTGGTTGAGGTTTCGTTATAAATTCCGTTGAACCGGTCTCTATTTAAAGAGAAAATGAGCGGTAGAGTAATTTTATTGATGTTGTTGTGAATGATATGGTTAAGGAGGATCAATGACCACCAAAGTGGCTATTAATGGGTTTGGAAGGATCGGTAGAAACGTTCTGAAGTGTATTTTGAAGGACAAGGAATGCTCGGACATCGAAGTTGTTGCCATTAATGACCTCACGGATGCCGCAACCCTGGCCCATTTATTCAAATACGATTCCGTTCAGGGAGTCAATCCTCATGAAGTGAAGGGAGAAGAAGGGCGCTTGCTGGTCGATGGCAAAACGATTCAGGTACTGTCTGTTCGAAACCCAGAGGAACTGCCCTGGGGCAAGCTTGGAATCGATGTGGTGATTGAGTCCACCGGTTTTTTCACCAAGAGGGAAGGGGCTTCCAGACACCTTGTAGCCGGCGCCAAGAAGGTGATTATTTCCGCTCCGGCAACCGACCCCGATGTCACGGTAGTTCTGGGGGTCAATGAAAAGGAATATGATCCGAAACAGCATCAAATCGTCTCCAATGCATCCTGCACTACCAATTGCCTGGCCCCCGTGGCCAAAGTGCTGAACGATAAGCTGGGTATTCGCAAGGGGCTGATGACAACCATTCATTCTTATACCAACGATCAGAATATTCTGGATTTACCACACAAGGATTTGCGCCGCGCACGTGCCGCTTCTGTTTCTATGATTCCCACCACGACCGGCGCCGCCAAAGCCGTTTCGCTGGTTTTGCCCGAACTCAAGGGAAAACTCGACGGAATGGCCATTCGGGTACCGACACCTAATGTTTCGCTGGTTGATCTGGTCGCTGAGGTAGAGCGCGATACTTCCAAGGAGGAGGTCAATGAGATTTTCCGAAAGGCATCTGAAAAAGAGCTGAAGGGAATCGTGCGCTACGAAGAAGCACCGTTGGTTTCTGTGGATTACAACGGAGCGGAGGACTCCAGCATTGTGGACGCTCCCTCGACCAAGGTGATCGAGAAAAATATGGTCAAGGTTCTAGCCTGGTACGACAATGAATGGGGCTACTCTTCCCGCACAAAAGATATATTAAAATATATAATAAAAATAGGAATATAGGGGTAATAATATAAAGTAGTATATGAATAAAATTCTTATTGCCGGGAACTGGAAAATGAACAAGACCGTCCCGGAATCATTGGAATTGATTCATGCCTTGAAGGAGAAGCTGCGTTCTCCTTGCGCTGCGGAAGTGGTGTTGATTCCTCCCTTCACGTCGCTGCATTCAGCCGCTGAGGATTTGCGTGGAAGCGATATTCAACTGGGGGCCCAAAACCTTTCCCATTTGGGAAGTGGAGCGGTGACGGGGGAGGTATCGGGAACCATGTTGATATCGGCAGGCTGCAAGTATGTGCTGGTAGGTCATTCCGAGCGGCGAACCCTGTTTCATGAAAGTGATGCTTTGATCCATCAGAAATTGAAGACCGCGTTGTCGGAAGGTCTCCATCCCATATTTTGTGTGGGAGAATCCGGGGAAGAGCGTGATGCCGGCAAAACCAAAGATATCATCAACAATCAATTAACGGTAGGGTTGAATGGCTTGACTCTCATGGAAATGAGAAAAATAACGATTGCCTATGAACCGGTCTGGGCGATCGGTACTGGAAAAAATGCCAAACCGGAACAGGCTCAGGAAATTCATGAAGTGATCCGAAGTCGATTGGCTTCTCTGTATGATCCGGAGTTGGCGCAGGGGACAAGGATCATTTACGGCGGCAGCGTGAATCCTGAAAACAGTTCTTCCTTGCTTTCACAATCGGATGTGGATGGTGCATTGGTCGGGGGAGCCAGTTTGGATGCCGATTCGTTTTATGCTATTATTAATGCCATTAAATAATCGATTTTTGGAGGATATGGGTGCATACCTTTCTTAGCGTTCTGCATGTGGTCGTTGGATTATTCCTGATTCTTGTGGTGTTGTTGCAGGCGGGAAAAGGGGCCGCTATGGGGGCTTCTTTAGGTTCTGCCGGCAGTCAAGCCATGTTCGGGAGCAGTGGAGCGGGCAATTTCCTCACAAAGCTCACCACCGGGGCAGCGATTATTTTTATGATCACTTCTTTGAGCCTGGCAGTTGTTTCCACGAGCAAGGATCAGGATTCTGTTATCAAAGAAGTGGAAGAGACAACAGAACAGAACCTTCCCGCCGCCAAAGAAGCACTACCCAAGGAATAACTTTTCAAACAAACGCCGATGTGGTGGAATTGGTAGACACGTGCGCTTGAGGGGCGTATGGGGCAACCCGTGGGAGTTCGACTCTCCCCATCGGCACCAATTTCTTTCAGAATTCCTTCCTGCATGCAAGTAACCAGCTTAAGTCAGGTTTTTTCTCATCCCAGTTTTCTTACCATTTTAGTGACTATCCTGATCGTTATCGCCAACATCATGATTGGCGTTAGCATGTTGCCCAGAGACATCCGTCAAAAACGGTACACGCTCCATCGCATTGTCTATGGAGCGGTTCTCGTTTCCTTCGGGGTATTTCTCGTCGTCACGCACCGGTTATTGGGCAACTCCATTTTTAATTATTGTGTCCTGGCCTATTTCCTCACCGTCATTCCACTCAGCCGGAGATGGAATGTGACCGCGCATGCAATTGTCTCCTCTATCGGGCTGGTTCTATTGGTGGGAGTCGCGGCATTCAGCATATTGTAAGAGAAAACATCCCGTTGGCTAATCTCAGGTGAATGTGCTGTAATGAGCAGATAGAAACCACAGCGCAGCGAAACAGAATCCTATGGAAGAGTTTGATATTGTCGTTATTGGCGGTGGAACCGCCGGAGTGGCGGCGGCACAATCCGCAGTGGAGCAGGGGGCTCGGGTTGGGCTGGTAGAATCCAACCGGCTTGGCGGGCATTCCCTGTTCAAAGGACAACTGCCTCTACAAATCTTGCACGATAGGGTAAGAAAATCTGATGAACGCGTTTCCCTTGAAAGTCTGATTCATGAAGTGGATGAGCAGGCTGGACAAACCTCGAAAGCAATTGAAGAGCGTCTCAGGAACTCTGGGGTGGAATGCATTCAAGGTGAGGGTGCCTTGGCGGGAAACCGTCAAGTATTGGTGGGACAGGGCGACTCACCGACCCTGCTTAAAGCTGGAAAAATTATCATTGCCACGGGGTCATTGCCCCAACCGATGGATAAAATCCCCTTTGACGACCAATCCATATTCCATATTGATCGGCTTCTGGACTGGAAAGACGCGCCTGCCTCATTGTTGATCGTCAGTGGGGACAAGTCAGGACTGGAAGCGGCCCATCTGTTCAATCTCCTGGGAACCCGGGTTTTCCTGGTGGATGACAACCACCGCTTGATCCATGAAAGGGATCCCGACTTGATAACCGCTTTGGAATCCGGATTCAAGCAGCAGAAAATCAAAACCCTGCTTGGCAAGAAGATTATTTCCATATTCAAGGACACTGACAAAATAGATATCACCTTGGATGGAGGCGTTAAGTTTTCAACCGAAAGAGTTTTGGTGTCGGGGAAGCGCTCGGGCAATACGGGTCAGCTTGATTTGAATTCTTTGAATATTGAGCAGGGTGCCCATCAGGAGATCTGGGTGAATGAAAACATGGAAACCTCGCTAAAAGATGTTTTCGCGGCTGGAAGTGTAACCGGAAGGTCCCGCTCTCTTCAAATTTCTCAAGAAGAGGGCCGGGTGGCTGGAATTAATGCAGCAGGTGGCAATGAATCGATTGATCCGGACCAGATTTCCTTTTGTCTGAAGACGCAGCCTGAGATTGCGAGCATCGGTTGTCTCAGTGGAGATGCCCACTACAAGGGATACCGGGCAGTCCAGGGGCGGTATGATTTCTCTGGAGATGATGGATCCAATAGTCATGGTGAGGGATTCTGCAAGATCATAGCCGACCGGGAGTCCAAACGGTTGATCGGCGCTCAAATTCTGGGTGCCCAGGCATCGGAGATGATGGCCGTGGTGCAAACCAGTCTCAGGGAGGGTGCGACTGTTAAAAAGCTGACCCAAATCAGTGAGACAACACCCTTCGCAAAGCTCATTATTTCGGCGGCTCAGGAATGCCTTCGAGCCCTGTCTGTAAGGCGTTAATTCAAGGTTTTAGAAGGAATATCAAGCCTTGACTCGATTTTCTAATTGTGATAAAAACCTTCCTCTGCTAACGGGAAACCCCGGTGTGACCCGCAACGCAATCTTCCATAACAGAGTTTCCGCAAGTTGTTGAAATATATTCATTTATGAGCGAAGAGATAGAGAAGAAAAAACCGGCCCCTGCCAAACCTAAAGCAAAGGGCAAAAAGGACGAGGCTCAGGATACTTTATGGTCTCGCCGTGACTTTTTCTCGCTTGCGGGTTGGGGTGCTTTCATGGCCTCTCTGGGGTTGTCATCGCTGTATTTTTTGAGACTTTTGTTCCCACGGGTGTTGTTTGAGCCGTCCCCGAAGTTTAAAGCCGGCAACCCCGAAGACTATACGGTCGGGGAAGTCAGCACAAAATGGGTAGGGGATCAACGTGTGTGGGTGGTCCGGGATGAAGAAAAACTCTATGCGATTCTGGCACGCTGCACGCATCTAGGTTGCACGCCGCTGTGGTTAAAGACGGAAGGGAAGTACAAATGCCCTTGCCATGGCAGTGGTTTCACCATGGATGGTATGAATTTTGAGGGTCCGGCACCCCGGCCTTTGGAGCGTTTGAAGGTGGAGATTGGACCGGACGGTCAGATTGTCATTGATAAAAGTAAGAAATTTCTCTTTGAAAAGGGAGAGTGGGGTAAGCCCGGCTCTTTTCTCCGGGCCTGAAGCACGGGGTTCCGGTTCAATTTAAAAAGTTACGGAGGTTTTTGTTTTGGCCAACAAGCCCAAAATTCCAAATATAGCCGAGATCATGGAAGACCTCAAAAGCGGCAAGCTCTGGAATGACCTTGCCAAGAAGTTTACGGAGTCTCAGGTATGGACGTCTTCCTTTCGGCATGGATATGCAGATACACCCCGTAACCGGGTTCTTCAGATTGCCAGCAACGTCTGGCTGCATTTGCATCCGGTAAAAATTCACCGTCACGCGTTACGGATCAAATTCACCTGGTGCATGGGAGGAATTACCTTCCTGCTATTTTTGTCTACGGTCGTTACCGGCGTGATCCTGATGTTCTATTATCGCCCGGTGGGGGAATACGCCTACTTTGATATGAAGTACCTGCAATACGACGTACCGTTTGGCATGCTGATGCGGAATATGCACCGATGGGCGGCGCATGCGATGGTGATCACCGTATGGCTTCACATGTTTCGGGTGTTCTTAACTGGTTCCTACAAACCTCCGCGTGAATTCAACTGGGTTATAGGCGTGTTTCTGGTGACCTTCACTTTGCTGTTGAGTTTTACCGGTTACCTGCTTCCCTGGGATCAGCTCGCCATGTGGGCGGTAACGGTAGGAACGAACATGGCGCGCGGAACGCCGTTTCTGGGCCATGAAGGGCCTTTTCAGGAATATGTCCCACTCATCAGTCCCCGGTATGATGCCCGGTCGATGTTGTTGGGCGGAAGTCTCGTTGGACCTCCGGCTTTGCTGAGGTTTTATGTATTGCATTGTATTTTTATTCCGCTGGTTGCCGGAGCTCTCATGATCGTCCATTTCTGGAGAATCAGAAAAGACGGCGGAATATCCGGTCCCCTTTAGTTTGAACTAAGGACACCGGCTCATTTAAGGAATTGTTCTGGTCATGGCCACTGCCGTTAAAAAAAAGGTTGCTGAAGATTTACCGGAAAAGGTGCATGTCTGGCCCTATCTGGTGCGCCTAGAATTTTTGTGTTCGCTGATTGTCATTGTCGGTCTGACGGTGTGGTCCATTGTGATCGATGCTCCTCTGGAAGAAGCGGCAAATCCCACCAAAACTCCCAATCCCTCCAAAGCCCCCTGGTACTTTTTGGGCCTTCAGGACATTCTGGTCTACTTTGATCCCTGGTTTGCCGGAGTTATTGCACCGGTATTGATCATTGTCGGGTTGATGCTGATACCCTATCTGGATGTCAATCCCAAAGGAAACGGATACTACACGTATACCGAGCGGAAATTCGCCATCTGGGTTTATTCGTTTGGATTTATCATTTTGTGGATCGCTCTCATTATCATGGGCGTGTTCCTGCGTGGACCTGGTTGGAATCTGTTCATGCCCTGGCAATACTGGGACCCCCATAAGGTCGTTGCGTTGGTCAATGTCGATCTGCCTTATGCCTTCGGATTTCGTGATTACTGGAATTCCGCCATATTTGGTGGAGTTGTGGTGGCGGGATACTTTGCCTTGGGAACCGCTGCGTATATTTTCATGGAACGCAAAGCCATCAAGAACGTGGGAATTCTTCGCATGCTATTGAAGATCAATTTACTGCTGATCATGCTGGGAATTGTCATCAAAATCGTTCTCAGGCTGGCATTTAATATCAAATATATAATGGTCACACCCTGGTTTAATATCTAATCCTTAAAGTCACATGACAGACGAGCCAAATCGAAAAGAAGGGGAATTTGACGAAACTACTTCGTATAGTTTCCTTTATTTCCTGGTAGCTGGAGCCACCCTGTTTGTCACCCTGTGGGCTTTCTGGGATGACGAATATACCCGCCGCGGCTATAAAGAATTCCAGGACGTTTACTTTAAAGAACAATACAACCGTACAGAAAAGCAATACGAGGAAATTAACAAAAAAATTCAGACCAAAGAACAAGAGATCCTGGCGGCCATTGCCTCGGAAGAGCAGAAGTTAAGTGCCAGTGATGAATACGAGGATCTTGCGGACGCCGCTCTGGAAGCGCAAATCCATTTGGATGAAGTGACAGAGGAGCAGAAATTCGCCAAGAGCCGGTTGGACGAGTATTATTACTATTACAAAAAAGCCATGCACGAAGGCAAAAACTTCGAAGTTCAGCTGGCCAAAGTGCACGATACCGAAAAAGAAATTGAGAACTATGATCCGGTTATCGCTGATGCAGTGCGTAAAAGGGATGAGGCGGAGGAAAAACTTCTTAAATATAAAGCAAAAAAAGAAAACCTAGAAAAGGAATACGGCAAACTGATCGGCGAAAAGCAAATCCTCGAAGGAAGGATGGATTATTATAAGCCATTACCTTTTTTCTGGCGGGCCGCAGAAATTTTGCAAACCGTAATTCCATCCTACGGTAAAAACAATTTTCAGGAGATCACTTACAAAGTTGATCGGTGTCAAACCTGCCATATCGCATACGACGACCCCTATTATGAAAAATTTGAGGAGCCTCTCAAATCTCATCCGGACCCTGAAATCTATATCAAAAAACACGATCCTACGGTAACGGGTTGTACCTGGTGCCATAAAGGACAGGGAACCGCTACGGCACCGACTGAGCATGCCCATGGGTCCCACCATGAAATGGACCAGTCTACTGGAATCAACGAACCTATTCTTCTGGGTAATTTGATGCAGGCTAATTGCCGGAATTGTCACGCTGCCCAAGTAGAGTTGGAGGGAGCACCGATCCTGTCTCAGGGCAAAAAGCTGTTCATCAAGCTAGGTTGTCACGGGTGTCATCTGGTGGATGGCTACCAGAAAGAGCGTAAGGTGGGTCCCAGCTTGCGACGCATTGCCTCCAAGGTGGACCCGAGCTGGCTGGTTCGCTGGGTCAAAAAGCCGAAGAATTACCTGCCCAAAACACGTATGCCATTCTTCAATTTGAGTGACGAGCATACCCTGGCGATTTCCGCTTATCTTTGGGATGTTTCTGAAAAAGATTACCAGGTTGCTGAAAAGTACCATGGGGGCGATCCCGGGAAAGGCAAAAAACTCTTTGAAACCGTAGGATGCCAGGCTTGTCACAAAGTGAATGGCAACGGCGAATTGTTCGGTCCCAATTTAACCCGCATCGGTCAGAAGGTAAATCCGGATTGGCTGGTCAGCTGGATTAAAAATCCGGATGAATACAATCATGACAGCATCATGCCGAACTTGCGGTTAACGCTGGAACAAGCTTCGGATATCGCTGCATACCTGTTGCAATTCGATCAGATGCGTCCACAGGAAGGGGTGGAAGAGCAGCTTAGCAATCCCGAACTGATCAAACTGGGTGAACGACTGGTCAGGCGTAGAGGGTGTTTCGCTTGCCACGATATCAAGGGAATGGAAAAGGAAGGCCGGATTGCCCCGGAGTTGACCGCTTTCGGTAACAAACAGGTCCGGGAGCTGGAATTCGGTGACTCCCACATTCCACACACGTGGGAATCCTGGGCGCGCACCAAACTGAAAAATCCCAACGCCTACCGGACCGAGCGAATTCTGGATAAGATGCCTAACTTCGAATTAGAACCGGACGAAGTTGAAGCTTTGCTGGTCCTGCTTAAAGGGTTCAATGGCATCAATATTCCTCAGCAATATCAGAAAAACTACACTGAGAAGGAATTAGTTATTGAAAAAGGTCGGCGCCTGATCATGCGCTATAACTGCAGAGGGTGCCATGTGGTCGAGCGCACTGGCGGACATATCCAGGAGTTTCTTTCTTCAAAACCCCAGTATCCGCCTCCCTTGGAAATGGGGACTTACCATGTGGGTGAGAGGCTCAAAGGTTCCTGGTTATTCTCATTCTTGAAGAAGCCAACGCCGGTCCGAACGTGGATGAAAGTCAGGATGCCTACATTCTCCTTTACCGACAAGGAAGTTCGGGATTTGACCGCTTACTTTGAGGCCATGTCTCCGAATGAAAATCCCTATGAAAAGGGAGTGCACGTCGGCAAGAGTAAGGACAGTATTCAAACCGGGGTCAAGATCGTCAATTATATGGATTGTGGCAAATGTCATGACGATGGCGCGAAGGGAATCGATTTTTCTGTGGCCGCACAGAGATTGAGGCAGGACTGGATTCCAAAATGGTTGAGAGATACAAGGGAGATGATCCCCTGGACTTTGATGCCGAGTCATTGGCCGAAAAAAGAGGGTCAATACGTCATTCCCACCAAGTTCAGCGATCTAAAGGAGCTTGAGGAGGGTAATATTGATTCCCATCTCCAGCATATCGGGGATTTGGTGCTTTCCTACAACACCGCTGAAGGTATTGATTTTGATGCTTCTTTGGGTGAGGGCGGTGATGATGAAGAAGGCGGAGACGAGGATAGCTCTGAGGATGAGGAAGAAGAAGACGAGGACGAATAGAATTTGGCAGTAGCTGAGAGCGCCAGAAATGGTGTAAAGTACAACAAGAAAGATTTTAATTTATAAGGAATTGAACATGGAAAACTCAGGACTGGAAAACTTTCTTATTATTGCGCTGAAGCCTGACAATATGCCGATCGGTGCCATGTTGGGGATTGTAGCGTTCTGGTTTTGGGTGGCAATCGTTCAAATGGTCAAGCATGACCGTCTGATCAAATCCGGTAAAAAAGATAAAGTTTACGATGAAATGATAAAATAAGTGTCTCTTTTTATTATTGCATTTATTGCCTTCATCATTGGGATCATCCTGATCCTCCTCTTAAAGAACGTCTCCCCGCCACCTCCTCAAGAACAAATTCATTTTGACAATCCTGACGATAAGCCTGTCTATTTGTTGGACCGCGAAGCGTTCAAGGAAAAATGTCTGGAATTCCTCGGCAAATTCAATCTCGAGTACAAACATTCTGTCTGGGCCAACGATCAGGAACTGGAAATCGATATGCTGGATGAAACGCCGGTCGTGGGTGGTAAATATCTGGCGCTGTGTATTTTTGAGCCGCTTCATCAGCAGGTCGATCTTTTTAAAGTGAAGGGTTTTATCGATACTGTGAAAGGAGAGGGTGCTGCGCGAGGTATTATGATCACCACCGGATACTTTACCAATGACGCCGAGAAAGCTCTGGACGATGATCCTGTCGAACTGGTCAATGTTGTTTCCTTTCTGAACTATTTGAAAAAATTTGATATTTATTGAATTCTTCCTTCCTGCATCCCTTATTTCCTCCTGCCCCCTTTGTGATATACTGATAACCTTATGAAAATTAAGGCTATATTAGAAAAGGTCCGTCCGTCATTTTCCTTTGAGTTTTTTCCTCCCAAAAATAGTGAGGGGTTCGAGCAACTGTTTACCACTATTGGGCATTTGGAATCGTGCCAGCCCACGTATGTTTCCGTCACCTTTGGTGCGGGCGGGAGTACCCGTACCAAAACGATCGATTTGGTGGGCCGCATCAAAAATGAAATCGGGCTGGAATCGATGGCGCATTTAACCTGCGTGGGGAGCAGCAAGGGAGAGCTTCGCTCAATCCTGGACACGCTTCAGGAAAAGGGAATCCAGAATATTTTGGCTTTAAGAGGAGACCCTCCTCAGGGTCAGGAGACATTTGTCAAGCCGGAGAACGGATTCGCCTACGCCAATGAACTGGTTGAATTCATTCGCAAGCACTATGACTTTTGTGTTGGGGTAGCAGGATATCCGGAAGGTCATATTGAGTGCCTGGATAAAAAAAAGGACTTGGATAATCTGAAAAGAAAAGTCGATGCCGGTGCAGACTTTATCGTCACACAATTATTTTTCGATAACCGTTTTTATTTTGAGTTTGTAGAACAGGCACGAAATATTGGGATTGAGATTCCCATCATTCCGGGAATCATGCCTATTCTGAATGTTAAACAGACTCAACGATTTACAAAGATGTGCGGGTCTACGATACCGGAAGCACTGATGAAGCAGCTCGAATCATTTCAGGAAGAGCCCGAAGCGGTTCGCAAAATTGGTATCGAGCACGCCACACTCCAGTGTGAGTTGTTACTTCAAGAAGAGGCTCCCGGTATTCATTTTTATACGTTGAATCGATCGAACGCCACATTGAAAATTCTTGAAAGCTTGAGAAACCTTTCTGATAAAATCGACAACTGATAATCGAACTTTCATCCGTTTATGCAAAGACTACTTGCGGCTCTGCTGATAGCGATGTCCGGAGCGGTTTCCGTTGCGGCTCAACAAGGATCCATACGATCTGCCGGGAGCGATTCGATCAGCCGGAATATGGTTCTGATTCCTGCCGGAAAATTTCAGAGAGGCTGTGATTTATTGGGACCGGAGCATGGGGCTCCGGCACATCCGGTTTATCTGGATGCTTTTATGATCGATATTTATGAAGTGACCAATGAACGTTTGGAAAAAGTTTTTCCTGATCATAAGTTGCGTCGGAGTATGTCCTCAAGCTGTGATAATTGTCCGGTTACTAAGATAACCTGGTACGAAGCAGCGGACTATTGTCACCTGATCGGCAAAGCCCTTCCGAGTGAAGCACAATGGGAGAAAGCTGCGGGTGCTAAAAACGGATGTGAGTTTCCCTGGGGCCCGGATTTCGATCCAAAAAAAAATCAGGCCCGGGGTGGTTTGGAATTGAGGGACAAGACTAGCCCGGTCGGCAGCTATCCGCCCAACAAGTTTGGAATTTACGATATGGGAGGCAATGTCTGGGAGTGGGTTACCGACTGGTATTCACCCCATTATTATTTTTTGGAGCCGCTCTACAATCCCCGGGGACCGTCACGGGGAGTGATGAAAGTTCGACGTGGTGGGGCCTGGTCGGACAGTATCAAAGCCATGAAAGCGGGATACAGGGACTGGAGTTATCCCTTTTCAAGAAGTTACAGTGATATTGGTTTTCGTTGTGCCATCAATCTGAAGCGATAATGATTACGCCAACTAAAATAGAATATATCAATCGTCTTGTGGCGGAATGTCTCTCGGAGGAGGGAGATTCGCTGGAGATGAAAGGCCGGTTTATCGGTGACGAGGGTTTAGAGGCCCTCATGCAAGCGGATAAGCTGGAAGATATTGAAAATCTGGATCTCTCCAAGAATAAAATCACCCACCGGGGAATTCCGCACTTGATCCATTCGCAACGATTGGTCAAACTCAAACGGCTGTATCTGGGGGAAAACCAGATCGGAGATAGAGGTGCCGTTCCCTTATCACAAGCTTCATTCATTCCCAATTTGGTTCATTTGGATGTCAGATTCAACAATATCGGAGCGGATGGTGGGATGGCTCTGGCACAGGGGCCTTTTAAAAAGATCCAGGTATTCATTGTTCAGGATAACGCGATTGGCGACGAAGCGTTGAAAGCCATGGCCATAAATCCCGGATTCATGCATGTCCGAAAGTTGAATATTTACCGGGCAGGGATTACCGACAAGGGAATCAAAACACTGGCTAAGTCGAAGGTTTTTAAAAAGCTGAAGCATCTCAACCTCGCGCGTAATATTCTGCGCGTCGATGCCGCGTTGGCTCTGGCCAACACAAAAACTCTCCTGAATATTGAAACACTTTTAATGTTCGATACGTTTATCGGCGATCAGGGAGTGGATGCCCTCCTCAAATCCGAAGGACTTTCCAAACTTAAAACACTGCGGTTGACTTAACCTTGTTTCGGTATAGGTAGATTATCGGGAGTATCGTTCTTCGAGCCAGGGATCGGCAGTATTGGAGTAGCCCCGTTGTTCCCAGAAGCCGAGTTCGTCCTTCTCACGGAAGACAATTTCACCGATCCATTTGGCTCCTTTCCACGCGTACAACTGTGGGGTGATCATACGCAGCGGACCGCCATGTTCTTTTGTAAGGGGCTTGCCTTCCCATTGGTGCACCAGCAAAACGTCATACTTCATGGCTTCTTCCAAGGGTAGGTTGGTCGAATAGCCATCGTACGCCTTGATATAGACGAACTTTGCCTCGGGTTGAACCACGCAGTAATTGGCTATCTCTGAAAATCGGACACCCACCCAGTGATTGTCCATTCGACTCCATGTGGTGACGCAATGAAAGTCAGAAACATCCTCGATTTGAGGAAATTTCATAAATTGCTCCCAATTGAACATTTCCGGATTCTCAACCAGGCCGGAAACCGTCAGGCTCCAGTCGTTTAAAGGGATTTCCGGTTGAACTCCCAGGTCCAACACGGGCCATTTCTCAGTGACATTTTGACCGGGAGGAATTTTGGGCATGCCGTCCCTGTTTGGCGGACCCTCCCCCATGGGCATGTCCCCGTCCCATGACTTCTTTTGAGCCAATGATTTCTTGTATTGAATCATGGCCTCGCGGGATTTTATCCGTTTGGTATCGGGGTTGGGTTTTGGAATATTCATTTTGATGAAGTTAATTCCAATAGAGTAGCAGTTCCCGGAAGATAGGATTCAATTGGATTCTTTCCCTCATCTTTAAGGAAGCTTTCCAGGAATTCAAGGGAAGCCCCTCCGCCTGTAGAAACGAAGAAATTAGAGGAAAAATAGTTGAAGAGAATGTACGTATCGTCAATATTGAAATCAACCGATATTAAGTCCGGATTGATCGGCTGGTTCAACTGGAGAACCACCTGCTTGCGAATCAGGTGTTTCAGTTCATCAATACTGACTTTATTTAGAATCGCCGCAGAATCTCCTCCGCCGATGACGACGGAAAGTTCGGGATCGATAATTGCGGCCGCAAACAAGACCTGTGCCAGCTTGAGCGAACCTTCCGCGTAATGATCGCAGTTGGGGTGATCATAGGCACCCAACGGTCCATTCCAGAATACCTGCTTGATTTTTCCCTTTTGCAGAATATTCTTGGAAAAGTTGACAATGGTCTTGGGTCCCAGGTCCAGTTGGAAATCCTGAGAGAAATCAGGCTCCGACTGGATCACATAATCCGTTTCAAAATAGTCCTTGGTAATCTTGTAATCGTCGGGAAATATAATTTGGACGTTATTCTTTTGCGCCAGGGCCATGATTTCGTGCGCCAGCTTGACTTCATTGAGTAAATCCTGGCATTCCTCTTCACATTTGGATTCATACATTTTTGCCGGAATATGCTTCAGTTCCAGAGTATCGATGTGTTCTTCCAGCTTTCGGGCCAATAAAAAAGCGTTCACCATCCGGCCGCCGATAAAGATTAGCTTGATTTTTGACTCCACAAACTGTTTTAATATACCGAGTTTATCTGCGATTTTGGCTCCCCCGGCAATCAGGGCAGTTTGTTCCGGGTGATCGAGCACACGCTTCCCAAATTGTCCCAGCTGGGTAATCTCTTCATGAAGCAAGCTTCCTGCAACCGCCAGCTTACCGGCTTTGCGCATGATTTGAGGCAGAAACTTGATACTTTTGGTAACGCGATGACTGCATCCAAAAGCGCAATTGATAAAGACATCGGAAATTTCCCCCAAATCTTCAATAAATTCCTGACTGTAGGTATCCGGATTGCGGGGATCTAGCAAGTATCTGAGATTGGGCAAAAACTTGATCCCGCCCGCGGGAAGCTGGCGGTTGAAGCAGATTTCCAAAGAATTTTTGAAGTTGGAATCAGTGATCTCCGGCGGAAAAATGGTGTACGTATCACCATATAGTTTCCGAATGAGTGTGTCAAAATGAGAGCAAACGAATTGGATGTTAAAAATTCCGTCCCATCCATGATGATCCAACTTTTTGTGGGGACGCCCCAAATGGGAGCCGATAATGATTCGGCAATTCCCTTCGGTTAGTTCGTGAATTCTTTTAAATGTGAGATCGAGAAAACGTCGAATACGGGTATCGTCGCCCACCCGATACCCTTTGGGAGTCGAAACGAGGGGAGCATTGAAATCGACTCGAATGAAGATGGTTTTGTTGATCAGATCCTCAGGACGTAAATCTTCCAGAAGAGGCAACCGTAATTGATTTTCTGATATCACGTCCATCTTTATTGAAAAAATACTATTAAAAACAATAATTTAATTAGCAATTATTAATGTAAAATAATAATTCGAAAAGAAAAGAATCCGTTGCCCAGCTTTCTTAATTATTAAAATAACATGACTGGCCGTTTTTTGAAATATTTTAAGTTTTAACTTATGATGACCCGCGACGGCATTGGGCAAAAATAATCGGGATTCGGCGATAAGGAAAGGCCAAAAAGAATATGTCGAAAATAAATAGAAAAATGCTGATCAATGTGGACCAGCCGGAGGAATGCCGAGCCGTAGTGATCGAAAACGGCAAGCTTGACGAGATCATTGTAGAGCACTCTTCCCACGAGCTGGTCAAAGGCAATATCTATCTGGGAGTCGTAACTCGGGTAGAACCCGCGATCGAAGCGGCTTTCGTGGATATTGGCAGAAAAAAGTATGGGTTTCTACCCTTTAAGGACGTTTTACCAGAATCTTATTTGCAAACCGGTGAGAAAAAAGCCAGAACCCGAATCCAGGATGTCATGATTCGAGGACAAAGATTACTGGTGCAGGTTGTCAAAGAAAGCCGCGACGCCAAAGGTCCCTCCTTAACAAATGCAGTTACGATTCCTGGAAGATTCCTGGTGTTAATGGTTTCCAGCGATTCCAGCGGGATTTCCCGGAAAATCGAAGATGAATCAGAACGGAAAAAAATCAAGCAATTGATGTCCGATTTGGGGGTTCCGGCCAGTATGGGAGTGATTATCCGTACAGCTGGAATGGGTCGAACCAAGGCAGAGCTTCAGAAGGATATCCAGGCCTTGCTCAAAATCTGGGAAACCATCGAAAAGCAGTTCACTGACCCGAGTACCAAGGCACCCAGCCTTCTGTATGAGGGGCCGGATATGGTGGTACGTACCGTACGCGACCATTTCTCAAACGATATGACTGAAGTTCTCGTTGACAATAAAGAGTCTTTTGATTCTCTCAACGAATTCATGAGGCTGGTGATGCCGAGAATGCGCAACCGCATCAAGTTTTATCAGGATACCAAGCCTCTCTTCTCCCAATACAATATTGAAGAGCAAATTGAAAGCATTTACAACCGCAGGGTCGAATTGCCTTCAGGAGGCTCCATTGTTATTGACGTGGGAGAAGCAATGGTTTCCATCGATGTAAATTCAGGAAGAACCACCGGCGCCAGTGCTCTGGAGGAGACGGCAATTAAAACTAACTTGGAAGCGGCTGAAGAAATCACCCGGCAACTCCGGTTGAGGGATTTGGGGGGATTGATCGTTATCGATTTTATCGATATGTTTCAAAAGAAGAACAAGGCTCTGTTGGAAAAGCAGGTGAAGCTGGCCTGCAAGCGGGATCGCGCAAGGGTTAATATTTCCAGAATATCCCGGTTTGGTCTTCTGGAAATGTCACGGCAGCGATTGGCTCCTCCGGTCAAAGAAGGATTTTTTTCGAATTGCCAGCATTGCGGAGGCACCGGGCATGTCAAAACCGACAGCTCCTCAGCTTTAAGTGTTATTCGAAAAATTCAGGAGCATCTGGCTTCGGGGAATGTAAAAATTCTGGAGGTCAGGATATCCACTCAGGTGGCCAATTATCTGTTGAATAAGAAAATGAAAAGCCTGCTCGAACTTCAGGAAAAGAATGGTGTCGAGCTCCAATTTGAAAGCCAGGACTTTTTACCTTTTGAAAACTTTGCGTTTACCGTGCTGGAACGCAAAAAAGAAGAGGACAAGGTCATCGAGCAGAAATCCAGTATTCCAAGTGACTTAAAAACAGAAGGTGCAACGGAAGAAAAGGTCGAAAAACGTGGTCGGGGTCGCCGTCCTTCATCCGGTCGCGGCCGCGGGCGTCGGCCTTCCTCTGCTTCGCGGGAACGTAAGAAAGAGGAGGGTAAGGTTGCTGAGTCGAAATCCAAAGACACAAAAGCAGAGGGGGAGGGGACTTCAGAAGAAAAAGGAGAAAAGAGCAGTCGCGCCCGTCGTCCCTCGTCCGGCCGTGGAAGAGGAAGGCGACCATCTACCGGAGGTCGTCCCAGAACCCGAAGGCCGACGCGCTCGACAAAAAGCAGGTCTTGGAAATCTTCGGAGACCAAAGCAGGCACTTCTCTGGAATCGGAAAATAAATCAGACTCTGCAGGGTCGCCTAAAGGAAAGATTGCATCTGCAAATGATTCCAGAGACTCGGCGTCACCGCCTCCATCTGTGGCGGGGTCGGAAAGAGAATCGACCGAAGACCGGCAACCCATGGAGAATGTTTCCCGGTTGCATGAAATGGTTACCAAAAACCCGTTTCCTTTTGATCCTGACCGAGAATAAAATATTATATTGAAAACTCAGGAACTGGTTTTTAAAGGTGTGGGGGCGGACCGCGCACACCGAAAGCCCGTGTCCCAGGATCTCATTTCAGGGGGCGCAAAATTTCTATAGGGCAGAAGAGCGAACTCCTTCAAAAAACCATGTTCTCTTTTATTGATCGCACCCCCACGGATCACTTTGTATTTTTCCCCAAAATTAGGATCTTTGAAATCCGAGCCGGGATAGGGTAGGTACCAACTGGAGGTCCACTCGGAGATATTGCCATTTAATTCGTAAACCCCAAACTCGCTTAGATCATGCGGTCGTTTGGTCGGCGGTTGCACGGTTTTTCCGAAGTTGCCGTTTTCCCGAATGAATTCATTTCCCCAGACATATAAATTTCCTTCAAGGCCGCGCGCGGCCTTTTCCCATTCGAATTCTGTAGGCAATCGTTTGTCCAGCCACAAACAGTAGGCATCCGCCTCGTACCAGGAGATGCCTTGTACCGGGTGGGCAAAATGGCCTTCCGCATAACGGGCCTGGGGCTTAAATTGTAGAAACTCACCGTAGCTGACTTCATGGATATCCAGATAAAATGCGTCCAAAGCAACTTCCTGCCGGGGTTGGGCATTTTTGCTGGAGGTTCGGTCTGAAACAAATGAAGAAATCTCTTTAGAGGGATTCAAGCCCAGTGTGAACGTTCCCGCCGGAATCAAAACCATATCTGATTTGTGCTCAGTCGATTCAGTGCAAGCTTCAAGACACCCAATCATCAAGAGCGAGAGAATCAATTGCTTCAAGGGGTAACCTGGGCTGTTTGTTGGGGAACGGTGGGTTTGGAGACGGGAAAGGTTTGCTCTCCCGGAGGAATGTGGAAATACTCCACTGTCAGGCATGCTGCTTCGTCCCTAGAACACATCGAGCTTTTGCATTCGCTTTCTTCACGCTGACAATAATAATTCAGGATTCTCAGTTTCAGCATGCCGTCTCCGGTTTTAACAATGTAGACATTTCTTTTCGACTCGATATTGTGTGTTCGTGTGCGGTAAAGATACCAGTCAATGATAGAGGGATTATTGACATTTCCCCAAGACCGCGTATCCGGTTCGAAAGTAGCCTCGGGAACCTTGATCACAGAATTGAAGTCCACAGGCCCCAGGTTGGCAATGGCAACTTTGCCCTGTGGATTGGTGACTCCGCCATTGGAAATAATTTTGGTTCGCTGAAAACCCAAATCCCAATCCCTCTGTGCCATCAATTTCCGATCTTTTTCAGGATCTGAAATTTCAAATGTTGCTTGAGAGGAAAAGTCTACCAACGTCCAATTTTCCTTGGACTGCGCGTTGACTTTCAGTACGGGATTATTGGTCTTGAATGATTTGTGACGCTTGGGAGGAAGAGCCTGATTACCGAAATCCTCCACATTGTCTCCCAGATAATTCATGGTTACGTTCAAGAGCAGTGTGGCCCCAAGCAGCATGGTAAAAATTTTAAGAGTGCTATTCATGGCGTCATTTTATCAAAGGTGATGCTGGTTTTTGTAAATTAAACCCCCTTAATGATTTAAAATCAGTGGTCTTCGACAACTCTGATTTCGGGAAGTTTAACCTTTTTTCCAATGTTGGGGTTGGCTATAATAATGAAGCAACATATTGTTTATTAATGAGATTGTAGGTTCTAAATGACTCAGGACCGTCATTTTGCATTCAAAAAAGCCCAGGTTGAGAACTTCGTGAAGAAAGAGTTCCAACGTTATTTCGGACGGGGAGGCCGGATTTCCATCCGAAAACGTCAGCGATTCATGAAGCGCATCACCAAAAAGGTGGGGAAAAAATTTGGTAAAGATGTTTTGTGCCTTATTGATTTTACCAAGCAGGGGTTTGTCTCTCTGGTGTCTCCTCCTCGTACAGAATCCACCGATAAGGGCAAGTTGTTCAATTCGTTTACCCACCCTCAGGTGGCTTATACATCACACTGTGTGGAGCGGTTCAGCGAGCGCACACAGACGATGGACAACTGCATCATTACCCTGGATTCTTATCTTGATGAAGCATTATTGACGTATGGTTTGCACGAGGGATATCTGGTATGCTCTCAGGGATTATTCGCTTATGTGATTGAAGATGACCGCTTGGTTATCAAGACCTACATCAATTTTGAGCTTTTGTCGGATGACCAGATTCGACAGTTTTACACACATGATATGGCCACTTTTCTGACTCCCGATATGATTTCAGAAAATGTGGATGCCAGTGACGTTATTTTAATGGACGAACTGCCTCCCGGAGACCCGGATCATCGGGACTGATCTCGGCAGTATTCTCAAAAATTTGAATTGATCCATTCATTGATTTCCCTACTCTCTGGATTGCAATGATCCAGCTATACAACGTTTACAAATCCTACAATAACACTCCCGCCTTAGTGGATGTTTCTTTCATAATCAAGAAGGGAGCCTTTGTCTTCATCACCGGGCCCAGCGGTGCTGGAAAATCTACTTTACTGAAATTGCTGTACCGCTGGGAAAGGTACGATAAAGGCCAAGTGCTGGTCAACGGGATCAACGTCGGTAAACTCAAATTCAACAAGCTCTGGCAATTGCGGCGCCATATTGGGGTTGTATTTCAAGATTATAAGCTGCTTCCGGAAAAAACCATTCTGGAAAATGTTGCTTTTGCTTTGGAAATTGTCGGTGCCGATAAGAAAACCATCCGCTACAAGGCCTGGGAGGCCCTCAAAAATGTGGGGCTTTCTCATCGAAAGGATGCCTACCCTCTGGAGCTTTCGGGAGGAGAGCAGCAACGCGTGGCGATTGCCCGGGCATTGGTGAACGATCCCAAAATTTTGCTTGCAGATGAACCGACAGGAAACCTGGACCCGGAAATGGCTAGTGAGATTTTGAGTTTATTTGAAAAGGCCAACGCCGAGGGCACAACTGTGGTACTAGCGACCCACAGCGAGAATATACTACGGGAAGGCAACCACGCCGTGATTACCTTGAGACGCGGTAAAATTGCAGATACGCGTATTGTCGCCTGATTTTCGAGATGAATATTCTTAAGACAACCTTCATCAATATCAAATCCAACAAGCAACTATTTTTTGCTTCTGTAGGGACTATCACCATCGCTCTTTCGATTTTGGGATTGTTTCTCTTTGTCTATATAAACTTGAACTCTGTTCTTTCTTTTTGGAACGAGCAGGTTCAGTTGATCGTCTATCTGGACGACGAGATATCCCAGGGTGAGAAAAAGCGATTGGAAAAACTTTTTTCATCTGAATCTGAAGTCGATTCATTTGATTTTATTTCCAGGGAAAAGGCCTGGGAGAACTTTCAATCCATGTTTTCCGAAAAATCTTCGTTTCTCAAGGGGATGGGATTCAATCCTTTGCCGGCATCGTACAATCTCAGGGTCAAGGCTTCTCCCAAAAGGCTGGAAACGATTCAAGCATTGGCAGAGAAATTAAATCAACAGGCGGGGGTGGAATCGGTAGAGTATGGGGAAGAATGGATCAATCGTTTTGAAGCATTCATGATTTTGATGCAGGTCTTTCTTTTTGCGCTGGGGGCGCTCTTGTGTCTTGGCGCGATACTTATTATCTCGAATACCGTTAAGCTTTCCGTTTTGTCGAGAAAAAATGAAATCGAGCTCATGCTATTAACAGGAGCAACTCCCGGGTTTATTAAATTCCCATTTTTCCTGGAAGGTGTTTTTCACGGAGTGTTAGGTGCTCTTATTTCGCTTAGCCTGATGAAAGGTCTTCACCTGTATTTGGTCAGCCGCTTTCAGGGATCTATTGAGACATTCGGTCGCGGCATGGATTTCCAATTTATTTCCCCTTCTTTTGTGATGATTATTATATTCTCCAGTATTTTGGTGGGTTGGCTGGGAAGTTATTATTCACTCCAGCAATTTTTGGGGACCTATAAAAAGCTATGAAATTTAAAGAATTCAACATTTGTTGTCTGGCGCTGGTTTTACTTTGTGCAACCCCTGCTTTTTCGAAGGATCCTTCCGAGGTGCAAATTGAAAAGCTTATTGAAGAAGAAAAATCCGAATTGGAAATTCTGAAGAAAAAAATTAAGAAACAGGCCAGAGATATTTCCAGCATGGGCAAAAAGGAATCCAAAATCCTTCATACCCTGGAAACCCTGGACGATAAGAAAAAAATCAGGGAGAGGGAATTAAAGATTTACCGCTGGAATATCAAGATTAATAAAAGGCAAATGGATAGACTTGCTCAGAAAATTAAGATTACGGAGAGGCAACTGGCCCGACAAAGAAATATGCTGGGGAAACGTCTTCGCACGTTGCACAAAGAAGGAAAAATGTTTCCAGTCAAAGTTCTTTTTTCGGCAGAGGATTACAATGACCTGATTCAAAAAATGAAGTACATGGATCTGCTTATGTCACATGATTCGCGTATTTTTGAAAACTTTCAGAAACGTTGGCAGCAGTTTAAGGAGGAGGAAAGAAAATTATCGGAAGCCAAGAAGAAAATGATTCAGTTCGAAACAGCCTCCCTCCAGAAAAAGAATGAAATCGAAAAAGAAAAGGGAAAGAAGTCTAAATTTTTGAAGACCATCAAGAACAAAAAAATCTATTTCATTCAAGCGCGTAAGGAACTCCTGAAAGCTTCCGAAAACCTGAATAAATTAATCGCCAAGCTGGAGCAGAAAAAAACGGCCGGCGAGAGCCTCAGCTTTGTTGATAAAAAGGGCCACTTGTTTTTCCCCGTAAATGGAAAAATTGTCAGTCGTTTTGGAAGAATCCGGGACAAACGGTTTCAATCTTATATCATCAACAATGGATTGAACCTGAAGGTAAAAAAGGGGACGGAAGTGCATCCCATTTTTCAGGGCACCGTTTTGTTTGCCGGTTCTCTGGAAGGCTATGGAAATTTAATTATTCTGGGCCATGGCGACAAGTATCATTCCCTGTACGGTCATTTGGAAAAAATACTGGTCCAGACTGGGGACTATGTTTATGAAGATCGAGCCATTGGATTGTCTGGAGATAGCGGCTCACTGGTTGGAGAAACGTTGTATCTGGAGCTTCGTCACGAGGGTAAACCTATTGATCCAGTCCCCTGGATGCAGGCTTCCAAAAGGAAGTGAAACTAAATCAAAAAACCCGTAGAAATTAGGTTATAATTGCAACTATAGAATACGAATCTATATTCCTTTTTGACTGGAGAAATGCCTTGAGTTTTTACAGAATTTATTATCACAGTGCTCACATTTTTTGTTCAAGAATTCTAATTTCGGTGTTTTTGACTGGATTGTTACTCGTTGGAAGCGGTTTGAAACCTGTTTGGGCTGAAGAACCGGAAGAAGACACCGTATCGGAATCCGTGGATTCCTACGAAAAACTCAAGACGTTTTCGGAAATTCTGTCACTGCTCGAAGCGAACTATGTGGAGAAAACGGACACCAACGACTTGATCGATGGGGCTATTCGGGGAATGCTCAAAACACTCGATCCGCATACGTCGTACCTTCCGCCTGATGCCTTCAAACGGATGAAAGTTGAAACCTCCGGCAGGTTCGGGGGTTTGGGAATCGAGATTACGGTTCGCAAGGGAATTTTGACGGTGGTGACTCCCATCGAAGATACACCCGCCTACAAAGCCGGTGTCAAGGCTGGGGACCGAATCATCAAGATTGAAGATGAATCCACTTTAGACATGACTTTGTCTGATGCCGTAGAACGCTTGAGAGGTAAGATCAACACCAAGGTGACCATAACTATTTTCCGTGAGGGACTTGAAGAACCAATCAAGGTCACTCTGACGCGTGCGGATATTAAAGTCAAAAGCGTTAAGAGTAAAATTTATGAGGGAAACATTGGTTACGTAAGAATCAGAAGCTTTAGCAAAACGACCAGCCGCGATTTGGACAAGGTCCTGGACAAATTCCGTGCAAAGCAGGTAAAAAAACTGGTTCTGGATTTGCGCAATAATCCGGGAGGGTTGTTGAATCAGGCGGTGGAGGTATCCGACCGATTTCTCAATCCTGAAAACTTGATTGTCTATACCCAGGGTAGAACTGAAGAACAGAATATGAGGTTCACCACGCATGATCGTGTTGATCGGGTTTCGTATCCCATGATTATTCTCGTCAATGGCGGAAGTGCCAGCGCTTCTGAAATCGTAGCGGGTGCGCTCCAGGATTCCAGCCGAGCCATTGTTCTGGGGACCCAGACTTTCGGTAAGGGCTCTGTCCAAACGATTATTCCTCTCAGTGACGGCTCCGCTTTGCGGTTGACCACCGCCCGGTACTATACGCCGAGCGGTCGGGTGATTCAGGAAAACGGGATTATTCCCGATATCATTGTGGAAGTTCCTGTAGCCTCCTCAAAAACAAAAGAAGAGAAAGATAAGAATGCCGAAGAGGTGAACAAAGAAAAAATCAAGATGCGGAAGTTCCTCCGGGAAAAAGACCTTAAGAAACACCTAAAAGGCAAAAAAAGTTTTGGAGAAGAGGAAACCAAGCCGGAGGCTAAAAAGAAAACTGAGGAAGAGTTGAAGAAAGAAGAACTCCTGGCTTCCCTGAGAGAGGACTTAAAAAGAGATATTCAATTGAAAGAGGCGGTAGCTCTACTCAAGGGATGGTCTGTTATGAGTAAAGTTTTCAGTACAGACTCAGCAAAAAATTAATACTTTTATTGCCTAGTAAAAAATACCAGAGCGCGTTGGGCGGGCTAACAATCCGATGCCTGTTTGGATCGCTCTGTTCCTTCCCAGCGCAAATTATTCACCCCTGATTTTCTGATTGTCATGTTGGTTTTGGGAATTGAAACGTCCTGTGACGAAACAGCCGCCGCGGTTCTGGAAGATGGGACTTCCCTTCGCTCCAATGTGATCGCATCTCAAGACGAGATACATTCTCCTTTCGGCGGTATTGTTCCCGAATTGGCCGGCCGTTCCCATGTTGAGCGAATTCACCTTGTGATCAACAAGGCACTCGACGATGCAGGTGTCCGGTTGAATGATATCGATCTCCTGGCGGCCACTGAAGGACCCGGTTTGGTGGTATCCCTTCTGGTCGGATTGAATACTGCCAAAGCGTTGGCTTATTCGCTGGGGATTCCGGTCATCGGCGTCAATCACCTGGAAGGACATGTCCTGGCTATTTTTCTGCAGCAAAAAGTGGAGTTTCCATTTCTTTCTCTGATTGTTTCCGGTGGGCATACCGATTTGTGCCGAGTCAACGGTTTTGGACAATACCATATTCTCGGCCGTACGCGTGACGATGCCGCCGGGGAATCGTTTGATAAAGTCGCCAAGATGTTGGGCCTTGGTTATCCGGGTGGGCCTATTATCGAAAAAAGGGCAAGAGAGGGGAATTCTCAGACGCAATCATTTCCCCGAGCCTGGCTTGAAAAAGATTCTCTGGATTTTAGCTTCAGTGGTTTAAAAACCTCTGTTCGGAACACGTTGCTTAAACGAGACGATGGTAACGGAACGTCTTGTTCAGACGAAGACATTGCAGCAGGGTTCCAGGAAGCCGTGGTGGATGTGCTGGTTCGCAAAGCACTGTTGGCATGTCAGCAAGAATCTCTGAAACGAATCGTTGTGACCGGAGGTGTTGCGGCCAACGGATATCTGAGAGATCGCATGACTGAAGCTGCCGGTAAGGAGGGAATCGAGGTCTTTGCTCCCAAACCGGTTTTTTGTACGGATAATGCGGCAATGATCGCCTGCGCCGGTTATTACCGTTCACAGCATTGCTCCCCCTCTGAGAGCGATCCGTTTTCACTGGATGCCCATCCCAATTTGCCTTTTTAGCGGATATTGTAATGAATGTTCTGGTTACCGGAGGAGGCGGATTTCTGGGAAGTCATCTTGCTTGCCGGTTGGATGAGATGGGGTACCGTGTCTCGGTTCTGGGGCGCAGGCAATATCCCGACCTCCCCCAAGATATTATCCAAGTTCAAGCGGATTTGCGTGACCCGAAAGCCGTCTCCGAAGCCTGCCGGGACCAGGACTCGGTATTCCATGCCGGAGCGCTCCCGGGGATTTGGGGGACGAAGCAGGACTTTTATCAGACCAATGTCGATGGCACCCGCCACGTGATCGACGGATGCCTCAAGCACAAGGTTCGAAGACTGGTATTTACCAGCTCTCCCAGCGTGGTTTATAACCAAACCGATATGGAAAATGTGGACGAATCCATTCCATATCCCTCCCATTACCTCTCCGATTACCCGAAAACCAAGGCGCTGGCAGAGCAGAGTGTCATGGCCGCCAACGGTCAGCAGGGCCTGGTCACGGTTTCTTTACGACCCCATTTGATCTGGGGTCCGGGCGACCCTCATCTAGTCCCCAGAATCATCGAGCGGGCCAAAAAAGGGCAATTGATCCGGGTGGGAAATGGAACCAACCGGGTGGATATTATTTATGTTGATAACGCTGTTGAGGGCCATATCCAAGCCTGGCAGGCGCTGGAGCCCGGTTCTCCGGTAGCCGGGAAGTGTTATTTTTTGAGCGATGGCCGGCCGGTTGTCCTGTGGGACTGGATCAACCAGTTGCTGACCTCCCTGGGGATCCAACCTGTGTCGAAAAGTATCTCTTATGGCTTAGCAAGGAATCTTGGGTGGATTCTGGAAGGGGTTTATCGGACGTTCGGAATTGCCGGCGAACCGCGAATGACTCGCTTCCTTGCCGGCCAGCTGGCGACCTCTCACTATTTTGACATTAGCCGTGCCAAGAGGGATTTTAAATACGAGCCCAGGGTTTCCCCTGAGGAAGGGATGAAACGCCTGCTCAAGTGGCTTCAGGTTCCCCTAGAAGGTTGATGCGGTGGGCCAGACAACCGGCGCCGAATCCATTTTCAATATTGACGACCGAAACCCCCGGCGCACAGGAGTTGAGCATGGTCAGCAAAGCGGCCAGCCCCTCGAAGGCAGCGCCATAGCCGATGCGGGTGGGAACGGCAATGACCGGACATTCCACCAACCCGCCAACGACGCTCGCCAGAGCACCATCCATTCCGGCCACAACAATAATCACCCGCGCCTCTCGCAGCCGGTCTAATTTGTCCAAAAGGCGGTGGATTCCCGCCACCCCGACATCATATGCGGTCTCGACCCGGCTCCCCAGCAGACCCGTCGTGGCTACCGCTTCTTCAGCAACAGGGATATCCGAAGTTCCAGCCGTAAGGATCAGAATATGTCCGACTTTTTTCGTTCGAGGTTTTCGTTGAAGAATCAGGATTTTCCCCTCGGAATTGTAATGTGCCTGAGAGGGTAGGTGAGATCGAATTTGTTCATGCACGTCCGGGGTCAGGCGGGTCGCCAGGATGTCGGTTTCTGCGTGATCCATCTTTCGGATGAGGGTCAGAATTTGACTCGGTGTTTTGCCCTCGCAGTAAATCACCTCTGGCATGCCGTTGCGTAGGGACCGATGATGGTCCACCTGTGCAAACCCCAAATCTTCGTAAGGGAGATTTTTTAAACGCTCGTAGGCTTTTCGCGGATCAATTTTGTTATCGTACAAATCTTGAATCAGTTGATAAAGAAATTCTCGGTTCATTCCAGCCCTTTGATTCCGGTAAATTCGGAAGTGATCTCGACGCTCATCAGATCTTTCATAGCAGCATGGGGAGCTTTGCCTTCGTGGAGGACGCGGTAGGTTTCTTCAATAATCGATGCCTGAATATCAAATTTATTTTTGAGCTGATAAGCAGAAGTCACCGTACGGACTCCCTCAGCGACCATTTTCATACTGTCAGTGATTTCATTCAGCTTCATTCCCTGACCCAGTTTCAGACCCACTGTCCGGTTGCGGCTGAGGTCACCCGTGCAGGTTAATACCAGGTCTCCCATGCCGGACAATCCCGAAAATGTTTCAGGTTTGGCTCCCATCGCAGTTCCAATTCGCGTGATTTCAACCAAACCCCGATTGATTATTGCCGCACGTGTGTTGAATCCCAGCTGAAGCCCGTCGGATATTCCAGTTGCGATGGCAATCACGTTTTTGAGTGCACCGCCGATCTCGACGCCCATCATGTCGGTACTGGTGAAAACCTTCAATTTGTCTGTGTTGAATAGATCCTGTACGCGTTCAGCTGTTTCTTGTTTTTGTGCCGCCGCGACAATTGCCGATGGATTCTCCTGCGCCACTTCCCTGGCGAAAGTCGGTCCAGACAAAACAGCCTGTGAGTCCAAGTCCGGGAGTGTTTCTTCAATAATTTTATGAATCGGAAGAAGAGACTCATTTTCGATTCCCTTACTGGCGTTGATGATCAGACAATCCGGATCGATCGATGTCTTTACCGCGCTCAAGGTAGACCGCAATACATGAGTGGGTACTACCACGAGAATAATTTTCTTATTTGCCACGACTTCCTGCAACGAGGATGAAGGATGGATCGTGTCCGAAAGTTGAAAGCCCGGCAGATAGATCCGGTTCTCACGCTCCCGCTTCATGGCATCGCAGAGGTCTTTTTCATAGACCCACAGGTCAACTCGGTGACCCTTTCTGGCCAGCAGCAGGGAAAGAGCCGTTCCCCAGCTTCCTCCGCCGATGATTCCTATCGCTAAAGAAGGATTTACCATAGTGTTTGACAGATTAAAGGTTGGTTGAGATACCCGGAAATCCACGCTCAGACTTCATTTTACCTGAATTGAGGCTGGAAAACGGGCTTGTTATGGCAAAAACTTTGTGGTTAAATCAAGTTCCCTTTAAAAAACAGTTTGTTCTGCCCCTGCTTGAAATTATAATCCACAATAATGGCCCAAGAAACCAAATTAAAAAGAAAAGACCTGAAGGAACCGGATCAATTTTTGGTAGCCAGCAATGAATTTCTCGACTTTTTTGCTCGCAACAAATCTTTGATTGTCGGATTGCTGATTGGAATATCAGTGATAATAGGTGGATTCCTGTTTGTGAAGCACCAGGAAAGCGCTGAAAATTTAGAAATGGAATCGCTGTATTTCCAAATGACCCAATTGGTGGAAGATGCGAAGGAATCCGTCGGCGAAGAGCAGATATCCAAACTAAAATCCCTTTTAGGGAAGTTTGAGGAAGGCGACCAAAAACTAAGGGCGCAGCTGTTGCTGGCGGATGCTCAGTATCAAAGTAAGAGTTATGACGATGCGCTTTCGTCATTTCAACAGGTATCGGACCAGGTACAACCGGGAACGATCAATTTTTACATGGCTCAATCAGGGCTGGCTCATTCATACGAAGGCAAAAAGGATTTCAAGAAGGCTGTTGGCCATTACAAAAAGATTATCGACCATCCTGGTGAGTCGCCGTTGTTTTATACCTATCTTGGATTGGCGAGGTGCTATGAACGGATTTCGGATCCCAAAAATGCCATATTGATTCTACGTGAGATGCAAACCAAATTCCCCCAACATGCCGACCTGGAGAAAGCTAAACTCTCTCTCAAACGATTAGAAGGTTAGGCATTATTTTCTGAGCTCTTTTTATGAGCCTTTTTAAACACAAGGCCTGTTACAGAATTTTTTTCTTTCTTTTTTTTGGTTCGATCTCCTTATTTAATCCTTCCTCTACTTTTTCCGTACCTTTTATCGATAAAGAAACCGAGCTGGCCATGGGTCAGCAGGCGGATAAGGAAGTTATTGCTCAATTCGGATTGTATGGCGACAAAAGCCTTCAGTTGTATGTTAATGAGATCGGGCAGAAACTGGTTCTGAATTTATCGGATAAGGAATTCAACAAGTATTTTTTCAAGGTCGTGGACAGCTCGGAGATCAATGCGTTCGCCTTGCCGGGAGGATACATTTATGTCACCCGGGGGATTTTGGCCACCATCAACAGCGAAGCGGAGCTGGCTGGCATTTTGGGACATGAAATCGGTCATGTTACCCAGCATCATGGCGCCAAACAGGTGGTTCGGACCATTGGAGCCCAGATCCTTGCTATTGGTGCGGCGATCGCCAATCCCAAAAATGCAGGTGAATGGCTGGTTCTTAGCAGCCAACTGTTCAACCAGATCAACCTGGGTTACGGGAGGGAGGCTGAGTTGGAATCGGACGCGCATGGACTGCTATCGGCCTATCAGGCGGGTTACGATCCGCGAAGCATGGTCGATTTCTTGAGAGGGTTGCGCCAGCATGAAATGATGACCGGTCAATCTTACCATAGCTTTCAGGCCACCCATCCGGATACCAAAGAGCGGATTATTAAAACCGGCAGTTTGTCCGAGTCCATTATTAATCGTGAGAACAAGCCCGTAACGAAGAACCGTAAAGAGTACTTAAATCGAATCCGTGGCATGTCCTTTGGAGGGAAAAAGCACCGAGGGGACAGGAAAAATTATAAGAAAAAGTTTATTGATATTTATGAAGTCCAGCCGGGAGATACCTTCAAAAGCATCGCCGTGAAGGAACTGGGAGATGAGCGGGAGGATTTGACCATTGCGGTATTGAATGGAAAGCGCCTGGAAGACTCTCTCAAGCCCGGTGAGTTGCTAAAACTGGTGCGGCCGGGGTCGTATCAGACAGACACCATCCTCGAAATACGCCCCGACATCGATAGAACACAATGATTTACAACGCTCAATGGCTGAATATCTGGAGTTGGATAAAACCACCACGGTCCATTTGACGGCTAACGGTGAAATGTGCAATCGCCTGGTCCGTGGAACCCGGATTTTACCCGTCAAAAGGAAAGGGGATTGGGTCAAAATTTCCTGGCGAAAAGGAAAAAAAAAAGGCTGGATTTTTTTTCCGAATCCTAGTATTAAAAGCACCTGAATTTCAATAAATCTTCCGGCTCTTAATTTTTTAGGTGCGTTATGATTGATTCCACTGTTGAAAATATGGATGACGAAGAATTGCTGATGTACTACGAGTCAACTCAAAAACTTTTGGAGAACAGATTGAAAGATGAAAATCTCCAAAATGGAAAAGTCGAAATTCTACAGCAAAAACTTGGATACATTGAAGATGAATTAAAGGCGAGAAGCCTTTGGGAAGGCGAATAGTCTTTCCACGATAGATTTAAAAGAAACGGGCAGGCCTTACGGCCTGCCCGTTGAATCGTACTGCAATAATTCTACTTAAACGCCGGCTTTTTGACTCCCCACATAATTCAGGGCGGAACCTGCATAAAACCATTCGATTTCACCAGCGTTCAGGCTGTGGTTCAGTTGGATACTTTCTGTTGAACCGTCTTCATGTGTAACCGTCATGGTCACCGCTTGGCCGGGTTTGAGATTATCCAATCCCTCAAAGGAAATCGAGTCTTTCTGCTGAATTTTCTCGTAGTCATCCTTGTTCGAGAAGGTAAACGGCAGAACCGCCTGTTTTTTGAGATTGGCTTCAAAGATACGGGCATAAGATTTAGCGATAATAGCCCGGCAACCCATATGACGCGGTTCCATCGCGGCATGTTCGCGGCTGGATCCTTCACCGATATTTTCATCAGCAAAAACAACCCATCCTTCTCCTTTTTCTTTGTAATGACGGGCGATCTTATTCAGTTCGTCCGTTTCACCTGTCATCAGGTTGTTACCCTTACCAGTCTCACTGTAAAAGGAGTTGTTGGCTCCCAGGAACAGGTTGTTACTGATATTGTCCAGATGGCCGCGGAACTTCAACCATGGGCCGGCTTGTGAGATATGGTCTGTGGTGCATTTACCATCAGCTTTAAACAATACCTTCAGGTTTTTGTAATCCGTCACCGGATCCTGCTTCGGGAACGGTTCCAGAAAGGATAATCGTTCGCTTTTGGGATCAATGATGACTTCACCCGACATGGTAGGTGCCAGAAATCCGCTGTCCTTAGTGGCATATCCTTGGTCCGGAAAAACCTCTCCAGTGGGCGGTTCGAATTTGAAATTACCAATCGAATCGGTCATCGGATTGAATTTCATACTGCCGCCAAAAGCCATGGCGACTACTACCTCCGGACTACTGATGAAACTCAGTGTTTCAGCACTGCCGTCATTTCTCTTTGCAAAGTTACGGTTGTAAGAACTGAGAATACTGTTAGGATCACCTTTCTTGACATCATCTCGTTTCCACTGGCCGATACAGGGTCCGCAGGCATTGGCCAACACTATTCCGCCGACATCCTCAAAATCCTTCAGGATTCCATCCCGGCTGATGGTTTCGAAAATCCGCTCGGAACCCGGAGTGACCATAAAATTGGATTTTGCCTTCAGACCGGCTTTTTTGGCCTGTCGAACCAGACTGACGGCACGGGTCAAATCTTCATAGCTGGAATTGGTACAGGACCCGATCAACGCGGCAGATAACTTTTCCGGATAGCTGTTTTTGTCAACATCTGAAGCCATCTGCGATATAGGCCGGCCCAGGTCTGGGCTGTGAGGGCCAACAATATGTGGCTCCAGGGTGGACAAGTCAATTTCATGAATTTCGTCGTAATACTGATCAGGATTTTGTTCGACTTCCGGATCGGAAACCAGATGCTCGGCATATTTTTTACAGAGATCGGCGATGGCATCACGCTCTGTTTTGCGGAGGTAGACGTCCATTTTCTCGTCATAGCCGAAGATCGAAGTGGTCGCGCCGATTTCCGCCCCCATGTTAGTAACGGTGCCTTTTCCGGTCGCACTCAGGGAACGGGCTCCTTCGCCGAAATATTCGACAATCTTACCGGTACCGCCTTTAGCGGACAGCATAGTGGCCACCTTAAGAATGATATCTTTCGAGGCCGTCCAACCGCTTAATTTGCCGGTCAGTTTAATACCCACCAGTTTCGGCATACGGGTCATGAATTTTTGTCCGGTCATTACATCCACGGCATCCGCACCACCGACACCGATGGCGACCATGCCCAGGCCGCCAGCATTCACGGTGTGGGAATCGGTGCCGATCATCAGGGTTCCCGGGACTGCATAGTTTTCGTATACCACCTGATGAATGATCCCGGAGCCGGGTTTCCAGAAATCCATGCCATATTTCATGGCAGCGGACTGAAGAAAGTCATACACTTCTTTGTTAGTTTCAATTCCCGCCTTGAGGTCTTCGGCGGAACCGACATATGCCTGAATCAAATGGTCACAGTGAACCGAAGTTGGACCCGCTACTTTAGGCATTTGAGCGGACATGAATTGCAAAATAGCCATTTGCGCTGTTGCATCCTGCATGGCTACCCGGTCCGCATTCAGGAAGATATTAGATTTTCCTCGCTCCAGTTTGGAAAAGTCGGTGCCCTCGTCCATGTGCGAATAAAGAATTTTTTCCACAATGGTTAACTTGCGGCCCAGGTTGCTGCGGGCGGCACTCAGGGATTTCTCCATAGATTGAAACAATTTTTCAATAGGTGCTGGATCCAATAACATTGAACACTCCTTACGCGATTAGATTTTTTATTGTTATAATACCCCCCAATCCGTGATCAACGAATTCAGGTTGGGGAAAGTTGGATTTTCAAGCCGTTTTTGAAAGGCCTGATTCTGCCACGAAGCTGTTGAAAATTCAATCATTTTAAAGAGAGTGGAATTCTATCGAAATTTTACTAAAATATAAATATTTCAAATATTTAAGGATATTTCTATAAAGTTAATTATGAGTTCTGTTTTTGATTCGTCTCAATTCAATAGCAACCTGTTTTTTCCCCGGCCCGACCGATTGGCCCCTCCCGATGGGACTGATGAAATTTATGTTGAGGTGGAGCCGGAGATAAAAGTCCATGTGAGACGATATCCTTCACCTAACGCACGGTTTAGTTTGCTGTATTTCCATGGCAATGGAGAAATCGTCTCGGACTACGATGAAATATCGAAGGCGTTTGCATATCTGGGCGGCGAGTTCATTGTCTGCGATTATCGGGGATATGGACGGAGCGGAGGCCAACCCACATTAAGAACAGTGTTGCAGGATGCCCATAAGATATATCAATCTTTGAAAAAAGATGGAAAGCTTCAGGATAAACTGTGCGTCATGGGCCGGTCCCTGGGAAGCGCTCCGGCGATCGAATTATGTTCACATTATCCAGAGATCGACAGCTGTGTCATTGAGAGCGGTTATGCGGATCCTATTCCGCTGGTAGAACGACGGGGAATTCGGATTGATGGCACCACACCGGAGGAAAACGCTCTGTTCAACAACAGTCAAAAAATTAAAAAAGTAACGTGTCCCTTGCTGATCATGCATGGGCAGGATGATATATTGATCTACCCCAATGAAGCCGAGCTCAATTTCAATCAGGCCGGGTCGGAATCCAAGAACTTGCAGATATTGGAGGGGGTAGGGCACAATGATATTCTCATGGCGCCGGACAATGGCTACTTTAAGTGTCTTCAGCAGTTTTTTGACAAGTCGCTTAATTAAATATAAACGAGGTAAGGACATAAACCGGCAAATCAGTGGTTTGGAGATATGATGACCAAGAAGTTTTATAACATTGAAGGAATCATTCGTAACGGCTTCAAATTAAGCCGTAATTATGAAACCCTGGATTTCAACTTCACTAAATTGGGAGATGCAGGAGTCGCCGCCCTGGCGAATTCCAGGTCTGTCAGCAATCTGAAGCGATTGATTATTCCCGTTCAGAAACTTGGTCCGGATAGCGCAAAATCGATCGCCGAGTCGGACAACCTGAGGAACCTTCAGTATTTAAAGCTATATAAAAATAAACTGGGAGATGAAGGAGCCAGATTTCTTTCCGAGTCGAAAAAGCTTTCGAATTTGAAATCACTGCGTCTGGCTTGGAATGATATTTCCCATAAGGGAGCGCAATCCATTGCGGAGTCAGAGAATCTTCAGTCCTTGACCAGCCTGGTACTTTCCCAGAACAAGCTCGGAGACGAAGGAGTTAAATCCATCGCTGAGAGTAAGAATCTGTTTAATCTTGAATTGCTGGACCTCAAAAAGAACGGCATAACGGATGAAGGAGCTTTGGCGCTGGCGAAAAGCCCGAACTTTGTCAACCTCCAGAGCATCGACTTGACTGAAAACAAATTAACGGAAAAGGGCAAGGAAGCGATTGCCGGATTCCTGATTCTTAATTTGATCCGCAAGCGTTTAAGTGAAGAGGGTGAAGTGCTGGATCTCAGCAAATTGAACCTCGGAGACATGCAGTTGAAAATTGTTTCGGAATACGAAGGATTGAAGAACCTCAAGAAACTGTATCTGGAGCTCAACTACATTACCGAGGTGGGTGCTGGATATCTGGCCGGATCACCGCATTTGAAAAACCTGACCCTGCTTTCTCTGGATCGCAACCAAATAGGCGATGAAGGAGTCAAGTTGATCGCTCAATCTGAGAACTTTGTCCATCTGGAAACCCTCATGGTTGAGAATAATGAAGTGACCAATGAAGGTCTGAAGGCGATTGCAGAATCGGAGATAATGTCCAACCTGATCCGGCTGTATGTCGAAGGTAATCCGTATGACGACGAAGGCTGGGAGGCCTTGAAGGACTCGGAATTTCTCCAGGATTTGGAATATCCTGTATTCGAGCGGGAAGAAGAGGAAGAGGAAATCGACGAGGAAGAGGAGGAAGAGTTCGAAGATATCGAAGAGGAGGAAGAAGAAGAGGAAGAGGAAATCATCGACGACGACGAATACACCCAGTAAAAATTCTTATTTCTTTTCAGTAACGATCTACCACGAGGTTACCCACAGTTCTTTCGACGGACGCATTTTAAAGATTTCTCCCACGCGTTTTGTAAATTCCTCCGGTGTGAATGATTTATTGTAATCATTGGATTCGAACCGGAAGGGATTCCAGGAAAGTACCAGCCGTTCTATAAACATTTCATCCAGGGGCACATGGGTTATTTTCTTAATGATGCCGGTATCTGAGTCCACCAGGATGGCGGCCATCGAACACTCTTCCTTGGCATAGAGCGCTTCACAAAATCCCGGAGCTTCCTTTTCCATTTGCGAGGGGTTACAGGGGGTTTCAAGAATCCAGTCCTCGCTGCCAATGGCGAAGATGGGAATGGAGGGAAACTCGGATTCGGTCACCAGTTTGGCCCGCCATTTTGCCCCCCAGGCCTCCACCTGCTGGTTGGAGGGGCTGGGAATCGAGCCGACCAGCAACATGTCTCCATTGGGAGAGAATGACAAACCTCCGCCGGTTCCCTCCACGGTGACAGGGCATTTTTTTCCTTCTTCAAATGCGATACTTTGTTCCGTCATGTTTCTCAATCCAAAATGGGGTTGTGTAAGGACAAACTGCGCTATATTCTAAGATACTCATTTCCTCTGTCAACACTTTAACACATGCACCGGAAATAGCCTTGAGATCAGGCTTCGATTCGGTTATGCTAGCGCGTCTTCTCGGGGGAGGAACACATCACTATAGAAAAGGTGCCATGAAAACCACATTAATAGGCCATGCCTGTCTTTTGTTTGAGTCCCGGGAAACCACCCTGTTGTCTGATCCCTGTCTGTTCAGCCTGCATTTCGAAGAGCTTAATTATTACTTTCCCCGGGTGGAAATTGCGCGGGACAAGTTTCCCCGACCGGATGCAGTTTATCTCTCCCATCGCCATCAGGATCATTTCGATATTCGTACTCTGGCGTATTTACCCAGGGATCTAAAAATCCTGTGCCCGGACGACTCCGTGATGCTGGAATGTCTGAAGGAATTGGATTACACCGATGTAACCGTGGTGAAGGATTTTGAAGCGGTCCGGGTCAAGAATCTGACCCTGATACCGACACCTTCGTTAACCCAGGATTATTATCCCGAACACGGGTTGATTATTCAGGATGGTGAGGTCAATATCTGGAATCAGGTGGACACCATAGTTTCTCCCGAGATCATACAATACATTCATCGAATTTGTGGTCAGGTGGATTTTGCTCACGTTCGCTATGAGCCATTACTGGAGCAAAACTTCACTTACAATAAAGCCTCTGTCCTGCCGTTTGAAGAATACAGTTCCTTTCTAAAAGTTGCGAACGCACTTTCCCCGAAGTTTGCAGTTCCCGGTTCGGCGGGGGAGCATTTTTATGATCGAGCTGAGTTTCTCAACCATTTTGTTTTCCCTGCCACGCAGGAGCAGTTTATTGATGACTTGGAAGCGTTTTCTCCAGAGATTCGATCCAGCACATTTTTCCCAGGTGATGTTGCGGAAATCAGTTCTGAAGGTTCCAAAATTTATCGGCAACACACCGATCTGGTTACCCGACTGGAAGATAGTGATTTTCGGGTGGCGTTCAACCCGCTTTACGAAGTGCCGCGTATCCGGACACTGACGGAAGATGCCGGACAAAGGGAGAAAGAAAAAGAAATTGTTACAAAATTTATAGAAGACGGAGCGTTTCTAGACAAATTGATCCAGTCCGACACCATGGAAGCATTCAAACATTGGGGCATTGGTTATCGCCTGGAGTTGTTCGATGAGGATCACTCGGATATTTGGAGTATTGATTTCAGTAAACCCCCGGCAGTTCAAAAAGGCTACTTTGGGACCGTCAACCTTTATGAAGGAATCGGATATTCGGAACTGTATCGTTTGATCCAGGGTGATACCAATTGGGACTTTGTCGGCGCCTCCGGCCAGTATCGAACCTTTCATAATGTTTACCGGGTCAGCCGCGGAAACTTCGAATTCTACCCGCAGGAGAAAAAATTTCCGCAACCGCTGATGGAAGTATTTCCGGCCGACCGCGAAATGGACCGTGAGAAATATCTGAAGGACGTCCGGCGCTGGAAGAAGCAATTCGAAGGGGCCGGCCCGGCCAAGATGATCGATAATAATTGACAGGTTTCACGGAACTCAGTAAACTTCAATACTTACAATCAAATACCAAATAAGGCGGTATAGCTCAGCTGGTTAGAGCGCACGGCTCATATCCGTGGAGTCCGGGGTTCAAGTCCCTGTACCGCCACCATTTTCAGGACTTGGATTGTTCGATCCAAGTCCTTTTTTTGTTTCGGGGAAGAGGGTTAGCGCTTAATGGTTTCATTTATCAATTGCGAGATTTCCCGAACTTCTTCGGGATACTCCTTCCGGTACTTCAGTTTTTTACGATCCAACTCGGCAAGCTCGTTCTCAATATTTTGTTGAGTAAGCAAAACCCCAAAGTCAGGCCTTTTTTGATACACGTCTGCGGGCTCCAAGATCAAATCCAGAATCTTATCTCCCAGCTCTTTTTTGAAGTGAGAGGATTCCCAAAACCAATTCATCTGAGTTTTAGGATCATCCTCTGGTGGAATTTTTTCAGTCGTGATGGGATGGTACGTTCCAAAATCCCAGAGAGAAATTTGACTGGAAGATTTATGTTCGGCATTGAACCGGGAAACCATTTTCAATAAATCCCTTTTCATTTGCTTGTAATGCTCGAACAAACCTACCTGGTGAATTAATTCCAATTGCCAAGCGTGGATGGGTGATATGAACAGAATAATTCTTGCTCCATTTTTGGAGTACTGCTCCAAGGTCTCTCTGATGAGGGAAACCCTCAAGTCGTCATACGCAAAACCGCTATAAGTATTTTCATTACCCAAAAAATCTGCCTTCATGGTTCTGCGGAAAGTTTGTCTCGGTTGAATACGTGTTTCAGGAGAAATAAAGCGAAATCCATCCGCCCTTGTATAGGACGAAATACTATTCCCTAAAAAATTCAATTTGACGGTTTTGAATGAATTCTTCAGAGTCTTGAAAGACATTAAGTATCCTGAATAGATCCTGTAAATGTTGTTCTCATCGGCGAAAAGAGACAGATTGAAATCCCTTTGAGTAAAGACGTTTGCATTGAAAGCGAAAAGATCCATTCCCCATATCAGCAATTTAATATCCTGATGCTTTTGAGTAAATTGAAGGACTTTGTTGATTTCAAAAATATTTGATGAGATAAGCGAAAGGTTGAAAGTTTTATACTCGCTTAGTTTGGGATGATCGGGATCGATTCCCACCTGGGCACGGGAGGTTCCCGCAATGATGGCATCAAAATCCCCATTTTTTAAAAGAAGCGACTTTTGAACCCGGCTTCCGTGGGAAAGCGGCTTAAACTCGTTGAAGAATTTATGGGTCGTCAAAAAATAGTACCCCATGGGGTCAACAGTCAAATTGACAGTTGAAGCAAAAACAATATAAATCAAAAAAAACATACCAAGATACTTCAGGTAGTTTCTAAAAAAGGATTTTGCAGGATTACGCTGGAATTTAAAATTTTTTTCGTTCACGGTCTTATCAAAATTGGAAGTACAGGAATTCGGTGGTCTTAAGATTGAGAATATTGGTGATCGAGGCCAGACAAATAACAGTGATCAGCAGAGCCCATACCGGAGTGGGTCTCCATTGTATTCTGCGCTTTCGTATGGAGCGCTCTCCCAAATAGTTTTCAACCGAAGGAAGATACCTTTGCATGAATTGCTGAGAGTTGGGTAGGGCAAAAACGATAATCAGAAGAATCAATAGTTTTACCGCGCCGTTGCCAAAGCTTCCGAACGCATGGTTCCCGAAATAAAATACGGATGGAAGGGAAGGGAGATAAGGTTTCATCCATTGATCCAGCAAAATGCCGTTGAATCCAAACATTCCCCGGAAAACAGCAAATGCTCCTTCCAGGGTTTCCGCGCGGAAAAACACCCACGCGAAGGCCACTGCAAAAAAAGTCAATACGCGGGAAAAACTACGGCCTACAGGGGTAGAGGAATCCATAGATTGTCCCAACAACCGCCGGAAATTTTGCCAGGCGTGATTGATGACCAAATAAAAGCCGTGAATAGTCCCCCATAGAACAAATGTCCAGCCTGCCCCATGCCAAAGACCTCCTAAAAACATTGTGAACATGAGGTTAAAGAATTGGCGGGACCTTCCCTTTCTGCTTCCTCCCAGGGGGAAATAGAGATATAAGCGGAGAAAACGCGACAAGGTAATGTGCCAGCGGCGCCAGAATTGGATAATATTGATGGATTTGTAGGGAGAAAAGAAATTGATGGGTAAACGAATCCCGAAGATCTGAGCCAAACCCACCGCCATATCCGAATAGCCGGAGAAATCAAAATAAATTTGAAGGGTGTAACCCAGCATTCCTGCCCACGATTCAAAAAAAGTCAGCGCGGTTCCCGTTTCAGCGAGTTTAAAAACGGGTGAGGAATGAACTGCAATACTGTCGGCAAGAACCACTTTTTTGAACAGCCCTAAGAAAAAGATGCTCAACCCGATCGCCACGTTTTTCAACTGGGGATGACCAAATATATCTTTTTTTATCTGAGGGCTGATCTCGGAGTGTTGGACTATCGGGCCTGCTATTAACTGTGGAAAAAACGAAACAAAGAAACAATAGTCCAAAAATCTTTTTTCACGTGTTCTTCCATAGTAATTATCCACAAGGAAAGCCACTTGCTGAAAAGTAAAAAATGAAATCGCTAGAGGCAGTATTATTTTTTCAATATGATAATCGGTTTCAAAAAAATAATTTATGTTGCCTATAAAGAAATTTGCGTATTTGAAATAACCCAGCAGAAGCAGGTTGATAGCGACACCAAATATAAGAAAAAATTTTCTTCTTTTGGAAGGATCTGTGGAATCTCCAAGATAGTTTCCTACCTTGAAATTGAATAGAATGGAACCGGTAATGAGCAATAAATAAACGGGATTCCACCAGCCATAGAAGAATAAAGAAGCGATCACCAGCCAAGCCAGGGCTGCGCGTCGGTGGCCTCTGAAGCCCAATACTAAAAATGCCAGGAATGTGGTGGGAAGAAAGAAAAAAATGAATTCGATGCTGTTGAATATCATCGAGAAAGTAGTAAAACAGAATTTTGTTTCTTCATGAGGGCCTGGAAGAGATTTGAAACGGGCGAGGACTTTCTTCCTTGGGAATATAGTTGAATAGAAATTTTAAATCAAGGGGTATTGCGAATCAAAAAAGCCAATAGCGAATACCGATTCGAATTTCATGCGACCTGATGTTTGAGTTCTCAATCAAACCAGGTGCATTGGAGAGCGTTAACTCAGCATCCGTAATGGTATCAAAGTATCGATATTCCGCAGTTAATGAGAAGTTCTCCGTAACGTTGATAGCGGCACCTGCCATCAGTTGATACGAATAAACCGTGTCATCATCATCCACAATCAGCGTACCGTTTACATTCTTTAAATCCAGCGAAACCGTGCCGTAACCGACTCCTGCTCCGGCGTAGGGAGTCACAATTCCAAAAATATCGATTTCATAATAGCCGTTTAAAAACACGTTCAGCGTACTCAAGTCTCCATCGGCCCCGGCATTGACCCCGCCCTGATTGAATTTGTCATTATCGTTCTTGCGGTAGACACCCTCGATTTCTGCCCGCAGACTGCCAAATTTAGCGCCAACCGCCAAGGCCGCGTTGTAACCTTGGGAAGTATTCAACTCAAAACCGGTACCGGGAATTGTCGTTGCTTCATTGTTGGAGCTGGGCTGTGTGCTAACCCCAGCCTGAACCGCAAAGTATAAAGTATCGGCCTGTGCCGATGTGCACCACAACGACATCAACAAAACACAAATTCCGTATGCAGTCTTTTTCATAGAGATCCTCTGAATAGGAGCTTGGAATGCTCGTAATTTAATAATTCCTTTATATACAATAAGTTAATGGCGCAACCCTCTTTTGTCAACTCCACGAACCCTCTTATAGATGATGGTTGACAAATGGTTGGCCTTCCATAAAATGAAAAAAATTCTCATTTTATGAAACCGTGGTTTTTAATTGGATATTGCTTAATGGATTCACCCTCCAACCCGGACGAAGAAATCATCTGTCAGTGTTTTCAGGTTTCAGACAAAACCATCAAGGCGCATATTAAAGAGGGAAAGCTTCGAGAAATCGAGGAAGTCACCGAGGCTTGTGGTGCCGGGGGAGGGTGCCAATCGTGCCACATGCTGATTCAATTGTTCATCGACCAACACCAGAACCCGGAAAAACCTACCGAATCTAAGAATGAGGATAAGCAGGGAGGCGTTAAAAAGCGGGGTTTTTTCAGCAAAATGTTTCAGCGTTATTGAGTTCTCATCCCACCTGCACCCTGGATAAGAGTATGAAAGTCGCTTATTTTGATTGCCACTCCGGCATCAGTGGAGACATGATTCTGGGCGCTTTGATAGATGCGGGAGTAAAGCTCCAAACGATTCGCAAGGGACTTGCTTCTCTTCAGATCAAAGGCTATGAAATAAAATCCCGACGTGTCAAACGAGGCTTGTTCGGCGGCACTAAGATCGATGTCGTTTTGTCTTCCAAGGCTCATACACATTTTCGAACGTTCACCGATATAGAAAAATTACTGAAGCGCTCCAAACTACCCAAATCGGTTATCGAAGATTCCATTGAAATTTTTCTGCGACTGGGAAAAGCCGAAGCGAAGGTACACCGCACCCGAATCGATAAAGTGCATTTTCATGAAGTCGGAGCGGTCGACTCCATCGTGGATATAGTCGGAGGAGTTATCGGGATGCGTGAGCTGGATGTCGACCAGGTGTTGGCGTCGCCGTTGAATACGGGTGAAGGCACGGTGGAATGCGATCACGGAATTCTTCCGGTGCCGGCGCCGGCAACATTAGAATTGCTGAAGGGAATCCCCTGTTACTCCAGTGGAATACCTTACGAGTTGACCACACCCTCGGGAGCGGCCATGATCGGATTCTGGGCCGATGCCTTTCAATCATTACCCCTGCTGAAAATTCTTAAATCCGGCTACGGCGCCGGGAGCCATGTGATTCAGTCACATGCCAACCTGCTTAGAATGATTGTGGGCGAGGCGGAAGGAAAAGGGAGCGATACGGTCATTCTCGTCGAAACGAATATCGACGACATGAATCCGGAATTCTACGATCATATTATGGATCAGCTGTTTTCCGCCGGAGCTTTGGATGTGTACTACACGTCAGTGATGATGAAAAAAAATCGTCCTGCCGTCAAAATTTCTGTTCTGGTGTCACCAATTAAGCGGGAAGCCGTGGCGCGTGTTTTGCTGACCGAGACCTCAACTTTTGGTATCCGGTTCAGTGAAATGGACCGAATCGTTCTCGACAGGCAATCGATGGAAGTGCAAACTCCTTACGGTAAGGTTGCGGTGAAAGTTGGAAGCATGGGTGGGGACATAATGCAATTCTCACCGGAATATGAAAACTGCAAGCAGATCGCCCGAAAGAAAAAAGTTCCAGTTAAAAAGGTTTACGAGAGCGCTTTACAATCGGCGGAAAAGAAATTAAAAGGTGGAACTTAAAGGGGAGAGACTAAACACCCAGCTTTTTTAGACATTCTTCATAGTGTTTTTGATACATGATGTCCCACTCGGGAGTGCCTTCCCGGACTTTTTTCTCTTTATAAGAAGCAATAATTTTGCGGGCCTCAGCGTCAGCTTTATCGTCCAGTTGCAGCTCTTCCGTCATAACGCGCGTGATTTCCAGACGCACGTCATTCAAGTCCATTTTGTAGTCCAGCTCTTCGCGCTTCTCGAAGTCGTTAACGATTAGGCTGCTGATGTGATTGATTTTGTCGCGGCTCAGTTTCATAGCGATTTCCTAAAGAATCAGTCCCCGCTCACGGGCCAGTTTGGTTTTTACCATTTGAAAGACCCGTCCATAATCCATCATATCCCTCTCATACTCCTGGGTCCGGGAATCAATCAGCAGTTTGACCTCTTCGTTCAGCTTGTCTTCCACCATCAAATCTTCGGTGATGATATCGTTAACGATAGCCTCCAGTTTTTCGGGACGGTCTTCCCAGATAAGGAAATCCCCCTCGATCAGGGAGGTGGCAATTTTCTTGGAGATTCGGTCGATCAGTTCTTTTTGAATTCTCATTGAACAGTAATGTGTCGATTGGTTAGAGAGCGGGAGACGGGGTTCGAACCCGCGACATTCAGCTTGGGAAGCTGACACTCTACCAACTGAGCTACTCCCGCATGCTGCACTGGTTAACCTTCTCCCAAAATCATAATCAGGTAATCCGACGAAGTTTGAATTTCCAAAATTTCCAAGCCCTGACCACGGATTTCCTGGATCGCTTTGTCCACCATTTTCTCGATGGCTTCAGCGCTTTCTTCATTTATATTGAGCGCTTTAACGCCGGTAATTTTCTTCCCATCCAAACCCATTGAGCATTTCCTGACTTGGCCTAATACATTGAAATTAAAGGGTATTTTTCCAATCAGACCGAAATGGAAGAAAAAGTCGACTGCCCCCTGACACTCGGGGCATTATCTAACATTTCAAATGCTTAATCAAATATTATCATATTTTCAAAATGATCCGATAACATATGAGGTCCAAGCCAGTATTGTAATCAACCCGATATTTAAGTAATATGAGCCATCGCTAAAACAGGGCTTTGAATCGGGAATAGTTCAGTTTTACCGTTATTTTTTCAGAAATTTCAAACGACACAGTTTGACCCAAGGCCCTTTTCAGAAGGGCCTTGTGTTTACCCATTAGAGTTGAATGGCCAAGCATTTAAAATTCACTGAAAAAGTCCCTATCTCCTCTCACCTGATCGAGTTGAAGAACCGGATGATCAAGGTGGCTATCGTCTTGGCTATCTTTTTTGGGGTTTGTTTCTATTTCAAGGAATTCCTGCTTTTCTGGTTGGAAGATCCCCTACCGCTTAAATACAAGGGCAACCTCTCTTTCATCGAACCCACGGAACCCTTTTTCGCACATATGAAGGTGTCCTTCATGGGGTCTCTTTTTATTTCCATGCCTTATATTCTGTATCACCTCTGGTTTTTTGTTTCTCCGGGTCTCAAGGTCAAGGAAAAAAAGATCACCATGATGTTCGTTTTTTTCGGGACCCTCTTTTTCGTATTTGGCGGTGTGTTCTGTTATTTTCTGGTTCTGCCTCTCGGTCTCAAATTCCTGATCGGTTATGGGATTGAGTGGTACCACATGCAGGTCACCATTAAGATGTATTTCGGTTTCGTGGTGAAGTTGATCCTTGCGTTCGCATTTGCCTTCCAGACCCCGCTGATCATGGTTTTACTGACCAAATTCGGGGTCATCAACACAATCAAAATGCGGATGTATCGAAAGTGGGCTGTCCTGGGGTCTTTTGCATTGGCCGCCGTTTTGACTCCTCCGGATGTCATCACCCAGGTTCTACTGGGTCTCCCGCTTTATGGTCTTTATGAGTTTGGTGTGATCGTCTCCGCGATTTTTGAAGACCCCAAACAGAGAGAACAGGTGATTAAGCAAATGCAATTGCAGAAGGAAATGAAGCAGGCCAAGAAGGAAGCTGCAATGAAAACCACCAGCATCAAGAAAAAAGTCAAGAAAACCGTCAAGCCAAAAATAAAAGCAGGTTGATCTTACTTTCTCTTTACCCCTAGAATAAAAATCCCAGCAAGGTAAACACTCTTGGGTAGTGGTGTGTCAATAGCCAACCCGCTGTGTGGCAGGCGATCTGGAAGAGCAGTGGAGCCACAAGCGATCCGTTAAAGCAATAAAATGAAGTGGTGATGGCCCCAAGCAAAAACATACCCAATTGAAAATCAAAATGAACCAGCGTAAAAATCAACCCTCCCAGATAAACGGCCAGCGCCGGTTTTATTTTTTGAACCAGCGCCTGAAAAACATATCCAGTTAAAAATCCCTGCTCCACTAGCGAAACAAAAAGTGTTGGGATGAAAAAAGCGGTAAATGAAAAGTTATCTTCCGGTTCTTCAGAGATCCTTTGATCCGCCCCGGAAAATAATTCAGCCTGGCTCAAACCGGATATTCCGATAAAGAAATCGAGCAGAGGAATCATAGTGATGACCAGTATTCCCGCCAAGCCTCCCAAGCTCAGGTTGTTTCTCCAAAGTTTGTTGTGAAAACCCAGTTGGCTCAAAGTCGCGCGTCCGGCGAAGATAAGAAATAATACGATCATTCCAAAATAGGCCGGGTAAATGTAAGGAGCCCATATTTTAGCTTGAGGGAAGAAAATATGGAGTGTTGGAAACAATACGCAGAAATAAAAAGCAAGAGTTACTATCGGTCCTTTCAAGCCCCAGGTTCCTTTATAGTCTACTTGTTCAAACATTCGGATTCACAAATTTGATGATTAACGGAAAAGGTGTTTTGAATCAATCCTGCGACTTTTTCATGATATTATATTCGGCTTTAATGCATCGGAAAGTCAATAGGAGGCTGTATTGTGGAAGTTAATATATCCGTCTGGCGGGATGAGGGTTTGTCGGATAGCGAGATCAAAAAGAAAATTGTGCTCTCCAAGCATAATCTGGTGAACAGCAATTTGAGTGAGGCCAATATCAAGGGGGCCAATCTTTCACAAGGGAATCTCATGAGGGCCATATTGCGGAAGGCGGATTTAACGGAAGTGGATTTTCGCGGCGCCGACATGATGGGAGCTCTTTTTGAAGGCAGTAACTTGACCGGCGCCCTGTTCACCGGGAATCATATGACCCAGGCGGTGTTTGATGAAGCCTGCCTCGACCGGACCAACCTGAGCGGAACAAATCTGGCCAATTCATTTTTCAAGTGGGCCAAAATGACGGGTGCGATTTTCACCAAAGCCGTTATGACTCAGGTTGTACTTACTGGAACCGAAATGGATCAAACCAATTTCATCAAGAGTGACCTGACGCATGTAAGTTTTCGCGAAGCCACAATGAAAGAGATGAAATTCAATTTTGCCAAATGCATTCGTACGGACTTCCGGCAAACGGAGATTGAAGGAAGCGATTTTTCCCAGGCCAATCTCGGCCAGGCCGATTTCAGTGTCTCTACGATTTCTAAAACTCAATTTAACGGCGCCAATTTAAGCCAGTCCAACTTTACCAGTGCGGAGTTAGACGAAGTGAATTTTACGGATTGTGATTTGGATCAGGTGGATTTTACCGACACGGAATTGAAAGGTGTGTCTTTTAAAGGAGCCCGGTTGACCGGGGCAAACCTCTCCACCATTCTTGATCTTTCCTGCGAGCAGATCAATGCCGCTAAAATCGATAAAAAGACCAAGCTTCCGCCTCATTTGGAAGTGATTTGGGAGGGGAAAAAGTTTGAATGCAAACCCCGGCAGTAATCTAAAATTCGTACTAACCCATTTTTTTCAATAAGTTATATAAGTGCGACCCTGGCCTGGATATTGACCGTGTGTCTGAAGATGGATTTCCCGCCGGGAATTGGAATGGACTGGAATCGACCGGAGTTGACAAGCCAAGGGTATTTTTTTACTATCCACATGAAGAGTTTTTATTTGAATCCATACCCTTAAATCGGTTTCGGGCACTCAAGGACACCTCCCGTTTGAACCATTGTCATTCTTTTCCAAACTTGGGACGGCTTGCCCAAGTATTCCTCTCACGTCTATTCGAATCGACGGTGATCCGGTCCATTCGATGGTCACCCGTTACGGGGACCGCAAAAGCACATGAACAGAGATATTAAAATTGGCAAAATCGTTATTGCCTCTGATCACGCGGGTTACGAGCTGAAAGAAAGCCTCATAGAATGCTTGAAGGGGGATGGTATCCCTGTCGAAGATTTCGGGCCTGAGAGTTCTGACCGGGTGGATTATCCCGATTATGGAACCAAAATTGCCAAAGCTGTTTCAGATGATGAAAACCTGAGTGGTATTGTGATCTGCGGCACCGGTATTGGAATGTCCATTGTGGTTAATCGGTTTCCGAAAGTTCGGGGGACCTTGTGTGCGGATGTCTATACCGCCAAATTGTGTCGCCAACACAACGATTCCAACGTTCTGATTCTTGGAGGACGTGTCGTGGGCAAGGGATTGGCTTATGAAATTGTGAATACCTGGCTGGAAACTCCTTTTGAAGGGGGCCGTCATAGTGAGCGCCTGAAGAAAATTGATGATATCGAAAACATGTTAACCAAGGGAGAACTATAAATTGTCACTCTTATCAGATTTCGATCCGGACATTTCAAACGCCATCAAGGGAGAGATCGAACGGGAAAACTTTACCTTGGAGATGATTGCCTCCGAAAACTTTGTCAGTCCCCAGGTATTGGAAGCCCTGGGGTCGGTGATGACCAATAAATACGCTGAGGGATATCCCAACAAACGTTACTATGGCGGGTGTCGTTACGTCGATGTGGCCGAGCAGTTGGCGATCGACCGGGCCAAGCAGATATTCGGCGCGGAACATGCCAACGTTCAACCCCACTCCGGTTCGCAGGCCAATATGGCGGTTTATCATGCTGTGCTGCAGCCCGGTGACACCATTCTTGGGATGAACTTGTCCCATGGCGGTCACCTCACACATGGTTCTCCGGTTAATTTTTCCGGCTACAGTTACAAGGTCTTTCAGTACGGGGTCAACAAGGATACTGAATTGATCGATTACGACGAAGTAGAACGTTTGGCCAAAGAACACAAACCCAAGATGATCGTGGTAGGTGCCAGCGCTTACCCAAGGGTCATCGACGCCAAACGGTTTCGCGATATTGCTGATGAGGTGGGCGCCAAGATCATGACGGATATTGCCCATCCCGCAGGTCTGATCGCGGCCAAATTGTATCCGTCGCCCGTGCCGTTTTCGGAGTTTGTCACCACGACCACCCACAAAACCCTGCGCGGTCCTCGCGGTGGAATGATTCTGTGTCGAGAGGAGTTTGCCAAGGAAGTGAACAAGAAAATTTTTCCGGGCATCCAGGGCGGACCCCTCATGCATGTGATCGCCGCCAAAGCGGTAGCTTTTAAAGAGGCACTCAATCCGGATTTCGTTGAATATCAGAAGCAAGTCATCAAAAATGCCCGATGTCTCGCGGACCTTCTAAAAGAAAGAGGATATAAGGTGGTCAGCGGCGGAACGGATACCCATTTGATTCTGGTCGACCTGACCCCTCAGGATATTACCGGGAAAGCCGCTGAAGAGGCTTTGGATTTGGCCGGGATTACTGTTAACAAAAATACCGTTCCCTTTGAAACCCGGAGCCCATTTGTTACCTCCGGTATTCGGATCGGCACGCCGGCTCTCACCACTCGGGGTATGAAAGAGAAGGAGATGAAGCAGATCGGGGAGATGATGATCGGTGTTTTGGAGCGGATAGAGGATAAAGATTTCATCGAGCAAACCCGCTTGAAAGTCCGTGAACTGTGCGAGCAGTTTCCCTTCCACATGGAAATGGCTGACAAATACTGATCTCCTATGAAATGTCCCAGTTGCTCGAACATGGAAAACAAGGTCGTGGATTCCCGGACCAATCGGGATGGTGACCTGACCCGCCGTCGTCGTGAGTGCCTAAACTGCGGTGAGCGATTCACGACCTACGAACGCATCGAAAGAACACCCCTTCTTATCGTCAAACAGGATGGGCGCCGGGAGGAATTCAACCGCAACAAAATATTGTCCGGGGTGCAGAAAGCCTGCCAGAAACGTCCGGTCAGCGTCGAGCAAATGGAAAATCTAGTTGATGCCATCGAGCGGCATTTCCAGGAAGCCGGAGAAAAGGAAATTTCCGCCGTAACGGTTGGCGAGAAGGTGGTCAAGGAGCTGTATAATCTGGACAGCGTGGCCTATGTCCGGTTTGCCTCTGTTTACCGTGATTTCAAGGACGTCAACGAATTCATGGCGGAACTTAAAGGCATCATCAAGAATAAAGATAATTGATTCTGCCCCCTCGCACTATCCCGCCCCGTTCCCAATTTGCTTAAGCCCCGCATTTTCAAATCGTTTCATTCCTAAGTCGTTGAATATCAGAGGTTAAAGTGATAGCATGATCCGTCCTTTGATCACATTGCGTTTTCGAAAAATCGATGAAAATCATTACCTTTAATATTGCGATGATCAGTTATCTACTGGCATCGTTGGAATATTTTATTTACCTGGTTTACCGGAAATCCGGGGTGTCCACGCTGGCGACCGGAACGGTGATCGTCGGACTGATATCGCATACGGTGATTATAGGACTTCGGTCCCAGGAAACAGGGCATGGTCCGTACACCACCTCCTTTGAAGTGGCGGTTTTTCTGTCATGGCTGGTGGTGGTCGTGTATTGTTTTACCCATTGGAGATACAGGATCAAGGATCTGGGCTCGTTTGTGATTCCGGTGGCCTTTTTGATCCTGCTGTACGCCACCTTTTTGTCCAAGGAAATAGTGGATTTTCCGGATTCGGAATTCAGGGTATTATTGACCCTGCACCGGACTCTATCCATTATCGGATTCGCCGCTTTTGCCATTGCGTTTGGGCTTGGTGTGATGTATTTAATTCAAGAAAAACAGGTCAAAACAAAAAAATTGGGTATGATGTATTTCCGGATGCCTTCGCTGGAATCTTTGGACAATTTGATCTATAAAGCGGTGGCTGTCGGATTTCCTCTGTTCACAATGGGGTTTTTAACGGGCTCCATATGGAACATCAAGATGAGCCAGACGTCTTTGTTTTCCTGGGAATTGGTCAAAATCTGGCCCCTGGTTTTGGGTTGGGTTTTGTACGGCATGGTTTTTTTTGGACGGTACCGAATGGGTTGGCGCGGTAAAAAAGTCGCCCAGGGTTCGGTGATTGGTTTCATCACGGTTATGTTGAGCATTCTTTTACACGTTTGATTATGGCTGAATCGAATCTTGTTATTGTAGGGGTCAATCACAAAACCACTCCTGTGGAATTGCGGGAAAAACTCGCCTTCACGAAGGGGAGTATCGAGGAGACAACGGAAAAACTCGGAAGTTTTCCCGAAATCGATGAGAACCTCATTATTTCCACCTGCAACCGTGTGGAGATTTACGCCCGTGTGAACGATGTCGACAAGGGAATCGAGCGTTTGAAGCGGTTTATCTGCGAGTACCACATGATTTCCTACGATCTTCTCGATAAGCATTTTTATGCCTTCCGGGAAGAAGAAACCGTGCAGCATCTGTTCCGGGTGTCGTCCAGTCTCGATTCAATGGTGGTTGGAGAGTCGCAGATTCTGGGACAGGTAAAGGATGCCTACAGCCTGGCCAAATCCCTGCAGACGACCGGCCTGATTCTGAATCAACTGTTCGAAAAAGCGTTCAATGTGGCCAAGAAGATTCGGGAAGAAACCGGCATTGCCGAAAGTGCGGTATCTATCAGTTCGGCGGCGGTGGAACTTGCCCGCAAAATCTTTGATGACCTGGAAAGCCATACCATCATGTTGGTCGGGACGGGTGAAATGGCGGAACTGGCGGCCAAGCATCTGATCTCATACGGAGTTAAAACCGTCTACGTGGCCAGTCGCACCTATGAGCGCGCAACGACTTTGGCAAAAACTCTCAATGGCAGTGCGCTGGATTTCGAACATTTCAAAACGGAATTGCATAAAGCGGACATTGTCATCAGTTCAACCGCTTCCCCAAAATTTATTATTAATAAAGACATCGTACAGTCAGCCATAAGCCAGCGGCACAATCGCCCGATGTTTTTTATCGACATCGCTGTTCCCCGAGATATTGAACCTGAGGTGAATGATCTTGAAAACGTCTATTTGTATGACATCGATGATCTGCAGAGTGTGGTCAACGCTAACCTTCAGGAGCGTGAAAAAGAAGCAGAAGTGGCCATGGATATTATTCAAACGGAAGTTAATAAATTCAACAATTGGGTGGAGTCTCTGGATGCTGTTCCCACGATTGTTGAGTTAAGAAAGCGTATGGAGATTGTCCGGATGCAGGAGATTGAAAAGACTCTTAAGAAAATGACGCACCTTTCGGACGAAGATAAAAACAGCCTTCATCAGATGACTTCATCTATCGTCAATAAAATCCTCCACAAGCCTACTGTTAATTTGAAGAAGAAAACACAAACCACCGAAGGCCGAACTTACCTCAAGGCTATCCGGGATCTGTTTCACCTGGACGACTGAATGTCTGGTCCTTTTTTTACCAATAAACTCACCATCGGAACACGCGGAAGCCCCCTGGCTCTCTGGCAGGCTCACTGGATCAAATCCCAGTTGGAATCCATACACGGTGATCTGACCGTCGATTTGGTCAAAATCAAAACTTCTGGAGATAAAATTCAGGATGTTCCACTCGCCAAGGTCGGGGGGAAAGGGCTGTTCACCAAGGAAATTGAGGAGAGCATGTTGCGCTTTGAAACCGATATCGCGGTTCACAGCATGAAAGATGTTCCGGTTCAATTTCCTCCCAGCCTGACTTTGTCGGTGGTGACCGAGCGAGAGGATCCGCGGGATGTTCTGGTTTCCAGAAATGGCTTAAAACTGGATGATCTTCCGAAGGGTGCCAAAGTCGGGACCGGCAGCTTCAGGAGAACCACCCAGCTTCTGCATTATCGATCGGACTTGGAAGTGGTTCCGATGCGCGGCAACCTGGAGACGCGATTGAAGAAACTCGAATCAGAAGGGTTGGATGCCATCATTCTTGCTGCCGCAGGACTGATTCGCCTGGGCATGGCCGACCGCATTACGGAATTCATTGAACCCGACATTATGCTGCCGGGGGGCGGGCAGGGTGCTGTCGGTATTGAATCCCGAAAGGAAGATTTGCCTATTATGAATCGGATTTTTCCGCTGGATCATGAGGAGTCGCATCAGGCCCTGGAGGCCGAGCGTGGATTTTTGACCCGTCTCGAAGGCGGTTGTCAGGTACCCATCGGCGTCTACGCGACGATTGAAGGCGAAACCCTGCACCTTCGGGGATTGGTGGGGAGTCTGGACGGCAAACAAATATTGAAAGCTGAAAGGAAGGGATCGGTGGAAGACCCCGAGGACATTGGATTTCAATTAGCCGGAGAAATCCTGGAAATGGGTGCGGATAAGATATTAAAAGAAGTTTATGGTAATTGAAGTATTACATTAATTAATGCTGGTTAAAGCCATATTTGATCTGGTTTATCTAGCCGCTCTTGT
>JANQEK010000041.1 GCA_028278405.1 Nitrospinaceae bacterium
TGTCACGGTGAAAACTGTTCAGGAGGGTAACGGGTTCCTGGTGTTGCTGGACTCTTATTTTCCGGGTTGGACGGTGACGGTGGATGGAGAAGAGCAGTCGATATTACAGGCCAATCACTTCTACCGTGCGGTTCAGCTGGATTCAGGGTCTCATACCCTGGAGTTTGATTACTTCCCCGAAGGCTTCAAAATGGGATTGGTCATCAGCTCCATCGTGTCCGTTCTGCTGATGGTTTTGTTGCTGTGGAAGTGGCGGAAAACCGACCCGACTCCGACTACATAGGAAATAAGTTCCAGACCGGGCTAGATTCCCCAATATCATCAAAAAACCCTTTTTTTGCCGGATGGATTCGTTACCATAATAGATGAGGGTTTTGCATTCTCAGCCGGTCTCTAACCTCTTTAGAAATCCAAAAAAGCATGTACAAAAATAAATCGGTTGCCGTCGTGGTAACTGCGCATAACGAAGAAAAGCTGGTCGTCAAGGTCCTTGAGACTTTACCGCATTGGGTCGACAAAGTGTTTGTTGTCGACGATTGCAGTGACGACAAAACTGTTGAAGTTGTTGAGAAGTATATGAAGGTGGATGTTCGGGTGGAATTAATTCGCCATGCGGAGAACCGAGGTGTGGGTGGGGCCATTCAATCAGGGTACCGGGCATGCCTGGAAAACAATATGGATGTCACCGTGGTGATGAACGGTGACGCTCAGATGCATCCTGACGATCTGCCACACATTGTTGATCCCGTCGCCACAGACATCGCCGATTACTCGAAGGGCAATCGCCTGTTTCACGGCGAAGCATGGGAATTGATTCCGCGGTATCGGTATATCGGCAATGCCATTCTTTCGCTCATGACAAAAATTGCCGGCGGGTATTGGCATGTGGCCGATTCCCAATGCGGCTTCACCGCAATTTCCCTGAAGGCATTAAAATGTATCAATATAGATAAAATTTTCCAGCGATACGGAGTACCCAACGATATTCTTTTAAAACTCAATATCGAGAATATGCGGGTGGTGGACGTGCCGATTCGCCCGGTTTACGGAGTGGGAGAGCAATCCGGAATACGCTTGTATAAAGTGATTCCGGATATTTCATTTCTGCTCTTTAAAGGATTTTTCAGCAGGATGTTTGGGAAGTATGTCATCCGGGATTTTCATCCCCTGGTATTTTTTTACATTATGGGGTTCATCGCTTTTCCTTTGGGCTCCGGTATGGGGCTGTACTATTTCTTTTACCGGATTTTTGTCGGACCCGTGACTCCCATAACGGCGTTGTTCGCCGCTTTCCTTACCCTGATGGGTTTGTTGTTTCTATTGTTCGCCATGTTGTTTGATATGGAATACAACCGTAATCTCAAAGAATAATTTTTAATGGTTTCCAGGTGTAGCTCGGCTGTGGTCCGATGAGGATAAACAAACTGACTACCAATGAATTGGCACCTCCGAAATTTATACAATATGCAGACCACAGATGGTTCCGTTATCAATGATCGTTCAAGATCGAAAATAAACCTTCTGGGTATCGGTATATTGCTATTGATAACGGCGGCGTTTTTCTACCCGATGTTGTTCGACGGTAAAGTGATTTTTTACCGCGACTACAACCTGATCACTTACCCTATCCGCTATTTCCTCGGTCAATCATTCAATCAATGGGCCATTCCCTTTTGGGTGCCGTATGCCAATGGAGGGATGCCGTTCATGGCCACCTTTCATCCCGGCGTATTTTATCCTCCCAGCCTTTTGTTCCTTCTGGATGACACTACCTATGCCCTGAATTTGTTTTATGTTCTGCATTTTGTGATTCTCGGAGTTTTTACGTTCCTCCTCGCGCGCAGCTGGAAAATTTCTTTTGTCGCCGCCTTGTGTTCCGCCGTAACGGCCATGTTGAGTGGTTATATCGTGGCCTCTACCCTGATCAGCAATTATTTTATTTCTGCAGTCTGGTTGCCCCTGGTGTTCTGGATGTTCCACCGGTTCTGGACGCGAAAGCATGTCGGTTACTTTATTGGATTGGTGCTGGCCATTGCTACGCAAACATTGGCGGCTTGTCCGGAAATCAATGTTATGACCATGTGCCTGCTGTATGCACATTCGCTTTATTTTTTGCCCAGGGCACCGGGATTCCCCGGGATTGCACGCATGACGGCTGCCCTGGCGTTGGCGGTGGCTCTGGCTTTGGGTTTGTCGGCATTGCAATTGGTTCCCACAGCCAAGCTCCTCAAGCATTCTTTCAGAGATGGCGGATTAAGCTATGAAGACCACACTCGATGGTCTATGGATCAGAAGGAATTGCTTTCTCTGGTGATATCCCCCGATTATGAGGGTTATTTTGACAGGCCACTGCGCCACCCTCCTGCAGCAGAAACGAAGGATAAAGTTTTGTCCGGATTGGAAACCGGTTCTGAAGCTTCTTCAAACTCAACTCTCCAAACGGCGCCTCCTCAAACTTCCAGGTTACTGTACACAATGTATTTGGGTTTGATTGCCCTGGTTTTTGTCTTTTTTGGTTTTCTGGTTCGACGGGAAAAAGTAATGGGTTTTTGGCTGGTGGTGTTTCTCTTCGGCCTCTTCTTTGCGTTTGGAAAGTACAACCCTGTTTACAAAGTGTTTTATTTTTTGATTCCTATCTTAAATCTGTTTCGTTATCCGGAAAAGTATACTTATTTGTCTGCTTTTGCCGCCGTATTCATGACCGGCTACGGTTTGGATAGTTTAATTCGCTACACCCGGGAACGTCGAATCAAGATTTATCCTGTGCTGACTATAGTGATCATTTTGTTCGGCGTGATCGGGCTGGGAACGTTGGACAAATCCCATTTCAATCCTGTTTTTTCCATGGGTTTACTGGCAGTGTTCGGCTTTGTTTATATCCTGTACTATTTTGGAAAAATGAAAGAAGGCGTATTTGCGGTTATGGTTCTGGCGGTGATTCTCCTGGACTTGTCGGTCAAAGGGATCAAACTCTTGCCATTGATCGATCGCAAGTATTATGAGGAAAAACCGGTCCTTCTGGAACAGCTGGATGAAGCATACGGAAAATACCGGATCTATTCCGGAAACCTCAACAAGCAACCTCAACCCTTAAGTTATCCTCTGGGTCCGACCCGATTGTCACAGATTCTCGCCAGTAAGCAGCATTTGATACCGTATGCAGGGATGGTGTACCAATTGGAGCATGTCAACGGAATTACCGGCTTAGCTCTTACCCTGAAAAATAACATCATGTGGGGGCAAATATTTACCAAGAGCCCGGCAGAAAGAAGAAGACGCATCCTGGCACGGAGCAACACGCGGTATTGGATTGACGGTGAAACGTTGACACACTATCTGGAAGACTATCCCGTCATTCTGCCGAACCGGCTCAAAGTGCTGGATGGCACTCTACCCAGAGCTTATCTCGTTCCCAGAATGAAAGTGCCGACTGAAGACGGACATTTGCTCAACACCTACTACAAAGAGTCATTCGATCCACTCAAGGAAGTCCTGTTTTACGAGGCAGTTGATTTCGAGGAATCGCCTCACTTTAAAGGAACTGTGGAGAACGTGGAGTATCGACCCAATCATGCGACGGTCAAAACCTTTCAGGAAGGAAACGGATTTCTGGTTTTAATGGATTCGTATTTTCCAGGCTGGACGGTCAAGGTCGATGGTGAAAAACAACCTGTTTTGCAAGCCAATCATTTTTACCGTGCCGTTCAACTGGGGCCGGGACGGCATACCCTGGAATTTGATTATGTGCCGGAGGGCTTCAGGGTGGGACTGACCATCAGCGGCGTTTGTGTATTTCTTATAATTCTCATGGGTTTGTTTTCTGGAAAATATGTAAGAAAGATCGTTTGAAAGTAAAAAATGCAATTTATTGATATTCAAACAAATCAGGAAATATCCGAATCAAATAAAAATATGCTGGGCATTTTCCTTTTGTTTGTGATAGCAATAGCTTTTTTTTATCCCTTGCTGTTTAACGGCAAAGTTATTTTCTATCGCGATTTTCAATTTATTACCTATCCTGTACGCTATTTCCTTGCCCAGGCCTATCAGCAGGGCGTGCTTCCTTATTGGACCACCAATACATTTGGGGGAGCACCCTTTATGGCCACCCTGCACCCCGGAGTGTTTTATCCTCCAAGTATTATTTTTTTCCTGGATAACTTCACGCTGGCTTTAAATGTGTTTTATGTTTTTCATTTTCTGGTGATGGGGATTTTTGTCTTTCTGCTGGTCCGTCAATGGAATCTTTCGTGGTCCACCGCATTGTGCTGCGGTGTTACAGGTATGTTGGGCGGACTGATAGTTGCTTCCACTCTCTGCAGTAATTATTTCCTGTCGTCGGTTTGGCTACCGTTAATCTTCTGGCTGTACTACCGGTTTGAGGAGAAAAAACAAGTCGGCTGGTTTGTCGGACTGGTGCTGGCTATAGCCACTCAAACACTTGCGGCCTGTCCGGAAATCAGCGTTATGACCATGGTCCTGCTTTATTTTCATTCAATCGCGTTTACAGCAGAAGCAGGGGGAAAATCAGATTATGTGCGTATTACGGCTACCCTCGGTTTGGCGGTTTTGCTGGCTTTGGGTCTTACTGCGTTTCAGCTGGCGCCGACCGCTCAACTGCTGAAACATACGTTCAGGGAAGGAGGCCTGGATTACGCGTCCCATGTCAATTGGTCTCTGGCGCCTTCGAAGTTGACGACGATCGTATTGACTCCGGAGTATGACGATTATTTGAGTGCTACGGTTCATGGCAAGTATTCAAACTTTTCAGGATTGCTGCATACCCTGTATATGGGGATTTTTGGTTTCCTCTTTGTTGCCCTGAGCTTCATGTTTCGAAAGGAAAAATCAGTCGGTTTCTGGCTGGCAGTTTTTCTTTTTGGAATTTTCTTTGCTTTAGGAAAATACAATCCGTTTTATAAGCTGGTGTACCATTCGGTTCCGTTTTTGAGTTTCTTCCGATACCCGGAAAAGTTTATTTTTATTTCTTCGATAGCGGCCATTTTTCTGCTGGGTTTCTGTCTGGATACCTTGATGCGTGTTACTCGAGAGCGAAAAATCAAAATATCTAAAATTCTGATTTTTCTTATTCTGATTTTTGGAATTACCTTGGCTTTAGCCGTGTGGGATCGCAATCTGGAACCACAGTATCCAATCACTTTTCTGATTATCTTCAGCGTGGCTTATGTATTTTTCTACTATGGGAAAATAGAAAGAAAAGCTTTTGTTGCTCTTCTTTTTATTATGATTTTATTGGATCTGTTTATAAAAGATTTTGGTCTACTCCCTTTGATCGACCACAAATTTTATGAAAAGAAACCGCTTTTAATGGATATCGCAGGAGGCTCTGCTGGGAAATACCGGATCTATTCGGGGGGTATAGAAACAAAACCTGATCCCATGTCCTATCCCCGCGGACCCAATCTTTTGATGGGGGTGCGGGCGGCGAGACAACAGTTGTATCCTTTGCAGGGGATGGTCTTTGGACTCGAGCATGCGGGAGGAGCTCCCGGACTCGCCTTGGACCTCCAGAATCATTTGATATGGTATCAATTTCTCATTCAATCCGAACCCGAGCGCAGAAGAGCCATATTGAAAAGAACTAATGTCAGGTATTGGATTGATGGGGATTCTCCGATGTTGTATTCGAAGGAAGGATTTCCAGTGATATTGCCGGACCGGATGAAGGTTTTTCAGGATGCTTTGCCTCGGGCGTTTCTGGTACCCAAAATGCGGGTTCCGGAAAAAGGCCGGATTCTTTTTGATTACTATGATGTGTCTTTTGATCCCCTTAAAGAAGTCCTGCTGAGTCAATCCGTTGAGTTTCAGGAATCCGCTCGCTTTAAAGGGGAGGTCGAAGAAGTAACCTACCGTCCCAACCATGTGACAGTGAAAACCAGGCAAGAGGGAAACGGGTTTCTGGTGCTGCTGGATACTTATCTTCCCGGTTGGACGGTGAAAGTAGACGGCCAGCAACAAACCATTCTGCGAGCCTATGGTTTTTACCGCGCCGTTCAGCTGGGACCGGGTGACCATATCCTGGAGTTCGATTACTTCCCGGACGGATTCAAGGAAGGCTTGATCGTTACCGGTGTGACCCCCGTGCTGGGTCTGGCTGTGTATGTGTTTTGGAGAAGACGCCTGAAAGTTGTATAGGTTTCCTGGATACGTCAGGCCAGGGTTTTGGTACAGAAATTTCCGGACAATCGGATAATCACTTTTCTACAAATTATTCGTGTTTCATCCATGTCGGCCCGTAAAAGTTCACTTCAAAATTTAAAATTCAATGCCGGGTTTTTGCAAGAGCTATCCGGAGTGGCATTGTTGTTCCTGGCGGCTCTCAATATTTTTTCCCCGGCGCTCTTTATGGATAAAGCAATTTTCCATAGGGATTTCCATTTCATTACCTATCCTTTCAGGTATTTGCTGGGCCAGGCCTATCAGCAGGGGGTTATTCCATACTGGTCTCCTCACGTCTACGGTGGTATGCCGTTCATGTCCCTGTTTCATCCGGGTGTGTTTTACCCGCCCAGTCTCCTTTTCTTATTGCAGGATACGGTTTTAGCGATCAACCTTTTCTACTTTTTACATTTTCTGGTATTGGGAATTTCTTTGTTCCTACTGGGAAAGCTCTGGAAATTTTCTTTTGCAGCGCGATTGTGTTCCAGTGTGACCGGGATGTTGAGTGGATTTATAGTTGGATCAGTACTACTCAGCAATTATTTTATGGCTGCCGTGTGGCTTCCCGTAATTTTTTGGTTGTATCTGAAATATCGGCAAGAAAAGCGTATCAGTTATTTTGTCGGAACCGTGTTGGCTATTGCCGCTCAAACGCTGGCGGCTTGTCCTGAAATCAGTATTATGACCGTGGGACTTCTATTTCTTCATGAGCTCTGGTTCATCCCTAAAGGGCAGGGGTTTGCGTCTTACCTTCGATTGACCGTTTCGCTGGGATTGGCAGTGGTACTGGCTTTGGGTCTCTCGGCACTCCAGCTATGGCCTGCCGCCGAGCTTCTTCCTCATTCACCCCGAGAGGCGGGGATGAGTCTTGATGCTCATACTGTGTGGTCCCTGGAATTTTCAAAGCTCGCCACCTTGGTGTTGTCTCCTTTTTATATAGGAAATTCAGGTTCGGGTGATTTTTTTACTGGTTTTCTGCACACCCTTTATATGGGACTTGTAAGCCTGGCGTTCATCTTTATAGCCTTCTTTTTAAAAAAGGAGAAACCCGTCGCTTTCTGGCTGGTGATCTTTGTGCTTGGAATATTTTTTGCTCTCGGTCGGTACAACCCACTCTACAAGTATTTCTATCATGTAGTGCCTTTAACACACCTATTCCGGTTTCCGTCCAAATATTATTTTGTATCCTCGTTTGCCGCCGTTTTCCTCACCGGATACGTTCTGGATTATATTTTGAAGCATACGGAAAGCCGGTATTTCAAAATTGTTCCGGTTTTGTCTGTATGCATTTTTCTTTTTGGAATTGTGTGCGGGGTTGGTTTGTGGCAACCGGCACTGGATATGGAAAATGCACTGGTCATCCTGTTCGTTTTTGGACTCGCTTACATTTTGTTTTATTTCAGAAAGATCAGGAAGCCCGTATTTGCAGTTGTTGTTTTTCTTTTGATTTTTATCGATTTGAGTTTGAAAGACTTCAAGCTGCTCCCTCTTATCGATAGAAAGTTTTATGATGAATCGCCTGTATTTATGAAGTATCTGAAAGACTCTCCCGGAGAGTACCGCGTTTACACGGGACGGATACAACGGGAGCCCGGAGCCATGGATGCTCTCGAAGCCCCGTCCGCCCTGCATCGCCTCAAGATGCTGAAGCAATATTTAACCCCCTATACCGGGATGGTTTACGGGATTGAACACGCGGCGGGAAAACCCGGCCTGGGGTTGGGATTAAAATATCAATTGATCTGGATGTCGGTATTGAGACAATCCGATCCTGAAACAAGATTGCGTATCTTGAATCGCAGCAACGTCGGATACTGGATTAATCTGGATCAAGAGACCCGTTTCGACTCGAAGGGGGAACCGGAGATTCTCCCCGGTCGTATCTATGCCTTGGAAGATGCTTTGCCCCGAGCTTACTTTGCTCCCAAAATGAGGGTTCTGAAAGAAAAAGCCGTTCTCCAAACCTATTACGCCGCATCTTTCGATCCACTCCAGGAAGTGCTGCTGACCGAGCCGGTGGAATTCCAGCCTTCCGAGTCCTTTCAAGGACAGGTCGAACAGGTGAATTATCGGCCCAATCACGTGACCCTCAAGACCCGCCAGGACGGAAACGGATTCCTGGTACTGAATGACACCCACTTCCCCGGCTGGACCGTGACGGTGGATGGCAAAGAGGGGAAAATCTTGAAGGCCAATCACTTCTACAGGGCGGTGCAATTGGGATCCGGGGAGCATATTGTGGAATTCGATTACTTCCCGCAAGGTCTCAAGGAGGGGCTGATCGTCAGCTCGATTTCCCTGCTTATTTTGATCGCCCTGCCGCTCATCAGGCCTGCAAAAAGACTCCAGATTGAGTCTGCCATTCCCTCTTCTTCAGCCCCTAAAAAGCCGTCTGAGGAGGACACAACGTCTTATAAATAAAGGCATTTTCTGGTTTTTTGATCTCTCAATCTATCCCCCCGTCCTCATTTTCTTCGTAACCGGCGATTTATCAATATCTTATTGATTTTAAAGGCTTAACTCCATATAATGGCGGGTATGAAAATCGCTCGGGATTACATTGTTATTGGCAGCGGTCTCGCCGGCCTCACATTTGCCCTGAAAATCGCCGAATACGGCTCGGTCGCCCTGATCACCAAAGATGAAGTGGAGGAGTCGGCCACCCGGTATGCTCAGGGAGGAATCGCCTCGGTGATGGCGGAGGATGATTCGGTCGACCTGCATGTGACGGATACCATCGAAGCTGGCCGCGGGCTGTGCCAGGAAGATGTGGTTCGCTGTATTGTTCGCGAAGGACCCGCCCGGGTCCGCGAATTAATCCAACTGGGCGCCCGGTTTACCCGTACTCAGGGAGAGGACAGCTTTCACTTGACGCAGGAGGGGGGGCATTCCAAACGTCGAATCCTGCATGCGGACGACCTCACCGGGTGGGAGATCGAGCGCGCGTTGATCGAAGCCGTTCGCGCCAAACCGAATATCGAAATCTACCCCTATCATATGGGGATCGACATTATTACTCGTTCCAATATCGACCCTGCCGTTCAACCGGGGGACAAAAAGGACGAGGCTCTGGGTCTGTACGCGTTGAATGAACAAACCGGCGAAGTAGTCACATTCACCGGCAAAGCCGTTTTACTGGCCACGGGCGGGGCGGGCAAAGTCTATCTGTACACTTCCAATCCCGACACCGCGACCGGCGATGGCATCGCATTGGCGTATCGAGCCGGCGCCAGGATTGCCAATATGGAGTTTTTCCAGTTCCATCCCACCTGCCTGTACCATCCGCAGGCGAAATCGTTTTTGATTTCAGAAGCAGTGCGTGGAGAAGGCGGTGTCCTCCGCATGAAAAACGGCGACACGTTCATGGAAAATTATCATTCCCTGGGATGTCTGGCTCCACGCGATGTGGTGGCCCGGGCGATCGACTATGAAATGAAAAAGAGCGGCGACGACTGCGTGTACCTGGATGTGACCCATCTGGAAGGTTACCGTACCCGGGAGCGCTTCCCAAATATTTACAAGACCTGCAAATCGTTCGGTTACGACATGACCGAACAGCCGATTCCCGTTGTTCCGGCAGCCCATTACATGTGCGGCGGAGTGATGGTCGATTTGAACGGACAAACCAGCATCCCCCGCCTGTTCGCCTCGGGTGAAGTGTGTTACTCCGGATTACACGGGGCCAACCGTCTGGCCAGCAATTCCCTGTTGGAGGGGCTGGTGTTGTCACACCGCGCAGCCGCTAAGGCCGCCGAATTAAATCAATCCTCCAAAAAACTCGAGTCAATTCAGGAACGCCTGCCGGAATGGGACAGTGGAGATGCGGTTGAAAGCGATGAATCGGTTGTGGTCTCCCATAACTGGGACGAAATTAGACGGCTGATGTGGAATTATGTCGGCATCGTGCGTTCCGACAAGCGGTTGTCCCGGGCGCGCCGCCGGGTAGAAATGCTGCTGGAGGAGATTAAGGAGTATTACTGGAGTTTTAATATCACGCGCGACACACTGGAGTTGCGCAACATCGCGCTCACGGCTCAACTGATTATCAACGGAGCTCTGGAGCGGAAGGAAAGCCGCGGCTTGCACTACAATCTGGATTACCCACGGCCGGATGACACCCGCGAAGTGCAGAACACGATTTTTCAGGACACCGTTCAACGATTGATAACCTCTCAAAAAAATGTGAGTTCAAAATAATGAGTGGAAAAAAATCCCCTGATCCCGAACTGAATGAACACACGCTGACCCGCGATTTCCTGGGAATCGGAATTGCCGGGTTCGCGCTGTTTGCACTGATTTCAATGATTTCCTATTCACCCCATGACCCTTCTTTTTATCAGTTCTCTTCGCAGGAAAGCGAAATACAGAACTATGGAGGTTTGGTGGGTTCCTATCTTGCCGATGGGCTGGTCCGGGTTTTCGGTACCGGAGCGTTTGCATTTCCTCTCGTAGCCCTGCTGGTGGGCTGGGCGGTCATTCGTGGCCAGGAGTTCCGCCGCTGGCCGCTGGTTTTGTTTTTTGGTTCGATTTTTCTGGTTACTCTCTGTTCTTTACTGGCCCTGCAGTTTGACCACGATCCCTTTTTTGGAAACGATGTTGAAACCGGAGGTGTTGTGGGAACACAGGTTTCAAATAGTCTGGTTCTTTGGTTGAGCGTCATCGGTGCGCACCTGGTATTGATCCTGGTCATGTTTGTTTCCACCCTGGCGATGACCGGTGTTCCAGCGAACAAATTATTTCAAACCACAGGTCTCGCTTTTGCGGTTTTGTTTCGATGGGGATTGAGAAGTGTTCGTGCGGTGGGATCTCTGCTGATGAAGATCGCACGGGAATTCAGGGATTGGTTGTGGGAAACGGTGCGTATCTGGAAATCAGCCCGTAGGGAGAAAAGCAAACTTCGGAAATTAAGCGAACCGGTCATCGTCTCTCGGGAACTGTTGAGTCCTTCCCCGAAAACACTGGAAGACTTTCCCGAAACCCACAAAAAGGAAAAAGTGCAGGAAACTGAAAAGAAGGAAGAATTTGCAGTGCAGGAAAATTTCCCGTTTGCCAAGGAGACGGGAGAGTATCAGTTGCCTCCGGTCAGCCTGCTCAATGATCCTTTGGAAATACGGGACGCAGGGAAAATGAGAGAAGAGTTGATGCTCAACTCCACCATTCTGGAAAAGAAACTGTCCGACTTCGGAGTGGATGGCCGAGTGGTGCAGGTGTTGCCGGGTCCGGTAATCACCTTGTACGAATTTGAACCGGCGCCGGGGATCAAGGTGAGCCGTATCCTGTCGCTGACGGACGACTTGGCCCTGGCCATGCGTGCACCGAGCGTTCGTATTCTGGCCCCGGTGCCTGGCAAGTCAGTCGTGGGGATCGAACTTCCCAATCCGAAGCGTGAAACCGTTTCATTCAAGGAAATCATCTGCTCCGAATCATTTCAGGAAACTCATTCCAAGATAGCGTTGGCGGTCGGCAAGGATCACATCGGCCGTCCGGTGACGGAGGACTTGGCCCAGGTACCGCATCTATTGATGGCGGGTTCCACCGGTTCCGGCAAATCGGTGGGTATCAACACGATGATCTGCAGTCTGCTTCTCAATGCGACTCCGGAAGAAGTCAAAATGATCATGATCGATCCCAAAATGCTGGAACTGAACATGTATGACGGTCTTCCTCACCTGATTGCACCCGTGGTTACCAACCCCAAGAAAGCCGCAGCGGCCCTGCAATGGGCGGTATCGGAAATGGAGCGGCGTTACAAGCTAATGGCCGATAATTCTGTGCGTAACATCTCCGGCTTCAATCAAATGGTGGATAAAATTTCTCACGAGGGTGATCGCAGGAGGAAGTCTAAGAACGCCAAAAACAAAAGAATTGCCTCAGCGGGCGAGGATTCAGAAAATTCCGATTCGGAAAACCAAAATCCAGAGGTGGAAATTCTAGCTAAACTCCCTTACATTGTTATTATAATCGATGAGTTAGCCGATTTGATGATGGTTGCCTGTAAGGGCGTAGAAGACTCGTTGACGCGCCTGGCGCAGATGGCCCGGGCGGCGGGAATTCACCTGATTGTGGCGACCCAAAGACCGTCCGTAGACGTATTGACGGGTATCATCAAGGCCAATTTTCCGGCGCGGATTTCCTATCAGGTCACTTCGCGCGTGGATTCGCGGACGATTCTGGACTGTGCGGGTGCAGAGAAACTGCTGGGCAAAGGCGACATGCTGTTTCTCCCACCAGGCACTTCCAAAATACATCGAATCCATGGATCCATGGTCAGTGACGAGGAAATTAACCGGATTATTAAATTCATCAAGGATCAGGATAAAAAGCCGGAATACGAAGACGATGTGTTTGAGCAGGTTGTCGAGGCAACCCGCGAAAAAGAGGACGAAGACGAGTTCGACGAAAAATATGATGAAGCCGTTGCTCTTGTCGCACGGGAACGGCAAGCTTCGATTTCGATGATTCAGAGGAAACTGCGCGTCGGCTACAACCGGGCGGCGCGCATGGTGGAAATTATGGAACGAGAAGGCGTGGTTGGGCCTTCAGATGGAATCAAACCGCGAGATGTTTATGTCAAACCCATACCCTTTGAGACCATGGATTAAGTTTTCCTGTGTTTTAGGTGTATTGGTGTTTTTGATTCTGGCATCTCCGTCCCACTCCGCGATCTACAAGTGGAAAGACAGCAAAGGCAAAACACACTTTACCGATAGTCTTTCCAAAATTCCTCCTCAATACCGGAAAAAAGGCGAACTCAAGAACCTGGATGGCGAAACGGTTAAGTCCCAGGATTTTTCGAAGTTGTCGGCTTCGAAAGGGAGATTCACCCATGTGATTAAAGCCAAGGAGGCTCCCGGCGATCATTATGTCGTTGAGGTACTCCTCAATGGTTCGATCAAGGCAAATTTGATCGTTGATACCGGTGCAACCATGGTGGTTCTTTCCGATCGAATCGGTAAACGCCTGGGTATTCATTCCAAATCCGATCTTCCTACAATTGGAATGAACACTGCCGGCGGCACGATACAAGCTCCGTTGTTTATTTTGGATTCGGTGAAAATCGGCACGGCCGAAGTCCTGAACGTCGAGACCACCACCAATCCGTATATGGGAGATATGGATGGTCTGCTGGGTATGAGTTTTCTCGGCGAATTCAAAGTGGAGATGGACCGGCAAAACTGGGAGCTGACCCTGAAACCGCTGGGTACTCCGGATGATGAGTTGTGGGAGGGAAAGAACAAAACCTGGTGGAAGAAAAAGTATGAGACCTACGCGAACAACCTTCACGAATTGTATCGGGCGGCACGCCATGTCCGCCACGACAAACGTAAATTGAGACGCGTTGAACGGCTGATCGCCCACTACGAAAAACTCCATAAAGGACTGGAAGCCCGCGCCAACCGCGCTAACCTCCCTAATACTTTCCGCTCTTATCCCTGACGCTTTCGAGCAGCAGCTTTCCCTTGAAAATCGTTTAATGTATATTGAATAGATGCTTGTTTCATCCGGCCGCTAATCCTGAGGATTCATGACGGTTACCCTTGATGAGAAGTCGGCAAACGTTACCTCTCTTCATCCGGAATCACCGGTTTTGTTGATATTGCTGGGAGCCAGTAATCTGTCTCGCGGGTGTTTTGCTTTTGCCCGACACTTGAGAAACTGCCTGCAGCCTCGTCCGGTCGAAGTATTGTTTGCCTCCGGTCCCGGCCGGGGATATTGTGCTCCCGGCGGATTGTTGACTATCAACTATCCGCCTATTTGCTCCAGCGACATATTCAAGGTGGCGCAAGACAAATCCGAATCCGGCTACCGGGTGATTGCCCTGGTGACGGATATCGGCAACGACATCATGTATGATGTGCCGGCTGATAAGCTGATTGCAATCTTGCAAGAAATCTTTGCCAGACTTCGATCGATGAATGCGGAGATTTTTTACACCACTCTACCGGCCGCTTTTGAAAAAAAAGTTCATCCTGCTTGGTTTTATATTCTTCGATCGATCCTGCTTCCTTTCTCTCGGATTTCCTATGATAAAGCCACTAAGGGAATTATTGCCGTTAATCAATTCTTAAGAGAAGCCGGCTCAGAGCATTGTCATTTGATACCGGGAATGGATCGCTATTTCGGCTATGATGAAATTCATTACGGATGGCTGCGCGCACACCATGCTTGGTCCCACGTAGCGAAGGTGATGCTGGAAACTATGGGAGTTGAGATCACAAAGAAAATTCCCCTGTCTGGAATGCTACTATCCTACTGGGATGAGTTTCATCAGGTGATTTTGGGAGATATGATGGGACTCAAAAATAAAAGTCCGGAATATTTTTAACGGGAAATTTTAAGGGAATGACTTATTGTCGCTTGGTTTATAGATTAACCGGTTTGGTGTTGGTTCAACTCATATTGGGTTTGGCGGGCTTGGTGACGGTAATTGTGCTGAGTCCTTTCTTTCGCGCTCGCAATACGATGGTACCGTACATCATGCAGCTGTGGGGCAAATGGTGCTGTTGGGTGCTGAATATTCACATTCACCAGGTGGGTTCGGTTGAACGGTTTAACCGGGGAGCGCTTGTTGTTTCCAATCATGTTGGGTCAGTGGATATCTTTGTATTGGCGGCGTGTTTTCGGGTTTCCTTTGTATCCAAGAGTGATGTCCGGTCCTGGCCCTTGATCGGATTCCTTACCCGCATAGCGAATACCATTTTTATTGATCGCAATCGACGAAGTGAGCTGGCAGAAATGGTGCGAGCTGTCGCTGATCGCCTGCGCTTGGGATATTCCGTGGCCGTATTTCCGGAGGGAGGAGCCACACCCGGTCATCAAGTCGAGCGTTTTAAGTCTTCCGTATTTGAAGCGGTAATACAGGCACAGAGTTCTGTTCTGCCAGTCACCATCCGGTATTATGATAAGGGAGAACCTTCAGTGGCGTGCTGGCCACCGGGGATATCGTTCATGGCCAATCTGAAGCGCCTGTTGATACATCCCCGCTTGAATGTCAATGTATGGGTCTTGCCTGAAGTAACGGGAGAAACCGATCGCCAAGTCCTGGCGCAAAAAAGCCGTGCGCTGATCAGCGAAAAGTATCAGGAAACAGGGGAAAAATCGGCAGCAAGGCCATGAGCTTGAAAGACATCAAAAGAGGTGTGCAATCATAGAACGGGAATAGCGGTTTTCAGTTTATACAGATGAATCCCGAATCCCTTTCCTTTGAGGGGATCGTGACCGATCACTTTGAAGGATACGTAGTCTTTTGATATCCATTGGTAGATATCTATCCCGAAATCCTTCCCGAAAAAGCGGTAGCCGAATTCAAGAAAATCGTGATACACAATAGCGATATAGGTTGGAGGCGTGGCCTGCAAGTCCTTGAGAACCCGTTGTTCACCCAGTAGTTTCCAGGTTCCCGGGTTGTAACTGATACTGTCTATCGAATTTTCCTTTCGCGCCAGATAGTTCAGCAGGGTACCAGTTGGAAAGGTGGCTAAAGTTTCGCCCTCCTTCATTTCCTGATTCAGGATATCCAGGGTGATTTGGAAAATCATCCCATGAGGAATCACTTCAGGGTTGTAGCCGATCAGCCTGTCTCCGTTCGCGGCTACAGGGAAATTCTTTTTGGAATACCAGCCTGCCGAAACCAAGAAATGTGTAAAGATATAAAGACTGATCCCGGCAGCCACAGCTCCCTTGAAAAACAAATAATCACCGGAAACTTTTTTTGTTTTTTCCGGAAGATCATCTATCAGGAATTTAAAAAGAATTAAAACTCCGGGCATGGCTAAAGCGGTGCCATAATGATAAACATGGGCGTTGAAAAATATTTTCAATAGAAGAACGGTTGAAAACAGAGTCAATGTGGTTAAGACCAAAGCCGTTCCAGGGTACGGAGCGTCGTGGTCCCTTTTCCAGAGCTTGAAGATCAAAACGGCTGCAGCGCCCAGCAAGACCAAAGGCAGAGGCCTCATCAATTGCAGCCATGGAATATCCGACTGAAAAGCTTGCAATCCTAAGAGGAACAAAATAATGGCCAATATTCCAAGCAAGGGGAACCGCGCCAGAGGTTTGCGCAGGGCATGATTGAGGATTCCCAAAGCCGTGAGGAACAACACCCAGACAAGAAGATATTTGAAAATAATGATCAGGTTTTTATCCAGAGCATTGGTTCCCATAAGGCTCTTGTAAAATGCGAGCGATTTAACCGACGTCGTCAACACATAAGTCCATGGGCCGAACATGACTTGCAGACCCTGATTCCAGCCCATGTGGAATGCAAAGTAAAAGGTAAACATTAGAAAAGGAAGCAATAGGCCCAGGCCAAACAACCCTCCATATCTCCACAATTCACGACGTGTCAACCTCCAGGTTCGGAACAAAAGAAATAATCCGATAAGGACTGCCGTCGTCCAGGCCAGAGACACTTCAATTTTGGTCAGCAAAACCAATCCACTGAACAATCCCAGAAGCACTAATCTTTTTGTGCTTCGGTTTTGTGTGAGTCCCATGTATTGATTTGCGGAAAGAAAACTCAGGAAAATTCCATGCACGACATCATAGACATAGGGACACACGAAATTGTAGTTACCTATCCACAAATATTGAGCGAAAGCGAATACGACCAGAAACGTCAGCCCGGCAATCAATGCGGACAGTCGGGATCCTACGAACAAAAAAAGTTTGTAGATTAAAACAGTCAGCGCCGCCACCAGGGCGAGATTAAAAATGATCAGTACGATCAGCTGAGGTCCGAATACACTAAATAAAAATGCATGAACGTAGGAGGAGAGAGGGCCATAAAAATAAACTATATCCCTATAAAGAACCGCTCCTTCCGAAAGTCTCCAGGCGATATAGGCCTGTTCCCCGAAATCGATTACCAGATCCGGCCATTTGAGCCAACTGATACTGGCCATAAATATCCCTGATAGCAGCAGCAGCCAGGGTTCCCACGGGATTGTCTGAATTCGGTTTCTAAGGAAAGCCGCGAATTGATTTTGATTTATCTCATTCATTGATCTGTATTGAAAGATTTTCTTTTTAACAGTTGGATGCCAAAACCCTTTTCAGAAAAGGGAACTTGACCGAATTGCTTTTCCAAAACGTAGTTTTCCATAATCCAGGCAAAAGTGTTTTTACCGTAGTCCTTACCGAAAAATCGTTTCCCCCATACCTGAATACCGGCATCGTTGTGCACCAGCAGAATGAAGGGGCTGGAAGCTTTCCTCATGGAATCCAGATAGGCTTGTTCTCCGAACAAAGCCTCGTTATAAGGATTGAACATAAGGGCAGGTATGGGATGGGGATGACGGGACAGATAATTGATCAAGCTTCCATCAGGGACTGTGGCGATTTCAACACCCGGCTTGATTTTTCGATTCAGGTATTCTAATGTTTGATTCACTATGACGCCTCGACTTTCCAGCTCGGGATCGTAGTCCAGCAAAAGATCACGTCCTTGGGATATCGGCAGGGTTTTAAATTGATACACTTGGTATTCCACCCGAACATGGATGTAGACAAAAAACAGGATCAATGTAAGCGCGGCGGTTTTGTAAAATCCCTGTGAGTTTTTTAATGCGCTGAAATACTCGGGAATCAAAAACAGGAGCGCATGAATCGTTAGCAGGGTGGCCGGTAAAGCCAGTGCAAAGCCATAATGAAAAAGGTGGGTATTCAAAATAATTTTTAAAAGAATCAATGTGCAGAAAATCGAGAAAATCGTTAAGAATAATTCATTTCCTGTATTTCGGTTTTCTCTAAAGGCTCGAATCAGACGGAAAGCGTAGTATCCAGTAAGCATGATAGAGATCAAGGGAAGAGGCCGGCCTAGATAGAGCCAGGGTATATGCGAGGATGCAACATACAGCAGGGAGAACAGGGAAACCAAAAAAAGTAGAGACAGCCGTTTGACATGTTTCCAGGGACCCGACAGTAGAAAGTCGAGCCCAATGATCAACCCCAACACCACAGCCAACACCAAAAAATACTGAAACAGCTTAATAAGATTGAAAGCGGGTTGGTCAAATCCCAAGATCCATTGATTGAGTTTGTATTGTTGTAACGAACCCACATCGCTCAGAAATGAAAAAGGGCTCGGAATGATGAGGAGCACCTCTTTCAACGGCATCTTTGTTAGAAAATAAAAATAAAATAGAACAACAGGGATCAAGAAAGCTGTCAGCGTGGTGAGAAGTTCCCGGACCGCTTCTTTTTTGTTGAGCCGACGTTGAAACCAGGACGCTAGAAGACCCAAAAAAAGAGGAAGGGCCAATGCAACAAATACCTCCATTTTGGTCCAGTACACCAACCCCGTAACGACAGCGGAAAGTCCCAGATATTTGAATTGCGGGTTTTCCAAAAACTTAAGAAACAGGAAGAGCGCTAAAAAACTTAGAGCCACTCCATGTGGAAGGGAGTAAACGTAAGCACAAATAAAATTATAATTTCCACCGCCTTGGTACTGGCCGAAGGCAAAAAGCGTTAAAAACGCGAACGCACAAAAAAATCCGGTTAAAGGATTAGCCAGTTTTCTAAAGAGAAAATAAATCAGGACGGTGAGTCCGGTGACGACCAGTACATTAAACCCTATCAGAACATCAATTCCCGGACCGAATATTTTAAATAAGAGAGCGTGCACGTAAGACGATAGCGGTCCGTAAATGTAAACGATGTCCTTGTAGAGGACCTCGCCTTCTGACAAACGCCACGGGATGTAGACTTGTGCCCCGAAATCGACCACAAGGTCGGGCCATTTCAGCCAACTGACAGACATCATGAAAATCCCAGCCGCGATAAGAACGGGGACATGCCAAATGAGATTCAGCTTTAATTTGGAGAGAGGAATCCAGGGAATATTGTTTGCGAGTGTTGAAGATTTGTCTTCAGGCATGCCAGTGCAATGAAGGATTTTGGAGAATTAGAAAATCTTGATCAAAATCAATAATTTAAGATATAGTGTCCTCTATTTAAGATTAAGGGTATACTACCCGAATTGCAATTGAAAGCCGGAGCCGGAAAGCCGTCCCGAAAGAAGGATGGTTGTATGCAGGATTTAACGCGAATTTATAGATTCAAACAGAAATGGTTGGCTGAAAATGATTCATACGTTTAAAGATACAACTCCCGAAATTCATTCCTCCGCCTGGGTGACCGAAAGCGCGCACGTGATCGGCGACGTGATCATCGGTGAAGAAAGCAGCGTTTGGTTCAATGCCGTGATCCGGGGGGACGTTAATTACATTCGCATTGGAAAGCGGACCAATATCCAGGATGGATGTGTTTTGCACGTTGCGCGCCGCACGTTGCCGCTGATGGTCGGTGACGAAGTAACCGTCGGACACAATGTGACCCTGCATGCATGCACCATTGGCAACCGATGCCTGATTGGCATGGGAGCTGTGGTGATGGATGGCGCCGAAGTGGGAGAGAATTCCATTGTGGGCGCCGGTTCCCTGGTGACCCCGGGAACCAAGATTCCGCCGGGCAGTCTGGTCATGGGATCACCGGCTCGGGTCAAACGGCCGCTCACCGATGAAGAATCGCGAAGCATTCGTGAATCCGCCGCGCATTATGTGGGCGATATCGAAACCTACCTGGATTGATCACCACGCATCATGAAAGAACGTCTGGCTGTCATCGGAGGAAGTGGAGCCTATCATTTGTTGACCCAGAACCACCTGGGTGAAGAAACTGAATGTCAAACTCTCGATACGCCATTCGGTTCCAGCGCTCCCATTCACCGATTTAAGGCTGGGGATATTGGGTTTTTATTTTTGTCCCGCCACGGCGAGACCGATTACTCGATCACCGCACCTTTCGTAAATTACCGAGCCAATATTTACGCACTCAAAGAATGTGGAGTAGAACGTATTATTTCCTGGTCGGGACCCGGCATCATCAACACCGCGTTCAAGCCGGGAGATTTTGTTGTTCCTCACGACGTCATCGACGAAACCCGCAACCGGGAATCCACCTTCTTCAAGAACAGCGGTGTCGGTTTCATCCGGCAGCGCCATCCATTTTGTCCGGAAGTACGCGAAGTTCTTCACGATGCAGTTCACCACTCCGGAGTTCCCCATCATGAACAAGGCGTGTACGCATGCACGGAAGGACCGCGTCTTGAATCGCCGGCGGAGATCAAAAAGTTTCGAATCATTGGAGCCGATCTGGTAGGAATGACACTTGTGCCGGAAACTTTTCTCGCGCGGGAGTTGGAAATGTGCTACGCACCGGTATGTTACCTCACCAATTATGCCGAAGGAGTCACTGACCGAGAATTCAAAACCGGACAGTTGTTCGAAGGCATGCAAACGGAACAGGAAAAATCCGTTGTCGAGAAATCTGTATTGCAATTTCCCGCTATCCTCGCCGCCAGTTTAACCCTGTTGAATGGCCGGGAGCGTGCCTGTCATTGTAAGGAGGCCCTCCAGCGTTACCGGAAAAAAGGTATGATCGGCGACGATTGGAGAACCTGGATCGGTCCCGCCTGACATTTAGTTCCCGCATCCTAAATTTCACTCTTCCAATTTTCTTCCATCGTCCTTACAATATTTATATCAATGGTTTTCGTGGAAATTGTTGACGGTCCGTTATTCTTTTACAAAAGCCCCAGGTGACTGGCTAAGTCTCTTATGAAAATTATTGAAGTCATGGCTGACGTCAGCTATCAGGACATCATTACCACCATAGCAGACCAGCATGAAGTTCGGGACTGCTGGCTGGGCCCGAAGGGCGAAGATGGCCGTCGCATGATCCGTTTGATCCTCGGCGACGAAAAGAGACAGGAAGTGTTGGACGCGTTGCAGGGGGCCTTGGGCAACAGCGCCAAGGCCAAGATCGTCGTTTCAGCTGCGGAAGCAGTTTTACCGCGGGTGGATACGAACGGGGATAAAAACAAAAGTGCAAAGACGTCTGGATCTACCACGCGTGAAGAACTTTATAACAGTATTGAAAAAAACGCGCGGTTGAACAGTACCTATGTGATTCTGGTTATCTTGTCGACAATTGTCGTAGCAATCGGCCTGTTGGAAGATAATGTGGCGGTGGTGATTGGTGCCATGGTGATTGCCCCTCTGCTAGGACCCAATATTGCGCTCGCGCTGGCGACCGCGCTGGGGGATACGGAGTTGATCTGGAAGTCGCTGAAGACCGGCGCCATCGGTTTCTTCGTAGCTCTCGGGCTTTCGGTTTTGATCGGAAAATTGTGGCATCTTAATTTTGACAGCCGCGAACTGCTCGCACGGACAGATGTTGGACTGGATTCGGTTGCGCTGGCATTGGCGGCGGGTGCGGCGGCTGTGTTATCGATATCCACGGGTTTACCGAGTGTTCTCGTCGGAGTGATGGTGGCGGTGGCTTTGCTTCCTCCGACCGCTACCATGGGATTGATGCTGGGTGCGGGCAAATGGAAATTGGCAGTGGGCGCAGGATTACTCTTGGCTGTCAATGTGGTTTCGGTCAACCTGTCCGCGAAAGTCACGTTTCTGGCGCGCGGTATCAAACCACGCACTGGATTGGAAAAATTACGGGCCAGGCAATCCATGACGACCTATATCGTCCTCTGGGTGGTGACTTTGTCAATATTGATAGTCGCAATCTATCTGCGTCATCGAACTCTTCCCTAGTGTGTGTCTGGTGAAATATGCATGATCGGCTTCAAACAGGAGTGATTTGAGATATGGAAAAGGCGAATGCCGTATTTAATGATGTGGTAACGGATTGGATCGGTTCTCCTCCTCCGATTTACCACAAACTCCATCAAGCCATGCAGAATTCGGATACATCCTTTGCTGATTTCGGAGAAATTATCAGCGCCGATCCCAGTCTGGCCGCGCGTTTGTTACGTATTGCCAACAGTCCTTTTTATGGAATCGGTTCCCGGGTGGAAACAATTGTTCATGCTCTGGGAATAATCGGCATCGAACAGTTAACGGAATTGGCTCTGGCCACGGTAATGGTCAACCAGTTTAAGGGAATCGACAACGACCTGGTCAATATGCAGTCCTTCTGGATGCATAGTATCGGCTGTGGTTTGGCCGCACGCGCTATCGCCAAAAACATGGGCGAGCGGCAAGTGGAGACGTACTATACCGCCAGCATGCTTCATGATATCGGCAGCCTGATCCTTTACAAAGAGTCTCCTGAAAAATCACGTGAAATTCTGACCCGGTGCACTTTCGAAGGCTTGTCGCTGTCTACTGTGGAGCAGGAAGTTTTAGGCTTTACGCATGCCGAGGTGGGTGCTGTCGTTTTTACCAAATGGGGACTTCCCCGAAGTCTGGTTGCTGCTGTGCAGTATCATCATCGTCCCTCTGAAGCGAAGGATCACGTTTTGTACCCGACCATCGTTCATCTGGCCGATATTATTGCCTATGAAATGGATTTGGGAACGGGAGGGGAGCCCACCATACCGGAATTGGACCCCACCGCCATACAGCGAACCGGTCTCACACGTTCATTTTTAACGGAAATCCAGGATCAAATCCGCGAACAGGTGGATGAGGCCGTCGGTCTTTTCTTCGACTGAGGTTTTATCACGGTTGTTTTCTCTCCCCATGATCTTCTCAGGATTGTATACTTCTTCCGCAAATACAATGCGCCGAATTTCACTTTTGGCATCATTCCCACTGAAAGACTTCGTTTAAACTTGCGAAGGTAAATAGAAGATGAAAGATTGTCCCTGCGGATTGCAGTCTCCCTATGCGGATTGTTGCGGACCTTTAATCCGCGGTACCGGTTATGCCGACACAGCCGAAGATTTGATGCGCTCGCGCTACACCGCCTACACGCAAAGGAACTGGGATTACCTAATCCAAACCACGCACTCCACTGAACGCTCCGGAAAAAACCGACAGACCTTCGAAAAGTGGGGCAAAGGCGTGGAGTGGCTAAAGTTGGAAGTGCTGGGCTCCAAAAAGGGGGGTGTGCAGGATGACGAAGGGGAGGTGACCTTCGTTGCATTTTACCAGGAAGATGGTGAAGAACATTCCATTCGCGAATCGTCTAAATTTCTGAGAGAAAACGGTCGGTGGACTTACAGCGAGAAGCAGTCCACCATTCACAAAAAGGTCTATGCAGAACCTCAAAAGCCCGTGGTACGCGAAGGTCCTAAAGTAGGCCGCAACGACCCCTGCCTGTGTGGCAGCGGCAAGAAATTCAAGAAATGCTGTGGGAAGTAGGTTATGTCACTGTTCGGATGGAACATCCCTTACTACATGATTACCGCAGGATTATTCATCCTGTTCGTAGGGGCCTTCATTGCTTCCCGCTTCAGCAAGCATTGGGAAAATGTTTTTTTCAAGGCTGCCGTGTCCGGATTCTGGGCTCTGGTTACCCTTTGGGCCGTCAGCAGCCTCATCCATTTTTTCAATGAGTAGAATTACGATCTATCTTAAAGGCGCTCATTTTTATACTGATCCGAGGGCTCCAGATCCGCCGGCGGATTCTGTCCTTCGAAGCGCAATTTTTTCCATTTTCGGAACGATTCCTCGTTTAAAAGCTCCTGCATTCGCAGTGAATTTTTGATTCTCAGGTTCCGTTCATACAGCTTGGACCGCTGGTCCAGATGCTCATTTAAGCCGTTGTAATCCATTTTTTCGTCTTTCAGCCGTAAGTGGGCCATAGCGTGGTCTCCCCGTAAGTTTTATAACATATTGAAAAATAAAGCAAAACCCATGCCAGACAGAGCCCGTCCAGGTACTTGGGAGATGAAAGCCATTAAACATAAAGGCTTACCGGTTTGTCTTCAAAGGAAGGAAAAAATTCGATGGGTAATTTTTTGATCGATAGAGGAGAAAGAGCGGAAAATTTGACTACCCCGGATGTGGGTCCGGCTGTTGCGCTCACTCCGGAAATATATTTTTGACCCGAAGAGGAAGGAGGTATAGATTAAAATCCATTGAAACTTTTTCCGGGTTGAACCATGATGCCCAACCGCATTGTCCGCTATTTCATGTTTCTGGGATATGCTCTCGGCCACGGAGGGTGGACCTCGTTTCCCACATTTCAGAACGGTATCATTCAATTCTATTTTGAATATCTTCACCAGCACTACTATTTGAAACAGCCCGCCTACTATCCGAAAAACTATGGTGTGAATTAACCTCGGTTTTCTGGTTTTGAATCCTTCGGTTTCTGTGAGAAAATTTTCCGTGCCTGAAGGAGGTTTCCATGACGCAACGGATACTGATTTCTTTGGGAGTGGGGCTGGTTGTCATCGGCCTGCTGTGGCCGTATCTGGCAAAGCTTGGTCTCGGGAAACTGCCGGGTGATATCGTCATTCGACGCGACAATTTTAATTTCTATTTCCCCATCACGACCTGCATCCTGATCAGTGTCGTTCTAACCGGATTGTTCTGGTTGGTCGGAAAGTTTAAATGAAAATAAAATCAGACAGAGTCGCAAAGTAAAACCGGATCAGGAAAATCATGGCGGCTCCCTCAAAACAAGCGGCAGGCCTGTTAAAGAGAAACCGATCAATAATCATTTGAGGAAATGAAACGATGACTAGTCGAAAGCACACGTTAAACATGTATCGGTTCCGCCCTGTGTGGGCGGTTTTGGTTGGATGGGCGCTGGCTCTTGCCGGATGCAATATGTGGGACAAACCTCCCACACATTCGGTTGGTCATAAACATAAACACGTTGGAGTAGAGGAAGGGACACACCTTCGCTACCAGGAGCCGGATCGTTACACCTGGCAATATCCCGAACGCGTGATCAAGGCACTGAAATTGGAACCCGGCATGAAAGTGGCGGATCTCGGCTCCGGCACGGGTTACTTTACCTTCCGCCTTGCGGAAGCGATCGGTTCCTCAGGCAAGGTATTCGCAATCGACATCGACGCAGAGATGAACGCCAGCATCGACAAGCAGGCGGTGGCCAAGCAGATGGATAATGTGAAAACCATTCTGGCGGTAGAGCACGACCCGTTGATTCCGGAAAAGGTGGATCTTATTTTTTCGGTCAACGCGTACCACCATTTAAAAGATCGTGCCGATTATTTCAAAAATGCAGCACGATATCTCAAGCCGGGTGGACGGGTGGCGATTATCGATTTCCGTGAAGGCGCGTTTCGCCATTTCACCGCGCGCTCGGTCCTGCTCCAGGAGTTCAAAACTGCGGGATACGCCTTGGACAAATCACACGGCTTCCTGCCCCGCCAGAATTTTTTCGTATTTTCCCGGGCTAAGAATTGAACCCCTAAAACCTGCTTTGAGTTCGATATGACCTTGACAATCCGGTCTGCAGATTTTATTCTATAGTACGAGAACAATAGAACTATTGAGTTAAGGATGAATTGTAATGAAAAATGAGAATTTGGCTAAAGTTTTCAAAGCTTTATCAAATCAGCACCGGCTCGAGCTGTTCCGGCTGATTTATAGTCAATGTCAGCTGGAAGAGAGCCGGTCCAGGAAAGAGGGGAAAAGATGCTGCGAGGGCATTGAAAAGGCCTTCACGATGGCTTGCGGATGCCTGGATCTGTCCCGCTCCACAATTTCCCATCATTTTAAGGAGTTGCAGGGGGCCGGGCTCATCACCTGCACGCGCCAGGGACAAACCTTCATGTGTCAGGTGAATGAGGAATATGTGGAGGCGGTAAGAGGCTTTTTGAGCTAAAAAAATTTAACCTATAAGTTCGAAAGTTATCGAACTATAAAATAAAGGAGGATGCCATGAAACGCATCGTTTTCTCCATCATTCTGATCATTGCCCTGCTGGGTTTCAGTGCTACCACTTGGTCGGGAAATGAAATGCCGCACACCGAACCGGCGATGGAATTTCGCACGGGTTGGAATCTGGAACCGAGCGGCATGCTGAGCGTTGGCTACGATCTCAATCACAACGGCCGATCCGATTTCTTTACGGTCCGGATCGTACTGGACAAATATATCACTACGGAGTCTATCGAAACCGTTGCCCGCTACCATCCGAACCATCCGGTTTTCCGTGTCGGCTATGGAGCAGACGGATTTTACTACATCACTGCACGCTATCCATTGTTCTATGCCGTAGACGTGAATGAAGACGGCGCCTGGGACGTCCTCTACAAGGATGTGCTGGAAGACGGCGTGAACGGTAATGAGGAGCTTTACGACCGCCCGTCCGGAGGATTCGGCGCTCTACCTGTCAGTTGAACCCGGACGGATTATTCACCTCTCTTTAAAGGAGAACATTATGTTTGATTGTTGTTGCAACTTCCATGGGAGCGAATTTATGAAGGACAAGCTGGAATACAAAGTGGAAGAGACAGAGAAAGGCGTTCGCATTGATGTGATGCCGAAAGATCCGGAAAAAAAGAAAGCCTTTCAGGATATGATGAAAGCCTGCAAGGATTTTTGCGGAACTGAAAATTCCAGCTGCTGTTGATGGTGACCGGTGACCGCGCGGTGGAGTACCTCCGTTTGACATGGACTCTAGGAGTTCCGGGCCACTTTGGCTTGAGTCGCCTTGGGGGAATTCCCTCCGCGGTCATTAGGTAGAAACAAGTTAGGCCAGTTTAGCCTGTTTACTCTTTTTGGTAGGAATAGGCTGCGGCTTGGCTTTTTTCTTACTTTTGGCGTAACCGCCGGGGAAAAGAACCTGCCGATCGGCTCTTGCTTTCAAGGTTTTCTCGGAAATGACCTTTTTAAGGGCACCCGAACTGTCGTAAACCCGAACTTCATGCATGGTTTTGTTTCTCCTTCCGGTGCCTTGTCCACCCATTGTTGATTAAAAACTCCGGCAGGGCATATGCCCTGCCGGAAAAACGATCAATGTATCGTTTATTGAGGTACGACCTTAGAAGCCTGCGGACCCTTTTGGCCCATGGATTCCTGAAACTCAACGGTTTGGCCTTCGTGCAGGGTTTTAAAGCCTTCACTTTGAATCTCCGAAAAATGAACGAACAGGTCCTGCCCGTTCTCGGATTCAATAAAACCATAACCTTTGCTTTCGTTAAACCACTTTACTTTACCTACTGACATATAAATACTCCATTTATTACAATTGGTCAGGCGTACTCCGGATTTTTCCGGCACGACTTACCTGTTTTTACAAGGGTTGGGTCCTTGGGAGGGTTTCTGCAGGCCACATGGGGGCAAAAAAAAACCAACCATCAGGTTGGCTGGTCCGTCAAAAAAAAATCGCTTGAACTCTTGTCCCTAGACAGGGGTTACAATGATCCGCTACTCAATGACTTCTAACAACCCTAATTTCATTTCCCAACATATCATATACAGAGGCAATGTCCATACAAATAAAATGCTGTATTCAGGATGTTGAAGTACGGGAATAGGGACGACAATTCCCCTTTTATAATTGTAATCCAGTCAATTGAGCAAGATCAGGCGGTATTGAGGAATTTTTTTTCAACGATCTGGTCGACTGAAAACTTGCCGCCGCCATAGATAATTAATGGAATAGCCAACCCAAGCGCCAGTAAGTGATACTCGAATCCTTCGCCGGCCTGCTTGCCCGCCCAGTTCATGAAAATCCCGTTATTCCAGTGAACCATGAATATCGCCCCCAGCATGATCATGGCCACACCCGCGGCACTCAACCGGGTCAGAAAACCGGTAATCAGACCCAAGGCTCCAAACGACTCGCCAATAATCACCAGAAAGGCGATCAGAGCGGGGATGCCCAGCTTTTCCGTGAAAAATCCCATGGTACCGTCGAATCCATGGCCGCCGAACCAACCCATGAGTTTTTGCGCACCATGGAAAAATATTACGAGACCCAGAATGATGCGAATGATTAAGTGAGTGGTGGAATCATCGGTATGAAAAAACGATTTCAGGAAATTCATAGACCCTCCTTAATTAAGAGAAACGAATCCTGGCTTTATTATAAAGGAAAACCCTGGTTCGTTAAAAGGATATAAAGAGTGATTGTTTTATCTGGTTTTAGAACTGGATGACAGTGACAGGGTGTTGACCCCAACAGGTTTCCCTTTATCCTTAAAGTAAGAGAAACAAAAGAAATTTTCAGGACGTGGGAAAATATGAGACTCGGAAGAATATTGATAATAGCGGTTCTGTTTTTAATTACCCAGCAACATAGTGGGTACAGCTCGGAGGCGGACGAAGCTGAAAAAGCATATAGAACATACGACTCTGAAAAGGCTCTGGCCAAAGGCCTCCCCTGCGCCAGAAAAGGAAACGCCCGATGCCAGTATATTGTCGGAGAAGTCTATTATATCTATAAAAACAACAAGAGAGAGGCCTTAAAATGGTATGAAAAATCGGTTGCTCAGGGATATGCGGAAGCCCAGGACCAACTCGCCCGTGTCATATTAAAGAACAATCCCAAACGTGGATTTAAACTGTTTCAGCAGGCGGCAAAACAGGGACATTCGCAAGCTAAACACTTTCTGGGTAAACTCTATATTTCAGGCAAGGCAGGGACAAAAGATGTCAAGAAAGGTTTTCAATTGATACACGAAATTGCGTTGACCGGAGATGAATGGGCTCAATATGATCTGGGTACTCTGTATGAAAAGGGTTTGGGGACTAAAAAGGATTTAATCGAAGCCTACAAGTGGTATCTGATTGCACGAGAGGGGAGTACAGGTATTGATGACTCCACGGGCCAGGCAGCGGAAGATGCCATTATAGGTTTGTGGAGGAAACTTTCCAAAAAACAGATTAAAGAAGCTAAAGTCCGTGCTGACAAGTTCTTCAAGAAAAAGTAAATTAACCTATAACCTTTTTGAAGAACCTATTCACTGTGTTCTAACTTCAGGGCCAAATTAACTACCAGGCTTCCCGGAGGGACAGCGGATTTCAAGCGAATTACCGTCGGGGTCGGCGAAGTGCACCGACTCGCCTTTGCCCATCACCAGCGGTCCTTTAAAGCTCACGCCATTTTTCTGTAACTCCTCAATAATTCCCGGGAATCGTTCGCGTGTGGTGCCGAAAGCGATATGGGCGTATCCCTCGCTGCTCAGGGTTTCGAGGGCCGCTTGCATGTCCAGGTCCTTGGCCTCAAACAGGTGGACCTTGGCGGTTGCCGAAGGTTCTCCCGGGGAAGCCAGCATGATGTGGCGGATGCTTTCTGCGTAGCGTTCTGTGACTTCGAACCCCAGCACCTGGGTATAGAACGCTTCCGCGCGATCAAGGTCGCGTACGTTCAGACCGATGTGGTGTACTCCATCGAGATCCATGATAATTGGAAAATTTACTCGGTTTCGCGTTCCAGAATGGTGCCGTCTTCCGCGATTTTGACTTCGTGCTCCTTGCCGTCTTTTTCATACTCGAATTCGTAGAAGGTTTTACCATCCTCGGTTTCCAGAGCGAGTTCCTTGATTTTACCGCCAGCGCTTTCGGTTTTTACGATTTCCTGAACCGCCGGGGGCAAATCTTCCATTGCCATGATTTCTTCCATTTCCATCACTTCACCGTTGTCGTCGACTTCAAGTTCGAATTCCCGGTTGCCCTTCATATATGTCACTTTATAGAAATGTTCTCCGTCTTCCTTTTCGCAGGTGATTTTTTCAATCGTGCCCCCGGAAGTTTGGGACTGAATCGCGGCCTGAGCCGCTTCCGGGACGTCCTGCAATTTCACCTCTTTGGAGAACAGAGCGCAACCGTTTAGTAACGCCGATAGAATCAACACAACAGTTGGGACCATCAATAAACGAACAAACATAAATTTCTCCTTTGTGACCGGATGACCTGAATTGATTATAGCCTACACCATCAAGACCGCCTATTTCCTTAAAATATTCCGGAATTCGGTTTCCCATTTGAAATGATTTGGCTTTGGTGGCACAATAATTGGTGCGGAAACCGGGCTTCTTTTATTCTTTCCTCCCATCACAAGCCGAACTTCCAATTCCTACCCGGGTTTCATAATGAAGAAATTTTCCAGGTTTTTTGCCCTATTCACAGTCCTGTACCTCGTAATTTGGTTCGTTTTTTCGGGAACCGAAGTGGGGGTCCTGACGCTGCAAATCGGCGCCAAACAGAACAGTGCATCCCTGACCCGCGTGTTCCTGGCGTTGGGTGCTAACCCGAAGGACACAGGTCAGGATGGGATGTCGGCTTTGCATGTTGCGGCTTATCTGGGTGCGGATCAGGTGATACCCTTGTTGATTGAAAAAGGCGCGCCGATCAATTTACAGGACGAAGAGGGGCGCACGGCTCTTCATTTGGCGGCGCAAGTGGGCCAAACATCCGCCGTGACCACGTTACTGGAACATCAGGCAAACCCCGAGATCAAAGAAAAAGCGGGCGAAATGACTGCTTTGCATCTGGCCGTGATCCAAAAACACGCCGGGACCGTTCAGCTTCTTCTGGAAAAAGGGGCGAAACCCAGCCCTATGGAAAAAAACGGATACACGCCTCTGTTTATTGCGGAACAGGAAGGCTTCGAGGAAATCGTAGCTATTCTCAAGAAACACGATGCGGAATAAACAAATTTTCTTATGTGCACTCCGCCTGCATTCTTCACTCTTTATTTAAAAAATCAGTTTTTTCAGCCCACAATGCCTCAAGGGGCTGGTATTCCTGATGGATAAGCGTACACTGCAATGAGAACAACCAACGGTGAAAATCGAATGATTCCGAAAACTTTAATCAAGATTGTAATTGCCGGCATCCTGTTATTGATGGTGAACGAGGTTTGGGCCCACGGTATGTCGGAAGCCGACCGGCAGGCCATGCTGGACGGCGGATATCTGCAGTATCTGTGGCTGGGCGCGACCCATATGCTGACGGGATACGATCACCTGCTGTTCGTGTTCGGCATTGTGTTTTTCCTGACCACGTTTATGGATGTGGTCAAGTACATCACTGTATTCACCGTAGGCCACAGCATCACCCTGATCTCTGCCACTCTCATGGGCATCACCGCCAATTACTATTTGATCGACGCGGTGATAGCGCTCAGTGTGTGTTATATCGGATTTGAAAATACCGGAGGCTTCCGGAAGTATTTCGAAAAACCCCCGAATCTTCTGTTGGCGGTTTTCCTGTTCGGATTCATTCACGGTTTTGGACTGTCTACGCGCCTGCAACAACTCCCGTTGGGAGACGAGGGTTTGATCTGGCGGATTCTTTCCTTCAATGTGGGGATCGAGTTGGGACAGGTGGGAGCCCTGTGCATCATGGTGGCTCTGCTGTTCAAATGGCGGCGAACCCAGTCGTTTCTGCAGATCAGTAACGTTTCCAATAACGGGTTGATCGCAGCGGGGGCTTTGCTGTTCCTGACGCAGATGCACGGCTATCTACACACGGTGAACCCCGACGAGTTTGGCTTCTCGGAGGACAGCCATTTCCACGCCCACGAAGCCATGGAAGCTCAATCCACTCCCCCCGGCAGTGAATATGGAATCTCTCAGGAAGAGGAGCCTCAGGATTTATTGTCGCGTCCCCGTTAAAATACCCTTATGACCTCAGAGGAAAGACAGGAATTAAAACGGGGTATTGAGGAGGCGATTGAGGCACAGAAGACATTGATTGCCAGTCTCTCCGAAACCTCGAAACCCGTCGCGCCAGACAACGCCATCGGACGCCTGTCCCGCATGGAGGCACTGAACGATCGCGCCGTCAGTGAAGCTTCGCTCAACGCCGCCCGGCTCAAACTGTCGCGCCTGGAAACGGCGCTCGGCAAAGTGGACCAAGCCGATTTCGGCCTCTGCGTCAGTTGCGACAACCCCATCCCACCAGGCCGTATACTGCTCATGCCCGAGGTGACCCTCTGTGTCCCCTGTGCAGAGAAGGATTAATAAAACAAAATCTGATTCTTTTTCTTGATCTGAAAGCAATTTTTATCTACCTTACGGGCTCAATAGAAAATTTTGGCGGAAACTCCGCCGGTTTGAGGAGAATAGAATGAAAGCGGAAGAATGTACGTTGTTCAGCGGCGGGGCCAAGGGAGCCGAGGCGGAATTCGGCGCGCAAGCCGAAAAGGCAGGTCTGGAAGAAATCAATTTTACCTTTGAGGGGCATGCAGTCGATCGGCAACGCGGCCTGCGTCACCTGACGCAGGAAGAACTCCTGCATGGCGATGTCAGCTTATCTTATGTTTCCAAGCTGATGCACCGGACTTATACCCAGGGACCCCTCTTGAGAAAAGTTTTGCAAAGCATCTGGCACCAGATCAACAGCGCCGAGGAGGTATTTGTGGTGGGTAAGATTCTGGATGATGATACGGTCAAAGGCGGTACCGGCTGGGGTGCGGAATTTGCGAAGCTTTGCAACAAACCCCTGCATGTGTTCGATCAGGATCAAAAAAAATGGTTTTGGTGGAACGGGGACAAGTGGGAGCCTGGCAATCCCAAAATTCAGAAACGGCACATCGCCGGTACAGGCACCCGTTTCCTCAACGACGCCGGAAAAAAAGCCATCGCCGACTTATTTACTTCTTCGTTTGCGTGAAAGCGTTTTATCTTTCCAGTCTTTTTCCACCAGTTTCACACGAAACCGGGCAGTGACGTCTTCGGTGCGGGACGGTTTCTTTTTTTTCGAAACATACTCGAGTTGTGTGCCGGAAAATGAGCCTTCGACATAGCCTTTTTCAATCCGGTCAATCTTGAACTGAATGTTCGAGTGGCTTCGGCTTTGCAGAGTCAGGTCTTCGGTCAATCTCAGAAAAATGGTTGCCTCCACCTTGTTGGGGTCCACGAGTTTGAGGTCCAGACTCTGTCCCACCAGTTCTTCAGGAGATTCGATTTTCATTCGCCACTGAACGATGGCTCCCGGAACTTTGGACAAGGGGAGATAAGTCAAATCAAAAAAGTGAACTCCTTCCACCAGGCGAGTGATCACAAGAGCCGGGTCCTTTACTACGTAGGTTTCTCCTCCCGCCTTAAACCGGACAAAGGTATCGGAACCGTTGCCACATCCAAGTAGCAAACCGACCCATATTGTTCCTGCAAATAAACAAATGCCGTTTCGCAGCCACTTGGGACGAACGGAAGAATTTTGTGAGTAGTTGTTAATCATATCTCCAGTGTAAGAGATCGCGTAAAACAATTCACAGGAAAAATGCAGGACGGGTTCCAACGTTCTTAGTGGTCATCATCTTTATCGTCGTGGTCTTCATCTTCATCGTCGTGGTCTTCATCGTCCTCATGTTCGTGATCCCCTTCTTTATGGAGTTCCAGAATGGTCCCGGACCGGATGGCTGCTTTGTGATCGGGCGGAAGGTGCGCAAACCCGGCGCCATGTTCATAAACCAGCTCTCCTCCGGTGTGGCCGGCATTAATGAGGGGGGCAACTCCAGCCAAGCTCAGGACGATCATGGCCACTTTTGCCTGCTTGGAATACTTGACGGTAAAGCCGCCCAGAGATACTAGAAACAGGGTGCCCGCAAGCCAGGGGATCAATTCTCCCGCTTCCTCATGTTCTTCGATCACTTCCTCGGAGATTACCTTTTCAACTTTCTCTTCGTCTTCCTCACCCAACTGTACGGCGATCATGGCAGACAGGCTGTACACCAGAGCCACGGCGCTGACCAGTGCCCAGACCTTCGGGGTCCACTGCCATTTTTTGATAGCCCACCACAGAACAAGCGCCAGAGCGGGAAGCAGGGATCCGAGCACGATGGGGAAATGGACCGCGATGGGATGTAACGGCAAATCAAACATGGTATCCTCCTGTTCCTGAATCATTCTTTCTTACCTGTACAATTTTGGGCGTTTGAGTGAAAAGAACCATCCGGACTTTGGCGGATAAGCAAGTCCTTATGAAATAAAACTTTGGATGGGGCCATAGGTCAAATGGAGGATACCCGAAAATTAACCTGGATAATGCTGGTAGGATCCGGAGTCTTCGCCGTGTTGGTGGCGATGGATCTGGTCAATGATTACCAGAGCGGAAGTTCGGGACTCCACCTCATACTGGAGGGTATTCTGTTTGCCATCAGTGGCGGTGTGTTCGTGATGGGGATAGGACAGTTGATTCGTGCCCGGCAACAGGTCACAGTGCTTAAAGGTGACCTAAACCGTGTCCGCCATGAAAAGGAGCAGTGGAAGAAGGAAACCCATCAACTGCTGGTGGGCCTGTCGCAGAAAATTGAGGATCAGTTCAAACAGTGGAAATTAACCCCGGCGGAAATGGAAGTCGGGTTTTTGCTCCTTAAGGGAATTACCCTCAAAGAGATTGCCGATATCCGCCAGACCCAACTGAAAACCGTGCAACAGCAATCGCAGTCCATCTACCAGAAAACCGGCCTTGCCAGCCGCTCCGAACTTGCCGCTTTTTTTCTGGAAGATTTGCTGCCACCGCAAGACAGCTAAACTTATAGTAGTAGCCTGCTCCTGGGATTAGTGAATCCATTTGAATCTATCCTGAATTGACCCGCCGAGTTTATCCTCTTAAACTGAAAATACAACTTCAATACGCAAAGAGGCCTTATGAGTTTTAACAAAGAAACAAGCTGGGTTGTCGTGGTGATGGTTTTTGCGGTTATTTTGAGTTTTTCAACAATAAGCCTGGCTCAGGAAATACAGACCAATGAAGAGGAAAATAAAATTATTTCCATCGTATTGGATCAATATAAAGGGAAAAATATTAACTTAGTCAGCTACAAAACATGGAATTTAAATGGTTACTTGAAGAAAGATAGCTTGGAAGAATTGAAAGAAAAAATGAAAAACAAATTGAAGCTTCCTGAAGATAAGGCGTCCTCTATAACAGAGGCCTTTTTTAAATTAAATAAAAAGCCTGCGATTATCACTCTCAAGACTAATCGATCCAAAGGTTATGTGATTGATCGCAAGTATTCAAATTTGAAAGGAGGTCTTTTCAATTGGTTTTTTTTAGTAAGACAAGAAGGGCAAGAATATGAGGGTGCAGAGGCAAGTTTTATAATTTCAAGGCCGTATTATCATCAAGAGACGGGAACCGTGTTGTTGTACATTGGTTGGGTAGCCGGCCCTCTCTATGCGCAGGGAGAGATTATTCAGTACCAATATCGAAATGGGAACTTGACTAAAGTGGACAGAGTTATCCTTTGGGTGTCCTAGTTGACTGAGAGCTTTTATCGAACGTTGGTATTATTCAGATCGAGCGGGACCATCCTATTTTCTTGAAAGAGATGCGCCACTACCCCGGAATACCACGTCGAAATGCAACTCAACTGTTCCGCTTGCCAAAAAGTTTTAACAACAGTACTGCCTTGTCTCGCAAGGCACAGATTCCTGAGAAGAACCACATATCCCATTATTTTATAAGTAGTTATACCCTTCGGCTAAGAGTTTAAAATACCTGTTGCAACGATTGTTAAAGCACCTTGCCGTAAAAATATGGCTTCACCCATAAAAATTAAATTCTCGAACAGTGCCTGTTCACTTTTTGAACTTTCCCCTTATACTAAAAATCTAGGGACCCCAACAATATATTGAAAATCATAATAGGAAATATCTGAATGATGGAACAGGATTCGCAGGTGCAGTTGGAAGTCCAATCCGATACTAAAGATACTGCCGAAGAAGTAGAAATCGAAATCCTAAGAAAGAGCGACGCCTTCAACTCGATGGGCGCCATCAGGGATTATATATTCAGGAATTTTGAAGGAATATTTATCCTTTTAATTCTGGTCAGCGTCAGTCTCATCAATTACTTTATTTACTCCAAAGTCGCATTTCTCAATTTTTATTTCCTTCCTATACTGACCGCGGGATATTTTCTTGGAAAAAAGACAGCCGTTCTGGGTGCTTTCTTTGCCACCCTGATGATCTGGGTGTTTGTCCTGGTCGACAAGGAAAATTATCTGGTGCAAACCGGAGAGTTCGACTTGTATTTCAATCTAATCGTTTGGGGCGGTTTTTTGATTTTATCCGCCTGGTGGATCGGAAGCTTATCCGAACGGTTTCGGTTGGAACTGAAAAACAATAAAAAACTGCAAAACGATCTGGCCAAAGAAAAGAATCTGCTGAAAATTTCCAATGAGGAATTAAACAAGCATACGGATAATCTGGCTTTGCAGGTTCAGGAGAGAACCAGAGAACTGGAGCGATCCCACAGAACTATTGAGACTTTGAAAACCAAGGTGGAAGACACCTTGTTTTCCGTTATGGACGGTAATGTGGCGCGCATGATGATCGAAGGCAAACTGCGCACGGAAAAAAGACGTATTTCGATTCTCTTTTCAGATCTCAAGGACTTTACTTCCTATTCCGATACCCATCCACCGGAACAGGTGGTTGATGAATTGAATACCTACCTGAACAAAATGGAAAAAAGCATCATCAAATATTTTGGACATATTGATAAATATATGGGCGACGGGATCATGGTTGAATTTGGAGCCCCCATCAATTACCAGATGCATGCTCTCATGGCTGTTCTTGCCGCGCTCAATATGCAGAATTGTTTGAAGGAATTAAATACCAATTGGGAAATGCGGATTGGGATTGCGACCGGTCCTTCGGTTATTGGCTTGTTCGGATCCAAAAGAAAAAATTATTCCTGTATCGGAGATACCGCCAACCTGGCGTCCCGATTGGAAAATATTTGTGATCCGGGCGGAGTGTTCATTGATGAAGAAACGTATTCCGATGTCAAACCGTACATCCTGGCGGCACAGGTAAACAATTTCGCCGGCCAACGGTCTTCGGATGAAGCCGCTGAAAATAAAATCAAGAAGCTGGAAGAGGATTTGGCCAAGGCCCCCGATGACATCGACAAATTGAATACCCTGGGAAGTGCTTATTTCGAGATGAAAGCGGCTACCGCTGCCATTGATTGTTTTCAGAAGGTCTTAAAGCTAGATCCCGATAACACCAAGGCCAAGCTGGGCTTTGCGGACGCTAATCTGAAGAAAGAGGAATTTGAGAAGATCGCTATAAAAGGAAAAAAAGATCGTATGTCCGTTTACCGGGTTATCGGTTTAATCGACAATGCCCTCAATCGATCCAAAATTCCGGAGGTTTTTTACGAAAGATACAATGAAATCGTACCTAAAATAAATATCCCCGATGACGTGATTCTTCCCATTGAAAGTATCGATGGACGGGTGGGTCATGGAAAAATAGTAGCCGCCATTGCTTACGCCATGGCGGATGAAATGGAGTTGTCTCTGGAGGATAAGGAAAACCTTTTGATCGCCGCATTCTTACACGACATCGGAAATGCCATTATTCCTTCTGAATTGCTGGACAATAATAGAAAGCTCACCCCGACAGAGTATGAGATTTTTAAAAAGCATCCCTCAGAAAGTTGCCGACTCATTCGACAGATGGGATATCACTCTGAATCCCTGTTGGAAATGGTCGCCTCACACCACGAACGATGGAATGGATCGGGGTACCCCAAGGGATTGAAAGGAGATGAAATTCCTGTGGGAGGAAGAATCCTGGCAATTGCAGACACGTTTGATGCCATGACATCGAAGCGCTTGTATGCTGAAACCTGGGAATACAAGAGCGCCATCCGTGAAATCGAAAAAGAAACCAAACTCGGATTGTATGATCCCAAATGTTTTGAAGCCCTGAAGAAACTGTTCGGGATTTAAAAACTCTGGAATCGGCGCACGTTGTTAGTCGAAGCTATGCCGTGCGCTTCAAAGTATTTTTGTCGATGTGATGAAAAAGGTCTTTCCCGCCCTTGATTTCGAGTTGAGTGTCCTCCTCATAGCTGAAACTTTGATCGTCGTGAATCGTTACCTTCAACTCGTATCGTACGGTTTTGAATTCCTTGTCTAGGAATTGATTGGAGCAAATACCATAAGTCTCTGAGCCGACGTCCGCGGCAAGCTCGAAAGATCGGGCATTCGGTTCCACAGTGCCTCCGGCAATGACCGTGACTCCCCGCGGTACGATAAAGCAACGAAGTACCTGCATTGCTTGAGCATCCCACAGCCAGTAACCCAACTCTTCATGAAAAGGTTCACTCGCCCCCGATGGCCAGGCCGTGGTGCTGTAGCGCAGACCGTACAGCATTTGCTCGTGATTGTTTACCGGTCCCATGGGTTCGAAGGTGATGCGTTCGCGGAATTTGTTGGTTTCCGTCCCGCGGTCTTTGGAAGGCGCCGTGTCGTCTCCCTTGTCGCCTTCCCAGATTCCTGCCAGAGGCGCCAATGGTCCCAGATTTTTGATAATTTCATCAGACATGCGTTGATCTCACTTTCTTTCGTGTTCTTCGTTTAACCACTGAGTCAGCCTTACCGCCCAACGGTCGATGACGTTCTTGGCGTTTTCGTATTCGTTGGAGCCCGGCTTTGTTATTTTGCCTCTTTGTGATTCCATCACTGCCACAACAACTTCACCCGAAACGGCATCGACGAACTCCGCTTCAATAGAGGCGCCCCCCAGGCTGATATTCATCAGAAACGAACGGGGTTTGAGCTCGCTCGGCGCGACTTCCGTAAGAGCGCTCCGTAATATCAAGGTTCCGGGTCCTGGGCTGGTGACCACTTCATACCCGGCTCCTTGCAACGCGGTGATGAATTGTTGATGAGCATACTGTGACATTTCCTGCTGCTTCGCCGGATCTGCCGCCCGGTGGGCTCCCAGGGATGATAATCGAATTTGCACCGGCTTCACGATGAATCGTGAATAGTTCCTCACCGGTTTCTCTGGATTCGTGTAAATTCGCGATCCTTCGTGCCGGGGATTCTTCTGCAGTTTGGAATAGTCGCTTAAAAAACCATTGCCGGCCTTGGGCTGGCTGCCGCAGGCATAAAGCCCGATACAAACCGTAAAGCATCCCAATAACATAAAACCGATATTATTTTTGAAGGTTTCCTGAATCATGAGGCGCCGATCCAATTCATGGCTGATTTCTCCTGATGGTATCTGAAGTACCGGGCTTCCGGATTGACAAAGTATTTCACAATAGAAATGACGAGCTTTACAATTTTAGAGTTGGTGACAAACGCCACTTTTTTGATTTTCCGGTGATGCTCTCGAACGAACCGGATGTGGGAACAAAGACCCTTTATATTTTTCCAGCCGGGAAACTTTTCAAAACAGAGCATCAATCCATTCAACCCACCATGCGACTCGATATAACCGTCGGCTTCACGGGAAATGACCATGAAATCCTCTGATGACAGCGGCTCCAGCGGTTTCACGATCAAGACCCCTTTATCGCTTTGCAATTCCAGCTGAACCATGGAAATGCCTCAATCCCAGAATATATCCTTAAACATATATTGGCTCGGTATCTTTGTCAACGGGCAGGGAACCACCGCTGGAAATTTCAAAACCTCAGTGGGTTATGGAAACTTGTAGATCGGATAATCACAACTTCGTTGAAGTTGAAAGTGGAATTTAATTTTCCAGTAGAGTAAGAGGACTTGAAAATACGGTTTCCAAGCAGGCGAGGCCCGCTTTCACAGGCCTCGCCACAATCTATAGTGCTTTCCTCGAAATGCTCGCTTTATTTCGTTCTAATACTTCAGTTCCAGGGACAAACTGCGAATTTCTCCTTCGTCATCGTCTGCATTATCGGCAACTTCCAACATCCAATTTCCCTGCAAATTTTTACCGACAAAGCGTCTCAGGTCCGGCGTATTGTTAACATCGTAGGTCATGACCAAGTCATCCTGATCTCCTCCCTCTCCGTCATGAAGAGTTACGGGAAGTTCTGATGAGTTTGCCGGGGGCAGCAGGTTGACCGACAAATCCCCCACATAAGAATGCTTGATGTCCAGATGAACTTTGATGTCTCTGGATATTTTCGTATCTCCAACCGCAACGCTGACGCGTCCGGTTTCCATATCCTTGATCGGCACCTTTTTAATCACCTTGTGTACGGTCAAATAATCATCCGATGTAGATGTAGAGGGAGGCTGTGCTTTTCGCACTGCGGCTAGAACATTCAATCGTCCGTGGCCGAATTGGTCGTTGCGTCCATCCACATAAGGTTCGGAACCGACTTTATCCGCAGTATCTTTCAGGATTTTACGCACCTCTCGCTCATTGAGGTCATTGTTTGCGGAAAGCACCAGGGCGGCCGCACCGGCTACGATGGGTGTGGCCGAAGAAGTTCCGTTAAAGTCGGTATAATCTGTGTTGGTATAACCTCCGTCTTCAGATATGTCCGTGGTGAAGTTATGAACTCCGGGAGCAGCCAGGTCCACTTCAGGCCCGAAACAGGAGCCCCACCAATCTTCCCCGTCCGAACTGGTTGTGGTTTTAAATTCGTCGAATTCATTGCTGGCGGATACGGCCAGTAACGAGGGTAAATTGGCGGGATAAAGGACCTCACCGGAATGATTACCCGCGGCGGCTACAATGACACATCCCTTACCGTTTCGGCCTTCGGTTCGCGCACGTTCGAAGGCATTAAAGATGGCCGAAGAGGGGGCTCCCCCTCCCCAACTGTTACTGAGAACACTGGCACCATTCCTCCAGGCCCAATCGATCGCCCGGGATACCCAGGAATTTCGACTCACCCATTTCGCTCCTCTTTGGGGCGAATGAGCAATTCTGATGGCCTGGATGGAACATCCTCCGCCGATCCCCCGTATGCCTTCATTATTATCGGGAATGGCGGCGGCCAGACCAGCGCAGGCGGTGCCATGCCCATCCCAGGGGTGGGGATCCTGAAACGTATCATTATCCACTCCGTCAAACGTGCCGTTGATCGCGGTTGCCAGATCTTTGTGATCCACATCCACTCCTTCATCCAGGATGGCGATAACGATCTCGGGTTTGCCTGATTGCAATTGCCAGGCGTCTACCGCCTTGGTGATTTTTGGCGCATATTGTTTCGATTCACCCGGATCTAAAGGAGCGGCGTTGGTTGTGGATGTCTGACGTAGCGCCACATGCGAGCCGATAGTTACGAAATCCGGTTCCGCATAATCGACATTCTTTTCCTTTAACAACTGGGATGCGACTTTCAAGGGATCGGCATCCTCCGGCAGTTGCACCACATGTTCATCTTTACCCAAACTTTCGATAACGGTTCCCTTAAACTTCTTCAGGAGACCCTTGATACTTTTTGTGCCCGGTTTGAATCCGACCAGCACGCGATCGGTGGTTATCACGGACTTGTCCCCGAATTTGTATACATCTGAAGTTCGAGCGACTTCTTTTTCCCGACCCAGAGACTTAATGGTTTTTTTGTGGCGGACACTTCTTGGCTCTGCTGCGGGCCCAACGGGCAGGATGGTGAATTTTTCATTTGGAACTTCATTTCGATCCCGATAGTTTCCCAGTCCGCATTTTTTTGAAATCGCCAGACGGGTACTTTGCTTTGCAGGTTCCTTGAAGCGAACTGCAATTAAATCCTCATCAATGATTAATTCAATATTTTTGTTTCCCACTTTATAGTGTGCCATGGTGTCCTCCTTGGAAGATGGATTCCATTTTCAATCCTGAGTTTTTGGCAGGCCGATCGGTTTTGGTATTCGAACAAATCTGAAAAAACAGATTATTGCTCCCGAGATGTGAAATCAGGAATTGAGCTGTCCGGTCACTGCGGAAAATTATGTATATGGAAAATTTTACAAAAATTTATCGTAATTCCGAATACAAGTCAACCTCTCCACAAATCTAAGGCAATAGCATTGTTTAATAATGTGGTAAGGGTTAGTGCAACGGTAGAAAACTGCTTGAGGAGAGTTGCCGCGCCTATTTCGTGGTCAGGTTACACATGGTTACGCAGCATCAGTTCTTTCGGATGGGGGTTGAGATAGACTTGATCAGCGAGGTAGGCAACTTTGTGTACGAGGACATGATGACGGATCAACGTCACTGGAACGATCAGCGGCACTAATTCCCTGCGGTAATCTTCGATGGCTTCGATCACAACTTTTTTTTCCTCGGCAGAAAGCAGTTTTTTAAAAAACCCCAGCATGTGGTACAGCACATCAGCGTTCTTTTTTGCGGAAGTCTTGAAGGACAGGGTCTGCATGAAAGCTTCGGCGTAGCGGTGTTTCAACTCCGATGGAGAGAATTGTTTGGCGGTGGCAACCAGTTTTCCCAAGGCATCATAATGTTTCCGATTGTGGGCCAACAGCTGGAATTTGTGCGTTGTATGAAACTCCACCAGCGCTTTGCGGGAAAACCGGCCGTTCAGCAGATTGGACAGACGGTGATAGGCAAACACGCGGGTGATGAAGTTTTCACGAATGCGGGGATCATGCAGCCGACCTTCGTCTTCTACCGGGACCAGGGCACACTGTTGCATAAATGCATCGGCGAACAGGCCGGTTCCATTCGGAGTGGAATTGCCGTCCTCTTTGTATACTTTGATACGGGCGATGCCGCAGGAGGGTGACCGGTTTTTAAATATGTAACCGCACAAGTTCAGCTTTGCCAACTCCATGGATCGTTTTTTGGAATAACGGTTCATGTGCGCCGTCCAGTCGGTTCCAGTGGAACTACCAACCATGCGGGGAGACTTGGGACTTCCGGTCAATTGAACCGTTTCGCGGGGAATACCCATACCGATTTCCACCTCGGGGCAGGTCGGTACCCATTCAAAGAACCTGCCCAGGAGATCTTTCACAAAGAGGTCCTGTTTGTGGTCCCCGTTCCAGCGCACTTTTTCCCCTAACAGGCAACTGCTGACACCCACTTTGATCCTGGTTTTTGGATTTATTGTTGTCATGGAAGTTCACTCTGGGGTGAAAATACTGTTCCGATTATCATATCAGAACGCGGGAGAACGTGAATCGGAAACCGAATATTCCAAAATTATACTTGCCACCCGCTGCTGGGGGCGTTATTTTGAAAATAACAGGCGTGCGCTTTTCGGGCAAAGACGGATGCCCCACAATCTTTGAGAACAGATATAACATTCAGGGGCATTCTCCCATCCCCTCTTCTGCCAGGTGTATTTTACCCTTCATGAAAATTCTGGTCATTGACAACGACAGCGAACGGTTCGGCACTATCAAGTCTCTGGAACACAACGGGCATTTGGTTCAGGCGACCGGGGCTTTATCTGATGTAGCAGAAGTTCTGGATCGATCCTTTTGTCAGATGCTGGTATTGGGTCCGGAGCAGGTTTCAGGCGATTCGCTCAAAGCGCTTTCCGAATGGCGGCAAGCTCTTGAAGGAGATATCTCTCCCCTGGTGGTGGGATTGGGAGTTCAACCGGATGCGGCGACTGGAATCGACCATGGGTTTTCCATTCCTTTTGACCAGGTAGATGTGATTGAATTGCCGGGTTTGAGCGGAGTCCCCTTGGAACCGGAGATCATCGATTATAATGCTGCCCTTGAAATTTGCGACGAAGACGAGGAGTTGCTTCGCGAAATCATGGGCATTTTTCTCAAGGACGGTCCCGGACGTATCGAACGGTTGAAAGATGGCATGAACAACAAAAATTGGAAAGCTGTTATGGAATCCGCTCACCTGATGAAAGGATCAGCCTTGAATCTGTCTGCGGGATCTTTCCGTCTTGCCACTTTAAACCTGGAGAAGGTTGCGGAAGCTGGGAATACCGTTCTTATTCCCCTTTGGTTTGAGCAGGTGGTTTATGAATACGGGCGGTTGGAACAGCACATGAAGGATCTGGTCGGGGGTTCGTCGTAAGCGCCATAACCTGTTTTAATAAAAAGGTTTGTGGGTTGCTTCCATCTCGATGGTTTGAAAACACTTGCAACCACTTCCGGGAACGTGTAAAAAACTAAACTCTGTTCTAATCCCGACGAATCAGATACAATAATTTCTTTCGTTGGAAATGTTTATCCGTTATGGAGGTTTAATTGGCAAATCATAAGTCTGCTCTCAAACGCAATCGGCAGAATGAGAAACGCAGTGAGCGCAACCGGGGTCTCCGCACCCAGGTCAAAAGTCATATCAAAAAAGTGCTTACGGCTGTAGATCAGAAGAATGTAAAAGAAGCTCAGAAGAGTTTACTCGAAGCTGAAACGGTTATTGCGAAAGTGTCCAGCAAGGGAGTGCTTCATTCCCGTGCCGCGTCCCGTAAAATTTCCGGTCTCGCCAAAAAGGTTCATCAGCTATCATCCGCCGGCTGAGCATAACCGCAGCACCAGAGTTTCGAGAATTCCCTCCGGCGTTTTGCCGGAGCCTTTCAGTTCCCGATCCGCCCGGAACAAACTTCGAAAACCTTCCCGCAACTGTTGTTCGCTGAATTTTCCCGTATGACGCAAAGCCTGTTCGGCTTGAAAAGGCGCCACTCCCATTTTTTGTGCAATTCTTGAAGGCGGCGTGCCTGTGGTTTGGTGGTGCTTGACTTCCCAGATCAAACGAAACTGCCAGGCGATCATTCCCAGCAGTTGGACCGGTTGCTCGCCGTGCTCCAGGTGATTGCGCAGGATGCGCAGGGCCTTGGACGGGTTTTTGGCTTTTAAAGCATCAGTCAGATCAAATATTTTTTCGAGTTTGGTTTCTCCAACCACTTCCATCACGGCCTGCTCATCAATGGATTTGGTTTTTCCGTTGAAAGTGATGACCTTTTCCAGTTCGCCTGCCAGCAGACCCGGTTTGGGTCCCACCCGTTCGACCATCAATCGTGCCGCTCCCGGGCTCAACGTGTGTCCCGATTCCTGGGCGCGTTTGCGGAGCCATGGTATCAGAGCTGCATCGCGGGGAGCGGTGCATTCTCCAGCGCCTTTGATTTTGGTTAAAGCTTTATAGATTTTCCGTTTGCGGTCGGCCTTGCGGGCAGTCAATACCAGGCAGGCGTCCGGCACGGGATCAGAGGTGTAATCGAGTAACGGCGGAACGTTGGTGTCGTCCCATTTGAATTCATCCACCCCGCGCACGATGACCAGTTTTTCTCCGCCAAAGAATGAAAGGGTTTTGCAGGCGCCGATCCATTCCTGTACCGAGCTGGTTTTCGCCTCAAAAGTTTCGAGATTAAAATCCCTGTTCTCGGGAGTGATCCAGCGTCGTGTCAGCGATCCGATCAACTCTCTCTGGAAAAAATCCTCTTCTCCGTAAAGAAAATATACCGGGTGTGTGGTGCCCGATTCGAGTTGTTGAATCAATTCCAATGCCGTCACGTTCGGCTCTCTTTAGAATTTGTCGTTGACCAGGCTGACCAGGCGTTGGGACAGCACACGGTAGGTTTGAATCAGGGCTTCCTGCCGCGCAATTTCAGACGTCGTCACAACTACATCCGCCTGGTAATCCCAGCGTGTTTTCAGTTTTTGCTTGAGGTAAGTCTTGTTTTTCACCTGATCCTTAACCAGAACATCCGCTTCCAAATACACCCAATATTCAGTTGCGATATCAAACTGGTTGAAGGCAACAGCGCGAATCCAGTACTTGGTGAGAGTGCCGGTCATTACCAGATCAGCCCCGCTTTTGTCGTTCACCAACCGCAACCGTCCATCGGTGATGAATGCGCGCCTGAGAGTTTCGGTGAAAGGCCGCTGGATCGTGGGTTCTGCAGAAATATTTTCGAATACGGGAATGGAGATGGTCCTCAGGTGCGGTGGCAACTGGGTGACGCCCCGGCCGGCCATTTGATAACCGCATCCCCACAAGGTCAGTGACAACAGTAAGCCAAACCATACCAGTTTACGGGCGATCATATGTTCTCCCTTATTTCACGACGATGTTGATCAGTTTTTTGGGAACCACGATGACTTTTTTAACTTCTTTGCCATTTGTCCATTCCTGGATACGCGGGTCCCCCAGACTTTTTGCTTTAAGCGACTCCTCGTCAATGCTGGAGGGCACGGACAGTTTTTGCCGTACCTTGCCGTTCACTTGAACAACGATTTCGATTTCATCGGCCTTGAGAAATTCTTCATTGTGCTTCGGCCAGGCGGTTTGATGGGTGGTTTCCGAATGACCCATCCGTTGCCACATCTCTTCGGCGATATGCGGGGCGAACGGCGCGAGCAGTAAAATCAATGTGTCCATGGCTTCCTTGAGAAGAAAGCAACCCAGAACCGGCGGCTCCTCATGTTCATCCCACCATTCCCGGAAAGTATACAGATGATTTACAAACTCCATGATTGCGGCGATGGCAGTGTTGAACTGCATGCGCTTTTCAATATCTTCCGTGACACGCTTGATTGCAGTATGGATCTGGCGCCGCAGCTCCTTCAACTCTTTCGTAAGCTCTTCCGGAAAGTCATCTCCCAGGGAATCCTTATCGAAGGGCATTACCCGTAGGAAGTTGACCATTTCGTCAAACAAACGCCATACGCGTTTCAAAAATCGTGAGCTGCCTTCGACTCCCTGATCGCTCCACTCCAATTGCTTGGTGGGAGGTGCGGCAAACAGGATGAACAACCGTGCCGTGTCCGCACCGTAGCGACCGATGATGTGGTCCGGATCCACCACATTGCCTTTCGATTTAGACATCTTTGCGCCGTCCTTGATCACCATACCCTGCGTTAACAGGTGGGCAAACGGCTCCTTCGATTCGATGAGTTCCAGATCGCGGAACACCTGGTGAAAAAACCGCGAATACAAAAGATGCAGAATGGCATGCTCGATACCGCCGATGTACTGATCCACCGGCATCCAGTACTGTACGCTTTTTTTCGAAAACGCTTCTTTATCGTTATGCGGCGAGGTGAAGCGATCGAAATACCATGACGAACAGATAAAGGTGTCGAGGGTATCGGTCTCGCGTTTCGCCGGTGCTTTGCATTTCGGGCAGGGCACATTGATAAACGAATCGAGCGACTTGAGGGGAGACTGGCCTTTGTCTCCCAGTTGTGCATCGAGCGGTAGAATCACCGGCAGGTCTTCGTAAGGCACCGGCACAGTGCCGCATTTTTCGCAGAAGATGATCGGCACCGGAGTTCCCCAGTAACGCTGACGGGAAACCCCCCAGTCGCGCAGGCGAAACTGGACCGTCGCTTTGCCGATGTTGTTCGATTGTAAATGCTCGCAGACCTTCTGTTTGGCTTCGTCCCCTGCCAGACCGTCGAACGTGCCGGACTGGGTCATGGGACCCAACTCGGTCATGGCTTCCTTCAAGTCGTCGGCATTCGTATTGCCGTCGGGCGGCAGGATGACCACGCGAATGGGCAGTTTATATTTCTTGGCGAATTCGAAATCGCGGTGATCGTGCGCCGGTACGGACATGATGGCGCCGGTGCCGTAATCCATGAGTACGAAGTTGGCCGTCCACACCGGAAGGGTCTCGCCGTTCAGCGGATTGACGGCGTACGCCCCGGTAAAGACACCGAGCTTTTCGCCGCCCTCGCTGGTGCGGTCGATCTTGTCCTGGGATTTCACCTTCTTAATAAAGGTATCAATCGCTTTTTCCTGTTCCGTCCCACGCGACAGGGAATGCGTCAGCGGATGTTCCGGCGCCAGCACCATGAAGGTTGCTCCGTACAGCGTGTCCGGGCGAGTGGTGAACACCGTGATGGATTCCTTCGCATCTTTGATTTGGAAATTGACTTCGGCGCCATAGCTCTTGCCGATCCAGTTGGATTGCATGGTCAGTACCTGCTCCGGCCATCCCTGTTCCAAATCTTTAAGACCTTCAAGCAGGCGGTCGGCGTAATCCGTGATTTTGAAAAACCAGCCTTCCTGCAGTTTGGTGATCACCTCGTTGTCACACCGCCAGCACAGGCCGTCCACCACCTGCTCGTTGGCCAGTACCGTGTTGCAGGATTCACACCAGTTGACCTCGGAGTTTTTGCGGTAGACAAGACCGCGTTCCAGAAATTTTAAAAAACACCATTGGTTCCATTGGTAATACTCCGGTTCGCAGGTGGCGATTTCCCGGTCCCAATCGTAACTGAGTCCGAGTCGCTTGATCTGTTCGGTCATTGCTTTAATATTCGCATGCGTCCAGGTATTGGGATGGGACTTGTTCTGGATCGCCGCATTTTCCGCAGGCATGCCAAACGAATCCCACCCGATCGGATGCAGGACGTTGTACCCTTTCATCCATTTGAAACGGGCAAGAGCATCGCCGATGGTGTAGTTGCGTACATGGCCCATGTGGATGCGGCCGGAGGGATAGGGGAACATCTCCAACAGATAATACTTTTCCTTTGAGGGGTCATCTTTCACCTGGAAGGATTTCTCATTTTCCCAATGTTGCTGCCACTTGGCTTCGATGGTTTTGGGATCGTAATCCGGCATGGGTATGAATTCCTCAGGGGTTGGAGCGTTCAGTCAGAACGCCGTAGTGTAGCGAAAATTCCGCTAATAATCCACCGGACTTCAAGATGGGGTTTTGCGTTGTCCGTCAATGCCTTACAATATTACTATGACCGAATTGTCCGGTGTCATCAGCGTTGTTTTTATCTTGTATGTGATCCTGATGCTGGGGATCGGCTGGGTGACGTCGCGCAAGGCGACTTCGCCTTCCCAGTTCTTCCTGGCGGACCGGTCGCTCAAGGCCTGGGTGACGGCGGTGTCCTCCACCGCTTCATCGGAAAGCGCCTGGGCGGTCCTGGGTACAGTGGGTCTCGTTTATAAGGAAGGACTGGCCGCCATCTGGTTCCTGCCGGGATGCCTCCTGGGTTACGCCGTCAACTGGATGTTCCTTGCCGAACGGTTACGCAAACATTCGCACGAAACCCACGCCATCACCATTCCCGATTATCTGGAAGCCCATTTTAAAGACACAACGAACGTGCTCCGCCTGATTTCCGTGGTCATTATTTTCGCTTGCATGATGGCTTACGTGGGTGCTCAGTTCGCCGCCATCGGCAAGACCTTCGACGCCATCTTCGGTGTGCCTCATCATGTCAGCATCCCCATCGGTGCCGCCATCATTATTTTGTACACGATGCTGGGTGGTTTTCTGGCGGTGGCGTGGACCGACTTCGTTCAGGGTCTCATCATGGTGTTCGGTTTGGTGATGTTGTCCATCGTGGCACTGGTGAGCCTCGGTGGGTTCGGCGGCATGTTTGAACACTTGAGTCAGTCGCATCCGCAGACGCTGGACTGGATGGGTGACCGAACCGTGGCAGGCTTTTTCGGATTCATGATCGGCCTGCTCGGCATCGGCCTGGGTTATCCGGGACAACCGCATGTGTTGAACCGCTACATGGCCGCGAAGGATACCCAGGTAATTCGTCACGGACTCTGGATCGCCCTGGGTTGGGGACTGCTGGTTTACGGGTCATCGATTCTGCTTGGTTTGTGCGGACACGCGCTGTTTCCTGGATTAGATGATCCCGAACATTTGTTTCCGAAAGCGGCAGATGCGTTGCTTCCCACGGTAGTTTCGGCGGTGGTGTTGACGGGCGTGCTGGCGGCGATTATGTCCACGGTGTCCGCGCAGATCATCGTCGCTGCGTCCGCCGTAGCGCATGATGTTTATACCAAAATGATCAGCCGTGACATGACCCACAAGCAAATCATCCTCATCAGCCGTATGACCATTTTGCTGTTAGGTATCGGCGCGATGATCATCTCTCTGTTGAAGGTAAAAGTAATTTTCTGGTTTGTGTTGCTGGCGTGGTCGGGGTTGGGAGCGAGTTTCGGTCCGGTGATCCTGTTCACGTTGTATTCCAAGCAAGTGACACGGGCGGGAGCCATCGCCGGCATGATTACGGGATTCGGCACGACATTGATCTGGAAAGTCTCAGGTTGGTCCGATTCGATGATTTATGAATTGGTGCCGGCGTTTCTTTTGGCGTCACTGGCGGTCTGGGGTGTCAGCCGATGGACTATAGATAAAGCGGCTGAAACTACCGGGATAATTCGGGAAGCGGACGAATCCCCCTGAGAAAGAGATCAGCCTTACTTCAAAATCGCTACGATATATTTGGCGATCTCGAGAGCGGAGCCTCTTTTGCTTTGCACGTAAGCGGCGGCTTTTTTGTGGAGTTGGGGAAGTTCTTCGGCTTGCATCAGCAATTTTCTCACCACGGCAAACAAATTCTGATCGTCGGATACGGGAAACGCCAGCCCCTGGGTCTTCAGTTCGCCGGCGGTTTTCTGGTTATTTTCAATATAAGGTCCGTGTAGAACCGGTTTGCCCTGAGCGACCGGTTCCAGAAGGTTATGGCCTCCGCCGGGAGGGAACAGGCTTCTACCGACGAATGCTATATCGGCGATGGAATATACTTTGGCCAGTTCCCCGTGTGTGTCGAGCAATACGATGTTGGTTGAAAGTTTGGCACGCGGATCAATTTTTGACCGCAAAACGAATTTAATATTTTCCTTTTCAAGGTATTTAGCGATTTCCCCAACACGTTCCAGCCTTCGTGGAGCGATCACCATGGAGAGCTTGGGGAATTTCCGGCACAGCTTCAAGTAAGCGTTGACGCAAACCTTTTCCTCTCCTTCATGGGTGCTCCCTGCGACCCACACCTGTCCGTCACGCGGGAATCGGAATCGTTCGAGGATGCGGATCCGTTCTGCCTGCTGAACGATTTGCAAGGCGTCGAACTTGGTGTCTCCGACGATACGTACACGTTGTGGCGGCGCTCCCAGGTTCTGAATCGTGGTGCGTCCGCGTTCACTTTGCATACAAATGACTGCAAACGATTGCAACAGGGGTTTGACCATGGTGGCAATCTGTTTGTAACGGGCCTGGGATTTTTCCGAAATTCTTCCGTTGAACACCATGGGGGGGATACGCCGTTCTTTCAAGCTCATGAGCATACTGGGCCAGAACCCGGTATCGGTGAGAACGTATAAATCCGGCTTGATTCGATCCAGTGCCCGGTTGATGAACGGCCAGGAGTCCAGGGGATGAAAAAAGATGTGGTCTACAAATGGCAGCATCCGTTGGGCGGCGTCATAGCCGGCATCGGTGGTGACCGAAACCGCAAGAGCGATGCTGGGACGTTTCTCGTGGATGATTTTGAGGACCGGCGCAGCGCCGTTGACTTCTCCCAGAGACAGGGCATGCAGCCAGACCAGTTTCTGTCCGGGTTTTTTTTCTACCTTGGGTACCCAGCCGAAATGATGTTTAAGACCTCGCCGTTTTTTCCCGGTGACCAGGGAATACACCGTGAAAGCAGGCATCAAGACAAAAGAAGCGATTCTGGAGACAAATTTAAGAACCCTGATTTTTTTGCCTGCCTTGGCGCTCTTGTTTCTTTTTTGAGTTCCGGTTCCCCTGTTGTTTGCCGGTTGCTTGGATGGGGCTTTCATGTTCAAGTTGGATTTCCTTTTTCTACGAGCGATTCGATCAGATCCAGGTTGCGGTTAACTGCTCCCTTTTGCCGCCGGACCGCTTCCGCAGCGAGAGCGCCGCGCTTTAAGATTTCTTTCGGGTCGCTCAGCAATGTTTCCAATACAGACGTCAAATCCTCCGGCCGGTCGATTTGAATACCGCCTCCGGATTCGGTCAGTAATCGGGCTTCCTCTTCGAAGTTGCCCATGTGCCGACCGTAAATTACCGGCAATCCTAAAATTGCAGGTTCGAGGATATTGTGCCCACCATGATTGGGATCGAATCCTCCGCCCACAAAGGCGACCTGCCCCTGACGGTAGTAATCGTTCAACACGCCCAAAGCATCCACCAGCAGGACGGGCGATGTCCAATCGTCCGCGAAATCCTTCCGCTCTGAATGGAGCATGACCGACAATCCCGCGTTTTTCAAAATGTTTGCCACTTCAGGGCACCGCTGCACATGCCGGGGTGCGACTATGAACTTATAGTCTAAAGGGTTTTGGCTCAATTGAGAAATGGCTTTTGCCACGGCGGCTTCCTCACCCGGCCGGGTGGAACCAAAAATAACAGTGATTTCATTAAGTTGCGTTGGTCTGGGAGCACGATCCTCATCGGCGACAAGCCCGTCGAATTTAACATTACCGGTTACCTGGATTCGGGCCGGATCGATGCCCAATTGCTGAAGGCGGTTCGCTTCCGCCTGGGCACGCATGGAAAACAGGGAGATCGGTTTGGTGATCCAAATAAACCAGGGCTTCAGTTTCCGGTAGCGGGTAAAGGATTTGGCCGACAGACGTCCGTTGGTCAGGAGTACGGGAATTCTTTTCTGCGAGCAGGCGTGGAGCAGGTTGGGCCAGTATTCCGCTTCGATCAGAATCAGGATTGCCGGGTCCAGCCGTTTCAGCAGGGGAAGGATAAGAAAGGACAAATCCAGCGGTAGCCGGAACACGGGGCACTCCAGTATTTTTTTTGCCAGCTCAAATCCCGTTGCTGTGAAGGTGGACAAAACAACCGGACGGTTCGGCAGACGTTGTTGCAAAGCCCGAACCAGCAGTTCCGCCGCCCGCACCTCGCCTACGGAAGACGCATGAACCCAGAGACATCCCGTTTGCTGGGGGATGGATTTCCATTGACGCGTTCTTTGAATGATCTCGGAACGGAACGACGAGTCCAGCCCCATGCGGATGATCCAGTAGGGAGAAGTCAGTAGAAGGGCGGTGGCTATGATAATATTGTATGCGAACTTCATTATTAATGATTATAAACCAGACACGGACCATCTGCATGGAGAGAAAGGAGAGCGGAAAAATTCCATGAGCCTCGAATCCTTTTTCCATGAGGTCATTTCTCCCAAGCGCGCTCTTCATCTGATGCCTGTTTACGGAGTGTTGCGTCTGGTTTCGATATTTTACGCATTGGGTCAGCGGATGCGCGCGCGGTTGTACAGCCGGAAAATTTTCCGTTCCCGCCGACTGAATTGCCGGGTGATCAGTATCGGCAACTTGACGCTTGGTGGAACGGGGAAAACGCCAACGGTGATCATGGTGGCGGAAACCCTGCGTCGCAAAGGTTTCAAGCCGGCTGTTCTGAGTCGCGGCTACGGGGGTCGATCCCCGGAATCCGTCAACGTGGTGAATGACGGTCGGCAAACCCTTCTTTCTCCCGAGGCGGCTGGGGATGAGCCGGTGATGATGGCCCGGCGGCTCAAGGATGTTCCGGTGCTGACCGGCCGCAACCGATATGAAACGGGAAAGTATGCCATCAAGCATTTTGGAGTCGACGTACTGATTCTGGACGACGGGTATCAACATTTGGCTCTCCATAGGGATTTGAATATTCTTTTGTGTGACGCTTCCTATCCATTCGGGAATGGAGTTGTGTTTCCGGCGGGTGAATTAAGAGAACCGTTGACGGCAATGAGCCGGGCGGATGCGATCTGTCTGACCCGCTGGCACAAAAACAATACCCAAGACGGAATCGACGGAGTGAACTGCAAACGGGTGCCGGTGATTAAAACCGGAATGCGGGTGCAGTCGGTGATTGAATTGGATTCGGGAAAAGAAACGGGGATCGAGATTCTCCAAAACATACCGGTTGCAGCGTTTTGTGGCATCGCCCGTCCACTCGATTTTTTTGAGACATTGAAACAGACATCGGTGCAAATTGTGAATCAAAACTCTTTTCCAGATCATCACCCCTATTCCCCCGCTGAATTAAAAGCCATCGAGGATCAAGGGAAACAGGTGGGAGCGAAAGCGATCGTTACGACGGAAAAGGATGCGGTCAAGTTGAAGGACCGTGCGTTCGGTTTGCCGGTGTACGCGGTGCGGGTTGATCAGGAAATTCTAGAGGGTCAGGAAGAGTGGGACCGGCTCCTGCAATTGCTCCTGCCTGCAGGGGGAACCGGATGAGTGAAACTAAACCTGATTTTTGGGAATCGCTTTCTCCTGCCAAGGCGGCAGTGGTCACAGTGGTGGTGCCTTCCCTTTATTTGCTGGCGCTGGTGGTGGCGTGGTTTTCTTCCAAACATTTTGGTTTCGGGTTTCGCCCACTCGTATATGTGGGGGTGATAGTCGGTTTGTCCGGTGTGGTGTTATGGATTGTGGCGATGGTCCAACTGGGGAAATCCCTGGCAGTTCTACCGGGAGGAGATCGGCTGGTGACGCAGGGGGTATACCGCTACCTCAGGCACCCGGTATATCTGGGAATCGATATGACCCTGTTCGGCCTGTTCCTGGCGGTGGGGACGACATCGGGAATGATCTATTTTTTTGTGGTCGTGTTACCTTTGAATATTATTCGCTCACGTCTTGAGGAAAAAGCCCTCCTTCGGAAATTTGGCAAACCCTATGAGACTTATCGTCAACAAACCTGGTTTTAACTTTCATGCAATCCAATCTGTTTGAAATACTGTTCCGGGCGGGATGGGGTTTTGTTTTCCTGGCAATCTTCTTTGGAACTTCTCTTTCTCACGCCGAGCCGGAGGATGCTTCTCTGTATTGGAAACCGCCGGCACAGGAATTAAGTGAAGAAAACATTTCAGGCCCGGCTCTATTGCAACGATTGTTCGCCATGCCACCGGACGTCATGGAGGAAGTAGAAATCCCGGTTCGACCTCCGCGGACCCCAAGAGCCTGGCTGGGAATCACCATGCAGGAAGGTCCGCCACTATTCCTGAAAGATGCCGAGGATTTTTCTCCCACCCTTCAGATACGTGACGTCTTTCCCCATTCCTCCGCTCATCGTGCCGGGTTGCAGCCCGGCGATACGATTCTGGCGACCGACGGCCAGGAACTGTCCCTCGGAAAAGAAAATTCGCTGATGATGAATTTTCGTCGAAGGGTGCAGGATGCCGGTGTCGGTAATATCTTTCAATTAAAAATTAAACGCGCATCTCAGGAAATGGAATTGCCAGTAGAGCTTTCTCCCAAGCCCATCGTACCGGAGCCTTTGGAATCTCCTACACCCGTGCAAATGACTGCATTGCCGTCGGAGGATTCTCTTTTTCATCGCATTCTGCTTCGTCACCAGAGGTTGGAGGATTACTCTGTCGTCGTTGAAGAAATCCGCGAGCGTACCCGGCAGGCAGTGACCACAGCGGTTAAAGGAAACACCTATAGTCCATTTCGCATGCAGGGAATGAACTCCATTCTCAGGCAACCTCTGGATTTGCCGCTCGCCTCTCAGGAACTGACGGCTGCACTGCGCCGGAATTTTATCGGAGCCCGGTTGAATACGGGGGGCATCATCCGTTCCGCCATGCAGGCGCTGGAATTTGAAGCGGACAAGTCATCTCCGGAACAAAAATCCACCGAATTGACCGTTCTACTGGATCGAATCCTGGAAGCTCTGGCGAACGCGGGTGCCGCCAGCGATACCGCCCTGCAGGCCCTCACTTTAGAAGAAAGAAGTTTGCTGGTTCAAGGGATCCATCATTTGATGGTAGGAAGCTTGAAGTCTCGCGATTCGATTGCGGACAAAACCAATAACACTCAACCTTCTGTAACGGAGTTTCTCAACACCGCTTTGAAATTGGATACGCGTCTTTTACTCACGGCAGGTTTAAAAGTGGCACAGGAGATCAACCTGGAAACTCTTGTGGAGTGGGCTCAGAACCTGGATCAGTTTTCTCTATCCCATGAAGGTTGGGTAACCGAAAACGTGGGCGATGTCACCTATGTGTACACCCGGCATGGGTTGATGATTGTGGGCGGGACTGGAGACAACGACTACGATCAGGAGGCCTTGTTGATTGTTGACTTGGGCGGCAATGACCGCTATCGCAATGGTGCTGGGGCCAGCCGGGAAGGACATCCCTTCAGCATGGTGATCGATTTTTCCGGTAACGATGTCTACCGCACCGGTGAAGACTATGCGCAAGGCGCCGGAATTCTGGGCGGAGGATTTTTAGTCGACCTGGGAGGAAACGACCAATACCTTTCGCAAAGTTTCGGACAGGGCGCCGGAGTGATGGGTGTGGGAATGCTGATTGACATCGGAGGGGATGATCTTTATCAGTGCCACTCTTTTTGCCAGGGAGCGGGATTTTTTGGTATCGGTTTGATTGCGGAGTCGGGTGGCAACGATCAGTACTCTGCGGCCATCTATTCCCAGGGGTTCGGATTCATCCGCGGCTTGGGTATGATTCTCGAAGGCGAAGGCAATGACCGGTTTTTTGCGGGCGGTGTGTACCAGGATTACCGCGAACCCGGTAAGGCGTACCTCTCTATGTCACAGGGATTCGGGTTTGGCCTTCGCCCCTGGGGAACCCTCGCCGGAGCTTCCGGCGGGATCGGGATACTGGATGATTTCCAGGGGAACGACCATTACCTCAGCGATTATTTTTCCCAGGGGGCAGGCTATTGGTACAGCCTGGGTATTTTAAATGACACGGACGGACATGATTTCTATGCGGCCGGACGCTATTCGCAGGGTGCGGGTATTCATCTTGCGGCCGGGATGTTGCACGACAATGCAGGAGACGATCATTACATCGCCCGCTACGGAGTGTCACAAGGGTGCGGGCATGATCTCGCAATCGGTTTTCTTTTGGACAACAACGGCAATGATCGATATGTTGGAGGCACCTTGTCCCAGGGAGCAGGCAATGCTAATGGTTTCGGTGTGCTCAACGACAATGGCGGCAGCGACGAATATTATCTGCATGACGAGGGACAAGGCCACGGCAACACCGAAGTCTTTCGACAACTCGACAGCTTCGGTATTTTGTTCGACACCGGCGGCAGCGAAGACCACTATTCCTTGGGAGGTCTGAACAACCAAGTCAACCTCCACACTCAATGGGGCATTCAGGCTGACCTGCCTTAAGCTGCATTGACTCAATTGTTATGTCCGACACATTGACCCGAATTTTGTTTCATAAACTCGTGACCCTGAGCGGTGAGGATTATGAAAGGGGTGAACTGATCATCAATCAGGGTCGTATTGTGGATGTGCGTTCGGGAGCCAATAAATCGTTCGAGGGGACCACGCACGACTGGTCGGACTGCCTGATTCTTCCCGGATTTGTCAACGCCCATTGCCATCTGTCTCTGTCCGGATTGCAGGGGAAAGTTACTCGACACCCGAGGTTTGTCGATTGGATCGAATCGGTGGTGACGGAGAATGCGGCTCTCCCCTGGCGTGACCGGGTGGATGCGATGCACCGGGAAGCTCAGGTGCTGATAAGATCTGGAGTGACAGCCCTGGGGGATTACTTTTCTCATCCGGAGCTTCTGGTGGAATACCAGGCTCTGCCGTTTAGACAGTTATTGTTTCTGGAAACGCTCGGCTTTCAGTCTACCCTGGCGGGCGAAAAAGTCCGCTCGGTTGAAAAGCTTTTACAGGAGCATCTGTCGGGAGCCGGTTCCTCCACCCGGCTCGCGGTGGCACCCCATGCCCCGTATTCTGTTTCTCCAGCTCTATTTAAAGCATTGAAACAACTGGCGGACAAGCTGGACTGCGGCTACTCATGCCATGTTGCAGAAGTCGAGGAAGAAACCCGGTTTTTAGGCCAGGGAGACGGCGATTTTCTTGAGCTTCTCAAAAAACGGGAGGTTTTCGATACCTCCTGGAAACTTCCCGGCGTGAGTCCCGTCCAGTACCTGGGGCAATTGGGTGTGCTGCAGAATATGATGGCTATCCATTTGAATTGTTTGGAGGAAATGGATATCGAGCGATTGGCGGAAAGCAATGCCAGTGCTGTGTTTTGTCCCGGCAGTACCCGCTGGTTTGGACGAAACACCTGGATGCCGGTGAGGGATTTGCTGGATCGGGGAATTCCCGTGGGACTCGGCACCGACTCGTTGGCCAGCAACGATTCACTGGATTTCCTCCATGAAATCAGAAATTCGGATGAAATGTTGCCCGAATTGCATCGTTCCGAGATCCTCTGGCTCGCGACGATAGGGGGGAGTCAGGCCTTAAATATTGAAAAACTTGGGCTTGAGCCCGGTCAACCGGCAGACCTGATTGCTTTCCGGTTTCGCAATGCAGAGGACGACTGGTGGGATCTTCCGTTTGACCCGGAGTGCCACCAAGTCGATTTTTCGATGGTCTCCGGAGAGGTTATTTTTCAGAATTCCGATAAAACGGCGTAAAACCAACAACCCCTTTTTTTAAACAGGCTTAGGATATTTCGAGCAAAAAATGAGTTTCAGGAAGAAAAAACGGATAAACCCTTAAAAAAACTTGTCCTTCCCTAAATGTTCATGATAAAGTATACCCTGCCAATTGTAGCGGAAAGCTGGGGGCTTCTTGCCGAAAGAATTAATTCTCTTTTTTATTGCACAAATCGCAAACAAAAAGTAAGATAGCCGTTTTCATTTTAATCGCTAGCAGGCATAACTCAATGAATTGAGATGCCGATTCGTAATCAGCCGGTCGGGGATCGTGTCCCCATGCCAGCTTTTTTTGTTTTATGTGGTGTTGGTGTCAGGGTGCGACCTGTTGAATCAGGATTTTTTCTTATAGTGAGCAACACAAAGCAGGGGGATAAATACCTCTAGAAGCTGGGGAGATTCCCGAGTGGCCAAAGGGAACAGACTGTAAATCTGTCGGCTCAGCCTTCGGAGGTTCGAATCCTCCTCTCCCCACCATTAATTTAATAAAATATGCGGGAATAGCTCAGTTGGCTAGAGCGTCAGCCTTCCAAGCTGAGGGTCGAGGGTTCGAGTCCCTTTTCCCGCTCCAAGGCACAACCCTTTTGGAATCGGGTTAATTGGTGAGTCGTTGACATTAAAATGCCCACGTAGCTCAGTGGTGGAGCACTTCCTTGGTAAGGAAGAGGTCATCGGTTCAATCCCGATCGTGGGCTCCATATCGATATATTGATTGAGGGTATTGGAACCAACCTTTGGGTAGTTTAACGGAAGTCATGTTGGGTCTGTTTGGAGCAGGCCGGGAACGGATTTAGGACGATGAGGGACATTATTCATTTGGCGTGCGGCGAGTGCAAGCGTAGAAATTATTCCACAACCAAGAATAAAAAGAAGACTACGGATCGACTGGAGTTTAAGAAGTACTGCCGTTTCTGCCGAAAGCACACACCTCACAAAGAAACGAAGTAATGGATCGACGGTGTTGCCCTGACCGGACGCACGCGGATCGGGTGAACCGTTTTTTGGCCGGGTGTTTCCCAACCTGAGTTGGCCTTGTTATGAACAGTTGAATAGGCCAGTAGCTCTAATTGGTTAGAGCGCCAGACTCCAAATCTGGATGTTGGGGGTTCGAGTCCCTCCTGGCCTGTATATTTAGACACGCGGGAACGATGCTGGGAAAAGCGAAAGATTTTTTAGGTGAGGTTAAAGTCGAGGTCAAGAAAGTCACTTGGCCCTCCCGCAAGGATGCCATGGGTGGAACCATTGTGGTTGTGGTTGTAGTGGTTATCGTGTCCATTTTTCTGGGGATCGTTGACACGCTCCTTTCCAAAATTGTGGAAGCATTGATTGCAGGTTGATTATGGCGAGTGACGTGACCAATGAAAAAAATGACGTGGATCAAGAAGAAAACGCTGTGACCAAGGAAGAGGGTTCCGCGGTTCAAGAAGAAAATGATGTGGTCAAAGAAGAGGAAGCTGTGACTGAAGAAGAGGTCGTCGCGGTTCCGGAAGAAAATAAAATACCGGCAGCAGAAGAAACGGTTGTGGCTGAAGAAAGCACTCCTGCGGCCGGACAGGATTCCGCCAAGCAGTGGTATGTCATTCATACCTACTCCGGTTTCGAAAACAAAGTCAAGTTGAGCTTGGAAGAGCGGTTCGCTCATTCCGGTTTAACCGATAAGCTGGGAGATATTATTATTCCCACGGAAGAAGTGGTCGAAATTCGCGGCGGCAAAAAAAAGATCAGTTCGCGCAAGTTTTATCCGGGTTATGTTTTGATCAATGTCGAAATGGATCAGGACATCTGGTATCTGATTAAAAATACATCCAAGGTCACCGGGTTCCCCGGTGGAGCGACCCCCGCGCCTTTGTCGGCTGCGGAAGTCAAGGATGTGATGGATCAGATCAAGGGCGAAGCGAAGACTCCCAAACCGAAATTTATTTTCGAAAAGGGAGAGAATGTGCGGGTGATCGAAGGACCGTTTATGAATTTCAACGGTGTGGTGGAGGAAGTCAATCCCGACAAGGGCAAGGTTAAGGTGATGGTGTCGATTTTTGGCCGGGCCACGCCGGTGGAATTGGAATTCCCCCAGATCGAGCGCGTGTAAATTTAAGAGCAGTTTGGAAGGATTGTGAAGCATGGCGAAAAAAGTTACAGGTCAGGTTAAGTTGCAAATTCCGGCGGGACAGGCCACGCCTTCCCCTCCCGTAGGGCCGGCGCTGGGTCAGGCCGGGATCAATATCATGGATTTCTGCAAGGCGTTTAATGCGGATACGCAGGGCCAGGAGGGAATGATCATTCCGGTGGTGATCTCCGTTTTCGAGGACAAGAGTTTTAGTTTTATCACCAAGTCTCCGCCGGCGTCGGTGTTGTTGAAGCGCGCGGCGGGTATTGCCAAAGGGTCTTCCCATCCCAGTAAGGAAAACGTGGGGAAGGTGACCCGTGAGCAGGTGAAAGAAATCGCCGAAATCAAAAAAGCGGATTTGAACGCTTTCAATGTTGAAGCCGCCATGAAGATCATCGAAGGCTCTGCTCACAGTATGGGAATCGAAGTAGAAGGTTAGTTTCAGGAAGGGTAAAGAGTTATGGCAAAGCATGGGAAAAATTATAACGCCCTGGCGGAAAAAATCGATCGCCTCAAAAGCTACGATTTGAATGAAGCGCTCGGTCTGGCCAAAGAAGGTGCAACGACCAAATTTGATTCGTCTGTGGATGTTGCGGTGAACCTGGGGGTAGATCCCCGGAAGGCCGACCAGAATATTCGCGGCAGTGTGGTGTTGCCCAAGGGGACCGGAAAGAAATTCCGGATTCTGGTGTTCGCCAAGGGTGAAAAGGAGAAAGAAGCAGCGGATGCCGGTGCGGAGTTTGTCGGCAACGACGACCTCGTCAAGAAAATCCAGGAGGGCTGGACGGATTTCGACCGCGTGGTTGCGACTCCCGATATGATGGGAACGGTGGGTAAGCTCGGCAAGGTTCTTGGGCCGAGAGGATTGATGCCCAATCCCAAAACCGGGACAGTGACGTTCGATATCAAGCAGGCGATCGAACAGATTCAGGCGGGGAAGGTGGATTTCCGCGTGGACAAGGCCGGGATCATCCACGCTTCCGTCGGTAAAGCCAGTTTTTCGGTGGAAGACTTGGCCGTAAATTTCAAGGAATTTATGGGCACTCTGGTCAAGATGAAACCTTCGACCGCAAAGGGGACTTATATCAAGGGCGTTTCATTGTCCACCACCATGGGTCCGGGAATCAAGGTGGCGTATACCACGTAGCAGTTCCCTTGAGAGTAAAAATTTTCAGTGTTGTGGATTTTGTTAAGAAAGGATCGGAATTTTGCCTACACCAGCGAAGCAGGAAACCATTGATGAATTGAACGACTTATTCACCCGTGCCAAGTCTGCGCTTCTGGCGCACTACCATGGAATTTCCGCGGAGAATATGACCGCGTTGCGCGCCCATATGCGGGAGCGTTCAGTCGATTTTCGGGTGATCAAAAATACACTGGCTCAGAAAGCGGCAAAGAACACGCCTCTTGAAGTTCTGGAAAAGGAATTCAGCGGGCCTGTTTCCCTGTTGGTGAGTTTTGATGATGCGGTGGCTCCGGCCAAAGCGCTTTCCGATTATGCCAAATCGGGTGTGGAGAAAAGTCCTGATGTGGTGGCTGGAGTTGTTGAAGGCAAGCAGGTATCGCCCGAGGAAGTGAAGGCGCTGGCCGATCTTCCTTCAAAAGATGCATTAATTTCCCAGATGTTGTCCGTTATGAACGGGCCGACTACCAATTTCGTGGGCGTATTCAGTTCTCTGTTGCGGAAATTGGTGGGTACTCTGGATGCGATCAAAGATAAAAAAGCCCAGGGCTGACCGAATCAAACGGTCGAAGGGCTGAGATATATTTTACAAACGTTTTGTTTTGATTTTAAGTTGAGAAAGGAGTTCGAAATGGCTGTAACCAAGGACGATGTTGTTTCTTTTATCGACAATATGTCGGTTCTGGAGATGTCTGAATTTGTCAAGGAATTGGAAGATAAGTATGGAGTCACTGCCGCTGCGCCGACCATGGTCGCCGCTGCGCCCGGAGGTGGAGAAGCCGCCGCCGCTGAAGAAAAGACCGAGTTCGATGTTGTTCTGACTGCTGTAGGTGACAAAAAGATTCAGGTGATCAAGGAAGTTCGTGGAATCACCAACTTGGGATTGAAAGACGCTAAAGACCTGGTTGAAGGGGCCCCGAAAGCAATCAAAGAGGGTGTCAAAAAGGAAGAAGCCGATGAGATCAAAGCAAAGATCGAAGCGGCGGGTGGATCGGTCGAGATCAAGTAACGCGGTCTCGTGCGGATTTACATTTGTTTTTGGCAGGCGTTTATTAATTCAACCCAAGGGAATCTAAAACCTTATGACAAAAACAACCACCGAGCGGACGCAAGTCAATCCCACGCCCAGGTTGAATTTCTCGAAAATCCCAGCGGTTATTGAGATCCCCAACCTGATCGAGATACAGGTCAAGTCATTTGAGTACTTTTTGCAAAGCGAGGTTGCACCCGAGAAACGAAACCTCCAGGGATTAGAGGAAGTGTTCAGTGATGTTTTCCCGATATCCGACCTGAATATCAATGCCCGTCTGGAATATGTGGGCTATGAAGTAGGTGTATGGGAATGCGGGTGCGGCGAGTACAAAGAACTGGGCGGCGTAGGTGTGATTTGCGAAACCTGCGGCCAGGAAGTCATTTATAAAGAAAAATTCAAACTGAGTGAATGCCGGCAAAAAGGGCTGACGTATTCTGATCCGATCAAGATCATGGTGCGCATGGTCCTGTTCGACCGCGAGCGCATCGGTTTGGGCGCCCGTGTCCTGAAAGAACTCCCGGGAAAATACATTGTAGAAGAGGTCAAGCACCCGCAAACCGGGAAACCGCTGATTCCTGCCCGGACTTTGATCGACTCCAAGATCATCAGCCTTCTGGAAAAAGAGAAGGTTTCTGAAGTCGTGATCAACTCTGTCCGGGAAGTGAAGGAGCAGAAGATTTTCCTGGGCGAAATGCCGGTTATGAGTCCTACGGGAACCTTCATGATCAACGGCGTCGAGCGGGTCATCGTCAGCCAGATGCACCGATCACCCGGCGCATTCTTTTCCCACGATAAAGGCAAGTCCCACGTCAGCGGCAAAATCCTCCATTCGGCGCGCGTCATTCCCGACCGTGGCTCCTGGTTGGATTTTGAATTCGACATCAAGGATATCCTGCACGTCAAAATCGATCGCCGACGCAAGATGCCTGCCACAATTCTGCTCAATGCCTTCGGTATGAACCAGGAAGAAATTCTTTCCACGTTTTATCCGGTCGAAAAAATTTCCTGTACCCGCGATGGCAGGTTTTCCATGGGTGGAAAAGGCCTGATGGTGGGCATCAAGGTATTGGATGATGTCGTGGATTCCAAGACCAATGAGGTGATCGTTAAGTCGGGCAAAAAAGTTGGCGCGGCCAATATCAAAAAATTAGGCCGGATGTCCCGGTCGCCCAAGGTGGAGATCGATCCGGAAGGACTGATTGGAACCATTCTTGCCAACGATCTCATCGATAAGGAGACCGGTGAGGTGATGGTGGAGTCCAATACGGAGATCACCGAGGAAATATTCGAAAAAATTACCGAGCATAAGATTTCAGAGTTTGGGATTCTGCACATTGATGAGGAAAGTCCGGATACCACGATTCGCGATACGCTGATTCTTGGCAAGATTAAAACCCAGGAAGACGCCATCCGCGAAATCTACAAGCGTTTGCGCCCGGGGGATCCTCCCACTGCTGAAATCGCCAAAACACTGTTCTCCAATCTGTTTTTTAACCCGAAGCGATACAACCTTTCGGTAGTGGGTCGAATCAAGATGAACCAGAAGTTCGGCCTAGATATTCCTGAGGATAATCGGTTGTTGACGCTTGAGGATGTGATTTCCGTCGTCCGGTACATTGTCGATCTTCGCAACGGCATCGGTACCATCGACGATATTGATCACCTCGGCAACCGTCGTGTACGTGCCGTGGGCGAATCCCTGGAAAACCAGTTCCGGGTGGGACTGGTTCGCATGGAGCGCGCCATCATCGAGCGCATGTCTATTCAGGATCTGGAAGTTTCGATGCCCCATGATCTGATCAACTCCAAGCCTGTTACCGCGGCCATCAAGGAGTTTTACGGCAGCAGCCAGTTGTCCCAGTTCATGGACCAGACCAATCCGCTGTCGGAGGTTACTCACAAACGACGGTTGAGCGCTCTGGGTCCGGGTGGGCTGACGCGTGAACGGGCTGGATTCGAAGTGCGGGACGTGCATCCCACTCACTACGGCAGAATCTGTCCCATCGAAACGCCGGAAGGTCCCAACATCGGTCTTATCGCATCGCTCAGTACCTATGCGCGGGTCAACGATTACGGTTTTGTTGAAACGCCTTACCGTAAGGTGTCCGACAGCAAAGTCAGCGATTCGGTAGAGTTTCACAACGCAATGGTCGAGGATGATTACATCATCGCTCAGGCGAACGCGGACATTGATAATAGAAACCGGTTCGTGAAGGAGATCGTCGACGCTCGTCAGGGAGGTGATTTTATACTTTCGCCCCGTGACAAGATCAACCTGATGGATGTTTCACCCAAACAGTTGATCAGCGTGGCTGCCTCATTGATTCCGTTTCTGGAAAACGATGACGCCAACCGGGCATTGATGGGTTCCAACATGCAGCGTCAGGCTGTTCCTCTGTTGAGGGCCGAGGCGCCTCTGGTGGGCACCGGTATGGAAGGGATCGTTGCGCGTGATTCCGGAGCCGTTATTGTTGCGGAAGGCGATGGCGAAGTTATCAGTGCCGACGCGGCCCGCATCGTGGTTCGCTCTTCTGAGAGGAAACGCAGCAACAATCGGGTGATGGATTCCAAAGTGGATATCTACGCTTTGTCCAAATACCAACGTTCCAACCAGAACACCTGTATCAACCAAAGACCCTTGGTAAAGACAGGCGACAAAATCAAAAAAGGGCAAGTGATCGCCGACGGCCCCTCGACGGAAAACGGGGAACTGGCTCTCGGGCGGAATGTGCTGGTCGCGTTTATGCCTTGGGATGGCTACAACTTTGAAGACGCCATCGTTATCAGTGAAAAGGTCGTCAAGGAAGACATATTCACGTCTGTCCACATTGAGGAATTCGAAGTGGAGGCACGTGATACCAAGCAAGGTAAAGAGGAAATCACCCGGGATATTTCCAATGTGGGTGAAGATGCTCTCAAGAATCTGGACGACAGCGGGATCATTCGTATCGGCGCCAGCGTCAAGCCCAACGATATTCTGGTGGGTAAGATTACGCCGAAAGGGGAAACCCAGCTGAGTCCTGAAGAAAAACTCTTGAAAGCCATCTTCGGTGAAAAAGCGGGAGATGTTCGGGACACCTCACTTAGAGTGCCCCCCGGTATTCAGGGCATTGTGATCGATGTCAAAGTATTTTCCAGGAAAGGAATCGACAAGGATTCCCGGACCATCGCGATTGAAGAGGAAGAAATCGCCAGAATCGAAAAGGATTTCGGCGATGAAATCCAGATTGTGAAAAACGAAACGGAAAAACGCCTGAGGGACATGCTGAAAGGTAAGACTTCCAGCAAGACAGTGACTATCGGTCGCAAGGAGTTGCCCAAAGGCACCCTGTTGGACATGGAAGTCATGGGCAAGATGGCGTCCAAAGATCTGATTAAAATCCCGGTCAAAGATGTGGATACAGCGCGGATGCAGGAGATCGAGGACAGCAGTAAGGATCAGATCCATATTCTCAAAACCATGATGAACGATAAGATCGCCAAGCTTAAGAAGGGCGATGATCTGGCTCCGGGCGTGATCAAGCTTGTGAAAGTGTTTGTCGCCATGAAGCGCAAGCTTCAGGTGGGCGACAAAATGGCTGGGCGTCACGGCAACAAAGGTGTGGTTTCCAACATTGTTCCCGAAGAGGATATGCCTTACCTCGAAGATGGAACACCCTGCGAGCTTATCCTTAACCCGTTGGGTGTACCTTCCCGGATGAATGTGGGTCAGATTTTTGAAACCAACATGGGTATGGCTGCCAAAGCCACAAATCAAAAGATGGCGACACCGGTGTTCGATGGTGCCAATGAGGAAGATGTCCGACGGCTGCTGGCCGAAGGGAATTGTTCCTCCTCCGGAGAATTGACTCTTTACGATGGCCGAACCGGTCAGCCGTTCCATCAAAAGGTCATGGTGGGTTACATCTATATGCTGAAACTCCACCACTTGGTCGATGACAAAATTCATGCGCGTTCGACCGGACCATATTCACTGGTCACGCAACAGCCGTTGGGTGGTAAAGCCCAGTTTGGGGGCCAGCGGTTGGGAGAAATGGAGGTGTGGGCCCTCGAAGCTTATGGCGCTGCCTACACTCTGCAGGAAATGTTGACGGTCAAGTCCGACGATGTCGAAGGCCGGAAACGCATGTACGAAGCGATTGTCAAAGGCGATACCAACCTGGTACCCAGCTTGCCGGAATCGTTCAATGTTCTGGTCAAGGAGCTGCAGAGCCTGGCGATCGATGTGGAATTGATAGAAACCGCCAAATAGGTTTTCAACCTTTGCGGGCGGCTCAAATTTATTGGGTCTGATTTCTATAAACTTTATTCTAGGAGACCACGCTTGTGGATAACCTGAGTTTTTTTGAGAAACCCAAAAATCCGATTATGTTTGATGCCATGCGCATCCGACTGGCCTCTCCGGAAAAAATCCGGTCCTGGTCCTACGGCGAAGTCAAAAAACCTGAAACCATCAATTACCGGACCTTCAAGCCGGAGCGCGACGGATTGTTTTGCGCCAAGATTTTCGGTCCGGTAAAGGACTGGGAGTGCAATTGCGGTAAATACAAACGCATGAAGCACAAAGGCGTCATTTGTGAAAAATGCGGCGTTGAGGTCATTCTTTCCAAAGTCCGCCGGGAACGGCTGGGCCATATCGAACTGGCCAGTCCTGTCGCTCATATCTGGTTTTTTAAGGGACTACCCAGCCGGATCGGTCATATTTTGGATCTCAGTCTGAAAGAACTGGAACGCATCATCTATTTCGAAAACTATGTGGTGATCGATCCGGGTGAATCCGATTTTAAAGAAGGCCAACTGCTGACGGAAGCGGAATACCGTGAAGCGGAAATCGAATTCCCCCACGGACTGAAAACCATGGTCGGTTCCGAAGCAGTGATGGAGCTGCTGAAGAATCTCGATCTCGATGCGCTGGCCGCCAAATTGCAGGAAGATTTGCTCAAGACGTCCTCCGTTCTGAACAAGCGAAAATTTTCAAAACGGTTGAAAATTGTCGAGGCCTTCCGTAAGTCCGGAAACAAACCGGAATGGATGATCCTGCAGGTTGTTCCTGTCATTCCGCCGGAACTGCGTCCGCTGGTACCTCTGGACGGCGGCCGGTTTGCCACCTCCGATTTGAACGATTTGTACCGCCGCGTTATCAACCGCAACAACCGGTTGAAACGTCTTCAGGAGTTGAAGGCCCCCCAGATCATCATCCGCAACGAAAAACGGATGCTGCAGGAAGCTGTTTCGGCGCTGTTTGACAATGGACGCCGCGGCCGGACTTTGCGCGGTACCAACAAGCGTCCTTTGAAATCCCTGAGTGATATGCTCAAGGGAAAACAAGGTCGTTTCCGCCAGAATCTATTGGGGAAACGCGTGGATTACTCCGGACGTTCCGTTATCGTGGTTGGCCCGGAACTGAAACTGCATCAATGCGGATTACCCAAAAAGATGGCGCTGGAATTGTTCAAGCCGTTTATTTTTAACCGGCTGGAACAGAAGGGTTATGCCGCCACCATCAAAACCGCTAAAAAGATGGTGGAGCAGGAGCGCTCCGAAGTTTGGGAAGTGCTGGAAGAAGTCATTCAGAAGCATCCGGTTCTATTGAACCGTGCTCCCACTTTGCATCGCCTCGGTATCCAGGCCTTCGAACCGATTCTGATCGAAGGTAAAGCTATCCGCGTTCATCCACTGGTGTGTACCGCTTTCAATGCTGATTTCGATGGCGACCAGATGGCGGTACATGTGCCGTTGTCCATGGAAGCGCAGGTGGAAGCCAAGCTGCTCATGATGGCGCACAACAACGTGCTGTCTCCCGCCAACGGGCGGCCCATTGCGGTGCCCAGTCAGGATATCGTCCTGGGCGGTTATTACATGACTAAAATTCGCGGCGGCGCGCGTGGTGAAGGAAAAGTATTCTCCGGTCCCAGGGAAGTCCGCATGGCGTACGACCACGGGGAGTTGGATTTGCAGGCCCGGATCATGGTCCAGTTGGAAGGTCAGTTGGAAGTGACCACCACCGGCCGGATTCTTTTGTATGAAGTAACGCCGAAAGAACTGCCTTTTTCTCTGGTCAATCAGGAGATGAATAAAAAATCCCTTTCCGAATTGATCGGGGCCTCTTTTAAAGAGGTGGGACGGGAAAAGACAGTTGCGCTTCTGGATGCAGTCAAGGAAATGGGATTCAAGTATGCGACCGAAGCCGGTCTTTCTATTTCCATCGACCACATGCGGATTCCGAAAGAGAAAGACCCGCTGGTTCAGAAGGCCGGTGACGAAGTACTGAGAGTGTACAAGCAGTACCGCGACGGTTTGATCACCAACGGTGAACGTTATAACAAGGTGATCGACATTTGGGCGCACGTTACTGAAAAAGTTTCCGAAGAGATGTTCCGCGAACTGGAAAACGAGGACGAGCGGATCGTCAAGGGTGAAGACGACAAGGATTTCAACTCCATTTTCATCATGGCAGATTCCGGTGCCCGCGGTAGTTCCCAGCAGTTGCGGCAGTTGGCCGGTATGCGCGGTTTGATGGCCAAGCCCTCCGGTGAAATCATCGAAACTCCCATTACTGCGAATTTTCGCGAAGGATTGTCGGTGATCCAGTATTTCATCTCCACCCACGGAGCCCGGAAAGGTTTGGCGGATACAGCGCTTAAAACCGCGAACTCCGGATATCTGACGCGGCGGTTGGTGGATGTGGCGCAGGATATTATTATCCTTGAAGACGATTGCGGAACCCTGCGCGGCATCGATATTTTCTCGCTGGTCGAAGCGGGAGAAATTATCCAGCCCTTGTCGGAACGTATTCTGGGACGAACGGCTTTGGAGGACATTGTCGATCCGTTTACTGACAACGTACTGATCAAAGCCAATTCCATGATCGATGAAGAAGCGGTCGAGATCATTGAAAATGCAGGTATCGAAAAAGTGCGGATACGGTCCAACCTGACCTGTGAGTCGCATCAGGGTTTGTGTGCTAAATGCTACGGTCGAAATCTGGCGACGAATGACTGGGTTGAAATCGGCGAACCGGTTGGAGTTATCGCCGCGCAATCCATCGGTGAGCCCGGAACCCAGCTGACCATGCGGACGTTCCACATTGGTGGTACCGCTAGCCGGGTGGTCGAGCAGACCACTCTCAGTACCAAAAAAGGTGGAATCGTCAAGTACTCAGGCCTACGCACCATCAAAAACCAGCGCGGCGAAATCATCGTTATGAACCGTAACGGGTTTCTGTTGGTTCAGGATGAGAACGGGCGTGAAAAGGAAAAATATTCCATCGTATATGCCGCCAAGCTCAAAGTGGCCGACGGACAGGAAGTTCAGGAGAACCAAACCCTGGTGGAATGGGATCCTTACACCAATTCCATTTTGACGGAAGTGGATGGTACCATTGCGTTCGGCGATGTCATCGAAGGCTTGACGATGAAAGAAGATTTCGACGAAATCACCGGGTTGTCCTCTAAAGTCATCATCAGTCATCGGGACGAGAAAAAGCAGCCTCGTATTTCGATTAAGGATGATAAGGACGAAACGCTGCGTCGGTACATCCTTCCCGCAGGTGCACATATTAATGTCAACGAAGGGGACCGGGTCAATGCGGGCGACGTTATCGTTAAGATTCCGCGTGAAACGGCCAAGACCAAGGACATCACCGGTGGTTTGCCCCGCGTTGCGGAATTGTTTGAAGCGCGGAAACCTCATGAACAGGCGACCATCACGGAAATCGATGGTCGAGTCAAGTTCGGCGGATTTGTTAAGGGAATGCGTAAAGTCGTGGTTGTCAATGACAACGGTGAAGAGCGCGAGTACCTCATCCCGCGCGGAAAGCACATTAATGTCCATGAGGACGATGACGTGCTGGCCGGCGAGCCGTTGATGGATGGGGCTTCCAATCCTCACGATATTCTCAGAATTCTGGGTGAAAATGAACTGCAGAAATATCTGGTAAATGAGGTGCAGGAAGTCTACCGCTTGCAAGGTGTTTCCATTAACGACAAGCATATTGAGATCATCGTGCGGCAGATGCTCAGGCATTTGCAGGTCGAGGATCCCGGTGAAACCGATCTTCTGGTGGGCGAGCAGGTCACTAAAAAGGTCTTTAACACCAGAAACCAGGAAGCGATCAAGAACAAAGCCAAGCCGGCTCAGGGAATGCCCGTGTTGCTGGGGATCACCAAATCCTCCCTCAGCACGGAAAGCTTCATTTCTGCAGCGTCGTTCCAGGAGACCACCCGGGTGTTGACCGAGGTGGCCGTCAGCGGAAAGGAAGATCGGCTGGTTGGATTGAAGGAAAATGTCATTATGGGGCGATTGATTCCCGCAGGCACCGGTTGCCAGGCCTACAGCGGCATCCGGATTGAAGAACCGGAAATTGAAGAGGTGGAAGAGAAGAAACCAGAAGAGGAAGTGACCGCGCCAGTGGAATAAAATCAGAAGTTTCCCCTTGACTCCGGCACG
>JANQEK010000014.1 GCA_028278405.1 Nitrospinaceae bacterium
ACTTCATTTCCCGATTTTATTAGATTTTATTAAATAATTTTTTTGGAATTTTAAACCAGATAATCAACTAAATCTAAAATAAATCAATGTAATAGAAAACTTTTCGTCTTCTAAGGGTCAATAATAAGGATTAAGTTTTCGTAATAATTGATAAGCCCTTGATATAGTTAACCCTTAATCTGGTCTTTATATGTTTTTTAAAGGACTGGAAGATTTCCGAGGTTTTTATGGTTTCGCGTATAGAAATTTCTAGGTTTTGGTATGATATAGGAAGATTTTTGAAGGTTTATTACCGCTCATGCTTACATAATGCTTACAAATATAATTCTAGATTTTTGGATAACCCTGTAAGCTATTGAAAAATAGATTATGCCCCCGTAGCTCAGCTGGATAGAGCACCGGATTCCTAATCCGGGGGCCGTGCGTTCGAATCGCGCCGGGGGCACCATTTCAATTTTCGAGAGCTAATCGGAGTGAGTTTAAGCTCGGAGGCTTTAGCTGATACTCCCCACCGAATCTATTGAAAAAGTATTGGTGGAGTCGACATGAAAGGCGGTACTGGTGAAATTAGTTTCCCCGCCGGAAGAGACAATATTGATTTTGGTGGTTTGAGTGTACCCATATGCCGTACCGCTGGCTATAGGGACTGTACAGTCGCTGCTGGAGCCCTCATCGACCCAGTAACTTTTACAGGCCAAATAGATGTTGTGTAAATGTGACTTGGTGTCGGAATCATAAGCCCGGGCTTTGTATTGAGCAAAAACGGGGATCGCAATAGCCGCCAAAACCCCAATGATACCGATTACGATGATTAGCTCTATGAGAGTGAATCCCTTTTTATTACTTAAAGCCATTTGCAGTCTCCCACGACATTTCCCACCTGAGCTAATCAAGCAATTTTTGTGCCTAAATTATTGAAATATATAACCCAATAGCCCTAATGCTCTAGGGAGCTGTTTTACAATAAAATGGAAAGCTTCTGAATTATCCGTTGTTTGATTTAAAAGCAAAAATCGAGTGAACTTTTATATAACGGTGTTCACTATTTTGCGCATATATAGAAGCCCGAAATAATGCGGGTAGAGGGTGACACGGCAGGTGAGAATTAGATTGTGGAGCTCTAAAATAGAACGTGATACAACAACCTGTGCAGGCGGGATGATTAAATAGTGATTCCACATGGACGACAATAAAAAACTTGAACCCAGAGAACCCCGGAAGGAGAACCCGATTTTCACGATATGGGTGCATACCGGCTATGTTGTCCTGATCCTTTCCATGATCGCTTGGATGGTCTATATGGAATTTTTTATGTGATGTTATGCCTTGAAGGCATAAAGCTAACCTTTTGTTGAAATCAATCCAACCGTTGAAGAGGGGTGCAATCATGAAGACCCGTTACAACCGATCGATCATAATCCTGACTTTATTGGCTGTGTTGAGTGCGTGTGCCACTTCAGAGTCCAAGACGGAGGCGACACTTTATGATCGGCTGGGAGGGAAGGAAGCGATTCAGGCGGTGGTGAGTGATTTTGTGGATACCGTTGGCGCTGATAAACGAATCACAAATCAAAAGGTGGCTGACCGATTAAAGGTTATCGACATCAACCGGTTAAAGGAATTGCTTACCGAGCAGGTTTGTATGGGATCAGGCGGGCCCTGCAAATATACCGGGCGTGACATGAAGACGACACATGTAGGTCTTCAAATTTCCAATCAGGATTTCGATTATGTCGTGGACGATCTGGTGAAAACGCTGGACAAATACAAGGTGCCGGAAAAAGAGAAAAATGATTTGCTGGCCATCTTGGGACCGATGAGACCCGACATTGTTGAGGTCCAATAATATTCAGTTTTTTCAGCAGGGAATTGCCTGGGGTGACCGCCTATAAGTTGGAGTTATGCGGCAGGGCTAAATTAAGATATTTGCCGCGCTCGCCGTACATCAGTCGTTGGTCTTCCAGATCTTTAATGATTTTTTCAAGTTCGGCACGTTCGATTGACTCCCCGCTTTCCTCAAGGTGTGCGTGTATCTGATCCAAATTCCGCGGTGCATCGTTGCAGAACGCAAACGCTCTTCCGGCCGCTCCATCCAACCTCAGTTTTTTCGGATGTTCGGCTGACCTCTCATCGTACACCGTGGCAAAATCCATCGACTTGGTGAACAAAAGATAGGGAAGATTCTCAGATTGATGCCGCTCTTTCCAGTAGGCGACTGTCTGGTGCAGTTCCTCAACCAGTGCCGGGTCGATTTTCAAGTCGGTCTCAAACTCGAAATCGTACGCCACTTTCATGAGGTCGATGTTCTCGCCGCCATACACGTAGGGGTATGCCACTCCCGGACCGGTGATGCGGATTCCATACTGATCGGGCCGGGTGAAGTAGGGGCTGAACCGCTCCAGCCAGATATCGCCGACTGAGATCGGCGGTTGCAGGTGGGTGAGTGATTTGATCAGATCGATCTGCTGGCGGTAATCAGCATCCGTTTCCTGCGGGAAGCCGGTCAATATACTCCACGTAACCTCCATGCCGTAATACATGGCCCACTTCAGGCAGAATACGTTTTGCAGGGGACGCACCCCTTTGTCCATTTCCTGCAGTTGATTGTTGCTGAAACTTTCGATACCCGGCTGGATCACGTTCACTCCGCCGTGCGCTAGGTTTTTGATTTGCTGCTTGGTGAGGTTGCTCTTTACTTCGATAAAAAACTGCAGGTCGTAATTATTCTGCGCGAACTCTCCGAACACGCCGTCGATGTATTTCATCTCCAGGATGTTATCCACCAGCCGGAACCGGTAACTGTCGTACCGTTTCGACAGATGGGCGAGATCAGCGTGGACCTGTTCCATGGGACGCGCGCGGAACTCCATGGTTGAGGCGTTGAGACCACAAAAAGTACAGTGATGCTTCTCCCCCCACCAGCAACCCCGTGCGGTTTCGTACAGGATAATCGGATTATCCAACAGGGGAGAATGAGGATCGATCTCCCGGATCTGTTCGATATAATCATCGTAGTCCGGCGGACCGTATTTTTTGAAATCGTTGAAATTTTCCTGGCTTTCTTCGAGGCGAATGTCGCCGTCTACCCGGTGAATCACGCCTTTGGGAATGGAGTCGCCCGACTCCAGGGCCTCCATTAAGGCAGGGAGCGAATCCTCCGCCTCGCCGGAGATGACGTAATCGATCCACTCGAACACGCGAAAATATTCGAGTCCCATTTCCGAGTCGAAGTTCGAACCGCCAAACAATATTCTAATGGAAGGGTGTTTTTCTTTAATCAACTTGGCCAGGGTGACACTGGCGATGTTCTGATTGAAGGTGGAAGTGAAGCCCACAACATCATATTCCCCCCAATCAACAGACTCTACGGCCCATTGGAGGAATTCGGGAACCATCTTAGCCTTAACGTCATGCAAAAATGATTCGGGACGGTTTATTTTTTGGCTGATATTCCTGAGATGGGATTTGAATCGCTCCGAGTACTCTTTGTTCTTCCGGGATTCGCCGAACAGCAGGTGGGAAAACAGCCACTCCCCGATCAGAAACCGTTCCTCGCACAATTGTTTGTAGACTTCCAGATCGATCTGGTGGGCAAAATGGAGATTCAGGTAAAAGCTTTTCACCTCATGACCGTGCGTTTTCAGCAGGGTCGAAAGGGTCCCCAACTGAATGGACGGGTACACATGAAAGCCAAAAGGCATGTTGACTAATGCGACTTTAGTGGACATGGCAGTCATCTTATCAATTCATATGGGGCAATTCACCTCAAAAGTGGGGCTGTCGAGGGTTTGGGAGATTTCTTTACAATGGGTAGGGCGGACTATAAACTATTAAGCAGAGCTGCCTGTACAGGCAGTCAAACTGACGGAGGTTAACATGAATAAGCAGCGTTATTTTATTTCGGTATTGGTGACGTTTGTTTTTGTGTTTTTGTACGAATTTTTAGTTCATGGGTTTCTGCTCATGGATCTCTATACCCAGACTAAAGAATTGTGGCGTCCCGAAGAGGAAGCTAATATGTTGTTCATGTTTATGAGTCAATTGGGTTTCTCAGCGGTTATGGCCTATATTTTTACCCTGAATTACGAGGGTAAGGGTGTCGGCGAAGGGGTTCGCTTTGGTTTGTGTATCGGAATGCTTATTGGATCTATCGAGATTGGAACCTATTGTTATATGCCTATACCCATGGTACTCATGCTCAGTTGGGTATTAGTTTCTTTGCTGAAAGGCCTCGGCTCTGGAGTGGTTTTATCGTTGGTTTATAAGCAGTGAGCGGCAAGCGGGCACAGCAAGGTTGACATTAATGTATACAATTGAAACAGATGGGAGCGCTCATGAAAAAATCATTCGCGTGCATGGCGATAATGTTCTTTCTGGCGGCATGTAATAGCTCTTCGCAAAGAGATATTGTTGTTCATTCGGAACCTCTTCCGGAATCGGAAGGTGAACTTTTATATCTGGATATGAAATGCCCCACCTGTCATGGTTACCAGGGTTCGGGCGATGGATTTCTATCGGCCGGCTTGGAACCAAAACCGGCGGATTTTTCCTCTGTCGAGACCATGGGGTCAGTCAGTGACGCTCAATTAAAAAGCGCGATCCGTAACGGTAAAAATACCGGTATGCCGGCTTATCCTCAATTCACCGACCGTCAGATCGATGAATTGGTTCGACATATCCGTTCTCTGTCTCAGCCCCCGGTGAATTGAAACGCGAAGGACACTTTACTCCGGACGATGTCCGGAGGTTTTTTCTTTGGATTTACGGTACAATAAAGTATAGTCAACGGTTTTTGTTGAATCCTTCCTGGCTTCTCCAAAGCACACCGACACACATTTATCGATTGAGGAAGTACCCGTAACTATGAGCAGTGAATTCATTCGCAACATCGGCATTATTGCGCATGTCGACCACGGCAAAACCACGCTTGTGGACTGCCTGCTCAAGCAGGCCGGAACGTTTCGCGACGATCAGGTGACCGAAACCTGCGTCATGGACAGTAATGATTTAGAGCGCGAGCGCGGCATTACCATCTTTTCCAAGAACGCATCTATCCGTCATCGAAAATACAAAATCAATATTGTCGATACCCCGGGCCATGCCGACTTCGGCGGCGAGGTCGAACGCATCCTGAAAATGGTCAATGGCGTTCTGCTGATTGTCGATGCCGCCGAGGGACCTATGCCTCAGACCCGATTCGTTCTCAAAAAATCTCTCGATTTGGGATTGAAGCCTATCGTCGTGATCAACAAAATCGACCGCCCGGGAGCCGATCCGGCAAAAGCGCTTGATGAAGTTTTCGATCTATTTGTGAATTTAGGCGCCAACGATGAACAGCTGGATTTTGCCACCATCTACACCTCTGCCAAACAGGGTTTCTGCCGTCTGGAGCCGGACGGCGAAAATCAGGATATGAATCCTCTGCTCGACCTCATCGTTGAAAAAGTGGAGCCGCACAACGGAGAACCGGAAGGCGCATTTCAAATGCTGGTGTCTTCGATTGATTACAGCGATTACGTGGGGCGTATCGCCATCGGTAAAATTCAACGCGGGCGTTACGACTCGAAAAAGCAATACACCCTGATCAACCGGGCCGGGGATATGCAGGAATTCAAGATAACCAAACTATTTACCTACGAAGGGTTGGAACAGGTTGAAGCGGATTCTGCCTTGACCGGCGACATCATTGGCGTTGCTGGGATGAAAGAGGTGGACATTGGTGAAACGATTGCCGACAGTGAATATCCTGAAGCTTTACCGGTCATCGAAATTGACGAACCGACACTGTCGATCAGCTTTCTGGTTAACGATTCTCCTTTTGCCGGCCGAGAGGGAAAATTTGTCACCTCACGGCAGTTGCGCGACCGGTTGTTTAAGGAAGTTAAAAAAAATGTAGCTCTCCGGGTTGAAGAGACCGATGCCGGCGATACCTACAAAGTATCGGGCAGAGGCGAGCTTCATCTTGGCATTCTTATTGAAACCATGCGCCGGGAAGGCTATGAGTTTGCTGTATCCCGGCCGGAGGTAGTAATGAAGGAAATCGACGGCAAAACTCTGGAGCCCGAGGAGTTCGTTATCATCGATGTCGATGAAACTTATATGGGGCCGGTTATGGAGGCTATGGGGCAGCGTAAAGGTTCCATGAAAAACATGCTGCATTCCGGAACCGACATGGTTCGTTTGGAGTTTGTGATTCCCACCCGGGGTTTATTCGGTTTCCGTTCCCAACTGCTGACCCTTACCAAGGGGACGGGGACGATGAACAGTAGCTTCCACAACTATATTCCTTATTGCGGTTCGCTGGCGCGACGCGTTAATGGGGTCTTGATTTCACTTGAAGACGGAAAAACCACCAGCTATTCTATTTTCAATCTCGAAGACCGTGGAACTTTGTTTCTGGGAGCAGGGGAAGAAGTCTATACAGGAATGATCGTCGGCGAAAATAAAAAGGATAGCGATCTGGTGGTCAATATCTGTAAGGGTAAGAAGCTGACCAACATGAGAACGACGAGTTCTGACGATACGATCAGTCTCACACCCCCGCGACGAATGAGCCTGGAGCAGATTCTAGGTTATCTGAATCATGATGAGTTGGCTGAAATCACTCCCAACAGTATCCGCCTGCGTAAAAAACTGCTGGATGAAAACGACCGAAAACGGGATGCGAAAAGGCAAAACGCCTCCTGATTTTTATTTTCGATTGCAGAGAGAATAAGCGGTCGGTGGGATGCCGGGTAGGCATCCCATTCGCCTGTGGCTCAATTAAGGTTTTCCGCGTATTGGGATGGAACCGAAAACATGTTGGAAGGGCTCTCATAGAAAGTCTCGTTGCCGTTCACCCCATCCTCATTCACATCCTTATACATCAAATCCCAAGTGCCGTCCTCGTTTACGTCAAATGCATAAAACAAGGCCTTTTTGGAAATCACGTAGATTTGATTTGCAGGTCCGTAATTGACATAGAAGACCGGAGCGCCCTTATAAAACCCAGGTAGTTGCTTGAGAGGCTCACCAGTCAAGTAGGTCTTGATAACGAAATGGACGGTGTGGTAATCGGCCCGGCCGTTACGGTCGAGATCGAAGCTGACATAAAGCAGCCCGTTACCTTTCAGGTTCCAGCCAATTTTGTTTTTCAGCGGGGGATCAACGAGAGGAAGATTTGGGAATCCCATTCCCAGGCTCGGAAGCAGTAGAATGATCGCCAGTATAGCGACTTTGCTTATCAGGTGTTTCATGACAAACACCTCCTCTTTTTTTAGCGGCAATCCGTTTCAAAAAAGTTTGCCGCTTATCCGGATTTAATTTTCATGCCCTCCCTTTTCCGGATAAATCAGTTTCTCTTCTATCTAATACATTCAATTCCTGTGCCATTTTGACTTCTTCAGGCGGATATAAAAATAACCCATTTATTTTCAATAAGTTAATAGATTTCCTGTAACAAAAACACACTTTCCAAATGTGCCAATTTTGGTCCAAATCGGCCCAAACTTGTCCATTTCTTGGACAACTCAAATAGACTGAATAGGGGGATCAGTAATAATAGTCCTGAGATGAAAATTCCATATTTATTAGACGAATATAAATAGAATTGACAACCTGATGGATTTAAGTATGCTCAGATGAAAATTGTCTTTTTTGGAAAAGGGAAGACGGTGTGAAACCGTCGCGGACCCGCCGCTGTGACCGGGAACGAAACCTGCGATAGCCACTGTTTGATTTCAAATGGGAAGGTGCAGGAAGTAGGGTGATCCGGAAGCCAGAAGACCTTGCCGAAAATGAATCATTAACTCTTCGCGGACTGAGAGGCTGTGGGTTCTGGAAAACCCCCTTCCTGATCGGGACGGGGTTTTTTTGTGCCCGATTCCGAGTATTCGAATAATAGATATTCCCCCTTCATTCCGTCGAAGTCTTTAAGCACTAAATTCCATGAGGAATTTTATTTCGGCGCTTTCCTTTTTGACTCTTTTTCCTTTGGGCAAGTTTGCGGGCAAACCTGAGGGAACCTCACTTCTTTATTTTCCACTGGTGGGAATCCTGATTGGAATCTTGCTGGCGGGTGTGGATTGGCTGGGATCGTTGTATTTGTATGATGAGCTTCGCACTTTGACGGATGTGGCTTTTCTCGCTCTGATTTCGGGAGGATTGCATCTGGATGGGTTGGCCGATTCGGCTGACGGGCTGTATTTTCATCACGACAGGGAAAAATCTTTGGAGGTGATGAAGGATCCCCGGGTAGGGGTCATGGGTGTCTTGGCGATTCTGTTTTGTCTGGGGTTTAAATTTGTCGGAATATGGGTTCTGAAATTTGAACACTGCTGGCTTTGGTTGGTCATGGCTCCTGCGCTCGCCCGCTCGGCACAGGTGGTGGGTCTGGTATGGATGGATGATGCCCGGAAAACCGAAGGTCTTGGGCAGGCGTTGTATCAAAAAGGAAAGTACCATTATCTAACATTCTGCCTGATCCCATTGGTTTTGCCTTTTGGAATAAGTCTTTCTGTCGGCATTGCGGTTGTGGCGATATTTGTAATCATTAATTTTGCTCTTTTAAAGTTCTTTCGCAATCGCTTGGGAGGTATGACGGGTGATACTTTCGGCGCTTTAACGGAAATTATGGAAACAGTTTTTCTGGTTTTTGGAGGTTGGGTCTGTAAAGGATTGACCTGAGGGTATAGGCTTATGAGTAAAAAAATATTGATTACTGGAGGTTGCCGGAGTGGCAAAAGCCGTCATGCCCTGATGTTGGCCCGCGATATTCCCGGTGATAAGCTTTACGTAGCTACTGCAGAGGCACTCGACTCGGAAATGGAAGAGCGTATTGCTAAACATCAACGAGAGCGTGAAGCAGAGTGGGAAACGCATGAAGAACCGACAAAGCTTATTCAGGTATTTGAGCAACTTGAGAATCGAAATGGGGTATTGGTTCTCGATTGTCTGACATTGTGGATCAGTAATCTGCTCGGGGAAAACCTTGGTTCCGATTCTATTTTGGCGGAGACGAAGCGCTTGATGGACCAGTGCGAACAGATGCACTGCCAGATCATTTTTGTGACCAACGAAGTGGGGGCGGGCATCGTGCCGGAAAACAAGCTTGCCCGGGATTTCAGAGACTTGGTGGGTGGGGTCAACCAGCTCATCGCTCAACGCTGCGATGGAGTGATCCACATGGTTTCCGGTATACCCGTAACGATTAAAAACGAAAGTCAGGGACGATAAGAGAATCCGATGCAAAAATCCAGCCATCAGTTTTCAGAATTAAAGAAGGAAGGTTTGTATGATGCCATTTATAAAAGGCGGGATGTGCGTGAATTTTTGCCGGACCCGGTTCCGGAGGATGTGTTGGCAAGGATTTTAAATGCAGCTCACCATGCCGGTTCGGTCGGGTTCATGCAGCCCTGGAATTTTTTGATTATCCGGGACAAGCAAGTCCGGGAAAAGGTCCATCAAAATTTTTTGCGGGCAAACCAGAAAGCGGCGGACCGATTTTCCGGAAGGAAAAAGGAATTATACGATTCCTTAAAGCTTGAGGGAATCCTGGAATGCCCCATCAATATTTGCGTGACCTGCGATTCCTCCCGATTAGGCCCCCATGTTTTAGGGAGAGATTCCATTCCGGAAACAGACGTGTTCAGTACGTGTTGCGCGATCCAAAATCTCTGGCTGGCTGCGCGGGCAGAGGGATTGGGGATCGGTTGGGTGAGTATTTTAAATGTGAATGAACTTAAAGTGGAATTGAAAATTCCCGAGCATATTCTTCCGGTGGCGTATCTTTGTGTGGGATATCCTGAAAAATTTCTGGAGCAGCCCATGCTGGAAAAAGTGGGTTGGGCAAAGCGAATGCCGGTGGAAGAGCTGATTTTCCACGATGTCTGGGGAAATCGATCAGAACAGGATTAACCTATTATCGTTATGAAACTAAGGGGACATTGGAGTCTATGAATAAAATTCCCGAAAAATTTGGTCGCTTGATGAGTCGTGTTCTATATCCATTTCATGGGGGAAATCGCCATGCCGCGGCAAGGGAATTGGGCATGCCTGATGACCATGTTATCGATTTCAGCGCCAGCGTGAACCCATTAGGACCGCCGTCAAGTGTGCATTCAACTTTGAGAAACATGGGATCAAGTCTTGCCGAGTATCCTGATCCGGACTCTACTCCATTCTGCGAGGCAGTCTCCGAATATTTGAAAGTTTCCTTGGATCAGATTCTGGTAACGAATGGATCGGCGGAATTGATTCATCTCTTGCCCAGGTTGTTAGAGCGCCGTAAAGAAGCGCTCATCCTGAATCCCTGTTTTTCAGAATACGAGCATGTTTTTCAGTTGAATCGTGTTCCTGTGCATTCGCTGAATTATGAAATGGGAGAGATGTTCCATATGGATTCGAAAAAGGTGGTGAACTACCTTAGGAATCACCCCGAAATCGAGATGTTGATTTTGGGTCATCCCAATAATCCGACCGGGCATGTGTGGAGTGAAGATGCTTTGGATACGCTTGTGCAATATTGCAAAACTCAAAGAATTATTATGGTGGTGGATGAAGCGTTTATTGAATTTTGTGATGAAACAATGTCCGTATTGAAATGGATGCAAAACAATCGACATCTGGTGGTGATTCGATCAATGACCAAATTTTTCGGTCTTGCGGGTGTCCGCCTGGGATACGGTGTGATGCATCCAACTTTAAAAGCTCGTTTGAAAAAGTATCAGATTCCCTGGTCTGTCAATGTCTTGGCTCAGATTCTGGGGACCAGGGTTTTGGAAGATGTAAACCATGCACAACAAACCAGGATATTTGTCCGTCAGCAACGCCAGCGGTTTTTTATGCAATTGAACGGCATTGAGGGCATCCACGTTTTTCCGTCACACGCCAACTTTCTTCTATTTCAATTGTCCGACGGTTGTGCCGAAAAAGTACACGATCTTTATATAAATCTAATGAAGGAAGGATTGTTGGTTCGTAATTGCGGGAATTTTAACGGACTAGACAAAAGTTACTTCCGGGTTGCTGTTCGAGCAAAGAAGGAAAATACCTGCTTAGCTTCACGGATCGAAGTTCAACTCCAAAAAGTGCTGATTTGATATGTCGTGGTATTACGAGATTATTCTGGCGTATTGTTTGGATCTTTGCATCGGCGACCCCAAAAATTTCCCTCATCCGGTTCGTTGGATTGGAAAAACGGCTGGGATTATGGAGATCCACACCCGCAGGTTTTTTTTGAATCCTTTTATCGCGGGTTGTGTGACAACGGCTCTCCTGTTGATCATCACAGTTGTCGGTGCAGGGCTTTTGCTTTGGGTTTTGGGGAACGCACACCCATATTTGGAAATTGGTTGCTCGGTATATCTTCTGTATGCCTGTTTTTCAGTACGGAGTTTGTATGACGAAAGCCAGCCCGTTGCCGATCATCTGCGCATGGATCAAATAGAGGAAGCGCGTATCTCTCTGTCACACATTGTAGGTCGCGACACCGAATCGTTGGGCGGACGCGGAATCACGCGTGCCACGGTGGAAACAGTTGCCGAGAACACCATTGATGGTATTATTGCCCCTTTATTTTACGCCTGCCTAGGTGGTGCCCCATTGGCTTTGGGATATAAGTGCATCAACACGCTGGATTCTATGTTCGGGTACAGGAACAAGGATTATGAATGGTTCGGAAAATTCCCGGCACGCCTGGATGATGTCGTGAACTGGATTCCCGCACGAATCGGGGGGATGCTGATGGTTCTGGCTTCATGGTTTTGTCGATACCGTGCTTTTCATGCGTGGGACATCATGATGCGTGACGGCAGCAAGCATTTGAGTCCGAATGCAGGAATCCCAGAAGCGGTGATGGCTGGAGCCTTGGGTATTCAGCTGGGAGGGCCAAGCGACTACCGTGGGAATTTAGTCCATAAGCCTTTTATTGGGGATTCGTATAAGGATATTGAGATCGATGACATTTCCAGAAGTCATCGGGTTATGTTTGTGACGTCATTTCTATCTCTGATTCTATTAGTGTGGATACTTCAGGGGTTAGGAATTCGCTAACGGCGTTTTGTTCAGGGGTGTGAATCGTGGAATTTGATTTTCAGGAAATTGTCAAAAAAATCTCCTGTGTTTCTGAAGAAGATCTAACTCAAGCTCAAAAACATCTGGATTCATTGACCAAACCTCCGGGAAGTTTGGGGCGTTTGGAGGAGCTGGGGCGGCGATATGCTGCGATCAAGGGTGGGGTCCGCCCACGAGTAAGGAAAAAGGCTGTATGCGTGTTTGCTGCAGACCATGGAGTCGCGCAGCAGGGGGTCAGCGCATTTCCGGCAGAAGTGACACCTCAGATGGTGCTTAATTTTTTGAAAGGTGGAGCCGCCATCAATGTGTTGGCCAGGCATTTCAATACGGAAGTGGTTGTGGTTGATATGGGAGTCAACTTTAATTTTGGAGAGGTCCCCAATCTTCTGGATAGAAAAATTGCCATGGGAACCGGAGATTTGTCTCTGGGTCCCAGTATGACGCGCGCGCAGGCTGAAAAAGCGATTCGGGTGGGAATGGAGTTGGCTCACGAAGCGACTGAAAGAGGCGTTGACATCCTGGGAACGGGAGACATGGGAATTGCTAACACGACCGCCAGTGCCGCCGTTATCGCCGGTTTGACGCAACGTTCCGTGAAAGAGATTACCGGGCGCGGAACCGGAATTGATGATGAAACTCTGCAAAAAAAAATTGATGTTGTCGAGAAAGCACTACGGATCAACCAACCGGATACCAATGACCCGCTGGAAGTCCTGGCCAAAGTCGGAGGATTTGAAATTGCCGGAATATGCGGGTTTATATTGGGAAGCGCAGAATCCCGGACGCCGGTGGTGATTGATGGGGTTATATCTGGCGCGGGCGCGTTGATTGCGCACCGATTGAATCCTGCCGCTGGTGATTACATGTTTATGTCGCACCGGTCCCGGGAGCCGGCGCATAGGGTGGTTCTTGAACAGCTTCAACAGGAAGCCTTATTTGATTTTGGAATGCGTCTGGGAGAGGGGACCGGCGCCGTCATCGGCATGAACCTTTTGGAGGCGGGGGTAAAAATCTTTTCGGAGATGGCGACTTTTGAAAATGCCGGAGTCTCAGGAAAAGGTGTCAGCGAAAAATGACTGGCGACCTTTCAACGACTCACTTTTTTAGAGGAATTTCAAACCAGAAGGTTGCTCCCGATCCCAGTTGGCTGTCCACACTCAGAAAGCCCTCATGAGCCTGAATCATTTTCTTGGAAATGGCCAGCCCCAGGCCCGAACTGGCTTCGCCGGCTGTGGGCCGTGCGGATAGTTTTTGGAAGTGCTGAAACAGCTTTGCCTGGTCCTCGTCGGAAATTCCCGGCCCCTCGTCCTTGACACTGAAAACCAGTTTTCCTTCCTCCTCTTTCAGGCTGATAAAAATAGTTGTCCCGGATTCGGAAAATTTAATGGCATTGCTGATCAGGTTGTCAATGACCTGGCCTATTTTGTTGGCATCAATCAGGCATTTGGGAATGTCCTGGAGGTCGGATTGAAATTGGATCTTTTTTTTGTCGGCAAAAAACTGATTAATCATGATGTGATGATTGATAAGCTCTTTAAATGATTCAGGCTGAAGATCCAACTGCAATTTTCCGCTTTCAATGACAGATACGTCTAAAAGATCATTGACCATTTTCAGCATGTTCTCACTGCTTTTATTGATAAAGTCCAGAAACTGATCTTTAGTTTCCTCGGGCAGTTCCTTTTTGTCTTCTCGAAGAATCTGTGAATAACCCTTGATTGCACTCAGATAATTTCTCATATCGTGAGACGCCATTCCCAGAAAACTGTTTTTAATTTCATTGAGTTCTTTTAATTGGACATTTTTGGATTCCAGCTGCCGTATCAATTGTTGAACCTTCAAATGGGTTTGGACCCGCTCAATCACTTCGCTATGATTGAAGGGTTTGGTGATATAATCCACTCCTCCCTCTTTAAATCCCTGGACAACATCTTCTGGTTCGACCCGGGCGGTAATGAAAATCACCGGGATATTGCGAGTGTCGTTCTGGGATTTCAATTTTCGGCATGTTTCAAATCCGTCCATTTCCGGCATGTTGACGTCAAGGAGAATCAAGTCCGGCAAAAACTTCTCTGTAATGCTCAGAGCCTGCGCGCCGCTCTGTGCAATAGAGATGAGATAATTTTCTTCCAGAATTTCTTCTAGAATACTCAAGTTCGTAGGATTATCATCTACGATCAAAACTTTTGATTTGTCGGCAGGGCTCGTATCGTTCATGCTTGACATGCCATTGGCATTAATAATGAATTGATTGTTTATCCGGGATTGCCAAAAAAATCAAATTAGATTACCCTTATAAAACAAGAGATTATAGGTTTATTTCGCTCCAGCTTGTTTAGTTCGCTAAACCCAACAAAATATTGTAGTTGCCTTTTTGGGAATAATCAAATTATGAAGAAACCTTTAATTTTCGTTGTGGACGACGAGCCTGAATCCGGAGGTTTGCTCGCCTATTTTCTGGAGAAAGCCGGATATGAGGTGGAGGGGTTTACCAATGGGCCGGATTGTCTGAAAGCGCTGGATCGTAATCCCGGTATTGTGTGTCTGGATGTTCAAATGCCGGAAATGGACGGATTGGAGGTTCTCAAAAGGATCAAGACGGAGAACTCCAAAATAGGGGTCATCATGGTCACCTCCAATAATGTTGTGGATACGGCGGTTCAGGCGCTGAAACTGGGGGCTGCGGATTATATTATCAAACCCGCAGACCGCGAAAAGTTGCTGTCTACGGTGGAGGATGCTTTGGATCAGACCCGGGTCATGGGCGAAATCCGCAATATGGAAAAAAACATGGAAAGCGATTTCGCCTACAAAAATATTGTGGGTGAGAGCCAAGCGATCAAAAATGTTTTTAACCAAATTGAGCAGGTCAAAGACAGCAATGTCAATGTGTATATCAACGGCGAAAGTGGAACGGGCAAGGAACTGGTGGCTCGCGCCATCCATTTCAGTGGATTGGAGGAAAACAGGCCATTCATCGATATCAATTGCAGCGCACTGGCTGAAAGCCTGCTCGAGACTGAAATGTTTGGTCATGAAAAAGGGGCTTTTACCGGTGCTGTGGGAACCCATCGCGGCAAGCTGGAATTGGCAGACGGCGGGACTCTGTTTTTCGATGAAATAGCCGATATGAGCCTGAAGCTCCAGGTCAAGCTCTTACGATTTCTTGAGGAGAAAAGTTTTGAGAGAGTAGGGGGCACCAAAAAAATCAAGGTCAATGTGAGAGTGGTATCGGCAACCAATAAAGACCTGCAGAAAGAAGTTGAAAAAGGGAATTTCCGCGAAGATTTGTACTACCGCCTGGTGGTTTTTACCATTCATGTGCCTCCGTTGAGAGAAAGAAAAAATGATATCCCCCTCTTGTGTAATTATCTCTTGAACAAATTTAAAGATGAGTTGAATAAGGAAATTAGCCATATTTCGTCTGACGCGATGGATATCTTGAATCGTTACCGGTGGCCCGGAAACGTTCGACAACTTCAGAATGTGATTTTGCAATCAATGCTGATGTCCCAGACGGGTACGGTTGAAGTCGAGCACCTTCCTCAGGAAATCCAAAAAGCGCATGAGGAGACACCGGCTCCGGCCAAGGGTAAATCGGATTCACCCCGGAAAGAGGGCCCATCATCGGACGAATTAGAAGGGAACTCAGGGGATTCCAGCAGGATATCTCTTGATGAAGGGGAGAAGCAGACCCTCCTGAGTGCCCTCAAAATGACCAACTGGAACATTTCCGAGGCCTCGAATCTTTTAAGCATCAGTCGAACCACCTTTTACCGGAAGCTGAAAAAGCACGGATTAAGTCAAACCCGGAATTGATCACCCGAAGGGTACCCCAGCCAGTGTGTTGAGGATAAAGACATAAAAAAAAACGCCTGACGGTCAAACCGTCAGGCGTTTTGCTAATTAACAAATCTTTCGATTTGATTGTTAACTAGGGAACACAACCGGCAAACTCGATCCAGGTCCATTCGTTCTCTGCGCATTGGGCTTCGTCACAGAGAAATGTGTTCTCAATGCTACACGTAGGTGGAGGAGGATCCTGCGGAGGATTGGTCGGTTCCGTAGGATCAGCCGGAGGATCGGTCGGTTCCGGTTCAGTCGGTTTCGGATCAGCCGGTTCCGTAGGTTCAGGTTGACTGTACTTGGCAAGCTTCTTTTCGTACCAAGCAAGCTTTTTCTTGTTCCAAGCAAGCTTTCTCTCCATTCGCCTCATTTTTCTTTTTACCCATTTCTTGTTCTGATTGCGATTGGAAAGTTTTTCAATCTTGTTTTCGTACTTATCAATTTTTCGTACTTGCCGGGCAATTTTTCTTTCCAGCTTTTTCTGTAACCTTTTTTCCCATTTTTCGGGATTACGCTTTTTGAGCTTGCTCATTTTGTAGCTCTTGTACCACTTCTTGTACGGCTTCTTGTACGATCCATGGCCACCGTTACCGTGTGCCAGGACTGGTGACCCGAAGACCGTGCTCACAAAAGCCACCATCACGATTTGAACTAGCCAAAACTTAACTTTTTGCATCTTCAGTTACCTCTCTCTTGTTAATAACTATAGATCTATATACCCCAAGAAGAGTATTATATGCCCTAAATACAGCAGGAAATGTGCCAAGAAAGCCTCTAAATAGTCAATTTTAATTACATATTTGAATATAAAAGGCTTACCGGGCAATTTTTTTGCGTGGCTGGTCTAAATAAGGGACTTGGGTGCTATGAAAGAGGGGGTTATCTGCCAATTATAGGCTCTCTTTTGCCAATTTCTGTCACTTTTTACATAACCTATTGATATAATTTTCATTGATTGAATTTCGAAGATTGCACAAAATTGACCGTTTTTGCTTTTTTTAGCCAAAGGACTTGTTATCTGGGAAGATATGGGAGTAGAGAGGGTCGAGGCTTGTGCGGAGTACCAATTGTTAGGAGTTTTGCCAGGCGGAGTTATGGAATCGGCAGGGAGACCGTAAAGCAGGTTCCCTTACTGCACTGGGTCTCTACTTTAATAAGACCCCCGTGAGACTGGACAATACTCTGGGATACCCAGAGTCCCAGACCGGTTCCCTCTTCCTTGGATTTGGTGGTAAAAAAGGGCTCAAAAATGTCCTTCCGGGTTTCTTCGTCCATTCCAATTCCATTGTCCTCAACTATGAAATATAAATGGGAGTTCTGATGGTAAGTGCTCAAACTGATTTTTCCGCCGGTTTCGGGAATGGCATCCATGGCATTTTGGAAGAGGTTCAGAGCTACCTGCTTGATCTGATCCGGGACGGCTGATACTTCTGGAAGGGTTTCACTGTACTGGATTTTAAGGCTGATATTTCTGTCCTCTAACTCCTTTTGGGTCAATAGTACAATTTCCTCCAGAATCCGATTGATCTGTACCGGCTCTTTGCTTTCCCGGGTGGGACTGAAAAAATGATTGAGCCGTCGCGTCAATTTGGCGATGCGATCGGTTTCACTGATAGCCATATCAATAAAACGCTCATCCGCTTCTTCCAGCGGAACACACATTTTAGTGCGCTCCAGAACATTGCGGATGCCAAAAAGCGGGTTGTTGATCTCATGCGAAATGGAGGCGGAAAGTTTGCCGATGGAAGAAAGCTTTTCTGCGTGCAGCAATTGCTCTTGATAGATTTTCAGTTTTTCTTCGGCTTGTTTTCGCTCTGTGATGTCTTGAACGATTCCCCTTAGTTTCTGCGGTTTTTTCTGTTCGTTGTAAAAAGTTTTGCACTCCTGATGAACGGTTCGAATGGTTCCATCGGGCAGCACGATTCGATGATCGATGCTGTAGTTTTTTTTGTTTTTCATGATTTCTTTGTTGGTGCTGTCGACGAATTTGCGGTCTTCCGGATGAACAGTATTCATAAATCCCTGGTAGGATGGGTTGAATTCATTTGAGGGAAGACCGAAAATCCGATACACCTCCTCGGACCACCATAGTTTGTCCATTTCAATATCGTAGACCCAGTTCCCCATCTTCCCGATTTTCTGTGCAATGGAAAGTTCGCGTTCGCTGTGCCTTAAGGCTTCTTCAACTTTTTTGCGCTCCGTAATGTCCTGAACGATTCCACGGGCTTTTAGTGGATTGTCCAGGTCATCAAGGAAAACTTTCGATTCTTCATAAATTATTCTCTCTGTATCGTTGGGCAACGGAATCCGGTATTCGACCTGATGCCCTTTGCCGGTGCGAAAGGATTCCCGATGGGATGTGTCCACCCTCTGTCGGTCATCCGGGTGGATTAATTTTAAAAATGTCTTATAAGTTCCTTGAAAGGCTTGCGGACTGGTTTCGAAGATCCTGTGGGTTTCCTTGGACAATCTGATCTCCTGGGTGCTCATGTTGTAAACCCAGCTTCCCAAACGCGCTATTTTTTGGGCCAGCGCCATATCCCACTCGCTTTGAATGAGCTCCTTTTCGACCAGCTTCTGTTGGGTGATATCTCTTCCGGACAGTAAAATCCTCTGGATTAAATCCTCCGAATCTTTTAACGCGAGGCATTCCCATTCAATGAGGTGTTCTTCCCCTTTTTTGTTAATGATGGGTATTACGATGTAACCGATGGAGCTTTCCTCTCCGGAATACAATTTTCGCAGCGACTTTAATGCGCTCATTTGCATGGAAGGGGTGACAAAGCGATCAAGCCAATTTTCGCCGATTATCTTTTTTTGAGGATATCCCAGGGCTTTACAGCCGGATTTATTGATGGCTTGGATTTCATGATCCTTCCCCAGGCTGATAACGATATCGTTGGACAGATGAATAATAGTCTCTATGTTAGCGTCTGAGAAATCCCGGCTGACTACTTTCAAGGGTGAGATGATCTGTGACGAAGCTCCGGATTTAGAGTCCTTTTTTTTTGTTGTTTTTAAGGACTGGCGCTTGGACGAAGGAGGAGTGCCATTACCACGTTTGGAGGGTTTTTGTTTTTTGGTAGCGGACTTTTTCATAGAGGCGAATGTAGGATTTGCCAAAATGTAAAAAGGCTGGAACGTATCATGGAGTCACGCACAACCGCCTGATTTTAGTCACTTTGGGGTTTCTATTATTATGCCTCTGTTATCTCCATCCGACAATAATTATTAGTGAAAAGAGTCCGTATCTCCCCGTTTTCTTAGCTAAAAACTGAATCCCAGGACGGCAATAAATGTAATACCGAAGGTGCGCACGAGGGTCGATCCAGTGGCAAATCGTAGACAAAGGAAATACCCAACCCGCCCAACTGACAACAACACCAAGAAGAGTTCTTACTTTCGGGTATAGGGTTCCGGCAAGTTGGCCAGACCCGTACACTCAAAAAACTGATCTCGGGTTGCCCAAAAGAATGACCTGCTCCCCAAAAGCTGGTCCAGTTGTTGGGGGCAGGTCAACTTAATGAGTTAATAATTGATTCGAACTCCGACTTCTGCCCCAATTCCGGGTTCCGGGGCAAAATTCCTCAAAAAAGAAGCTGAATTACGGATATCTTCATCCAGCAAGTTGTTTCCTTTTGCATAAACCAGCAAATTTGCTCCCTTAAAATCCTTTACTTGATACTGCGTGGTGATGTTGAGAAGGAAATATCCAGGAGTATCGGCCTCGTTCAGACCTGGATGATTCTGGCGTTCAGCTCGGGTCAAACGGACATTAGAGTTCCAGTTTCCAAGAGCATGGTCAACTTGAAAACCCCAGCGTAATGGAGGGATTTGAGGAACATCAACATCATTTGTCAACTCGGCACGCGTGAAATCGCTGAACAAAGTTAAATCGAAATCACCCTGTCTGTTTTTTAACAAATGAAAAATAATCTTTGATTCATAACCATACAACCGGGCATTTGCCTGTTGATTAACAGCCTCGGGATCTCCCATGACCAAAGCTCCCGTACGTTGAAGGAAGATATAGTCCTGCACCCAGTTATAAAACAGGTCCACTTGCACGTTGACCCATTTTGAAATGAGTTTGTAGCCCAAATCGATATTATTGGATTTTTCCTTGCGTAAATTAGGGTTACCCCTTTCAAAAACACGTGTGGCCTCATGAAATCCTTCGAAAAACAACTCTTGCACTTGAGGAGCCCTTTCCGAATGCGTGAAGGCCAGGGTCACGATATTATTGTCATTAATATTCCATAATTCTGAAACCGAGGCGCTAACGGGAATGTAGCTTTTATAAGGAACCGTTGCGTCGTCTATTGGGTCTACCGTGGCATGTTCTATTCGTAATCCAAATTCAGTAACTGTGTTACCAATAGCAAACTCTTCCTGGGCAAAAAAACTGAAGTTATTGCTCCGAGTAACTGGGACAAGAAATTCATTATCCTCAATTTCGAGAGCAGAAAATCTACTTGAAATCATTTGAATACCGAAAACACCATTCAAACCTGCAAAAGGCTTGTGCGGTGCTTCAACTCGGCCTTCAAATGTATCATTGCGGAACAACGCTTCTTCCCCTTCAGTGTGCTGATAATCGGTGTAGCTGAGACGAGTCCGAATGGCTTCAAGAAAGCTAATGGGATTGTTCCATTCACTTTTAAAATCATATTTAGACTGCTTCAAGAGGATACGAATCGTTTCGCCGCCAGCTTCACCCTCCGGAGGGACTCCATATATATTTTCCAGAGTATTTGCCGAAAAGCCCACAAAACCACTGTCTCCAAAGAAGGAAAGACCCGCTGTACCCCCTTTTGCCCTGGAACTACTGTTATTTAAGGTGCCATCTGGATTTTCATCCACAACTAGACCGGGATCGCTGACCTGAGCTCTGGGGACATCAATCGCTAACCCTCCAATATCAATATCATCATTATCCCGATAAAACCCATCAAAATGGTAAGCAAAATTCCCGCTTCCACCTTCCAATTTGAACGCTGAAGAAGATTCATCCAAAGCCGAATCGTATTTTTGCTGAAATGTGATACCAAATACTTTATCCGGAACTTGTGTGGGAATTCGATTGTCGATCACGTTAACCACCCCACCAATTGCCCCGCTACCGTAAAGCAAAGTTGCCGGTCCACGAAGAATTTCAACCCGATCCGCAAGCAGAGGCACTGACCCAGAAGCATGGTCGGGACTGGCTTGAGAGGCATCATTGACTCCCAATCCATTGGTTAAAACTCGAACCCGTGGACCGCTCTGCCCTCGGATCACTGGCAGGCCCACCCCAGGACCGAATGATTGTCCATGAACGCCCGGTTCCTGCTTTAAAGTTTCGCCGATAGTGCCGCGTGACTTTAAGATCAATTCTTCATCATGCAGAACGGTAACCGGTTTTGCGGAGCTGGAAACACTTTTTTGCATAGGGGTGGATACAACTACTTCTTTAAGATGGATTGGATAATGCTCCTTAGGACCTACGGATTCATTTGGCTTATCCTCGGCAAAAACCCCGGTTGCTCCCACTGAGAAAAGACAACACAGGGCAATAACTCTTACTATAGACATTGAGTTTCTCCTGAATTTGGACTATGACCTCATCTGCCTGAAGAGATCGTACGTCTACCGCAATTTCGACTGGCTTTTGCAGACGGAATAATCCCTGACAGATTTTCCAAAAAGGTCAGTTGTTTAATGTTTATGGTTTATGAAAATTCAATTCAGGAAAAGGCAGGCGGGCTGAGCCCGAAGTAGGAATATTTGAAGCTTTTGAAATGAAGTGTAGCAACTTCCGCTTTGTTTGAAAGAGTGACCGGAACAAAATCGAGAGAAGGAAGCTCCGAGTCCACATCGACACTGATCTGGGTCCATTGACAAGGGGCGCAATCTTCATCGGTCGAATGAAGGTCGAACTCATGATTATGCAGAAAAATAGAAAACCCGGCCATTATGCTAAAGCTGATCAATACCAGACCAACAAGAGACAGGCGGTGTTTTTTATTTTTGAGCAAATTCATACCGTATTTATGGGAAACAGGTCGAGTAGCGGCCCGGGAAATAACGAACCTTTGTTAATGACAGCGTTAGATGTTACGAAATTATATTGGATTCATCAATAGAAAGATTATTTGAGAAAAATAGGAAAGATAGGATAGGGCCTCCCCCTAATGGGGGAGGAGGGTTGCCGGTTTAACTCAGGGGAGGGAGAAGAACTGTCCTTGGCAAAGGCTACAGAGGAGAGGTAGTCTAATCTTCAGAAAAGTTGATATCGTCCAATTCCCATCCCAGTTGCTCCCGATCCTTTTTTGAGAGGCCTTGGGCATTGATTTGAATATTTTTACGGGCCGGATCAAAAACCTGATTCCAGTAAGCCCGGCTCAGGGTTTTTGAGGTGATTTCTTTCTTTAGCTTGCCCCTTTTATTGAATATGCGTACTGGGTAAAACATGGTGCCCTCCCTTCTGGGAATGGGGAAATCCTGGTTCATGGTTATCAATTGGGCTGCCTGAACATGAAACAATGATGAGGATGTCAGGATTTCCAGCCTGAATTGGAAACAGTATAAAAGGGAAGAATTAAGGGAAAATTAAATGGAAATTAAAAAATTTTAATCATTTGGGGCTAATTTTTTGGGACTAGTATCAAAAATTGTCTTAATTCCGGGGAGAAGGAGCTTTTTTTGAAAACCCGTCAGGCGTTTTTGAATCTAATTTGTTTAGAATAGGGGAACTTCGTGGACCGCATAATTAACAGGAACCAGCTAAATAACTTATTCTACAGGGATATCTTGGCTCAACCCTTGAACTTGAAAGAATCCCTCAAGATTCGGGATGGTTTGGAGGAGACCCATACCTCCCTGGCCCGGTGGCCTCAGTTAGAGCTCGCTCCGCTGACCACCTCCGACCTAAGCCGTTTCTGGATGAGCAACAACTAATCCCCACCTGCCTGAACCCACCCTGTTTTTTTGGGCAACTCGTTAAAATAAATGTTTTTGGATCAATTTATTGTTTAGCTTTTATTTTCGCTTTTTATTCGCTATACTGTACTTTCGCGTTTATCCCCTAGGAGTATGTATCATGGTAGTGTATAATTTAGCCCATTCCGAGCTAGTCTGGAGGGGTGGATTATGGAACTTGGCGACCTTTGGAAATGGATCGAAAAAATATGGCCGGAGTTGCCTATGATCCGGCAAGTCTGGAAAACCATGTTAACTCTTATTTTCTTGGTTGTGGTTGTTTTATGGTGGATTTTCGAGTACAGGTTTTCAGATAGCGTGAATTCACTTATTGAACAAAAAGAATCAGTCAAAGAGCAAATGAGTGTTGTTGAAAAAACTAACGATTTTTTACAAGCTCAGCTTGACTCTTACCAGAATAAATTTCCTAATCAGACACCAGAAGAAATTTTAAAACAAGTAGAAGGTCTTCGTGAAAAATTAACAAAATTTGAGCCACGCCAAATAACCGAAACAGAAAAGGCTCGAATAATCCCCATATTAGACCTTAAAGGTAAGCCAACTCCTAAAATAGAGATATTTTGTAATAATGATGTGGAGAGCAATAACTACTGTAAACAATGGGTAAAAATTTTAATTGAGTCAGGTTGGACTGGGGTTGATAAAGAAGTAATTCGGTCGGCTGTAAGTTTCCCGCCATTTAAAGGGGTTATTATCGGTGTTAAAAATAAGAATATAGTTGGTGCAGGAAATCTTCAAAAAGCCTTTAAAAGTCTTGGTATAAATGCTCAAGGCGTAATTAAGCCAGCGTTAAAAGAAAATACAATAATGTTGGACATAGGAGAAAAGGGGTAAATGAATGTCGCGCGGGAAACACCTAAGCCTCGAAGAGGCCCGTAAGAAAGACCAACTCAAACAGTTTGCGAAAGAGCGTCCATCCAAGGGTGACGAAAAGCTCTTTGATGAAACGTTGAAGCGTATGGCGATCAAACCTAAAAAGCCAAAATCAGGCGGTCGAACATCAAAGAAGGATTAGAACGCATGTTGTATCGATACTCAAACTCACCCAAATATTTCGGCAGGTGTTTCTTGGAGACATGGACATGAGTCCCGCGAATACTCCGCTTGATCTGGCTCCAGAATCCCTCAATGCTGTTGGTATGGTGGATGCCGTTAACGTATTCCTTCACGCCATGCTTTACCGTGCCATGCTGATACCCGTTATGCTTAAGATCTTTGTAGGATTTCCATTCATCCGAGCTAATCATCGTTCCCTTTTCAATCTTTTCGTCAATGATGGTTCCGAGGGTGCGCTCCGTCAGGTCAGGGACAACGCGGGTCATGACATTGCCTTTGCGTTCCACCATTCCAAAAATCTTGGACTTGTTAGAGAACCGTCCCTCTTTTTCAGGTCGGTGTCCGCCAACATAGGTTTCATCAATTTCAACGTGGCCCGAAAGGTTGTCGTCACCGTCCACCTGGCCCATGTATTTACGAATCTCATGCGCCATGCGCCAAGCACACTTGTATGTTACGCCCAGCTGCCTTTGAAGCTCTTTAGCCGCGACCCCATGTCGGGAAGTCGTGAACAGGTAGATCGCGTAGAACCACTTTTGAAGCGGGGTGCGGGACCGGTGAAACGGAGTCCCCGCCATTGGGTGGATATGGTGTCCACACCAAGCACACTGATAGGCAGGCATTTTCTTGATACGGGAAAACTTGCCGTATTTTTCACACTTAGGGCATTCAAATTCAAGCCCGTAACGTATTGACATTAAATGACTTATACAGGAATCATCATCGGGAAAGCGTTTAAAGAAGTCACTGACTGTAAACCCTTTGTTTTTCATGGCTTAGGCTCCTTTCGAGTACCAGTTGCCACTAATATACACCCTGGGCCTACATATGTCAAGGGGATAAACGCGTGTACTTTTTTCAGGAGGAGTCAATGGTCACACATCCGGTGAATAATATTGAAGAAGAAATTCATCCTGAGATGGAGCTTCTGAACCAAACTTGCTTGGATTTGGCAGCTCAGATTAAGGAGCTCAAAAAGGAGAATGCTTGGTTAAAAAAATTGATTCAGGAGAAACAAAGGAGAGGGGCGGAGATGTCAGACAATACCTGACAGGTTGGTTTTAGGATTTTCCGTTTTTACTTACGGGTTGTTTGAGTGGCAGAGTGAGTGTGAAGGTGGTGCCTTCACCCGGCTCGCTGTGAAAATCAATATCCCCTTTATGATTTTTGGCGATACCCAACGAAGTCAACAAGCCCAGGCCCGGCCGATGGATGGCCGATTTGGTGGTAAAAAAAGGATCGAAAACCCGATCCATATCAGCTTCTGCGATTCCGCAACCGGTATCTGTAATATGAATTTTTACGTTTGATCCATCTTGCTCAGTGGAAACAACTATCGTGCCTTCTTCCTCGCTTAAAGATTCCTCGGCATTCTTGACAATATTATCGATAGCCTGGCGAATCTGCGGATTGATTCCGTCTACAGTAGGCAGATTTTTTGCGTAATTTTTTTCCAGGGTGATGGTGCGGTCTTTAACCGAATCCAAATGATTTTGGATTATTTCGTCCAGAATTTTGTGGACGTCCAACGATTCGAGGTTTTTCTTGGTTGGAGGTTGGAAACTTTTCAGCTTGCCAATAAGGTCAGCGACTCTCCGGCATTCGTTAATAGCAACAGTAACCAGCCCTTTGTGGATGTCCGCCATTTCGGCCTGCTTCTTAACTTGCCCCAGAATATTTGCTATTCCCTGAATCGGGTTGTTGACAAGATCGACAACAGCGGTGGTAATATGCTCCACCATATTTAGTTTTTCTTCGCGAAGCGCATTCTTTTGTTTGTCGTTACTCTTTAAAATGTCTTCGAACTGATACTGCTTGGCGTTCAGGGTTTCCTCGAACTGTTTCTTTTCTTCTTTAAGTTTTTTCTCGTTTTCCTTTAGTTTTTTCTCGTTTTCCTTTGACTTGTTTTCACTTTCCTTTAACTTTTCCTCTAGTAGAACAGCTTTATCGACAGTGGATTTTAACAAAAACTCATTTTCACGCAGTTTGCTTTGGGCGTTCTGCAATTCCGAAACATCTTGACCGACCGCTAAATACCCTTGTACAGATTCATCGTCAGGATTAATTTCCTTGATAACATTCCATAAAAAGAAATGATTGTTTTTATCGCTCAATACTCTTTGGGTTTCAAAGTTAACAGTGGCTTCGGTATTGATTCGTTTCTCAATATCTGAGAAAACTTTTTCCCAGTTTTCTTCGGGAAGGATGACTTCGAAGAAATTTTTATCAAGGGTGGTTTCCCGAGTCCATTGGAAGGTGGATTCAGCTTTATCATTCATGTCGGAAATATGGTAGCTGGGGGAAAGGGTAAGCAGGATCAATCCGGAGTCGCCCAGCAAGGTGGTGAACTGTCTTTTGATGGATTCGATTTTTTCTTCATTTTTAGAGTCAGAAAGATTAGTCAGATAACCTAAAATATTGACGATACCATTCCTGTCTTTGAAAGAGGTCATGCTGATCAGACCTTTAAATTCCTTCCCATCGTACTTTTTGATTGGAATTTCGAGTCGGTGTTTGGAATTTTCATTAAGAGGAGTCTTGAAATCATTTTCAAAATCAAAGGCATCTTTTTCAGCAAACATAAATGAAATAGATTGGTTCAATGCCAGTTCAGGAAGATATCCTGTAATGGATTCCGCCGCTTGATTCCATGACAAAATGGCACCATCTTGATCCAAAGTGAATAAGGGAAGATCCATTTGCTCGTAGCGGGCCGTTTTTTCTTTGGCCTCTTCGACCAGATAATTTTTTTCCTTGATGTCCGACATGAGTTGCTCGTTGGCAATTCCCAGGCTTTCCAGCTCGTGCTGGGCGTCCTCAAGTTGGATGCTGTGAGTAAAAAATTCTTCCTGAACCTTTCGAAGTTCATCCAACTCTGCACCCATAACCTGATTCGCCGTTTCAAGAACTTCTATGTCTTTTTTGTATTTGGTGATGGATTTTTGAACTTCATTTAAATTTTTCTCCAACTGTGCTTTTTGGGATTTTTCATCTTCAAACTTGCTTCTGATAGAATTGATCTCGTCATCTTTCTTGGATAACTTTGTTTTAAATTCTTTCTTCCCACCGCCTCCCTCAGCCTGCAGTTTTTCCAGCTCGGCAGTTTTCTCTTTCAGCTGAATCTCCATAGAGTCTCGGCTGGCGCGCAGATCCGTTTCAACTGCTTTTAACTCTTTCAACTCAGACGTCAACTGGACTTGAGCCCGGTCCATGCTTTTGATTTTTTCCTGAAAATCCCTTTCAAAGGACTCACGGACTTTTCTCAATTCCTTGTCAATAGACGGTGCAGGTTCTGGTGTTTTCGTAGTCTCCGGAGTCGCTGGAGTTTCTGGAGTCTCTGGAGTTTTTTCCATGGTCAGTTGAGGAAGGAGCTCTTCTTCGAGTTGTGCTTTTGCGGCTTCTTCCGGGGAGGGATCGGTTTCCATTTCAAGCGGGGCGTCAGCCGTTGAGGCCGGGCTGGTAACGGATGATATCAGCCGGGCAATTACCTGAATAATATTGATTTCGTCACTATCCCATTTCTTTTCTTTTTCATTGGATTCAAATCCGAGATAACCCATAACAGAATCGTTATGAATTATGGGTACGTTGATCAATGACTTGATTCCTTGAGACATGTACACTTCTTTTTCAGAAGACGCTTCTTCAGGAATTTCTTCTATCTTCGGGATATGAATGACTTCTTTTTGCTGGATTTTCTTTTTGAACCAAGGAAAATTGTCCAGAGAGGTTTCCTCTCCAGGGTCAGGCTCCATCATCGGCTCACCTGAAACCCACAAGTGGGTATTGATCATATGTGAACCTGACTGGGTAAATTTGAAAATATAACCGTGATCAACATTTGATATTTCACCGAACAATTCCAGTATTTTTTGGATCCTTTTTTTTATATCTTCTGAATCCTTTTTTTGTTCCGACGACAGGTTCATCAGATTACTTTCAAGCTCAAACCAGAATCTGAATCGGGACCTCGCATTTGCACTTTTTATCGCCTCGCTGTGATACTTCTTTTTGTTGAAATTTAATTCTGAAGTCAGCTTTTTGATATGCGGTTCATATTTTCCTTTAAAATGTGAGAGCTCTCCTCTCAAGCGAATTTGCTCAGAAATATCCTGCCCCGAATTAATGGAGCCGTAGATTTTGCCGTTTTCATCCCTTAAGGGTGCGCATTGCCAGTCGATAAATTTTTCAGATTCGTCTTTTGCTTTTACATTGGCGGTAAAGCGAGTAAAGGTCTGGTTTTTATCCCTGACAAACTGTTGGTATTTATTCTTCAGGGCCGCACGGTTTTTTTCCGGTATTAAAAAAGAAATCCAATCCTGTCCCAACATCTCATCTTCCTTGTAACCTAAAAGGAAAGAAGTTTTTTTGTTGATTTGCATGATTTTGTTTGAATTATTGATGATCAGGATGATGGAGTTATCGACTGAGAAAAAAACCTTGGAAAGAGTTTGCTCACCGTGCAATGCCGTTCTCAATGATTTTATTTCATCCCAGGTGTTCTTCATGCTTTTCAGGGGAAGAATCAAAGTCAAGCTTACGATAGAGAGGCAGGACACGACAAAAGTCCAACGGTCCAGGGAGTTTTTATGGACTTCAATTTCGAGGTAGTGGACCAGTATGAGATCTTCCAGCCAGAATTCCCACAGGACTAAAAATACGAAGGCGAGAAATAGTGTGATTGCTACCAAAAACCCGGAATTATTTTTTAGTTGCATCAGTGTGACCTTTTTGAGGAAAAAATATTTATCCCGTGGTGGTGTTGCAGATTGAAACCAATCATATGTCTTTCAGGGGGCTTGAAAATTCCTGGGTCCTTTCCGATTGAATCGACAGACCCGCTTGTTCAGAGATGGCCATTCACCCTATGAAGATTGCTCCCAAAGGGGGAGGTCGCTTCGACAGGCAAATAGCCGATTCCACAGATTCTAATTGTGTTTCGATGTAAAAATTATACCCGATAACACCTTGAAAAGCAACACATTAGGACAGGCTTAAAATTCTGCAAACAGTCCGGATGAAAGGTAAATGTAGTGTCTCAGGTAGATTTACCGATGGCGGGAAATGAAAACTTTCTTAAATGATTGAAAAAGGCTGGCTAGTATCTGAAAACGGATAATTTACGCTCGCTTTCAAAACTCTGGAAGCACAAGGTTAAGCATCAGTTTTAATTGGACTTGTATTTCCAAAAATCAGGCCTTAACCTAAAAACATACCCCATTGTAAATGTATTCCTAACTGTGCCATGCCTTTCTTTAAAAAAACAGAAAAAGATAGTTCCGCTTCGGGCAATTCTCAAGGCTCAGATTCCCGTGAGACTGGTTTAGCTTCGGAAACAGCAGGAGATCAAAATGATGGAAGCGGACTGAGAAAAAAAAGCGGCGGGAGACGAGTATCGGATCGTCTCAAGCCCCTCCTGGCGAAAGTGGTTTCCGTCGTTTCATCCGATAGCATCAACGAAGCTTTCTTCAATTTGACAGATGGCATGAAGGAGTTTTTCGAATGCGAGTTGCTTGTCATCTACTCCGTCAGTCCTGACAAAACCCAACTTTTTTCCATAAGCTATATTTCTGACGATGTTGTCGAAAAACGTATCAACGTTTCCAAGGCTAATTTGCCGGGATATGCGTTTAAAACAGGAACTTCGCTCAATATTGTCGATGTCTACGATAAAAAAGAGTTAGCAAAACACCCCGGCTTGGCCCATGATTCCTCATGGGACAAAAAAATCGGAATTAAATCCCGTTCGGTGATTGCCGTTCCCATCTTTCACAAATCCAAAACCATCGGTGTACTTGAAATCATCAACAGCCTGGATTCCACTCCGTTTTCAGAGCAGTTATTGAAGTTGGCGGAAAACCTTTCGGAATCTTTGGGTAGCGCTCTTGAGAAACTGGCCCATGAAGAGGATAAGGAAAAACTTCAAAAAATCGGATTGGCTATTCAAGAAGCGACTGTGATGGAGGATATTTTATTTGACACCACTCTGCCAATGCTTGATTTGTTTGATGCGGATATAGTCAATATTTTTGCAGTGGATAAAAGGCGAAACGAAATTTACTCGAAAATAAAAACACCTTCGGGAATAAAAGAGAGAAGGGTTCCAATCGATCCCAAAAGTGTTGTTGGATGGGTGGCATTGGAAAAGCGAATGGTTAATATCAATAACGTGAATCTCCCTGAATCTCTGACCAAGTATCACCCGGACCTTGTGTACGATAAAACCTGGGACAGGGAAATGGGGGTGGAAACAAAGGCGATGTTATGTTGTCCCATGATTCATGGAAGCAAGCTCATGGGCGTTCTTCAGGTTGTCAATACTCGGGTGGTGGAGCCGTTCGATTCAAACCATGAAAAGAATATCATTGCGGTTGCCCAGATGCTGGCGATCGCCTTCCACAATAACTCCAAATTTGCTAAAGCCAAACCTCATAAATTCAGTTATCTGATTAATCAGGGAATTGTTTCTCCTGAGGAGTTGGAGTCTTCTTTGGTCAAAGCCAGAAAGGACAAGGTAGACCTGGAGAACGTTCTTTTGCAGGAACGGGGAGTCAAGCGTACCGACCTTGGTAAATCTCTTGAAAGTTATTATGGAATCCCCTATTTCGGATACAACGACTCTACTCTTCTTCCCAAAAGCTACTTTGAAGGCCTGAACAAAAAGCACTTGATTAAAAACCACTGGGTTCCCATTCATAAAGATGATGGGTTGGTCGTTGTGTTACTCGATGATCCTTCGGATATGGACAAGGTTCGGAATATCAAGACGACATTTCCCAGGAGGGAAATCCAGTTCAAGGTGGGTTTGAGAGCAGATATTATCGACTATCTTCTTGCAACTCCCGTAGCAGATGATCCTGGGAAGGACAGCTATCACAGAGAAACAGAAAACGTTTCCACACTCCTGGAATCCTTGATCAGTGAAACCCAGGAGAGCGTGGTTGAAATGGCTGAGGAGGAGGATGAGAATGCGATATCTGAAAAGGACAGCTCGATTGTGCGGTTGGTCAATAAAATTATTCTTGATGCCTATGACAAAGGAATTTCTGATATCCACGTAGAGCCGGGTATGCGGGACGAGGAGATGATGGTCCGGTATCGCAAGGAGGGGGAATGTGAAGTAGCTCAGAAAATTCCGAATATATACAGGCGGGCTTTTGTATCCCGTATCAAAATCATGGCCAAGCTGGATATTGCGGAGAGACGTATTCCTCAAGATGGAAAGATCATGATGAAATACGGCAACCGGCAAATAGAACTTCGTGTGGCTACCTGTCCGACGGTTGGGGGCAACGAGGATGTGGTTATGCGTATTTTGGCGGCCAGCAAGCCTATGTTGATTGACGAATTAGATCTATCGGAACGGGATGTAAAGTTAATGAAAGCTAACGTGAAGAAACCTTATGGTCTTATTCTTGTTGTGGGTCCGACCGGCTCGGGTAAAACGACCACACTGCATTCGACATTGGGTTTCATCAATACTCCCAAAAAGAAGATCTGGACGGCCGAGGATCCGGTGGAAATTACCCAGCGCGGTCTCCGCCAGGTTCAAATGCACAACAAAATTGGCCTGGATTTTGCGCGTGCCTTACGTTCTTTTTTGAGAGGTGATCCCGATATCATCATGGTAGGTGAAATTCGTGATGTGGAAACTTGTTCCATTGCTCTGGAAGCTTCTCTGACCGGGCATCTGGTTTTGAGTACCCTGCATACCAATTCAGCTCCTGAAACAATTACCCGATTGATCGATATGGGGATGAATCCAATCAATTTTGCGGATGCGTTGAATTTGATCGTTGCCCAGCGGTTGGTTAAAACATTGTGCAAACATTGCAAGCAGGAATATCATCCATCGCGCGAAGAGTACGATATGCTGGCAAGCGAATATGGTTATGCTGAATTTCAGAAGTTGGGCGTGGAATATGACGAAAGCTTCAAGCTTTACAGGCCTGTCGGATGCAAGGAATGCGGTAAGAGCGGCTATTTGGGACGTATGGGTTTGTATGAATTATTGGAAGGGACTCCGAAGATCAAGCGGTTGATTATGCAGATGGCGCTGGTCGAGGAAGTTCAGGCACAAGCCCTGGAAGATGGCATGACTACTTTAAAACAGGACGGCATTCAGAAAATCCTTAAGGGAGAATGCGACTTCAAGCAGGTCTCAGCTGTGTGCGTGGTGTAAGCTTCAGGTAAGTTACCTCTAGAGATAGTATCCTTTTTCTCCTGATGCCGGTTAAAAACCAAATTGGATCAGACCAAAGAAAAGACCAAGTACAAAATTCTGGTGGTCGACGATGAAAAGAAAGTTCTAATCGTCGCACGCAAGATTTTAAGATCTGCCGGATATGACGTGGAGGTTTGCCTCAACCCCGAAGAAGCGGCTGAAATTGTGGCCAATCGGGGGCCCGTGGCGGTATTGTTTTCTGATGACCGGATGCCGGGTATGCGCGGTACGGAATTATTGGAGCAGGTGAAACGTGTTTCTCCCTCTACAGTCCGGGTTTTGACAACTGCATTTTACGACCGGCAACTTATTGAGGATATCGTTAATAAAGGAGAGGCCTTCCGCTTTGTTAAAAAACCGATTGACTTCAACAAGGTTCTCAAAATTATTCGGGAATGTGTTGACCAGTATGAGATCAACAAAAAATCCCAGGGACTTCAGGATTCTATTAAAAGCCTCTCCCAGGAAAACCAGGCACTGAAGGGTGAGACGGATAATCTGTCTCAAAAAATCAGCAAGCTGAAAAAAAAGATTACGATGGCAACGGCTTTCGTCATCCTGCTTGTAGGCGCTGCAGCAGCGTATAATTTTTATGGAGAATTTCAACGCCAGGAGATTCTCAAGGAAACCAGCGTCACCTTGGGTGATTGGATCGTCTACGATAATGATACGGCTTTGGACTCGGTCAACCGCCTGATGTGGATGACCCAGGATTTTCGGATCCTTGAGAGGAGATATCCCGCCTCGTGGGAAGAAGCCCGCGATTGGGTACATCTGATGAATGCCAAACGGTTTGGGGGATACCGTGACTGGCGAGTACCGACCATTCAGGAATACAAGCTGACGTTTGATCCCGACCGGACGCGGCTGGCCTTCGACAAAAACAAGGATTATCCAGTGGGTTACCCCAAGGCGTTCCAGGATGGTGGAGGATATGGGTTTTGGTCCATCGATGAGGTGAAGGACGATTCTGCTAAATATTTCTTTTTTGCCGGGGGGTACGATAAAACGGCTTCAAAGGATTACAGCAGTCCTACCATGAGTGTCCGCCTGGTTCGAACCGTCAAGTAGTTCTTCCGGAGTGCTTCAAGTGAGTCTTGATCATGGACGCAAGATGACCGCTTTCCACCATTTCCCTAACTTTGAAAACCGCTTCCGGAGTGAAATCCTTTTTCTGAAACAATTTTCCCTTTCTTTCCAGAGGCAACACCTCGCATTGATCTTTGAACCACTTGTGAACAACCTGTATTGTCAGATCCACGCCCAGAATCAGTGATTTCCCCATCAGACTTTGCTCTGTATCGTTTTCTTCGATTTCTATGGTTTTCTGCGCCAGGATTTCGCCGGTGTCGATGCCGGCATCGATTTTTAAGAGAGTCGCGCCCAGGCAATCCAGCTTGCCTTCATAAATCGGCCAGAAATTGCAGGATGAGCCTCGGTACTTTCCGGATAGTCCGATGTGAAGATTCAGTATCTGGTTAGCAAAACGGTTCATAATGTTTTGGCCGACCAAACTGGTTCCAAACAAAACAATAAGATCCGGCTGCAGAGCCTCAAGGGCTTTCAGGGTATGGGTGGAATTTAGCTGGCCTGAAGCAATGGGTATGCTCTTGGGCAGGTTTTTCGGTGCTTGCAGCTTCGAGGGTGCAAAATGGTTTTCTTCATATTCCCTTCTTCGCCGGAAAAACCACTCCCAGGCTTCCTGGTGTTCTTTAAAAGGGGAGGTGAAGTCGGGGTAGGTCACCTCTTCAACGAACACGCACTCGACAGGAAATTCCCGGCTCAAACAATTAACAAAGTACTGATGATTCAGGTCCGGCCCAGTGATAAGAACAATTTTTGATTTCATGAGGGACTCTCGAATCGTGTTACTCAAGCTCTCTTGCAATTGTCCGGGCGAATTCCGCGGCAGCTTCCGGTCCCGACGCGGTGATCACTTTTCCGTCTTGAACCACGGGGGAAGGAGAACGTGTCAAGCCGGCGGTATCCAGCTCCGATAAAAACCCTTCATCCTGTGGCCCGGCGGCCTCGTCGGATAAAAGGGAAGCGCGGGACAGTACAGCCACACCCAATCCAATGGCGCCGATGATCCGCTCCGCTCGAAAATGATCCGTCAGGATTTGAGGAAGTATGGTGTCTTCCCAAAGGGAGTTGGGTGCGCCCTTACCACCCATAACAAGGACAGCATCATATTTTCCGGGAATGCCTTGCTGTTTGTCCCAGTCGACCAGCATGCCGTCGGGAGTATATCGGGTTTTGTTCATTCCCACAGCTTCCTGTCCAGACTTGGAAAGAACGACAGTTCGCAGGCCTGCGGTTTTGAATACCTCCAGCGTATCAAACAACTCCTGCTCCTGAAACTGGCTTTTAGGGATGACAATTAGAATGTTTTTTGATTTAAGCGCCACAGTAAGGGAGGAAGGTTATTGTTCGGAGGGGTAATTCTGCTGCCAGGCTTCGAATCCTCCCATCATGCTATGAACGTCCTTAAATCCTTTGGACATCAAGTAGCCTGCGGCGCCCTGGCTGGAGATGCCGTGGTAGCAGCACACCACCAGGGTTTTTTCCTTGTCCAATTGCCCGATTATTTCTTCAATGTTTTCCTCGGTCAGCGAAAGGGCGGATGGGATATGCCCCATTGCGAACGAGGCCGAGTCACGGATATCGACAATCGTTGCGGACCCCTCTTCAAGGAACTCATTTACTTTATGGACATCTATCTGGCTGATGTTCGGCATAGAAAAGTCTCCGTGCTCTGGAATATGGGAAATACTGCTGTTTTTTGATGATTCGGGCGCAGAGAAGCAGAAAATTGAAAAAATGGCACATTCAAAGTTCTATGCATATCAAATTTTGATATGATTGAAAACCTCAAACTGAGATTCAGGTGATATTTAAATCAAACTAAAACTTGCCGGTTCGCTCAAGGCGGCCGGGCATGTGATTTGGGAGATAAAGGGTAATGGCAAATGCACAACATGTAGAGTTGATTAAAAAGGGATCTGAAGCGTGGAATCAATGGCGTGAACAAAATCCGGATGAGCCAATTGATTTATCTGAAGCCGACCTGCGGGGAACCGCTCTTACCAAGGTCAACCTCAATCAAGCCAACCTCAAGCAGGCCAAACTGCAGTTTTCCAATATGTCCGGAGCCTTATTGGAAGGCGCCAACCTGGAATCGGCTCGTTTGCAGGAGGTGAACCTTCAGGGCGCACAATTAGAGAACGCCAACCTTAAAAAATGCAATCTCATGGAGTCCAATCTTCAAAATACGAATCTGCAAAACGCGGATGTGCAATCAGCTCAATTCAATGAAGATGTGATGTTCGGGAAGACCAATCTGAAGGGTGCCAACCTGACCGATGCTTCGGGGTTGAGTGTGATGCAGATCCAAATTTCCCAAGTGGATAAAGATACCCAACTTCCGGAATACCTGAGCGACGATATGGAGGACGAAGACTTTCTCAATAGCATGATCTGATCCCGCCGGGAGTTCACCCAATTCCGCATTTATGAATAGTTTTCGTTTCTCTATCGAACTTTCCTTCCTTATTTCCGAATCCCATCCTTCCTTCAAATTTCGCGTGAAATTTTGAAATAGCCTTTATACTAAAAAACGGGGCGGAGCGAATTTTTCATGCATGTATGGAGGAGCTATGGAAAGAGGAATAGGCAGGCTGATTTCCGGACTGACCAGCCTCGGGGCTTTGGCGATTGTCACTTTCTTGATGTATACCAACCCCTATACGCCGGAAGGACACGAAGGCTATGTTTTTGAACAACCGCGAGTGTGGGGCAACGGTGGATTTCAGGGGGCCGTTCGTGGTCCGGGCAATTATGGATTCGCCATCTGGAGGAACCGTGCCATTAATGTGGATTTCCGTCCTCATACCATCAACGAAGATTTTAAAATACTGGCGCGTGACGATCTGAACGTGTCATTCCGCTTCCAAGGAGTGTTTAAAGTCAACGAGGGCACAATTCAGGAAGTGGTGGAAAAATATGGTGGCCGGGTCTGGTACCAACGGTTTGTCAAGGAACCGTTCCGTTCGTTTGTAAGAGATTCCGTTCAGATCTATGATTCCCGTGAAATTAAAACCAAACGGGAAGTCATCGCCGCGCAGGTTCAATCCAAACTTATGCAACACCTGCAGGGAACGCCGTTTGTATTAGTCAAGCTAGTAGTCGGTAATATCGATTACCCTAAAGCTGTTGCTGAAGCGGTGGAGAAAAAGCTAGCGGCGGAGCAGGAATTAGAAAAAAAGGCGATTGAAAAGAGGATCGCCATGAAAAACGCAGAAATACGAGTTGAAGAAGCCAAAGGGATCGCGCGGGCGCAAAAAATCATCAATGCCACGCTGACAAAAAATTATTTGCAGCACGAAGCGATCAACGCTCAACTCAAAATGGCGGATTCCCCCAACCACACCACGGTGTATATCCCGTCCGGGACGAATGGGATTCCTCTGGTTTATGACTCCAGAAAATAACAACTGAAGATAAGGGTACCCGGTCTATGAGTTATATCCACAAAAGTTTGCTGGACGGCGAAGAAATAGTTTATCTGACCCGGCGCCATAAAATTGTTTTTACCTTGCCGGTGATCTGGTTGCTGATAGCGGCCGCTCTTTTCGGGATCAAGTGGTTCTTTGTGTTCCGGCCCGAAGTCAATTTTGCGCTGATGATTTTCAGCGGTATCTTCCTGACGGCGGCCCTTATCCATGCCCTCATTATATGGATCAATTATCTGTGCGCCGAGTTCGGGATCACCAACCAGCGGGTGATTGTCAAGGAAGGTTTCCTGAAGCGAAAAACCATTGAAGTATTTTTAAAAAGCGTGGAAAGCGTCCAGGTGGACCAAAGCATCTGGGGGCGAATTTTAAACTTTGGAACCATCATCGTCTCCGGCACCGGAGGTGTCAGCGATCCCTTCAATATGATTCGCAATCCGCTGGATTTCAAAAAACAGGTTCAGCAACGCCTCGCTCATATTTAACCCACCCATGGCAAAAAAAGAATTTGTTTGCCTTAACGTTCAGTAGCAAAAATTGGCAATTTCCGTAAAGTGAGCCATATTTATTAGAGAAATGTTTTGAGAGTATTGTGCTGCTGATTATAAGGAGGAATAAAAATGACACTGGAAACAGTCCGTGATTTTTTAGCCTGGTGCTCGGTTATCAACGTGGGATTGCTGTTGTTTTGGTGGTTATGGTTTGTGTTCGGACATGACTTCATGTATCGATTCCATGGAAAATGGTTCAAATTGTCAGTGGAGAAGTTCGATGAAATTAACTACGCACTCATCGGATTTTTCAAGATAGGGATCATTTTATTTAATGTTGTTCCCTATTTCGCATTGCGTATTGTCGGATAGCCAATTTTGAAATGTATGCAAAAGGTTTTAAACGAAAAAAGGGGTCACGGCTGAGTGCTATAACCCCAATATGTGAAATGGTCGGAGCGAGAGGATTTGAACCTCCGACCCCTACACCCCCAGTGTAGTGCGCTAACCAGGCTGCGCTACGCTCCGATATTTTTAAATTTCTGCCCACTTTAACAGCACGGCTAAAGTCAATGATAACATGCCCTTTGGCGTGTCGGCTTTGCCGTCACATTCCACTTCCGCCTTGCTCGAAAATTCAAAATAGAGGATTCCCTTGGGGAAGTCAACCGCTTATCCATCGGCTCCCCAAGCCCGGTTATATTTTGCTTGATGCCTCCCGCCACTATGATAGAATCCGCTGATCTCTATGATTTTTAAGGGGATTATAGCCCTCAACCGTTCTTCGGAAGGACCCTGATTATTATGAAAGTTGTCAACGTTAAAGACCAGGTGCAGTTCAAATCCGAGAAAATGAACAAGGTCAGCCTTTTCGATTCGGACCGGTTTTTTTGTGATGTATACTGTCTCGAGCCCGGCCAGATCCAGAAAGTGCATGTCCACGAGGGGTCGGACAAGATATATTATCTGTTGGAAGGGAAGGGCAAGATCACCGTCGGGTCTGAGGAAAAGGAACTGTCGGCGGGTCAAATTACGATGGCTCCTTCCGGCGAGGTACACGGGGTGGTGAACCATACGCAGGAACCACTGGTCATGCTGGTGTTTATGGCGCCCAAGCCCCAGTAATTTTTTTGATACCTGATCCCGGTCCGCTCCGGGTTGATCCAAGGAAGTAACAATGATTTATCTGGTGTTTCCATCGTCCTGGCATCCGTCGCAGCCTTATCTAAGCCTGCCGGCCCTGAAGGGATTCCTGAACCAGCATGGGATCACCGATGTGGTTCAGAGAGACCTTGCCATTGAGTTGTTGGATCACCTGTGTTCCTGGAAAAACACCCAGCCCCTGTACGATCGTATTCTGAAAGACCTCCACCAGCTCGGCTCCAAACCGTTTCTCACTGACATCGAAAAAGAGAAGTTTGAAAAACTGCGCGAGGCGGAGGAAATCATCCCGGCTTTGAAAGACCAGATCGACGGTGCGAAAACGATTCTGCGTACGGAAGAGTTTTACCAGGTCGACCGATATATGGAAGCCCTGAAAATTATCGATGTCTGGCTGGACAACATTCTGGCGTCGTATTATCCCTCGCAGTTGACGGTTATCGGAAGCCAGCTGCGGTTTTCGCCATACTCCACTCAGGAAATTCTCGATTCCTTCAAGCACCCGGAAGAGAACTTCTTTTACGATTTGTACAAGCAGCATTACGTTCCCGATATCATCAAAGAAGACATTGATATCCTTGGAATCTCCATCACCTCCGTCGAGCAGATTATTCCCGGCCTGACTCTGGCGCACCTCATTAAAGAGGCCCGGCCTAAAATTCATATCACAGTGGGCGGCAGCGTGTTCACCAAGCTGGTGGACGTTCTCGAAAAAGGTTCGCCGCTATTTGATTTTGTCGACAGCTTCATCGTGCACGAAGGGGAAACACCTCTGTTACGGCTAGTGGAGCATTTGCGGGGAGATGGCGACCTGTCTCAGGTGCCGAATCTCATTTACAAGAAGAATGGTGAGGTGAAGGTGAATCGCCCCTTTGCCAAGGAAGAGTTGAATGCTTTGCCGACGCCGGATTTTGACGGCATGCCTTTCGATTTGTATCTGACGCCGGAGCGTGTTCTGCCCATTATGGGATCGCGTGGGTGCTACTGGGAAAAATGTGCGTTCTGTTCGATTCCGTTCGACCACATGGATTTCCACGTGCGCTACGCTGAAACGGTGGTGCAGGATTTCAAAAACCTGAAGGAAAAGTACGGATGCAATTACTTCTTCTTTACCGACGAAGCGCTCCCCATCAATTTTCTGAAAACGTTTTCCGAGAAACTGATCGAGCAGAACGTCGACGTCCAATGGACCGGAGAGCTCAAATTCGAGAAAAGCCTGTTACGCGACAACCGCATGGAAACCCTTTACAAGTCGGGTTGCCGCAAGCTGATTTTCGGGATGGAATCCTACAACCAGCGGGTACTGGACGCGATGAAAAAAGGCTGTCCCACGGAAGTGATCGACAAAACCGTTGAAGAATGCATCCGCATCGGCATCGGCATGCATTTTTACATTCTGGTCGGGTTCCCCACCGAAACGCGGGACGAGGTCATGGATTCGGTAAACTTTGTGATGAACAACCAGGCTATTCTCGATTCGCCGGGTTTTTCATGCATTGCTTCGCAGTTCGACCTGGAAAAAGGGACGCCGCTGGCCAAGAATCCGGAAGAGTGGGGCGTATACGACTTGAGCAATCCACCGAACCATGATTTATCGTTAGGTTTTTCCTACAAGATCAGGGAAGGGCTCAACGCCGAACAGGCGACGGAAGTTTATCAGGAAGTCGTGCAGAGAATCAGCCGCGAGGTCATGACTTTTCCCCACAACTACTCACTGGCGGATGGCCTGCTTTACCTCGGCTACCACGAAAGAGAAAACATCCAGGAACGGATCTCTGCCCTCTCCACCTGAAGACAAGCGCCTCCTCTAGGCCGCAATTCTATCAATTCCAACTAAGAGGATAGTTCTCAGTATCCGTCGCCTCTGGAACCGGATCCTTCGCGTTTTTTAGACATGCTGGAGTCTTTGGTTTTGGAAGAGTCGGATTTGTGATGCTGGTGTGAGCATGCCGCGGCTCCCAGGCCCAGGCTCATCAGAAATACTACGATCGATCCCCATCCCAATATACGTTTCATCATGGTCTCCATATTTAAAATTAGATGTTATCTTCGTCTAAGTCGCTGCCGGGCGCAAACCCTTACAGGATTATTGAAAGTACCAGAATAGAAAGAAGGGCAGGCCGAAGGTAAAGATCAACGCAAGGGCATTGAGGCCCTGTAGCAGAAGCATTTGGTCGGTCAGCGTGGAGATAACAAACTCAACTCCAACCCGCCGAACAGCGCTTTCGATGTCCGCCCGATCCAGATGGTCTTTTCCCTTTTTATTCAATTCCTCCATCACATCGTCGAGGAAGATGAATTTGAGGATTTTCAATATGGCCCGGAAGAACAGTCCCTTCATCCAATTAATCGGTCCTCCCTTCAATTTGAGATCATCCAAAAACTTTTTTCCGATTTCATCAAACTTGCGGGCCAGCTCTTCTTTAGGGATACTTTTATTCACTTTTGGATAATTCGACAATACCCCGCTCACTAGGATATCCAGCAAGTCATGCAGACCGCCCACCATTTGCTGGAATTTGGAGCGTGCGGTTTGAATGATGCTGGCAATGATACCGTGAACCGGTCCCCAGAGCCCGTACCAGAGGAGAGCGGAAATCAATACCATCCATTGCAGCCAACCGCTCCATTCGGTTGCCCCTATATAGACCTCTTTCAGGCCATATGTGCCGATCATTCCGACAGCAAACCCAACGCAGCCAAACAAAAACAGGTTCACAAAGGTTCCGATCAACAATTCCGCAAAAAACTTTTGCCAGTAGCCGAGAACCCGGGTTTTATCCGTCATAACCCCCTCGGATTCTGTGTGAGGATCTTTACCTCGCTGGGTGTGGAAGCGGGCGGTTGGCTTTGGGCTGGAGGAGTCGAGGAACCGGTCTTCATACCAAAACTCAGATTCAATAGGCAGGGAATGAGCAGAAGCGTAAAAATCGTGCTGAAGAACAGACCCGACAAGATGACCACGCCTATGCCACGGTAAATTTCACTCCCCGCACCGGGCAAAACCACCAGCGGCATCAAACCGAAGATGCTGGTAAAGGTACTCATAAAAATCGGTCGGATACGGTTGCGCACGCTTTCCAGAATTGCATCCCGGTAGAACATGTTGTCGCGCCGGATATGGAGCAGAGTCTGGTGGATAATCAGAATAGCGTTGTTCACTACAACCCCGATCAGGATGATAAATCCCAGCATGGTCAAAACATCCAATGGTTGAATAACAAACAGGTTCAGTGCCCACAGTCCGATCACTCCACCCACCGCCGCCATGGGTACGCTGAGCATGATGATCAACGGGAATCCCCAGTGTTGAAATAATACCGCCAAGAGGAGATAGGTAATGATAACCGCCAGAATAAAATTTCCTGACATGGCTTGTCGGGTTTTCTCGAGCTTGTCCGCATTGCCGGTCAAGTTGATGGAATATTCGCCGGACAAAGTACCATCGTCCTTCAAAGGTTGGATAATCTGGTTTTTGACCAGGTTAATTCCCTCTTCAAGAGACATTTCGACTGGAGGGCTGATTTCCAGAGTCACCGACCGCTTGCGTTCGAAATGACGTATCTCATCGGAACTTACCGTCTCAACCATTTCTGCGACATTGACCAGCGGCACGGCGCGGCCCTTTTCCGTGTGAAGAATCATTTCAGGAATGTCCTGGGTTTTTCTGACATCCTGCTCACGGCTTTGCAGGATGAGGTCGATGCCTTCCCGCGGCATGTAGGGTACCTTTATTTTGTCCGGGTTAAGGAACACTTCGTCAGCATAGACCCCATCCACCAGCGCGGCCACCGAGTAACCCAATTCGAATACATCGATGTTGAGTTCAGCGATCGACTGCCATCGGGGTTGAATCCGGATTTGCGGTTGTCCCAACTCGATTCCAGGTTTGGGACGAATCTGTGCTCCAGGCATGACATTTTTAAGTTTAAAAAAAGAATTACGCGCAATCTCTGTGATTTTAACCAGATCGGGTCCCATGATGTTCATCTCAATGCCGCGCGATCCGCTAAACGCACTGGAAAACAGGGACAACTGGCGGGTAATGGCAATCATCCCTGGAACCTTGACCAACTCCTTTTTTAAAACAGGGATCAGTTCCGGTGCGCGCTCCGGGTCTTTTGCTTTTACGATAGTAAACAGTCGGCCTCGGCTTCCAATAAACAAAAAATTGCGGACCGCCGGTCCTTCGAGCTCTGCTTCTTCAGGACTTCCCGGCATGGCTTCCCAGTAAGCCCGATAGTTTTTTTCCATCTCGTTGCCGATGTTGTGCATCTCATCGATGTTATATCCCTGAGGCGGAATCATCATGCCGATGATCACGTTCTGGTCACCTTCGGGTAAGTATTCGGTTTTTGGGATCAATAGCCATGCTCCATATAACGGGAGAACAGTTAGGGTCAGAACGAGCACTGACTGAACAAAAGGAAAACGAAATATCCGCTTTAATCCACCGATCACAATGCGATTGAACGCTGCTGCGAGAGGAACCAAACCAAATACATTTCGAAAAATAGTTTTTAATATTCCACTCGAAGCATGATGCATTTCCTCATAGTGCAAAAGTTTTCGCGCTAATGCGGGAATGACCAAAATGCTGATGATCATTGAAAGGGTCACCGCCGAGCTGATGGCGACTGCGATGTCCTGAAACAGTTGTCCAACCTCCTCTTCGATGAAGAGGATGGGGATGAATACCGCCAGAGTGGTGAGAGTGCTTGCAAAAATGGCGCCCCAGACTTCGCTGGCTCCGTCATGCGCTGCGGTCAGGGTGTCTTTGCCCATTTGCCGGTGGCGGTAAATATTTTCCAGAACAATGATGGATGCGTCGACAACCATGCCCACGGCAAACGCCATGCCTGCCAGCATGATGACATTGATTGTTCGTCCCATCAGGGTGATGATCAAAAACGAACCGATCACGCTGATCGGAATGGCCAGGGCGATGACGAGAGTGCTGTAAAAACTTCTTAGAAATAAAAGTAAAATGACAATAGCCATGGTTCCGCCCACGAGCAGGTTAAAAGTGACCATGTCGATGGAGCGTGAGATATATTCCGTTTTGTCTGCAGTCTGAGCGAGGTGAAGGCCAAGAGGGTGGAGCAGGTTTTCGTTCATATCCGCCACGACGATTTTTATATCCCTCATCACCTCGATAATGTTGGAGCCAATTTCCCGCCGCGTATTAACAGCGATTCCCGGCATGCCGTTGTGCCGAACGTAATCGCGCAATTCGTCGTAATCGACTTTAACTTCCGCCACATCCTTGACGTAAACCGGACGTCTGTTGATATGGGTGATGATGGTCCGCTCAACATCTTTGGGGCTTTTGAATTCCCCGGTGGTGCGAATGATGTAACGTCGTTTGCCTTCGTCGAAATCGCCGCCGCTCACATTCCGATTCTGCTTACGCAATGCTTCCCGCAGTTGAAAAATACTGATGCCCCGTTCCGCCAACGCATGCGGATCGAAGATGACCTGCAGCTCCAGCGGGCTCCCGCCATAGACAGAGCTATCGGACACACCGGGTATCCGCTCGAATCGGGTTTTGATAAAGTCCTCCGCAAAATCCCGGTAATGGTAGACGTTGACCTCAGCTTCCTTGCCGGGAAGTGGTGATAAGACAAACCAGCCAATGGGCCGGTCTGAGATATTGACCGTTTTTATGGTGGGTTCATCGGCGTCCTCCGGATAGGCCTGTACTTGGTTCAAAGCATTTGCTGTGCGGACCAGCGCGTCCTGCAGGTTGGTTCCTACCTGAAATTCCAGGTACACCTGCCCGAGGCCGGTTTTGGAGGAGCTTTCCATTTCCACCAGGCCGACAATCGATTTCAGGTGCTGCTCCTGTTCGTCAATGATTTCCCGTTCGACTTCCTCCGGACTCGCTCCCGGCCAGGTTGTGCGGATGCTCAATTCCGGCTGGCTGATCTCGGGAGTCAATTGAACAGGTATGCGGAGCAGTGACATGATGCCGAACATGAGGATCAGGATGACTCCAACGGCGACGGTGACTCCGTATTTGAGAGACTGTTCGACCAGTTTCATGATGCGGCTCTAGTGGATTTTCTTGACGATGTTGACTTTGGAGTTGGGTTTCAGGCGTTCGTTTCCTTGAATCACGATCCAATCTCCGGGCTTAATCTTTTTGCCCTGAAAGCCAATGGCAATCAGATTTTGTTCCAGCCTTCCGGTTTGAACGACAACCTTGTGAACCTTGAGCGACTTGTCTTTTGACTTGCGAACCACCCAGACCACGGTTTCTCTGGGGCTGCGGACGATCGCGTCCTTCGGAACAAACAGGGTTTTCCGTTTTTTCTTTCCCGGTTTCAATTCTACCCGGACCAGCATTCCCGGCGCCAGTTTGGAATTGGTTTTTGCGACTTTGATGCGTATCGGAAAGGTCCGCGATACCGGGTCTCCGGAACGGATTTTTTCGATCACTGTTCCCTTGAAAGATTTTCCATTGGAATGGTTTTCATAGGATTCCAGCATGATTTTTGCCGTTGATCCAATCTCTATTTGATTGAACTGAAACTGTGGTACATGGACTTCGACCTTAAGAGGTCTGGCGCGGATCATGGAAAGAGCCGGATCTCCCTGTTCCAGCCATTGGCCGACTTCTGTTTCCTTTTTAATGATGTAACCGTGGAACGGGGCGAACAGAGTCGCCCTATTGATATTGTCTTGAATCATCTGAATACGAGCTTCCGCAGCTTTCAGGTTGGCTTCCTCCTGTTTTATTTTTTCCGAACGGGGGCCAGCCACAAGCTCGTTCAGCATCGACTGTTTTTCCTCCAACTCTGCCTGTGCAGCCTGGGCCTGGGCGTCGGCTTTGTCAAATTCGTCGAGGCTGAGAACGCCATCTTTATACAATTTTTTGATTCGCTTGAGCTCATTATCGGCTAACCGGACCCGGGCCTTGGATTGGATGACCGCGGATTTAGCTGCTTCGATGGTTTCCGGGCGGGTACCGGTATTCAGTTCTTCCAAACGGGCCTCAACCAATTTTTTCTCAGCTTTTGCCAAGTCCCGCTGGATGACGAAGGGGTCGATTCGCAATTTAACCAGAGGAGTTCCCTTGCGCACATATTGACCTTCCTGGAACAGCAGTTTGTCCACCCGACCGTCCACTTCAGATGCCAGTTGAGTTGTCGCCCAGGCTTGAACCGTTCCGGGATATTCAAATGACGAGTGCGTGGCGATTTCCCTGGCTTTGGCCACCCCCACAGGGACCGGGCGGTCTTTCTTTTTTTGAGCGTACAGAGAGGAGGGTAAAGCCAAGCCACCTATTATTAAGACGACAAAAGCTACTTTTATTAAATAAGGAGTTATCTTATAGAATCTCATGTATCACTTAAGCCTTACGGGTTCAGCTGACCGCTCATGGAAGCTTCGCATTATGCCCAAGGATCATCTTAAAAGCCAATGATTTCACTGGTTAGCATATCGTATGAAAATTTCCCGTGCATTAATCTTTTTGCGCTTCTATGGAGGCTAATAAGGCGGGGAATGGGTAAAAAGAGAGAGGCGGAATCAGGATTGGACTTGAATCGTCAGGATCAAGTCACCTCTTCGTTCATTGGTGATCGATCCTTTTTCGCGAAGGCGTAGTTTCTTGCCGGAAGAAATTCCGGGTGGGATATTGACCTGAAGGTGTTCGGAGCTTTCACCGATCCGGTATGAAATCTGTTTTTTAACTCCCGTCTGCGCTTCGTCCGGGGTTACTGAAATGTTGTAATACAAATTTGCATCGTTTTTTGCAGGGGTGTCCTTGGCGGGTTTGGCAAACACGTTTTTAATGGATTCAGCCATAGAGGGGGCTGACTTCCTGGGTGATTGTGATTGTTCTTGGGCCTGTTTTCTTTTTTTGAAAGCATAGAGAGAGGAACCTACTGTACTTAGCAACCACAGGCCCGTTCCTATTTTTCCCAAGGGACCGGGAATCATTCGCAGAAATCTGGCGATTCCTCCGGCAGTGCCAAAAAAAACGGTGCCAAAAAAGTCCGGGCCGGTGCGGAAACCGGACTGTTTGAAATCAGTATTCAAATCGTTGAAAATATCTTTACCGAATGCCTGGCGGAACATGTTTTCGAAAATTTCTTGTTGACTGTAACGAAATTGAGGCCCGCCCTGTGCCCCGGCAAATGGGTTTTTGCGAAACACATCATATTCGCGGCGTTTCATGGGGTCCATGAGGACGCCATAGGCTTCGGTGATTTCCTTAAAGCGCTCCTCACTTTTGGGATCATTGGGATTGCGGTCAGGGTGGTGCTCCAGAGCCAGTTTCCGGTAGGACTTCTTGATCTGTTCCTCGGTGGCTTGTTCCGGGATTCCGAGTATCTGGTAATAATCTTTAGTATGAGTTTTCATTACAATAAACCCGACCTACATCCCCAGTTGTTGAGGATAGGTGGCTTCAGCGACTTCCGGGCCTTCCAGCCGTGTATTTTGTTTGGTTGTTGCCAGTCGATACGTTTCGTCTTTGTGAAGACTTTGATTAAGGTTTAAAAAATCAATCAGGATCGGAATGGAGGAAATTTCCATATCCTTCTTTATAGGCACAATGATAAAGTCCTCCGTGCTCAAGACATCGCGGTATTTTCGCTTCATATTCATGTTGTAGGCCTTGTAGCCGGGTACGGCTTCTGCTCCCCGGTAGGGCTCTCTGTTCAGTACCTTGTACTGCTCGGGAATATACACATTGGCGAAATAATCCGGACCGAGGGAATGGTGGACTACTGTCTGAACTTTCAATATCCGGAGGCTATCACTGGTAGGCGACATTTTCATGCTGACATAGTAAGTCCTGTCGTGGAAATTGAGATTTTCCATGAAAACGATGCCGTACAACACGTTGAACTTGAATTGCAGAAAGATTCCCAGAGCGATCCAGCCGAATATTTTCCAGAATTTTTTCACTTTCAAGACCCCGTTTAATTCCTTAAGATGGACAATTCTTCATTTTTAAACAAAAATAACAGGTTTTTCCTGTTAATTATATATAAAATGGGAGTTCAGCGGTGAGGCATATAATTAATTATTTCATACTGATACAGCTAAAAGCAACCTCTTGTCACTGTCCGGCAATATTTTGTCAATAGGGGTGAAGATAGGCATGAAACGAGGATATTTAATTGCACTGGAAGGGGTCGACGGCACGGGGAAATCCACCCAGTGCCAATTGCTGGCGGAATATCTGGAATCCTGCGGTTTTCCGGTGGTTCGTCTCCGTGAACCCACGACCGGTGTGTGGGGGCAAAAAATTCGTAAAATCCTGACGGAAGGGCGCGGGGAAGTGACTCCTGAAGAGGAGTTGCAATATTTTATCAATGACCGCAAAGAAGATGTCGAGCAGAATATTATCCCGGCGCTGGAGGAGGACAAAATCGTATTGATTGACCGCTATTATTATTCCACAGCGGCTTATCAGGGGGCTTTGGGATTCGATCCGCAAAAAATCGTCAATGATAACGAATCATTTGCGCCGCGCCCGGACCTTCTTTTTATCATTCAAGGGTCGCTGGACGAAAGTTTTCGACGCATCGAGAAGGGTAGGGACGGTTTCAGCTCCTTTGAAAAGCGCGACTATCTGGAAAAAGTTCAAAAAATTTTTGACACGTTTGACGGAAATCATATTCGCCGAATTGATGGCGATCCCCCGATAAAAGAAGTTCAACGGGTTCTACGGCAGGAGGTCAACGGTCTGCTGAAAATTGAGGAAGCTTCATGAAACGGTTTATCATAGCTATTACCGGTGCCAGCGGTGTTTGTTACGCAAAGCGTTTGTTCGACGTATTGCAACCGAAAGCGGAGCTGCACGTCATTATCTCTGAGCGGGGAGGAGAACTATTAAATCTAGAATTAGATTTGACCTCCAAATATTTTGCCAAAGAGAATGTCACCGTTTATAAAAATTCCAAGATCAATTCTTCCATCGCCAGCGGTTCGTTTCCGATAGACGGTATGGTAGTGGTTCCGGCCAGTATGGGAACCATTGGACGTATTGCCGCAGGAACCTCGGAAAGCCTGGTAGAGCGGGCGGCTGACGTGGCATTGAAAGAGCGCAACAAGCTTGTCCTGGTACCGAGGGAAACACCATTCAGTCAAATTCATTTGAAAAACATGCTCGCACTGGATCAGGCGGGTGCGTTGATTTTACCCGCCAATCCGGCGTTTTACCAGAATCCCCGATCGATTGATGATCTGGTAGATTTTGTGGTAGCTCGCATATTGAATCAATTGGACGTAGAGCACGATTTAACTGAACCCTATAAGCCTTGAGAACAGGAACTGCCTTAACATGATTTATCTCGATAATGCTGCCACCACGCCAATGGATCCTGAAGTGATTGACGTGGTTCAGAGATCAATGCAAAAGGACTTCGCCAATTCGGGAACGGTCTATTCGTTGGGATTGGATGCCAGGCAACGCATTGAAGAGGCGGAAAACCGGATTCGAAATAGTTTGTCGATTCCCTCCGATTATAAAATCATTTTTACCAGCGGTGGAAGTGAATCCAACAATCTTTTTATAAAAGGATATGGTTTTCCCGGTAAAAAAATGGCTTATCTGGGACTCGAGCACCCGAGCATTGTTCAAACACTGGAGTCGTTTCGTGACTTTGGCAATGAACCGGTCTCTTTACTGTCGTTTCAAAAGGAAGGACGGTTGGATGAGTCCGCCATTTCTCTGCTTAAGAAAGAAAAAGTACGGTTATTGTGTTTGTCGCATGTGAACAATGAATTGGGTAGTGTCAATGATCCTACGTTATTATTGTCTGCGTTGAAAAATCAATCCCCTCAAACGCGTTTATTTCTCGATGGTGTGCAGGCGGTAGGTAAACTGAAGCTGTCTACTGAAATGTGGCGGGGCCTGGCCGGATATTCGATTTCTGGTCATAAAATCAATGGACCAAAGGGTATCGGGTTGTTAGTGATCGAAGGAAACCTGGATCTGAAACCGCAGATCCACGGTGGACAACAGCAGCACCGTTTGCGCTCGGGAACCTTGCCGGTTCCCCTGATTGTTGGGTTGGCCCACGCCATCCAACGTGCTGTCCAGAAAACGGATGAGATAGTGAAGAAAAATCAGAAGCTGTTTCGTCATCTAATCGCAGGTCTGAAAAATCTGGCGGAGAGTTTGCCTGAGTTAGACCTGGGTTTTAATTCGTCACTATCGGAGGAATTGTCCCGGCAGTCGCCTTCCATCGTCAATTTCCGTTTTGCGCCTGTGGAGGGTGAAGTTATGCTCCACCACCTGGAAGAAAAAGGGATTTATGTGGGGTTGGGAAGCGCCTGCAGCGCCCATTCCAAGGAGCCATCGAAAATTTTGACAGGTATCGGATTGACGCCGGAAGAAGCCCGCTGCAGTTTGAGAATTTCATTTGGCTCTCAAAATAACCTTGCGGACATTGATACTTTTCTTGAAGCGTTCGGCGAGGCCTACCGTCAACTCTATTCCACCTTCAACCGAAAAACCGCCCACAAATGAACGAACGCAGGACTATCCTGGTCCGGTATGATGAGATCGGGCTAAAGGGAAAAAACAGGGACCAGTTTATCAATCGGCTGGTGAAAAATATCCAACTGCAGATGAAGGATTTGGAGGGATTGGAATTCAGTGTTCCTCATGGGCGCATCTTTATTCATTGTTCCCCGGAAACCGCCAAGGAATGCACTCACAGGCTGCAAAGAATTCCCGGAGTAGCTTCGGCCAGTGTGGGTGTCACACGTGAGCCGGATTTCGATGTTCTCGCTGCTGTTGGGGTGGAGTGGATCGAGCCTCAACTGCAACCGGGAAAGGTTCTCAAGTTTTGTGTGCGCACCAACCGGGCAGATAAATCTTATCCCCATAAATCGCCGGACATCGACCGGGAAGTGGGTTCGCGCATTCTCGGGCAATTGCACGCGAAGGGACTCGAAGTGAGTATAAAGGAAGCGGATTACATTCTGGAAATCGAGATTGGTCAGGATGAAACGGTAATCTTTAACAATCGCATTCCCGGCCTGCGGGGATTGCCCGTTGGAAGTTCAGGAAATATTCTTGGGCTCATCTCAGGCGGTATTGACAGTCCGGTGGCATTGTATCGAATGATCAGGCGCGGTTGCCGGGCACATGGGATATTTTTCGACAATCGTCCGTTCATGGGTCGGGGAGGCTACGATAAGGTGGTAAAGCTCTCCAAACTCCTCAATGAGTATCAAAGGAAATCCCGTTTATATGTGGTTCCCTTTGAAGATATTCAGGTGGCAATTCGCGATTGTTGCCGTCCGGCTCACCGTGTGGTTCTGTACAGGCGAATGATGTACCGGATCGCCCAGGCAGTGGCCCGGCAAAAAGGTTATCTGGCTCTGGCCACCGGTGAGTCTGTGGGCCAAGTCGCTTCGCAGACTCTTGAGAATTTGAATGCGGTTTCCCAGGTCGTCAATATGAGTGTGTTTCGCCCGCTGATCGGAATGAACAAACAGGAAATAATCAACGAGGCGAAAGTACTGGGAACCTATGGTATCAGTATCGAACCATATCCCGATTGTTGTTCGGTTTTCATGCCGCCGCGGCCTGCGACACGCGCCAAGATTCCGGATTTGGAAGTGGATGAAACCAAGTATCCCTGGGAACAGCTGATGTTGGATGCCATTGCCAAAATGGAATGTGTGAATCTGGATTCCTTACCCCTCTGAGGATATACGTTTTATCTCCTGCGGACTCGGAATTTTGTCCAACAATTCCTGTACGGATATTTTCAGTGAAGGATGAATGAGGTCCGGAGCGATCTCGTTCATCGGTTCCAATACAAAGCTTCTTTCTGGTATTCCGGGATGAGGAATTTCCAAGCCGTCTTGCTTCAAAATCAAATCATCATAGAAAAGAATATCAAGATCAATGATTCGGGGGCCCCACTTTTCGTTGCGAGTTCGACCCATGGACTGCTCGATGGATAGACATGCTTGGAGTAAATCCTCAGGAGAGAGGCCAGTGGTCAGTTGGATCGCGGCGTTAACAAACCAGTCTTGATCGGGTAGGCCAAACGGTTCCGATTGATATAAGGAGGATTGAGTCAGGAGGGTCAGATCAGAGTGTGCGTTGAGATGCTCGATCGCCTTCAGGCAATTCTCCGCCGGAGATCCCAGATTGGAACCGATGCCTATGTAGGCGGTATGCAACATGGGAGAAGACTCCCTTTGATCTAAAATTCAAAATTGACCGACGATAGCCGTTTTTTGATTTCACCCATGATTCGGTTTTCATCGGCCGGGTCCTTGGCTGCAAATGTGGCCGAAAACCGGACAAAATTCCCGACATCATCCCAGGGCACGGTGGAGATCAAATGCTCGGTGATCAGGTATTGTGAGAAATCTTCCGCGCTTTCAAATTTTCTTCCACCGGCAATACCTTTTGGCGCTTTTACGAACAGAAAGAATGATCCGCCTGGCATTTTCGCATTGAAGCCTACCGAGTTCAAAGTATCGACCAGGGAAGTGAGCCGCCGTTGATATTTTTCGACGATGCGCGCCGTGATTTCCGGATGTTCAAGGGCATAGATGCCTGCTCTTTGAATGGCGGCGAACTGGCCGGAATCTATATTGTCCTTTACATGAGCAAGACCTTTCACTACCAATTCATTGCCGACAATGAAAGCGATGCGCCAACCCGTCATGTTGTAGGCCTTGGAGTGTGAATGAAGTTCCACTCCGACATCCATCGCACCCGGCACGGAAAGGAAGCTGATGGGTTTGGCGCCGTAAGTAAGCGTTGCGTAGGCGGCATCCTGAATGACAACGACACCGTGGGTCTTGGCGAATTCGACGACCTCTTCATAAAATTTAAGGGTGGCGTTGGCGCCGGTCGGGTTGTTGGGATAGTTGATGTACAGTAGCTTGGCTTGCTTCGCAGTTTTGGAGTCGATACTTTTAAGGTCGGGTAAAAAATTGTTACTCTCTTTTAGCTCCAGATTGACTACTTTGCCGCCCAGGTACTGGGTGTGAGTTCCCATCACCGGATAACCCGGAATGGTCATCAAAGTGATGTCGCCGGGATTGATAAAGATGGAAGGCGCCATGGCAAGGCACGGCTTCGACCCGATCGTGTGGTTGACGTGCTTTTTGGGGTCCAGGCCGGTCACACCAAACGTTTTTGTCATATATTTGACCGCAGCGGTTTTGAATTCATCAATTCCGTTATCGGTGTATCCTCGGTTCTCCGGTTTTTCAGCTTCGCTTTGCAGAGCCTTGACGACACCCACGTCGGCCATTTCATCCGGCTCGCCCACACCCATGTCGAACAGTTCCTTACCGGGGTTGGCTTCCAGCGCTGCCCGCTTGGCACGTTTGATTTTTTCAAATTTGTATATTTTTGTGTCTTTGCCGAACTGGTTTCCTCCCAGACGGTCAGAAAACAGGTTTTGAATATAACTTTCAGTCGATGACATCCAATGAACTCCGAGCTCTATTGATATTGATGGATTATTCCGCAAAGTCGGTCAATGTAGCCAAACTCAGACGCGTTGTCAAGATATGTGAGGGTCCCTGAGAAAAGTTTCAGATTAATCTGTAGAGGCGCCCGCGGTTTCCTCATCTACCTCTTCGGTATCCGCCTCATCATCGCTCTCATCCTCCTCGACAACAAGATCGGCTGTCTTTTGTGAATATCTCAGGTACTTGATGATTTCAGTAATTTCTTCGGCGTTTACGTTGCTTTTTTGCGGAGGCATTTTGTCTGTTCCGTTGAGAATTGTCTCTCGGATTTCATCATTGGAGAATTCTTTTTCAATATAGTCGGTATCAATCAAACGCGGAGCTTTGGACTGCATACCCATAGCATCCGAGCCATGGCAGTTTGAGCAGACGCGATGAAAATATTCCTGGCCTTTTTTGAACTCCTGCGGTACTTCCTTGGTGGGTTGTGGGGAACAGGCGGCCACGCAAGATATCAGTGCTAAGAGAATGAAATTCCGCCAAGTGTTTCTCATTGATTCTTTCCTATTCATGTTGATGATTTCAGGTTGGTTTTTCCGGTCCGGAGGGTTGGAGCCGGATTGAGTAAAAAGATATTCTAATTCTATTTGAGTATAAAAGAAATGGGAAGTTTGAATTGGTAGGTATCTGTTTTCAATTCGGCAGGAATTTCAGGGTAGGGGGCGGCCTGATGGACTGCGTCCAATGCCGCCTGATCCAGCAATTTATGACCGGAAGTCTGGGCGAGATCGGCTCGCATTACTCCACCCGCTTTGTTCAATGTGAAAGTGACAACGGGTTGACCTTCCATTCCCCGGCGTCGCGCAATCCGTGGATAATATTTGGCGTCAGCGATCTGTTGACGAACCTTGCCGGCAAACAATCCGCGCACAACATTTAGGTCTTCCCCCAAACCGTCATGAGAGTCCGGTAGACCTTGGGGTGATTTTCGGGGAAGAGCCGCCACCCTGGTTCTGGGATTGAGGGAAGGTGTAAAAGCCTGGGTTACCATTTGGGCCGTGGGAGAAACGGGTGTCGGAATAGTGGTTTTGGAAAGTGACGGGCCGGGTCGTCGGTGAATGCTATCCGATACATTTTTTGGAGATACCAGGGAGATAGCGGTTCGAGAAACTGTGGCTGCAGTATTTGAGAAATCGCTTGGTTGGGACAGCTGTCTGTGCTGAATCACCTTTCGTTGACCAGAGACGTGGATATGTGCCGGTTGTGTCGGTCGAGCCGACTTTGTTGCAGATACGTTGAGAGTTGGCGATGGCCGAACATTAACTCCGTGGCTGGACTCAGGTCTTCGTGTGTCTGCTTCCATTGATCGGACAACCTGAGGTTTGATGTTTTCATTAGATAGAAATGTGCGCTGAATCCTGCGCGCTTTAGATTGTAATTTGCGAGATGCCATGGATGGCTTTGTCCATGACTCAGGGAGTGACGCAGGATTTTCGGAAGATGGAGTGTGGCGTGCCGTCAGGGTGGGAATGGAAGGAGAAGAGACACTCATGGGTTGAGCGGGAGAGAAATAAGCTGTTTTCTTCAGAATGGGTTTTGGCGAGTTCTTTTCAATTTTGGCATCCGGCAATATCTTAACTTTTACTATCCTCTGTTGGTTCTTTGGAACGGAATCCCAGCTCCACTGCCAGGATGAATACAGCGCAAAGAATCCCGCATGCAGGGCCAGCGAACCCGTAAAAGCGAGATAGCCCAGAGTTTTTCCCGGTAATTTGGATGTTGAAATCAAGTTCATATTAAAAAGTAGGAGGAGGCGAACCTCCTCCCGTTGACATTAATTAAAAGGTGAATACAAATCCTGCGTAAGCGGAAATGCCTGCAGTGCCCAGACGAAAGGGTTCTTCGTATTCCTTGTCTAATAAATTTTCACCTCGCAGCGTGAGCTTGATGCATTTGTTGACTTGATAACTGATCGCTGCGCGAACGAGCGCGCGTCCTCCGACGCGACTGGGGCTGAATGTGCCAACAGTTGCCTGATCCAAGGCACTTCGGTAACTAACCGTGACAATAGAATCCAGCTTCTTATCCCAGTTATGGTGCAGGCTGACCGAAAAAATATTCTTGGGACGACGACGCAGAGTGGAGCCGTCACTGTCATCTACCGCATTGTTCCATGTATGTGTGGCGGTGATATCCAGATTGTCCAAAATCTTAAAATTTAAGAAGTTTTCGAATCCCTCGGAGGAAGCATTTCCGACATTTCGAGCTTGAGAGATAAAAGGTACAAAGCTGATTGTGACTCCCTCAATCAGGTCCTTATAATTAACATTAAAATAAGTGGACCCGAAGGACAGGCGTCCTGACAACAAGCTGAATTCAATACCGAATTCTCGGCTTTCACTCTCTTCAGAACGTATATTGGGATTTCCAAAGTTTGGAAATATGAGTTGATTGATGGACGGTGCCCGGAACCCGGTTGCGTAGTTGGCGCGAAGTTTGATGTCGACGGAATCAGTTTTTATTTTATAGGCCCCTTCGAATTTGTAAGTGAGTTTGTTATTGAATCGTGTGTTAAAGTCCTGACGAAATCCAGCAGTTAGATACAAAGAGTCAAAAAATGTTGCATTGGTTTGCAGGTAATATCCCTGGCTCTCATTTGCAAACTCAAAGAAAAAAGGCGGGTCTGCGAATACGCTTGGCCCAGAGTTATTCTTGCCGCTGGTTTTTTGATATTCAAATCCGAAAACGGCCGAAATAAATTTATTGAAAGTCACGTTGTTCTGAATGTCTACGGTGGAGTTCCAGCTGGTGATGTCGGAGTTTGCGAAGGATAGGTCTGTAGTAATTATATTATCGTAGTAGTAGTTGAAGTTAATTTTTGCATCCCACCACTCAGTAATCGATTTCTGTAAGGGTATAGCAAAATAAAATGTCTCGTTACTGGAATTGTTGCCGATAAGATCCGAAGTGAATGCATCAAAGTCGGTTTTGGCATGGGTATATCGTGTGATAAATTCAACCCGTGCATCATCCAAGAAATTGTAACCTGCGCGGGTTGAAAGGGTGGTATTGCCATAACCATCTTTTTCCGTGGCTCCCCGGTCCTTGTTAAAAGCAGAAAAACCGTCACTATCAGTTCGGGAAGCGGTAAGTGCATAATCGAAGTTGTTAATTCCTCCAGAGCTGGAAAAGGTTTCCTTGAATGTGGCGAAACTTCCCCCTTCAAAAGCCAGTGAATGCGTCGGTTTTCCCTTACCTCTTTTGGTGACGATATTGACCACTCCGCCTACGGCATCGGCTCCCCACAAGGTGCTCTGTGGGCCGCGGAGAATTTCAATGCGCTCTATGTTATCCATCTGAAGATGTTGAAAGTTGAATGAGCCTAACGTATTGGATTTGACCTGGACCCCATCGATCAAAACCAGGGTAGATTGTGCATTCGCACCTCGCATGAACAAGGTTGAAGTAGCTCCGAGACGTCCCGGAGTAACGATGTTAAGTCCCATTTGTTCTCTTAGGATATCCTTCACCTGCATGTGTTGTTTTTGCTTGATTTCTTCCTGAGTGATGACAGTCAGGTTAGAAGCAGGATTGTCTTCTTCGATGGAAGTCCGCGTCGCAGTGATTTCAATCGTCTTGAGTTCTTCCTCATTATCCTCAGCCAGTGTGGATATGGGTAACAGCAACATACAGATCACGAGTAATAGTATTTGAGCAGTTTTCATGAATTTCCTTTCTCTCGAAGGATGATGAAAGATATCCCGGATCAGGTTTCCTGACTTGGGGCGACCTACTCACCGTGCCTTCCCGTCCATGCGGACAGTGGCCAACTACGGCTTTCGTTCCCTTCACAGTTGCGGGACAGTGCCGGATTTTCACCGCGCTTCCCTGTTTCCGGAAATTAAATTGTGGCTTAATTCAAGCCGATAATATGTTTTACCTCACTTATATTGATAGATTGTGTGATCAAATCCGCCAGCCGGTCCAATTGTCGGGAGCGAAACTCCCGGTAGCTGAATTTTTCTTCCGGTTGCGGTAGATTTCTTTTTTGACGTACGAAATTCAGAAATGCCTCTCGTATGGGATCGTTATCCAGAAACCCGTGCAAATAGGTTCCTATGACGTTTCCCTGTTCATTGCACAGCCCAAGACTGTAAGGACACTCGCCATTGACCGACCGGAACAGGAGAGGATACTCTTTTTGGAATTGCGTTCGACCGGAATGTATTTCGTAGCCGTCCACCTCCAACCCCGGCTCAAAAACAGAAGAGGGGAGTGTGGGGAGTATCCTCCGCCGGGTAATTTTTTCCTGCTCCATGATCGTGGTGGCTTGTATAAAATCGAGTCCCGGTATCTCTTCGATGGTACTTTCAACATGGTCTGGGTCAGACAGACGCGTTCCCAGCATTTGGAATCCTCCGCAGACGCCCAGAATCAATCCGTTTTCCTTATGGAAACGCTTGATATATTGATCCCAACCCATTTCAATCATAAACTGCATGTCATCGATGGTGTTCTTGGTGCCGGGAAGAATCAGGAGATCCGGGGAACCCGCCTGTACCGGGCTGCGGACATAACGAACCGCCACTCCGGGATCGGAGACCAGCGGTGAAAAATCCGTGAAGTTTGCGATGTGGGGTAGTTGTACGATGGCTGCATCCACCACACCCTGTGTACTGCTTGTCAGAGGGGAGTTGTGATGAGGAATAGCATCCTCTTCATCGACGAACAATTCTGCATCGAAGGGAATGACGCCCAAGACCGGTTTGCCCGTCATTTTTTCAAATTGGGTGATGCCGGGTTTCAATAGATCGATGTCACCGCGGAACTGGTTGATGATAAATCCGCGTACCCGTTGTTGTTCTGATGGAGACAGCAAGTCCAGGGTTCCTTTCATCCAGGCAAACACGCCTCCTCGATCAATATCACCGACGATCACAACCGGCGCATCGGCCATTTCTGCCATCGCCATGTTGACCATGTCGTGTTGGCGCAGGTTGATTTCCGCTGGTGACCCGGCACCTTCCATGATGATGAGTTCGTATTTACTTTTTAAGGTATCGAAAGCCTGTTCAACCTCCTTCACGTAATTGGGTCGATTCGCGTAATAATCCTTGGCATTGCGCTGACCCATCACCTTACCCATGACGATGATCTGCGAGTTGTTATCCGCGCTGGGTTTGAGCAGGATAGGGTTCATGGTGACATGCGGCGCAATACCACAGGCCTCAGCCTGATAAACCTGGGCGCGACCGATTTCTCCACCCTCTTCAGTCACATATGAATTCAAAGACATGTTCTGTGCTTTAAACGGGGCCACTTTATGGCCTTCGCGGTAAAAAGCGCGGCACAGGGCAGCGGTGATGATACTTTTCCCTACACCGGAGCCGGTGCCCTGGATCATCAATGTTCTGGCGCTCATACTTTCCCCCGCTTATGTTGCCGCTTCAACAGCCAGACGAAAAACGGACCTCCCAACATGGCGGTAATCACTCCCACCGGAATCTCGGCCGGTGCGATCAGGGTGCGTCCTACGGTATCGCACAGGATCAGAAAGCTGGCACCGAAGAACATGGAGCCGGGAATCAGCAACCGCAAATCCGGGCCCACAAGGAGACGTACGATATGCGGCACAATCAGTCCGACAAATCCGATGGGACCACTGATAGCGACTACCGTGCCGGTGATCAACGAGGCCAGGATAAAGCCGATTTTCTGGGTCCGCACCACATCCACTCCACGACTCATGGCCGATTGCACCCCGGCGCTGATCAAGTTTAAATCGCGCGATACGTAGATAAGGCCACCAATGCCCAAGACCAATAGCGGGCAAATGGACCATACGGTCTGATAATCGGTGATGTCCAGGCCGCCCATCAGCCATCGGACGATTTGAAACGACTGTGTGAAGTCTGACATGTAGTGGATGAACATAACCATGGACGCGAAAAAGAAATTAGCTGTAACGCCTGCAAGCAAAAGGATGGAGGTTGGAAAATCGCCATGCCGGGTTTTAACCAGACCGAATACCAGATACATGGTTCCCAGGGCTCCTGCGAATGCGGCAATAGACAGTGTGGAAATTCCCAAGAACGTAAAGTTCAGGTTGAGGCTGATGGCAATCACCGCTCCAAATGAGGCGCCACTGGAAACGCCCAGGGTAAACGGTGCGGCAAGGTCGTTGCGCAGAAGGGCTTGAAACACCGCGCCGGTGACAGAAAGGGCTGCGCCGGTGACCGCTCCCAGAAATATCCGCGGAAGACGGGCCAGGAACAGGATGTTGGCATCCACATTGTCTGCAGCATCGATTCCGCCTGACAAGGCTTTGCCGAGATCGATCGAAGTGGGACCGATCAATGGCGTAATAATCAGTGTCGCCAGAAATATCAAAAAGAACACGCCGATGCCTGTGGCGAATTTTCGGGAGCTCATGATTGAGGGATTGAATTCACTCATAATCGCTCCGGCACCACTAGTAGACTGCCATCCTCATCATCTTTGAAAATTTTTACTTTCACTTCGTAAACTTCTTCGAGGATTTCCTTTTGAAGGACTTCAGCGGGCGGTCCTTCGCAAAAGACCTGTCCTTCCTTCAGAAGAACCAGCCGTTTGCAGAATTTCGAAGCCAAATGTAAATCGTGCATGGCCAGAATAAGAGATTTATTTTCCCGCTCATTCAGTTGTCTTAAAATATTCAGGATCTCGATTTGATATTTGATGTCCAGCGCCGAGGTGGGTTCGTCGAGAAGCATCACCTCCGGTTTTTGAGATATAGCGCTGGCGATCATGACTCTCTGTTTTTCACCGCCGCTGATCTCATTGAAACTCCGATCGGCGAATTCCAGAACCTGAGTTTGCTTCATGGCGGCCTGTGCGATCTGGTAATCGTCTTCTCCTTCAAACGATAGAGGCGAAAGGTAAGGGTGACGTCCCATCAGCACGATATCGATCACTTTGAAAGAAAAAGCTATCTGCTTTTCTTGTGGAATCCAGGCAATGGAGATGGCCAGGTCCTTTTTTCTGTAACGGTTCAACTCACGATTTTTGAAAAAGACTGTTTCTGAGGGGGAGGGCAAGATGCCTCCGATCAATTTGAGCAGGGTGGATTTGCCGGAGCCGTTGGGTCCGATGACACCCGTGAATTCACCCGCCTGGAAGTTGAGAGAAACGTCCCTAAGAACCGGATCTTCCGCATAAGCGAAAGTCAGTCCTTTGGTTGCGATCATGGCGGATGATGTGTGGGTTGCTGTGGTCATTGCCTCAATTCTCAAACGCTTCCGGATGAATTGCCCGGGTGAAGTGATCCAGAATATTCAGGAACCGGGGGCCTGGAATGAGGATATAATCGGCTCCGATAAAATAGATGGTTTTATTTTTGACGGCAGTCAATGTAGGGAAACGTTGCCATTGCTTGAGTTTTTCTATTTTCTCCTGGGGCGTGAAATCGGAGTGGGGACCGGCTTGGATGATGATCTCCGGTGAATGGCGTAAAATATATTCTTTTGAAATTTTTGGGTAGTTTATCGTGGGATCGGTGAGAACGTTTTCCCCGCCCGCAAGTTCTATTAGTTCTCCGAGGAAGGTGCTTTTGCCGACAGCATACAACGCACCGTTGGGATCTCCGCCTTCGTTCAATAAGAGAAGGGTAGATTTCCTGGGAATTCCCTGAAGACGCGCTTTCTGGGTTTGGATTCCGGCTTTCAGTTTTTGAATAAGCGATTGGGCGGCAGTCTCGGCACCTAATTTCTTGCCAAAGATTTCTATGGTTTCAAAAATATTTTCCAAGCGGTTCATGGAAATGGCGAGCGTTTGGATTCCCAGGTTTTGAGCATTGATCCGCAATTTATGGCTGTCGTCCTGATGGATGATCAAGTCCGGCTTAAGCCGGATCCAGGCCTCGACACTGGGATTCAGCAGGCCGCCGATTTTGGGCCGTTCGCAGGCTTCCTTGGGATAAGAGCAGAAATCGGTGACGCCGACCACACGGTCTCCCACACCCAGGGCAAACAGGGTTTCGGTGATGGAGGGTGACATGGAAATGATGCGCTGAGGGTAGTGCTGAGCGGCCCATGAGCTATCCAGGCCGCAAACAATCCATGCGCAGAGGAAAAAAGCGATGCGTTTCAATATCCCCGGTGCCACGCGGGGAATGGAATGACCAACCATGTATCTGACTCCTGCTCGGAGACCCGGAAGGCCAAAAAAAACCCTTTCCGGGAGGAAAGGGGCTTTTCTTATGATTGCCCTCCACCTCTCAGGTTCCGAAGAGTGTGTGAAGCTGGTTCAGACAGGCTTTCTGGCTTCCGGATCGGCCTAATACCTGCGCCTTCCCGTTTCTTGGGAAACAGTGGCTTCAAGCAGGATTCGTCCCCGGTTACAGCGGCGGGCCCGCGACGGATTCGCACCGTCTTTCCTCAACATCTGAACGCAGATCAGTTCAATTGGGAACCAGCATAGCAGAAGGCTTCGGGCTGTCAAGATTTTTCGGGAATTTCGGGAGAGTCAATCGCCGTCAAAAAACCGGGTTAAATCTGTAATATTGTCGGCACTGACTTCGTGGCTCTGAGGGGTCTCCTTTTTGGTGAGGCGATGCCCCTGGTCTTCCAGTTCATCGAGCGCGAACTCGGCCAGAAATGAAGGAATCACCTCATCGTTGAGCCCATAGATGCCCAGGATAGAGGTGTTGTGAATCTGTTTGGGACAATCCTCTGGAACTTCAGGCAGAAAACCGCAGACCGAAGCGACCTTATACAACGGATGAGGCCCGAGCAGAGAGTAAACCAGCGCTGCGGCCCCTCCCTGGGAAAAGCCCCACATGCAGACTTCAGCATCACGGTCCGTTAGTTCTTTGATGTAACGATGAGCTTCCTCAACCATTTGGGTGGTGTATTCCAGAAAATGGCTGACTCCTTCTTTTTGGCGTGGTCCGTCCTGCCACCAGCTCCAAAGCCCCTCGCCGGCATCGGCCGGTCCTTCGGGATATACAAAGATTGTATTGGTCAGTTTCAATTTGTTGCCGTGTATCAGCATGTTTTCCGGTGTGGAATCGGCTCCATGAAACCCCATTAGCACCTTCGCCGGTTCATCAAAATTCAATTCCGATTCCCCAAGGATCACTTTTTTGTTATTCCATTGTGTGTTTTTGTAATGAATGGTCATTCGATCAATTCCGCCTGTGATGAGATCAACTTTTTTGCCAACTGCTCAGCTTCGTCTGGAGTATGGATATTACCCAAAACCCGTGCTTCCTCCACTTTTTCAAGAATGGACTTGAACTCCGGAGAAGGTTTCAATCGGAGTTTGCTTTTCAAAACATCACCGTCCAATAAGGCAGGCTTTTCTTGTGCCGGTAGATACCTCTGTACGTAAAAATCGAGAATTCGACTGATCACAGGCAAAAAGTATTTGATGTCCTCCTGATTTCCAAGACGAACAGCGAGAGACAACAGTATAGAGGAAAATAGTTCCTTGCCGCTTCTATGGATAAACTGATAAACGGTTGAATTTTCCTTAAAACCTTCACCGGTGCTGCGTACTCCCGAAAGAATGATCCGGGTAAATTTCAGAGTTCGGTCGATAAACTGAATGTCTGCATTACTCAACCGGAACTCCCTCAAGAAATTTGTGACTCCAGAGGTTGTGTCATAGGTTGCCGCAAACAAGTGAATCAAGGCGCACCATTTTAATAAGGCTCTGTGATGATTGGTTGACAGGGATTCTCGCATGAGTTGCGAGTGTTTTTCAAGGAATCGGTCTGCATGCATAAGAATACTCTCCGTTTCCCGGAAAGTATCCAGAGTATTCTCCCATTGAGATTTGTGGGCCGGAATTCCCGGTTTCAATTTTAATTCTTCGATTCCTGGGAATAAAATTTCAATCAATCCGGTTGGTTCCATCAAATCCAGACGGGACCGAGGCGCTTCCAACATCAAAAGAAGCTCATAGCAAACTCTTTCCCTGGCGACTTTATCGAGTTCGGCCCGGTATGTTTTTATTTGAGAGAGGGTTTGCGGTTCGATGTCGAATTCCAAAGTACTGGCAAAACGAAACGCGCGGAGCAAGCGGATCGGATCATCTTTAAAAGCTTGCTCCCTGACAGACCGGATAAATTTTTGATTCAGATCTCGCTGTCCTTGAAAAGGATCGATGAGTTTAGATTTCTCATTTGCGAGCGCCGCAAGGGGCATGGCTATGGCGTTGATCGTGAAATCGCGTTGAGCGAGATCGTCTTCAATTTTTTCTCCCTGTTGCGTAGTGAAATCAAAATATAAATTTGGGTCCAGCGCCACCCGATAAGTTTCGTGTCCGGGTGTTTCGTCCATAGGGATCAGCGGTCGACCGATCTTTTGTGCCCAGGCTCGGGCGATTTTCGGAGCATCCTGCGCAGTCAAGTCGTAGTCTGCGCAGGGTATCCCGATAAGGTGATCCCGTACAGTTCCGCCGACCAGGTAGGCCGTGCTGCCCAGTTGCCGGGAAAGTTGATCGATGTCTTCCAATTTTGCTTTTATTGACGCGTCCATGAAGCTATGTCAGGAGAGTTGCTGGTGAATTTATAATATCAGTTAGAAGGAGTAAAGCCAAAGGAGGAGGTAATTTTAGTGGAGGCGTATTCCGTATCCGCTGGAAAAAGGGAGGCCGTGATTAGGGTTGAGTGGATCCAGCGAGACAAGCTTTTTGGGACCATCGATACCATCCTTAATGATCAGTCTATCCTCTTCGATTTGTATGAGTCGATAGGTAGGAAAACCATAGCCTTTGTGCATCCCGACAAAACCCTTGTCCCCAAAATAAAGACATTGTGCCTGCGCACGATCCTGCATCCGGAACAGATTGTGGTCGATGGGATTGGGTTCCAGTTGATCGACGTAGGGAGCGAAATGAGCCTTGACAGAACGGTAAGCGTTTCTAATCTCGGGCGATGGAGTATAGAGATAGGAACCGGGATCGGTGATACGGTCAATGCCGTCAATTTGAAGCTCTATGGAAAGAGCATCGTTATGAGCGTGACCTCCACTACTGCTTTTCCCTATGAGGCCGCAGCGAATCGACAAAAACAATTTGGGTGAAACCATGAGGTACAATCCGAAATCAGGAAAACAAATATATTTTAAGCCGGACTTTAAATTATGCTCATGGGCGAAAATTTCGTAGGTGTTGCATTGTTCAGGTGGAAGCTCGTCCAGTTTTTGCTGTCCTTCGTCCCATGCAGAGTGAGTATTGGTGTTGGGATGGAAAGTCGAAGTTTTTGGGTTGAAAGATGAAAGAGTCATCCCGCCGGCAAGATCACGAACGATCTGTGCTTCAAAATCGGCCGTTTCTGAAGAATCAGTCAGTTTTCCAAACAAAGCGTCAATTGTCCGAGTCAGATGGCTATGATTCAGGTGATCTTCAACCCAGTAGGCCGGTATGGATTCCGATCCGGTATAGTTACGTAGATTTTGATACAAGACTTGAATTTCATTTAGTTCAGCTTTGAAAAGCGCCGGGTGAAGTTTTAAAAATCTTCCGCTGTCATTATCGCCGATTTGCGTGACCTGTCCATTGGGTTTTATGATTGCTCGGGTAAAATCAGCTATTTTCTCTAGCTTTTCGAAATGGGTCGGTGGAAGGGGGCATGTTTGGCCCAAGCCCGGAATCTGAAAAAAGGGCAGAGGCGCTTTTCGAAGTTTCAGTCCAGGAAGTAGTGAAATCGAACGGTAATCTTTAAGGGCCTCCCGCCTGTGGTCCGGAAGCCCTAAAATAAGAGCCGTTCCATAGACCATCATTTCTGCGGAAAGCCGGTGATAGCAGGTAGAGTTTTCTACATTGGAGCCATCGGGATGAAACTGCTCGTCCATAATGCCAATGAGTTCCTGGACGGAAAAAGCCAGCCAGGAATCGGTTTTAGAGGATCGCGGCAGGTAAGCCGAGGCAAATAGGAGACCCACGATATTTGCCAGATAATGATTGCTTCTTACAACCGGATTCCATTCCAGGTTTTCGATGATGTGTAATCCGTGATCGTAAATGGAATTACGGAAAGCCAGCTCAAATTTCGGATCGAAAGAGACCCCCTGAACCTTGAATAGATCGAAAGCCACCAGCCAGTTGGTCACACGAATTCCAACATCCATCGGGCAACTCCAGTTGACCCCGAACCGTGGAGGGTTGGTGGCGACGAAGTCAAGGACTTCATTTCTGAATTCGTTGAAATAAGTTTCGGGAGAGCTCGCTTCTTTTTCTCCTTGAGAGGTCAGGCCGTAAGCCCATGCCAGTTGCGGAAGGTGTTGCATGCGTGACAATTCCCAGGGAACTTTGATGTCGACTCCAGGCAAAGGGGAGGGAGAGCAAGATGAAGAGGGTTTTTTCTCCTGCCATCGATAGCCTGACTTGAAATCGAGTTGCCAATCGATAGGAATGTAATCTTGCGAAATCATCCTCCAGATTTTTTTGGAATATGTTTTATTTGAAGAGTTGATCGTGCGATTCAGCCATGCTCCCTGAGAGTCTATGGTTTGGTCCGGGTTCATGGAATATCGATAACCTTCCAGACCCGGACAGTCCAGACCGTGTCGCACCTGGAGCCATCCTGAGCCCAGGAGATCAAAGGTATGATTCAAGTACAGTTCGGCGATAGACAAGATTTTCTCTGATTCTTCTGCCGGAAAATCGAGAGGTATTTTTGTGAAATAAGCATCAAGCGGTGTGGTGGTTTGTGAGAAGTTTTGAGTATAGGTAGGACGGAAAAAATCCAGTTTTTGAACAACGCTTGATTGCCATAGCTGTTGAATCAAGCGCACGCATTTTTGCAAAATGACTTGGGGAGATTGGGAGAGAGTTGATTTAATGATTTTTTTCAATCGCAAGGACAACGCTCCTTGAGTTTCTCGATTATTTTTCGAGTGTGTTCCTTCCAGGTATATTTGGCTACAACTTCTTCTCGTGCTGCTTTGCCAAAACGTTGACTCATGTCTGGATTGTCAATCATGGCCTTCAGGCCGATCATCAAAGATTCCGAGTCACCGGGTTTCACCATCCAGGCAGTATGATCGTGTTTGAGAATTTCTCCGATTTGCTCGAGGTCAGAAGCGATAATACCTTTGCCCATGGCCATGTATTCAAATAATTTGGTGGGCGATCCAAAAAACGGAGTTCCATCAGAATTGGGGATATGGGGCAAGACCAGAAGGTCGCAAGCGGACAAATGTGCCGGTCCTTGCTCCTGGGGAACAATTCCGGTAAGGATGCTTTCCTTGATCACCCCATACGTTGCCAGCTCCTGTTGAACTTGTGCTCTGGTTGGTCCGTCTCCTATCATCAGCAAACGGATTCGGTCCCTGTACTGAGGATGCTTTTGGATGAGTAAACCGAAAGCCTGAGCTAGAACTTCGGCGCCGTGCCATTTTCCAAAGGTTCCGATAAACCCAATTACTATTTTATTATTAAGGTCATATTTACGACGGATATGTGATCCGTCCACTTCGGGCGAATATGTTTCAGGGTTTACCCCGTTGGGATTGACCAGAATTTTGTCGGAGTCCACGCCGCGTTCCATTAGATGTTCCTTTAGAGGTTGGCTGACCACGACCACAACATCGGCGGCCTTTGAATTTAAAATTTCAATTTTATCGATCAGGGATTCGTACTTAAAATTTTTAGACCAATTCTGTCCCACCCATGCTTCGGGGCCATTGTATTCTATGATCAGGGGTATGCGAAAATGGCGTGCGAGTACAACGCCCACATAATTGTATACAGAATACCTTTGGTAAATAAAAGAAAACCGAAAACCTGCATATTTGCTTTTGGATTGTTTGAGAATCTGCTCGTTGGTTTCCAGAAGAAGAATGTCGGTAAAATTTCTATTCCGGTCGTCTGATTCTACTTCATGAATTGAATTTGCTGCGAGATCAGGTACATGGACGGTCGTGAAGACCACGGGTGCGGATGCGAAGTGGTACAAGTTGTTGACAATTCCTGCAGTATGAGTGATTGAGCCTCCGGCGAGAAACTTTTGCGTGAGGTCCGTGCGTAGATACAAGGGTGGATATTCGAGTCTCAAAACCTTGGGTTCGTCTGTTGATATAGCGGACTCCAAGCCTTGTATTGTTCTTTGGTGATGCCGGAGTCTGAACGGCACTCGAATAAAATCGCTTATAAAATTGAAAAATAATCTGCATAAAGTTACCCAGGTAATGGGTTGTATTATTTCGTAGGCATCTTTGATGAAGCATTTTCCACGGCTCAGCAGTCGCAGAGCTAATGCGCAGAGGAATGGTCGGTTCAAGAGATGGCATCGTGATACGAGAAGAGAGGCTTCCCTGTATTTGAATAAGCGGGACCAGATTTTACCCGAACGGATCCATTGGCCGAGTTCTCCGGTTGTAATGACAGTAGATTCCGAATCGGCATCGGGTTTCATGTGAATGGATTCGAGCACCATCAAATTCTTGCTTTTCATGCGTCCGGTACTTTGTTTGAAATGAGATATTTATATGAATAAAACATATTAAAAAGGGCAAGCATTCCGAATGAAATAGTTGTTGCCCAGGCGGCACCCACCATGCCAAATCGTTCGATCATGATCAGGTTTAAAATAATATTCGAAACAACCAGGCAAAACGAAAATGGAATAGATGTCCAGGGGATATGGATTGAAACAACAAAATTGTTAAAGATTAAGTTTAATGTGAGAACATATTTGCAGACAATAAGGATAAGAAACGGAAGCAACGATGGCAAAAACGGACTTCCAAACAGGATTTCGATCGCTGGTTCAGCGAATAAAGCGGCAAGACCGCAGATGACAAGCATGATTCCTGCCAGCCAGAATCCTGTTTGTCGGGCGATCTTCCATTTTTCTATGGTCGTCTTTGTAGCGCATAATTTTGGGAAGAGAATGATTGCGACGATCTCCGGTAAAATAAAAACCAATTCGGCCAGATTGATCGCGATATCATAGTATCCCGCTTCTTTGGTTCCCAGCATATTGTTGATCATTAATAAATCTATCTTGAGAAGAAAAAAGCTGAACAAGGATCCAAAATAGGATTTGACTCCGTAGCGCATGCTTTTTCGAAACAAGTTGACAGAACATGATACGGCATGGTTTATCTTTGCGCTGAGACTGAAATAGGACCAGGCAAATCTGACAAAAAGCGCAAGCAATGTCCCGCCAAAAACAACTTCAGGGGTGACTTGATTGGAAAGTATGATGACTCCCAAAAGACCGAAGTAAAATAATTTTGTGGCCAATTCAATTCTGTTATAGGTTCGGACATTGTCCACCCCTAAAAGCAAACTCTGGAACAACAAATAGGCCAGACCCAAAGGAGTCCAAGCCAAGGCCATCAGCAAAAGAGTTCCATGAATGGGAGCGAGTGATGGATAAATCCAGAAAAACAAACCCGCCAATAATGAAATAATGGTTCCCAACGTAAAACTTACAATCAAGCTGTTTCCCAGTAAGGCGCTCAGAAGGTTTGTGTCGCGCGCGACATAGTAGGTATTGGCGCCATGTAATCCAAGATTAGTGAGTTGAACGCCGAGGACACCGATGGTTACCGCCATGGCAAACATCCCGCGTCCTTCCGGTCCGAGAGTCCGTGCGATGAGCACGCTTGTGACAAATCCGAAACCAATGATTAGAACCCGAGTGGAAAGGGTGTTCAGTATTTTGCCAACGAATTCCGAATCTTTGGCGCGATCCATAAGTGCCTGCAGCGAGAATGGCGATCGAGCGTTTTCAGATTTGGCGTGCGACTTGTCGGAAGGGGGCATGCGGGTGTCGTTAATCAAGACAGGATATTATTTAATAGATACTGGCAACCCCTCCAAAACAGGTTGCTCAGCGTATATAAATATTTTAAAGGCAAACGGATAGAATGGTAAGGGGAATATTTTCTTTTGGCTGGATAATTTGTCTCGAAGACGGCATCAGATTTTATTCTATAGTGGCTTATTCAAAGGTACCCATAAACCCTGGATTGAATACCTCTAACCAATTAAAAGAAAATCCACTATAATAAAACTGTGATTGATAAAAACTTTCCACCAGTTTCCTCTTTCCTCATCTAATGACCGATCCAGCTAGCCGGGAGATAAAATGGTTTAAAGGTGTCTTTTTCTTAGCAATTATTATCCTGCCTAATTTATTTCCTCTATGTCAGTTGTTTTTCACAAAAGGTTATCTTTATTATCAAAATGCCTTTGACGAATACAGCTATTTGTCTTTCGAAGCCGCCTCCCTGGAGACTGGGTTATTAAGGTTTTCCAGATATCTGATCAGGTGGTTTCATGAGATCGGTTTTTCCTCTGGATACATTAACTTTGTGTTCGATCTGGTTTGTCCAGGTGTAATAGCCTATTTTATTTTTAAGATTTTTTCTCTTCTGGAATTTGATCATAGCAAGTCACTCCTGGCGGCAGGACTGATCATAATACTTCCCGTTTTGATGGGTGGCTCCAATCCTGTTTATTCCAAACTATTTTACTCGACCGTTTCATCCGGGTGGGTGTACTGGCTGGTGCTTCCGGAGGCGTATTATCCTCCATTTTACAGAACTCCGGAGCCCCAACTTTCTTATCTCTTGATGGTTTTCGTGGTTTACCTTTCCGTTAAACGCAAAAGTTTTGTCCCCCTATATTTTGCTGCTCCGTTTTTATATGGGTTTTTGAGAGTGCCCTACCTGTTTATCGTGTTTTCCTGTCATTTGTCAGAGATCAATAAAAAGCATAACTTCGTTCAAATGAAATATGCCAGTTGGCTCATTGGTTTGATCTCCTATGTACTCGTATCTGCAATGGTCGGGTTGTATTACGAGTTTTCACTAAAAGATGTTTTGAAAGCGGATTTTCTGCCCGCAACCAGACTCCCTCTGTTTTCTGGAACTTTTGGGTTGAGCCTGTTGGTTTGGAAACTTTTGCCTCGTTCTTCCAGGTGGAAGAGCTCGGAGTTTATCGGTTTCGTTGTGGCGGCTCCCTTAGCGGCAGCGAATACTCAGGCTATTTCCGGTTTTATATCTCAACCCATCAATTTTGAGCAAAGTTTTGGAGTTGTCTGTTTGTCTTTTTTGGTGACAATTTTTATTCTTTCCCTCAAGAAGCAAAAATGGATGGTCCCGGCTTTGAGTAGTTTAGTGGTTTTATTGTCGCTTGCTTATTCGATTCAAATTTTCCGTGTAAATTCGAATCCGATTCAACTGGAAGAGCCCCCTCAGAAATTGATTGAAGCGTTACACGAGGATCCGTTCAATGTGGTTTTTGAGGATACTACGCTGGGATCGATGATGAGCATGTTATTGCCACGACAATCCTTTACGGCCCTGGCTATTTCTCAAAGTTACAGCTTTGGGGCTCCCAGATATTTTGAAAAATATCTTTGCCTGAAAGAAAAAATTAAACAGGATCCTGGTAAATTCGATAAGTACAAATCCGCTCTAATGAATCTGGACAAGGGGTACGCGCACCTTCACTCAGATTTCATATTTATGCATCTCAATCGTCGCAAGGATTTCCCAATTTATTTTGATGTTAATAAAAAACCGGAAAATTGTGATTCCGGAAAATTGTATTTTTATCCCTGAGGCAAAGGATCGTTTAAAGGAGAGTTGTCTCTGGCTGGTGGTCAGGTGAAGACAGCCCTTTTATTTCCGGGCATTCAGGGCGATAAAAAATCCCCACGAGGAAGGAATCAATCTCCTGACGAAGTTTGGAAAACGTTTTAATTCGTACGGAATGGTAATGGGCTTGCCCTCAAAACTATTGAAAGATGAAAACAACTCCTGCAATTCGGGAACGGTATAGGCCTTGGTTCCTATGCTTTCCACATGATTCCAGATAACATCGGCAAAGCTTTTCCAGGGTTTGCCTTTGAGTAGAGCATAACTGACCCACATTTTGATGGATTGGAGGGAGTATCTGCCATACATCATTCCGATGAAAGTTCCTCCCGTTCTCAGAACGCGATGTATTTCAGAAATGATCTTTTGCGGATTTTCCGAATGATGAATCACTCCCCAGGAATAAACCAAATCAAACGAGTTGTCCTCAAATGGAAGGGTTTCGGCGTCAACTCTCTGTAATTGGGAACTCAATCCGTGGACTTCGAGACCGCGCCGAGTGGTTTCAATAGCTTCGTCGGTCAGGTCCACTCCATGACAATTGAGTCCCGCCCGTGCCCACTGCAAGTGGTCGATTCCGGCGCCCACTCCGACTTCAAGCATTTTTTTGCCATGGTGGCGGGTGAACTGGGCCACGGAATGAATGAAGGGTTCGAATTGATAGCGATGGCTTTCTACCTGCTCAAACCATTCCTTGGAAAACTTTTCAAGTTTGCCAACGACCACAGGTTCGGTGCCACAGGCTTCCCGCTCCCAGTAAGATCTCACTTCATCGTTTAAAGCCATTCCTGTGCTCCCAGGTCATTTTTTCGGTCGAATAACAGTATAAAGGAGACGGTTTTATTTGAAATGTTTTTTCCACCAAAGAGCCAGGTTGAACAAGTACCAGACTAGAGGACTTTGTCTTTTCTCGATCAATCGTTGGACCTCAGCGTATTGAATGAAATTGGTTTCATCGCAGAACAATTTCAATTCCTTTTGGATTTGCTTTCCGAGCCGGTCCAAAAACCATTCGTGAATGGGGACGCCGAATCCCTGCTTCTTGCGGTCGATCAACTCATCGGGTATCAGGCCACGAACCGACTTTTTCAGGATATGTTTCAAAGTACCGTTTCGGGTTTTTACCGCTTCGGGGACACTCATTGCCAGTTCGACAAACTTGTGGTCCAAAAAGGGCACCCGGCCTTCCAGACTGACACCCATACTCATTTTATCCACCCTCATCAGTAGCAACTCCGGGAGACGCATATTGAGATCGAGATAACTCATCCATTGCAGTGGTTTTTGCTCCCATGCTTTTTGGCGAAAGCGCTCATGAATTGGTTTGATTGCTTCCCAGGAAGATAAGCCGTTCAATCGCTTTTTAAGGGAGGTAGAAAGGAGATTCCTTTTTTGCGCTTCCGTAAATGCCTCAGCACCTCCCCAGAACACAGGCAGGTCATGGGCTCCTCTGCGAAGCCATTCATAGTAGAGGGTGTTCTTCTTTCCCAACGTGCGGAGTCCTGCAAGGCCTAATTTTTTGAGAGGAGAGGGAACCGGCCAGGCGTTTTTGTATTGCAGTTCCAACATCAGCTTCCAGTGGGAATATCCCCAGAACAACTCGTCTGCTCCTTCTCCCACTTGGCAGACAGTGACCCCGTTCTCGCGCGCCAGTTTGGAAACGTAATACACGGGAACGCACACAGGATCGGCAATCGGTTCGTCCTGCAGGTGAATCATTTGCGGCAAAAAATCGATCAGATCGTCCAGGGTGAGCAAACGGTCATGGTAATCAGCTCCCACTTCCCGGGCCATCCGCTGGGCAAAGTGAGTTTCGCTTTGATAGCTTTCATACTCTCCCCGATAGCCGATTGAAAAAGTGCGTATCGGTTCAGATTCGCCTTCAGAAAACAAAGCCGCATTGGTGCTGGAATCAATTCCGCCGGAAAGAAATACACCGACCGGAACATCGCTTACTTTTCGCAGTTGCACCGCTGTCCGTAATTCACTCAACAGGCGTTCGCTGATTTCCTCCTCAGACGCATTTGTGAGAGGTTGTGTGTGATCCAGTACATCCCAATACCTGTGTTCCTGAACCGTTCCATCAGTTGTTGCCCGCAGCCATGTGCCGGGCGCCAGTTTGTGTATGCCGTCGAAAAGGGTTTGCGGGCCGGGTGTGGTCAGGAATGAAAGGTAATGATAGAGCGCCTCTTCGCTCATTGCGCGCGGTTGATCGGGATCTTTTAATAACGCCTTGATCTCCGAAGCAAAGGTGAGACGGCCATGATGAATACTGTAATACAACGGCTTAATGCCGACGCGATCCCGGACCAGGTACAATTCCTTTTTCCGGTTATCCCACAGACCGAAGGCAAACATACCTCGGAATTTTTGAAGGGCATCAATGCCCCACCGCTCATAAGCATGGAGGATAACCTCTGTGTCGGAGTGATCGGTTTTCCATTGGGTAAAGCCTTCCCTGACAAGTTCAGAGCGAATTTCTGCGTGATTGTAAATTTCACCGTTGAAAGTAAGCCACAGCGACCGATCCGCATTGCACATGGGCTGTGCCGCAGCATCCGACAAGTCAATGATGGACAGACGCCTGTGTCCGAAACCGACCTTTTCGTCGTCAGAAATCCATGTACCACAACCATCGGGACCCCGATGGGTCATGGTTTCTCTCATTTCCTCGATATAGCTGTTTGTGATTTTAAAGGAGCTATTCCCGAAAGTGACCGCTCCGACTATTCCACACATTATTTACTTTGACCCCAAGAGCGTAGGGCTGATTGGATGCGGTGCAAAGTGCCTTGCTCTACCGCTTCATTCAAACTGAACAAACCGAAAAAAAGAGAAAAAGCCATGTACCCCAGTATGTATCTTTGATAAGGCATGACCAAAATTCCTGGTAAAGAAGAAAAAAGTATGGCGGTTAAAAAGGCGAATTCGAGGGCCCGTTTTTTTGGATAATAATATGCGGCGATCAAACCTATATTGGCTGAGTACATAAAGAAAAACAGCATGACTCCAATTTTGGCAAAGATAGTATGGAGAACGAAATTCTTGTGAGACAGGAATAATTGGAAAACCTCTTCCTTTAAAATTTCTATATACTTCTCCGAGTAGACTTTGGTGTCTGGAGCAATGGACCGGACTTTTTTTATGGCTGCCGAATCTTTATATTCAATTCCCAGGGTATTGTTCAAATACCCAAAACCAATATAAATACTATGCCAGATTAAGTATTTTTGCTCTACAGGCTGATAGTCTTGCATTTGTTGCGACAAGTAGGTATCCCGTTTTTCCGATAAGTAAGAAAAACATATGATGGGAAGCAGCAATCCCAAGCCGATAGCTGTTACAAGTTTAAGCTTTTCTTTCAAGGAATATTGAATGAGGAAAGCGATAGCAATACCCATGAAAAAAAGAAGGCCTGTTGCTCCATGTGGCCGGATGGAATTCGAGAACCATACGCTCACGCCGGACAAAAAACAGACTCCCAGAAAAAAAGGGGTCGATTCTTTTTTCTTGGAAAAATATAAAAACCAGGGAAGAACGGCCACTATCGTTGACGGGGGAACGCTGTAAACGGCACTGCTTTTAATAGAGATCATTGCCAACCAGGCAAGTGCCAATAAAGTCCACCCCCGGGAGAACCAGGAGCGAAACAACAAACATGTCCCGGCGAAGCCCAGAATAAATGAGAATCCTATAATTCCGTAATAAAAACAGGAGGCCGCCTGTTGTGCGTTCAAGTCGAATAGTCGGGCCACCAGTGGAATGAAATAGTACACTCCAATTTCTCCGGTGACACCAGCCGGATTTAATGTTTTTCCATCAAAAAAGATTAAGGATACTCCGGTTTGCTCGTATCCCTGCATTGCCTGATCGATTTTTTCCAACCGTAAATCCATTAACTTCATTATGAATCTTCGCCATTAAAAATGATTGGACTGTTCATAGGCATGGGATGTGGTGGAGGATCGAGCAGGCAAAGAAATTTGATCTAAGGTTAGAAATTATCCGGCCCGTTTATTTGGGTTGAATCAATTGTTCAACTTGAAGGGCGATTTCCGTTGCCTGAAGTTGTTGCCAAAGTGGAATGGGCCATTCACCGCCTTTTTCCAGAGTCTCTGCAAACATTTCAAGCTCGTTCTTGTGCCCCTTGTCAGTCAGCTTGCTCGTTACTCCTTTGGCGCTTGAACCATGTATTCGTAGTTGTTTATAATCATCAAGCATCAATACATTGCCGTCCGAAAAAATTTCCATTTGTTCTTTTGGGAAATCATTTGAACCCAGTGCGGTATAAGTTAAAGTAGCGATCGATCCATCTTCAAAACCCACAGTAGCCGCAAAATTGTCTTGGGAGGAATAATGGTCCGTTTTTGGAGCCAGTGAACGTGCTTGTATGGAAACCATTTTGCTATCGGTAAAATATGTAAACAAGTCGTAGATATGACAGGCTTCTCCCAGATTGCGTCCTCCGCCTTCCTCCGTTTGGAGCCAATGGTCGAAGGGGATATGTCCGGCGTTCATCCGGTAATTGATAATCATGGGATTGGTTCGATTTTTGATCAGTTCTTTGGCGCGCCGGGCAAAAGGAGAAAACCGGCGGTTAAACCCGGTTAACAAAACGGGAGCTTGCTGGTGAGTTTCATAAAAATTTTGAATAGCTTCAAGTTCAACGCGGGTGAGCGCCAAAGGCTTTTCAACCAGGACATGTTTGTTGGCCTGCAAGGCTTCGATAACCATGGAAGCATGTTGATTGTGTCGCGTGCCGATAAGAACGGCATCCACTTTGGAATCATTTAAAATTTCGTGATAATCCGTGGTGCAGTATTGAGCTCCCACCTGCTTGGCTGTATTTGAAGCATTGCTTCCCGTATGACCGGCAACCGCATGAATTTGATAACGCCCGCTCAGGGACTGAAGATTGGGGATGTGCATTGCTTTGACAAAGGCTCCCACGCCGGCCAGTGCAATACGGATTTTGCCTGGTTCCAATGCTCGTGCTGAGGGATTGGGAACGACTCGGACAGGTCTTTCGCCTTCCTTGCTTTCAGGATAAGAAAGCAAGACGATCATCGGCTTTTCTTTATCTTTTTTCAAAGTTTCATATGCGGTTGCGGCCTGGGAAACCTCGAAAGAGGAATGAATCAACGGTTCGACATCTATTTTCTTTTCAGAAATTAAATTCAGATATTCCGCCATATTCCGGTTTTCAGTCCACCGCACGTAACCGATGGGATAGTCCAACCCCTTTTCTTCATATTGGGGATCATAACGTCCCGGTCCGTACGAGGTGGAAATAAAAAAATCCAGTTCCTTCGGAAAAATATCCGCGCGTTTGAGATTGAGTCCAACATCCCCGACCAGGACCACACGGCCTTTTTTTCGACACATCCCGAAGGCATTTGAGATCACTTCATCGGAAGGGGAGGCGGCGGTAATAATGACTCCGTCAACGCCTTCTCCGTCTGTAATGCGGAGAATGTGTTCCAGGTTGTGATTTTCTTCGGGTGGGAGAGAAAAACTCATTCCAAGGCTTTTGGCGAGTTCTATCCGCGAAGAATCCAGGTCGGCTCCTATAACACGGCAGCCATTGGCTCTCAAAATTTGTGCGGTCAACTGGCCTAAAATTCCCAAACCGATCACTGCGAATGTTTCTCCCAGAGTCGGTTGAGCGCGCCGTACCCCCTGCAGAGCAATGGTTCCCAATGTCACGGTGCTGGCCACCGGAAGGCTGAGATTTTTCGGCAAGGGGGCAATCAGATTGCGGGGAACACGGATGATCTCAGCGTGATGAGCGCATTGAGCTCCCGCGCAAGCCACGCGGTCCCCCGGCTGGATGCCTTCAACTCCGTCTCCAACCTCAAGCACGATACCGGAGGCGGAATATCCTGTGGGATTTCCCTCGGTCAGTTTTCCTTGAATAACATTACGAGTATGGGTAATCCCGTGAGTGGCGGCCATTTCCATGGTGGATTTGACCGCTTTGGGATTCTTTAAGGCTCGCTTCCATAAAGGCTGGGAAGCGGATTTGAGGCCGCTCATTTCCGTGCCTGCCGAGATACTCGAAAATTTGACCCGGACCAGAACCGTTCCCGGCTCCACCTGCGGAGCGGGAATCTCTTCCACTACGACCTGTCCTTGTTTTATCAGGACTTGCTTCACGTCAATTGATGGGTAGGGGTAAAAAAGCCTCTGTTGGATACAGGTGTATTATTGGCCCCATCCGGAGGAAAGCTTGATTTGTTGGGACACATAAATACTATCGTCTTTTTTGACCAGATGAATATTCGTGTTTGTTAAAGATCCGATGACCTGTTGGATATTTTCCGATGGTTTGCTTTGGGGATCTTTGATTAAAAATGGTTTCATTTCGTCGATCGAATCCCTTACGTCGTCGCTCTCGATTAAGTAGCCCAGAAATTTGACGTCGACATCCAAATATTTTTTAGACAGCTTCAACAAGTTATCACCCATTAGGATATCTTTTTGCCTTCGTACCCGATTGATCACCAGGCCTGGTTGAAATTCCCGGATGATTTCGTTGACCCGCTCCAGTTTTTGCGGATGCATTTCTTCCACCTTTTCCCGGAGGGAGTCTATTTCGTAACAATCCTCCGCCATGGCCGGATTTTTGGAAAGATCGATTAAATGTTGAAGATCTGAGCTGCTTTTGAATTCCTGGCTGATTCTTCGAAACAAGGTGGCTTTGATGAAGCTAAAGGACTTCATGATTGAAGTCATCTCGGGGGTAGACACCACGACATTCTTCCCACCTACGTTGAAGTAATCAATGATATGGAAATTGGTACCGGGACCCAGGTCCATTAAAATATGATCCGCATCCAGGCTTTTGATATAGGAAATGACTTTGTTTTGGTTTTTGACGCTGATGTCCGCGCTTCCCGGCATATCCCCGGCACCGCTTAAAAATTTCAGATTGTTGATGCCGGTATCAAGCAACAAGGCCTCTTCTCCGTTGGAATCCAGACCGCTATGATCAAAGTATTCCCGGAAGCCGTACTTGGGAGAGCTGATTCCCAAAAGAGCGTGGAGACTGGAAGCGCCGAAATCGGCATCGACCAGGACAACCCGTTGACCGGTCAAAGCAAGGGTAACAGCCATATTGGCACAGACCACACTTTTGCCAACGCCTCCTTTTCCCCCGCCTACAGCAATTATTTTGTTTTTAAATGTCATTTATTTTTTTTCTGAGAAGCTGTAAATAAAAACGAATCCAGTTCTTCCAGAGAAACTTCCTTTTTACCGGACGATGTATTGATCGTTCCTTCCAAGTCCGGAAGCGAATCCCTGGTTCGTTTCTTTCTCATATTTTCGTTGACCAGAGCATCTCCTGATACCACATTACCCGGCGTCGATACCAATTGATTTTCCAGATCAGCCTGTAGGGCGTTCAGCCGGGTAATTGTCGCATCCACCATATCGGCAGGCAGTACTTCCTGAGAAATGAGGTTCTCTGTTTCCGATCCTTCCTGGTCCAGGTATCTGAGGTCCAGAAGGAACGGCTTGAGCTTCGCTGTTTCAGGAGTTGTCTTTAAATTCTCTTGCTCAGGTGGAGCAGCTGTTATTTCACCTTCAGTTTCGCTGGCCTTGGAAGAAGGTGTTCCTGCCTCCTCCGAAACAGTCTCTATTTCGGCTATATTCTTATGAGAAACGACTGGAGCTTTTATTTCAACTTCTTTTGGCTCAGATTCCTGAATTTCCATCTCCAACTGTGGAGAATCCGTCATGATGATTTCTTGTTTTTCCGATTTAGAGCCCTTTTTCTCTTCGGTTTTAGGGGCCATGTTCTTAACTTCCGCGCTTTGCTTTTCTGGAGACGGTTCCTGGGATTTTTCGGGTTCTGGTAGGTATTCCTCTTTTGGGGATGCGTTAAAGACCGGGATATCTTCAGATGGCTCTTCGGCAGGGGGCTCGATAGTCAGTCCCGGTATCTCGGCTTCGATCCAACTGTCCTCTTCGGTATTGCTGATGGGAGGCACGGGTAAATCTTCATTCCAAGTGGACTCTTGTTCATTGGTCGGGGATTTAGGTTGTTCTTTTTCTACAGGATCAGAAGGAATTTTTTTGGAACGGGTCTTGTTCTTGTCAGGTGCAATCGAAAATTCCTGTTTGATCAGTTTAACTTTTTTCTTCGGGGGAGGCTCTGCTGTTTCAAAATGAGAAATAGGCACCCCGGGTTTAACGACTTTTACTCTTTCTTTTTCACCTTCCTCTTGTACCGGAAAAGGGGGAATACCCTTGTTCTCCTCTGGAATTTGAGCAGCGGATGGGTTTTCCTTTAGATAGGCCAAAGATCCGTCTTTTAGGGGTATCGGTTTTTTCTGCCGGTCTTTGTCTTCATTGGTTTTTCCTTCAGCGGCGGCTTTCATTTCTTCTCTTTCAAACCGCTCTACAGCTTTATCCAAGGCTGTTTTCTTGTTCTGACGAAGGGCGCGGGGAAGAATTGCCAGTAACAACAGTATTGCCGCCAGCAATAATGGGTTTCCTAGAATTGGGTTAGTGGTATCCATAGTGATGAAAGTTCCGGACTATTTGCGAGTGTCCGGCTGGTTCCGGCGGAAAACCCCCGTTCGGGACATCGCAGGCAGCCTCGAAAGTAAGGTTACTTGGAGCCGGATGCGGAAATCTCAACGATAAAAAGCACTACAACCCTTTGATTATATTAACATACTCTGTAAGGGAAGGAAAAAATATTAGCCATGCCATATTTTTTTGTTAGCACAAACAGGCAACTAGATCAATATTCGTAGCCGCTAGTTTCTTCTGCGGCAGGTCAGGCGCGGCACCTCTTACTTGAAGAACCTGATGACCGTATGCTCAGAGATATAGGATTATGAAAAAACATGAAATTACGATAAAATTTCAAACGAGGAAATAAGAAAGCTTTAGCGGTTAATATCGGTTTTATCCTTCTCGTTCCCTCCCTTAAGATTCTGATTAATTCTTTGATGGAAAAGAGGTTCTTTTGATTGGATCGGTTTTATTGATCGCGGTTATTCTGATTTCATTGACGGTGCACGAGTATTCGCACGGCAGAGTGGCCTATATGCTTGGCGACGACACGGCTGAGAAACAGGGGCGATTGACATTAAATCCTCTAAAGCATCTGGATCCTATAGGCACACTCTTTTTTTACTTCATGCACTTTGGGTGGGCCAAGCCGGTACCTGTGGATCCTAGAAACCTAAGAGACCCTCATAAGGATATGCTGTTCATCGCGGCGGCCGGGCCGGGTTCCAATCTGATTATGGCTTTATTTGCCGGATTCTTTTTAAGGTTCATGGGTCCGTTGGATCAGATGGAGCCGGTAACTTTATATATTTTTGCTTTTTTGTCCATAGCTGTTTACTGTAATGTGGCTTTGGCTGTGTTCAATATGCTCCCTGTTTTCCCCCTTGATGGATCCAGCGTATTGAAAGGATTAGTGTCTCGCGAGATGGCATTGAAACTCAGTCAGCTGGACAAATATTTTGGGATAATTTTGCTGGTGGTGTTCCTGACGGATCGTTTTGCTGAAACGGGGATTTTGAGTAGCATAATCCTGGTTCCAATCCGTTATATGGTAGAGTTTTTTACTCAGGAAGCCTTCCCGTCGGTTGTCGCGGTAATAAACCATTTTCTTTGAACCATACCAAAACCATGGCCAAAAAGAGAATTTTGAGCGGAATGCAGCCTTCCGGTCTCCTTCATTTGGGGAACTATTACGGAGCGTTGAAAAACTGGATCGAATTGCAGGAGCAGTTCGAATGTTTTTATTTTATTGCAGACTGGCATTCCCTGACGACCTTATACGAGGATCCCAGCCACATTAAAAAATACTCTTTTGAAGTGGCAGTAGACTGGTTGAGCGCCGGGTTGGACCCGGAGAAGAGCACCTTGTTTGTCCAGTCGCGGATCCCGGAGCATGCCGAGCTTCATTTGATTTTGTCTATGGTCGTGCCTGTTCCCTGGCTGGAGCGCAATCCCACTTATAAGGAAAAGCAGGTCGAAGTGAAGAACGTTGACATGAGCTCTTACGGATTTTTGGGATACCCGGTTTTACAGACAGCAGATATCGTGCTGTATGATGCCGATTATGTGCCGGTGGGAATTGATCAGGCTCCGCACCTGGAAATTTCCCGGGAAATTGTGCGGCGCTTTAACGGGTTTTATAAGAAGAAGGTATTCAAGGAGCCGCAGGCCAAGATTTCAGAAATTCCAAAGCTTAACGGAATAGACGGCCGGAAGATGAGTAAAAGCTACAACAATGCCATCTATTTGTCCGACGACGAAAAGACAATCACCAAAAAGGTCAAGTCCATGTTGACCGACCCGGCAAGGGGATTGCGGACAGACCCCGGTGATCCGGATGTCTGTAATCTGTTTCCCTTCCATAAACTGTATTCTCCATTAGAGATGCAGAAAGAAATTGATCGTGACTGCAGGACCGCTGCCATTGGTTGTGGAGACTGTAAGTTGAAGTTGGTTGACACCATGCTCGCCGGATTGAAGCCTCACATGGAACGCCGGAGGGAAATTGCCGCCAAGCCCAAGGAGGTCGAGGAAATTCTGGAAGAGGGCACACGCAAAGCTCAAAAAGTGGCCAAGGCCACGATGGAACGCGCTAAACAAGCTATGAAGTTCTAAAAATTCTATTCACAATTGACATAAATAAAGTATATATAAAGCCATGGAATATAAGGAAACATTGAATTTGCCCGTGACGGATTTTCCGATGAAGGCGAATCTGGTTAAAAAGGAGCCGGAAGTCCTGAAGCAATGGGAGGCGGAGGATTTATACGGGCAAATCCGTAAGGAGAAGCAAGGCAGGCCCATGTATGTTTTTCATGATGGGCCTCCCTATGCGAACGGCCATATTCATATGGGCCACGCTCTGAACAAGATCCTCAAGGATTTTGTGGTGAAGTTCCAAAGCATGAAGGGATACGATGCCACCTTCGTTCCGGGATGGGATTGCCATGGTTTGCCGATCGAACATCAGGTGGGTAAGGAACTGAAAAAAAAGAAAAAGGATTTCAGCAAAAGCGAAATTCGTAAGCTCTGCCGGGAGTATGCCGCGAAGTTTGTCGATATCCAAAGAGAAGAATTCAAAAGGCTGGGAGTGTTTGCCAGTTGGGACAAGCCCTATCTCACCATGGACTATTCCTATGAAGCAACCATTGTCCGTGAATTTTCCAAATTCATCGAACAGGGGATGGTGTACAAGGGGCTTAAGCCGGTTCACTGGTGTGTCCAGTGTCGAACCGCTTTGGCGGAGGCCGAAGTCGAATATGACAATCATCGTTCCCCATCCATTTACGTAAAGTTTCCTGTCAAATCCGGCTGGAACGATCAACTCGAAGGGCTCGACCCATCCAAAACACATTTTGTCATCTGGACCACAACTCCCTGGACATTGCCCGCCAATCTTGCGATCTGCCTGCATCCTGATTTTGAGTATACGGCGGTGTCACATCAGGGAGAGTATTGGATTGTGGCCAAGGAGCTAGCTCAGGGGTTAATGGAAGAATGGCAGGTTAAGGATGCTAAAACATTAGGAAAATGTTCTGGAAAGGATTTGGAGGGAGTGGTGTGCCGGCACCCGTTTATCGAGCGGGAATCACCTGTCATTTTAGGGGAGCATGTCACTCTGGAGCAGGGGACCGGATGTGTGCACACTGCACCGGGACATGGACAGGAAGACTATGTCGTCGGTCAGAAGTACGGACTGGACACCTACAACCCTGTGGATGATGCGGGTATCTTCAAACCCGTTGTTGAACATTTTGCCGGACAGTTTGTAACCAAGGCGAATCCGAATATCGTCGAAAAACTTCAAGCCGACGGTTTTCTGATCACGTCCAGCGAGATTGAGCATTCTTATCCACATTGCTGGCGTTGTCACCAGCCGATTATCTTTCGGGCAACCGCTCAATGGTTTATCCCGATGGACAAGGATGGATTGCGCGCGAACGCGTTGGCAGAAATCAACAAGACCCGCTGGGTTCCGCACTGGGGCCGGGAACGTATCTACAGTATGGTGGAGAACCGGCCGGACTGGTGCGTATCTCGTCAACGCGCCTGGGGAGTTCCCATTACTGTGCTGACTTGCAAACAATGTGAGAAACAGGTGACTTCTCCAGAAGTGATGTCGCACATCGTGAAACTGGTGGAGCAGAACGGCGCGGATTTTTGGTTTGAAAAGGATGCGGAGGAGTTGTTGCCTTCCGGCTACCAGTGCTCCTGTGGAAGCAAGGAGTTTATCAAAGAGATGGATATTCTGGATGTCTGGTTCGACTCCGGCGTGAGCCATGCCGCTGTTCTGGAGGGTGATCCTAACATGCAATGGCCGGCAGATTTGTACCTTGAGGGCAGTGACCAGCACCGGGGGTGGTTCCACAGCTCTCTGCTTGAGTCGGTGGGGACTCGCTCCGCGGCACCCTACAAAACGGTTCTCACTCACGGTTACGTGGTGGATGGCAAAGGCAAAAAAATGTCCAAGTCGGCGGGCAACGTTATTGCTCCGCAAAAAATCATCGATCAATATGGCGCCGAAATCCTGCGACTCTGGGTCGCCTCGGAGAATTACCGGGAAGACATTCGTATTTCACATGAAATTCTAAAACGTCTGACGGAGGCTTATCGCAAAATCCGCAACACCTTTCGGTTTCTGCTGGGCAACTTGAGTGATTTTGATCCGAAATCGGACGCAGTACCGATGGAAGAGTTGGAAGAAATCGATCGTTATATTCTTTATCGATTCCGTACGGTTTCAGAAAAAATCATGAAGGCGTTTGATGATTTTGAATTTCACGTTTTCTATCATTCTTTTTACAATTTTTGCATTGTGGATCTGAGTGCGTTTTATCTCGATATCTTGAAAGACCGGTTGTACACCTATCCGAGGAATTCTAAAGGGCGCCGATCGGGACAAACCGCGATGAATGAATTGTTGAAAGGAATGGCCCAGTTGATGGCGCCTGTTCTCAGTTTCACATCCGAAGAGGTCTGGTCCTTCATGACATCCCAGAGTGATAAGACACCCAGCGTGCATTTGAGTTCGTTTCCTGATTTGTCCAGGATTTCTTTTCCGGATCATTTGGCGGACAAATGGGAAAAGATCAGTCAGTTGAAAGGGGAGGTCAGCAAGGCTCTGGAGTTGCGCCGACAGGAGAAAGTGATCGGACATTCTCTGGATGCCCTCGTCCGGCTGGAACTTCCAGAGAGTTTGAAGAAGATTTTGGAAGGCGATCAGGATGAGTTGAAATTCATTTTTATCGTTTCCGCAGTGGAAATTGCCGGTACACTTAAGGGGGAGACCGAAGTGTATGTCAGCGAAGCAATGGATGGGGTCAAGATAGCCGTTCATTCCGCACCGGGGAAAAAATGTGATCGGTGCTGGAATTACTTCGTGGAAGAGCCCACGCCCGAACACCCCAGTATCTGTCTTCGCTGCGTGAAGAACCTTGAATCTGCAAAGGCCTGAATATCCTTGAGCAACCGATATCTTCACCTATTCCTGGCTTCTAACATTTTGATCATCTTGGATCAATACACCAAGATGCTGGTAAATACTCATATCCCGAAGCATCGTTTTATCATGGTGATTGATAATTTTTTCGCGATCACTCATATCCGCAATCCCGGGGTTGCTTTCGGTTTGTTTGCGGATGGCCCGTCCGAATACAAAACGTATTTGTTTATCGGTTTTTCCGTCATTGCCATTGTTGCGATTCTGATCTTTTTTCATCAGACTCCGCGGGAGAATAAAATGGTTCGGGTTGCGCTGATTCTGATTTTCAGCGGAGCGATCGGGAACCTGATCGACCGGATTTTGTATCAAGAGGTGATTGATTTTCTTGATTTCTTCTATGGCAGTTATCACTGGCCGGCATTCAATGTTGCCGACTCCTGCATCACTATTGGTGTATTATTGATGTTTGTGGATTTGATTCGAGCGGGTAAAACTTCCCGGGTCGAGGATTCCTCCGATACGCCCGAGAGCGCTTGATACTTCGTTTGGGCCCTGAACCAAGGCTGAGTCATGCATCCCATCCTAGTTGAATTCGGTTTTTTGGATCTCAAGATTTTTACCTACGGTCTCCTGGTAGCAACCGGTTTTTTTGCCGGAATTCTGCTGGCGGCCCGATGGGCAAAGCAGGAGGGGTTGGACCCACAGAAAATTCTGGACCTTTGCTTTTACATTGCTATCGCGGCTTTGGTGGGCGCCCGCACTCTTTATATAATTGTTGAGTACCGTCTTTTCGTTGCCAATCCATTGGAAGTCCTCAAGTTCTGGAAAGGCGGGCTGGTTTTTTATGGTGGGTTGATCGGGGCGGTGGCGATGGCTTGGTATTATATGCGCAAGCACTCGCTTCCCATATGGCAGGTTGCGGATATTCTGGCGCCCTGTATTGCGGTCGGTCAAGCCGTCGGTCGATGGGGATGCTTTTTTGCGGGTTGCTGTTATGGAATCCGCACCGATGTTCCATGGGCGATCACATTCACCAATCCCAAGTCCCTGGCACCGCTGGATGTCGCCCTGCACCCCACTCAAATTTATCTTTCCATTAACGCCGTGGTTATTTTTGGAATCCTTACCTGGCTCCGAAAACATAAAAAGTTTGACGGACAAGTGTTCTGGGTGTACGGCATTCTGTATTCCATCGGTCGATTCATTATCGAGTTTTACCGGGGAGATGACCGAGGCTATGCCGTTCCGGATGCGCTTTCCACTTCGCAGTTCATTGGGATTTTCGTTCTGGGATTTTCGATTTTCATGCTGACCCGGCTTCGTCCCAGCAAACCCGCCTAACCTTCCTCGTAACTCTTTAGGGGAACCACACAATGAAACTCAAGCTCCATTGGCAGATTCTGATTGCGATGGGTCTGGCGTGGCTGTTTTACCTGCTGGTCGGTGAATCGTCCCGCTTCGTCGAACCACTGGGTGTCGTTTTCATACGCCTCCTGAAAATGATCATTATTCCGCTGGTTGTCCTCTCGATTGTTACGGGGGTCGCAGGGGTGGGAGATTCCAAAAAACTGGGTCGGATGGGGATTAAAACCCTGGCATATTACCTGGGCACCAGCTTGCTCGCGATTGTGCTGGGATTGGTTGTGGTGAACCTCATTCAACCGGGAAAGATGGCGGAGTTGCCGCCGGGTCTCTCTTTCTCTCCCGATCAATTGCATAAGCCGGATTCTCCATTGGATGTGTTGATTCGAATGATTCCGACCAATCCTTTCGCAGCGGCGGTGGAGGGAGATATTCTGGGTCTGATCTTTTTCTCCATTTTGGTTGGATTCGGCATCACTCGCGTGTCGAGTCGTATTAAAGAAAAAATCCTTCCCCCTGTTGAAGCGGCGTTTGAAGTGGTGATGCAGGTGGTGCATGTGATTATTCGTCTTGCACCAATTGGAGTATTCGGATTGATTGTCCGTATGCTGAATCAAGACTTGGGAACTGAATTTTTTAAAGCTGTGGGTCTTTATATGATGACCATTGCGGTAGGGTTGTCGATTCATTTTTTGATTGTCTTGCCTTTGATTTATTACCTGTTCGTACGAAAAAATCCGTTGGACCAATTTCGGAATATGGCAAGTGCGCTGGCCACGGTATTTGCCACCAGTTCTTCTTTGGCGGCGCTTCCAGTAACGATGGAATGCGTGGAGGATAACATTGGGGTACCCAACAAAGTGGCTGGTTTCGTTTTGCCTCTTGGCGCAACGATCAATATGGACGGTACAGCATTGTTTGAGTGTGTCGGTGTACTGTTTATTGCCCAGGTGATGGGAATTCCCCTTGGCATGGAGCAACAGTTGCTGGTTGTGTTGACGGCCCTGTTGGCGTCTATCGGAGCCGCCGCAGTTCCGTCCTCCGGGCTGGTGATGATATTTATTGTTTTAGAAGCGGTGGGGATTCAAGGGGAAATGGTTGGGGTCATCGTCGGGACAATGCTGGCGGTGGACCGGCCTCTGGATATGTACCGGGGTCTGGTCAATATTTTCAGCGATTCGGTAGGAGCGGTGATCATCGCTAAAAGCGAAGGAGAAGAACTCCAACCTAAAGCTAATTAGGCAAGATTGGTCAGCATGTGAAACTTTATATTATGGAAAAAATATAGTGAACAGGTAGGCGGCGCAGCCGGTGCTTAAGACAGGTCCTCCCCAGATCTTCAAGGTGGACCAGGTTGCTAGGTCTTTGATCAAATCTTTTTCTGACATGTTGCTGATGTAAAATGGATTGGGTTTTTTCTGTTTGAAAACCATTTTTGTTTTAGAGGCGAGATCCTCCAGTTTTTCCTTGCTGTGCTTCGACTCCAGCTGCAAGGCTAGAATTTTAGCTCCCCGTTCCAGTTCCGCCTCATCCAGTTTCCCGTCCTGATTGGTGTCGAAGCGTTTTTTCAATTTATCGTTTTCCTGGATGACTTTTTTGGCCTTTAGGAATGTTTTGAACTTCATTTTTTTACGCTTGGGAGCTTTCAGGCCGGAATCGGCATGCCCAAGGACGAAGATTTTTTCACCTACCGAAAAATACCATTCACGAAATCGGAACCGGTTTGAAAAAAGCCATGAGGTGTTTTTCAATTTGAACTTTCTCAGTTTCTTTTGGTTGGATTCAAGGGCCTGGCGTAATCCTGATGGCATCTGATCGAAATTATTGGATTGCATCTCAAAGTCTTGAGTGACGCCCTTTCTTTTGATGATTGCTCCATCGGCAAACACCATGGCATTAGCGCCGCTGTTGTCATCGATGAAAAAACCTTTGCCTGAATAAAAGCTTTCAACGGTGACCCAATGTCCACTGTTGAATCCGGTCCGGGAATGGTTTCCAAACGATCCCATCCTGCGGCGGTTTCGTTCCCAACGTTGGATTTCTATGGAGTAAAAAGCACAGGGGCGTCCACTGATGGGAGCCTGAACGATTTGATCTTTCTCGCATATGATACGACCCGTAACTTCAACGTTGGTCCCGACAGCGCCGGTATTGATTTTCGAGGTGGGAATATTTTGGATAATGCGCTTGGATTTGAGTTCCTTGAATCCAGCGAAGAAAAAGTAAATACCGAGCCCCAGCCCTACCAGGGCCATGATCGGTTCATTGCCTTCGAAATGGACTCCACTCATGATTAATGCTGGGTTTGTTAATCTCTAGGCGAAACCACTCAACTGAACTTGGGAATCTTGATGTCAATTTTAACGTCCTCGCGCTCTTTTTGGCTGACTTTGAACATTTCCTCGTCTTGATAGCTGAGCATGCCCGCAACCAGAACATCCGGAATCTGTTTGATCCGGATATTATAGTTATTGACGCTGTCATTATAGAATTCGCGTCGATCGGCCAGGGTCTCTTCCAGATGAGAGATGCGTTCCTGGAGTTGCATGAAGTTTTTGTTGGTTTTCAAATCGGGATAGTTTTCTGCCAAGGCAAATATGCCTTGCAGAGCGGCGGTTACTTCGTTGCTGGCCTCGGATTTTCTGGCAACACCTTTCGCTTTGAAATATTTTTCGCGAGCTTTCATCAGGCGATCCAGTATGCCTTTTTCGAACTCCGAGTAGCTTTCGCAGACGGAAATCAGTTTGGGGAGTTCATCATGACGTTGCTTGAGGATGACGTCGATGTTGGACCATGATTTTTTGATGTTCTCCTTTAGCGAGATCAGGCCGTTGTAAATGGTTATGAAGTAGCCGGCAATAGCCAGTGCCCCGAATAGGAAGATTCCCAAAAAGATTAAGGTTCCTGCGCTCATCCGTTGTTCCTTCCGTCAAAGAGAATGGACAAATGCTTGCCCGTTTGGAATTAGCTAGAGATATTTTACGGAATTTCAATACTACATTTAGGTTAAATGAAGAACTGTTAATAATCAAAATTTTTTAAGGGAGGACGCTTATGGGCCTTGTTTAAGACGTGAGGAGGGAATTTTAGGGAAAAAACTTGATTGATCTTACAACGAATTTACATCTTCTTCGTCGATGATATTTTCTGCCAAGCCGTCTTCGATAATTGCGTCAGCCAGTTTTCCATAACCTCCGGCGTCGTAGTTTTCGACATTCTCGTTATCGAAGTCGTCAAAATAAACAGAATGTTCTTTTTCGCACCATTCTCGAATGGAATTGCTGAATCTCAAAATTCTTTGCACGGCTTCCAGTTTATCCATGGATTTTCAATCCGTATCATTAATAAGTAGTAAGTTTAATCCCACGCAATAATATAGAAGAAGACAAAAAAACTCATGGGATTATTAAAAAACGACTATATAATATTAGTGAGCCTTTTTAGAAGAAAAAATCCAAAAAAGGAAATAGCAGTCTAAAGGATATTGATATGGCAATAAAGATTGATGACCTGGTGGTTCCCTGGGCGGCGTCTCCGCCTATATTGTACTACCAACTTCGTGAAAAACTGGACGATCCCAATACAACCTTTGATGATTTGTCGACCGTTATCATGAACGATCCGGCCATGAGTGCGCGTCTCCTCAAAATCGTCAACAGTGCTTTTTATGGGTTTGCCGATAAAGTGGATACTTTGTCGCACGCCTTGAATATAATTGGTACCGAGCAATTAACCGATCTGGCGTTGGCCGCGATTGTTACCAGCAAGTTTAAAGGTATTCCACGTGACCTGATCAACATGGAGACATTCTGGATGCACAGTATCGCCTGTGGCATCGCTGCTCGTAAAATTGCCAAACACGTGCCGGGTGTGGAAGCTGAGAAAATGTATCTGGGGGGAATGCTTCACGATATTGGAAGCTTGATCTTTTTCAAGGAATCTCCGGAGGACGCCAAAAAAATTCTGCTTCGTTGTAAGGAGAGCGGGGAAAATCTGTTCAAGGTGGAAAAAGAGATTCTGGGCTATGATCATGGTGAAGTCGGGGCTTTGTTGTTGACGGAATGGAAGCTTCCCGATCGATTGGTGCAGGTGGTGAAATATCATCACCAGCCCGCCAAGGCAGGAGATTTTGTAGAGGAAGCCTGCATCATTGCCCGGGCAGATGCGTTGGTCTATGAAATGAAGATTGGGAACAGCGGTGAACCGGGAGTGCCCAAGCTGGATCCACGGGTTTCGGAGATGGTTCCAATATCAGACGATGATATGAACGCATTGAAAGAGGATGTATCCGCGCAGGTTGACGACACGGTCAGAATGTTCTTTTAACCACAACTCTTGTTGGCTATGCAAAAATCCAAACCTAAATTTTGTGTGGGGCAGCTAATTCATCACAAGAAATTTGATTATCATGGGGTGGTGCTGGGTGTCGACCCTGAATTCAACAATACTGATGAGTGGTATGAAATGATGGCCCAGAGCCGTCCCCCAAAAGACCAACCCTGGTATCATGTCAAAGTACATGGTCAGGAAAGCATTCGTTACGTTGCCGAGAGGCATCTGGAGCCAGATCCTTCTATTATGAATTGACCGGATTTTCATTCCTCATTGCTTAACCCCATGCCTTCCTCTCCAACCGCTCTCCAATGGATTACCGCTTTTGTCCTGCTTGCTCTTTTTTCCTGGGTTTTATTGTCTCTATTTTGGGATATCGTTCCTACCCCATGGACACATCCCGATAGACCTCAAAAAAGAATCAAGGGAATTGTGCTTTTGGTAGCGATTGGACTGTTGAACTATTCCTTTGCCAGCCAGGTTTTGGTGTGGGTCTGGATGGGCATCCGGCATCTCCTGGGGTTGGATCTGGATGGGATCTGAGTTTCCTTTCCTTCCCCCAATCTCTCCCTCCTGTAAAATGTCAATTTCCTATTGATTTTAAAAGAGTTATGAGCCATAATTTATTGCCTGACCGATGGGGTCGGGGGTCACTTTCGTGAAACCCCCGGTCGCCTCGTAAGTTCGATCTAACCTATTAACGATTATTTCCAAAGTTTTCCTCGCATTTGTCAAAATTGAAGCCTTCCCGCGAGTCGAAATTTCCATGAATCAAACGAAAGCTCCTCTTCCAACAGGAAATCCCAATCCATCCATAGTGCAGATGGAATGTGAAAACCAATGGTATTCCTCTGTTTTTGAATTTTTGAAATCTATTGAGATCAATCAGCCTGAAAATTTTCAGGATGTTTCACTCAATTCTATATTTGAGAAGACCTATCATCATCTGAATCAAATTCTACGCTTTCGGAACGCCGCATTTTACCGCTCCAAAGATGGGGGAAATGTTTTCTCTCTGGAATATTGGCAGCCTGTTTCCCGGGAGCCGCTGTTTCGACGCCAGATTGCTTCCCTGATCAAAAATCGAGAATTTTCCTGGTGTCGGGAACCGGACCGCTCATACATTTATTACGACGACGAAACAAACTCTTCGCTGGTTTTGCAGGGCATCGCGACACACAACAATTGTTTTGGTGTATTCGCGGGGATGTATGAGGAAAATCTTCTCCCGAGCAGATCTCATGAAACACTGAACCAGTTGTCGACGGTTTTGCAAAACCTGGCTCAGGTGCTGGAGGGGGTTTACAGCAGGTTCTCTTCAAGTAATGGCGTGGTCGATTCAACGATGACAGCCCCATTTTCAGGAGCCTCAAATCAGAACGGTTTTTTCCCTGGAGGAAACGTTTATGGACCTCATGCGTCAGGGATGGATAGCAGGAAACCTCTCCACGATTTTGTGACGGATCTCCCAAACCGTGCTTTGGTAGAAGACCGGCTGACCATGGCGATGGCTCATGCCCGTTACAGTGGCGAGAAAGTCGCAGTTTTGATTTTGGACATCGATAATTTTAAGAGAGTGAATGATTTTATGGGAATCACGGCAGGTGATAAATTGCTTAAAAACCTGTCTCAACGCATCCGGAATTGTCTTAGAGAGGAGGACACCCTGGGTCGGCAGGGAGGCGACGAGTTCATCGTGTTGCTTCCTGACATCCACCTGATTCAGGATATCGAATTCCGCGTTCAAAAAATTATGGATGGGATTCGCGGTTCCTTCCGATTCGAGGAGCAGGAGATTCATGCCAGCTGCAGTGTGGGGATTGCCGTTTATCCCGATGATGCAGAAGATATCGCCGGGTTGGTTCAAAAAGCAAAGGCCGCCATGTGCCAGGCCAAGGAAGAGGGCAAGGACCGGTATCAGTTTTTTAAACCTTTTATGCTTTCCAAGGGTTACCGGCAAATGAGTTTGGAGAATTCCCTCGGCAAGGCTCTCGACCAGAAAGAGTTTCAGTTGTATTTTCAACCAAAGATGTCTATTCAAACGGGTAAGGTGGAAGGTATGGAAGCCCTCCTGAGGTGGCATCATCCTGAGGGAGGGGTGATTTATCCTTCAGAATTTGTCCCGGTGGCCGAGGAGATTGGATTGATTCAACAGATCGGTGAGTGGGTTCTTCTCAATGCCTGTCAGCAGATCAAAGCCTGGAAACGGGCAGGTTTTCCTCCGATCAGCATTGCGGTAAATCTTTCCGGCTACCAGGTGAATCAACCCTATTGGATCCCCAAAGTTCAATCCATTCTGGACCGAACCGGGATCGATCCGACATCCCTGGAAATGGAGATTACTGAAACGGTTTTGATGGACAATTCGGATGTGGCGTTGTCCAATTTACATCAATTGAATGAAATGGGGATTCGAATCTCGATCGACGATTTTGGTACCGGCTATTCGTCGCTCTCTTATCTGAAACGCTTTCCCATTCATGCGCTGAAAATCGACCAGTCCTTTGTTCGCGGTATCGGCAAGCGGAGCAACGGAACGGACGCAGTCATCACTCGGGCGATCGTGTCACTGGCACAGGCGCTGAATTTGAAAACTGTGGCGGAAGGAGTGGAGCAGGTTCAAGAGAAGACTTATCTTGAATCCATTGGGTGTGACGATATGCAAGGGCATTTGTTCAGCAAGCCCTTGCCTGTCGAGCAGATCAATTATATGTTCACGCGGAGACTGAAAAACCCAGTGCGCAATTACTGGGCGGAGGCCAACAAGCGATATAAAAAAAGCGACCGCAGGATTCCTGCTGCGGCCGCTCCAACAGATCTAATGCAGTTGTATTTTACAGATTAGCGTTCTTCCGATCCGGGTTCCTGAACAGAGAAGTTTCATTGGTCAGCTCATCCAACGACGGGAAATCCTGATCCGGATGGATTTTGTTGGCTTTAGCCAGTAGCTCCTCTTCCGATTCTTTCCGGTCTTCATCAGGGATACAACAGTCTACCGGACACACTTCCTGACAGGCTTCCTCTCCGTGAAATCCAACACATTCCGTACAGAGGTCGGGATCGATGTAATAGATGTCCACTCCACCCTTGGTGCCATCATCGATTGCCTCATTCGGGCACTCCGGTTCACAAACACCACAGTTAATACATTCCTCAGTGATAATTGTTGCCATGAGCTCTATCCTTCTTTAAAAGTTAATCTAAATTTATTTCTATATAAAAGTAATAAATACTCGTTTGATGTTTGAGGGCGATATAATAACAAAACGACTTTTGAAATGACAATAAAAATCCCGATAATTCAAGAGTATGTAAACTAATCGCTTCCGGAGTTTATTTCAAGAAAAAACTAACAGTGGGTTGCCGCCGGGTTGAGACTGGGTCGCTCAATATAAGGGAAATTTCCCCAAAATCGGCCTTCAGGCCGGAAAGATACTTAACCTGTTGAAATATTTGGTAGCGGGGACAGGATTTGAACCTGCGACCTTTGGGTTATGAGCCCAACGAGCTACCGGACTGCTCCACCCCGCATCG
>JANQEK010000021.1 GCA_028278405.1 Nitrospinaceae bacterium
CATATTGGGATACACCCAGGATTCCTTGCCCATCAATACTGCCGGGGACAACACGGCGTTGCATCCGACTTCCGCATAATCACCCAGCACCGCACCAAATTTCGAACGTCCCGTGTGGATTTCCTTACCCTCTACTTCCATGAGAATGCGCGGAAACAAAACGTCCCGTTTGTCCGCAGGGGAACGGAACTCCAGGTTGGCGAGGCGGGACCCAGCGCCGAGATTGACATAACTGCCGATGATGCTGTCACCGATATAGTTGAAGTGTCCGGCCTCGGTGTGGTCCATGAGGATGCTGTTCTTGATTTCAGTATTGTGTCCGATAACGCAATGATCACCGACGACGACATTGCCCCGCAGGTATGCGCCCTGGCGAATCTCACATCCCTTGCCGATCAGGGCAGGGCCCTTGAGGATCGCCGAGGGTTCCAGTACGGTGCCTTCGTCCAGAAAAATATCCAACGGCTTTAAAAGAACAGGGCTTTCGATTTCCACCCAGCGTTCCACATAACACGCCGGCTCGTTCAACCGGGACAACGCGTCATTCGTCGCCAGCATCAACCCGTCGAGAGACTGCAACTCCCGTACATCCGATAACCCATCCACCGCATCACCCACGGATTGCTTCAGCGTATCCAGCGGCTGCCATGGAGTTTCAATACCCTCAAACCAGTGCTTGTAGGCAAATTCATCGAGGCGATCGTAAAAGCTCTGAAGGTCCATCCTGTTCCAATCGTAAACCGTTCTTAAAATGCGACGGAGCTACTTCGACGCACTGGTAATATACCATGTTCCAAGCTCGGTCAACCGCCAGCCCCTGGCCGAAGGCTGTACTAATTTCTGTTTCACCATCTCCATCAACACCCGCTGGTCCGATCCGGCAACCTGAGTCTCTTTCAAAGGGCCGACTGCCATGCGGCTGAGCAGATCCCATTCCACTTTATAGTGATGGTTTTTGTGATCTTTAAGCATTGTAAACAAAATACGCGCAGCCTGTTCACCGATCGCCTTGAGTGCCGTCGCATCACCTCGGGACCCGCGCAGGTTGACGCTGATCTTGTTCTCTGTCCCGGAATTGCGGACGAATACTCCCGCCTGACTCCCCTTGGGCGAATCCATCGAGATGTACAACATGTCTTTATCCTCCCGGAACGGAGTAACCCGGCACCGGTAACCGTTCTTCTTCCCGGCCTGTACGATGTTTTGACGCACCCGGTTCCATACAAGGGAACCATTGGAAAATTTTTCCTGATGTATGTGATAGACATAACGGGTACCCTTGAATCCCGGTGCAAACGGTTTTTCAAGCTTCGCATAATATTTTGCCGCCGGTTTGCCGTCCAGAAGATATTGAGAAGCCGCAAAAGTGTTGAGCGCGCTTTTCAAACCATTGCCGCAAAACACCGGCACAGCTTCGCCGCCATTCATCCACCCCAGCGTGATATTGTGACCGGTTTCCTCGCTGCCGACTGCGAAAGGGAGATCCCGGTAACCATGGTCGCCGATGCGTGCCCGGTCGATTTGCGCTTCCAGTTTATGGAGGGCCGACACATCCAACGCATCGGATTGTTTCAATCGGGCCAGCCGTTTTCTTAGTGCCACCGCTTTACGTCCTTTGAATCCCTTCAAACGCGTTTCGATGACCAACAAAGCAATACGCAAGAGCACCCATTTGTCGCCGACGGGAGACAACTGAGGTTTGAATCCCAGCCGCTCCACCGCCTGCGAAGTATTAAGATCGCTCTCCACTGTATTGATGTAAACCGCGCCCTGGTATCTCCCGGGATCGCATTTCATCAGGTACTCGGCCTGCAGGTACGCGGTTTCATCGCCGCTCAGCACCAGTAGGCAATCCTTGAAGGGATGGTAGTCGAGGCGATAAAAACGGTCGGCATCGGCATCGAACACGGCTCCGCAAAGACGAAGTTTTCCCGAACGCAGTTTACTTTTATGCTGGCGTCCCAGCTCAAACAGTTTACGGATAGCGGCGTGCTTTGAAAAAAGGCCCGAGCCTTTGGCAATCATATCGCGGGAAATAATCTTGTTCCCCTCCAGATCGGCGACGCCGCTACGAAGATTGACGTCACCGTTCAACCGGTTGTTCAGCTCGATCACCTTTCCGAAGCCGGTTTTCCGAAACACGTCCGCGGCGATTCCGGTGAGCGAACCGCGCGCCGGATCGACCACCAGGATAATATTCTTAAATGAAATGTCTTCGCTCCAGGAATTGACGGGATCCAGCGAGAAGTTCTGGAACAATTCCAAGGCTTCCCGGCGTTTGTCGAGGCGTTTGCCCTTTACAGGTTTGCTGCGGATGGAGCCGAGCGACAGGAGGGTGCGGGTTAATGTGACATCGTTTTCCGGCAGGAGCTTCATACCCCGGTAGGCGAGGAAGATTTTAATCCCGTTCTGGTCCTTCGGGTTGTGCGATGCGGTAACCATGATGGCGGCTCCGGCTTCCTTGTACTGCATGTACATGGGTACCAGAGGGGTTGGCACCACACCCAGCACCAGAGCATTGACCCCCGCTTTGCGGATACCGCGGACCACCGCCCCGGTGTATTTTCCCGTCGTGTCCCGGGGATCCCAGCCGACGATACAGGCATCTCCGCGTTTGAGTTGACCGTCGCGGATCAACGCGATCATGTGAGCATAGGCGTAGCGCTCCATGAATTGATCGGTCATCACACCCCTGTCCAGAAACGCCTGGATCGGGGACAAACCCTTCACCCGTGAATCCGTTGCCGGGCGCACCTCACGGCGAATGCCATCGGTTCCCTGCAGACGAAATCGACGAGGAATGGAAGGCTTTTTGGGGGTCATGAAATCAAGTGAAAGGTCTGGAAAATCAAGGAAGGTCAGAGATCATTATCGGGGAAATTGTAACATAAAAGGCCCGGACGGATAAACCGTCCGGGCCCTTCAGACAGGCAATTCTCGCCGGCCTTTTATTCGAAATCACTCGTCAGTGCAAGTGAAACTTTGGACTCTTTAATTCTTGCAGAAACCGTACGCTCGAACCAGTTGCTTGGAAAGCGCTCCCTTGGACAAATCTACATCCGGGTTGCCGCCGGGAACTTCACCATTTCCATCCAAAAACATTGCCATGGATTTTTCCTGGATATCTTCGTCCTCCAACTCCTCCAGACTTTCGGGTTCCTCAACATCTTGAGGTTCATCCAGCAACTTCTCAACCAGCTTTTTGCCGTCCAGAATGTAATCGTGCTGGCACAGAAAATCCACCATGTTCATCTGCTTTAAAATCTTGAGGCAATTGCGTACGTTGTTCGAATTGATAATCGCCCGGTTGATTTCCAACCATAAAAATTCTGCCAGTTCTTTTTTATTGCGCTCTTTCATTGCTGCACCCCTTCCCAAATTCCTCATCTCGGTATCACTTTTCTCCTCGTATCAGAACCAGTCTAAATAGTGGATATCACAGCGAAGTTGTCGTTATGTCACAAGATTTAAACAAATACCGGGCATTACATGGAAATCTGAGAAGTAACTGTAAACAGTAAATTTGAAAGGCATTGAATATGGCCTGGAAACCATCAGCCGGAAACGGGGGAGTTCAACAGCCAAAACCTGGACAAATTCCCGAATTGACGAAGTGCTTCCTAGTGAAATTTTTTCTGCAGTAATTCGACGGGGCTTGCGTATTTGTCGCAGGCGATAATCGCTTCCTTCGAGTCCAGTGGGTCTCCATTGTTCAGAGTCACATCCTGGCTGAAGACCGGTTCGGCACCGCAACTCTGTCTTTCATGGGTACAGAAATCACACATGTTTAAAGTCTGCAGATTTTTTTCCATCGGTTGTCCTCATTCAACGTTTTACAACGTGATTCTCAGGTTAAGGGGCCGTTGATCGTTTGTAAATTACAAAAAACAGTTTAACCCAACATTGGAGTTCTGAAGTGAATTACTTACAAAAATTCAAATATTAAGCGGGGGCTTGACTGCGCAACAGGTTGAAATTTTTTTCATACTCCGCATCCAAAACAGACAAACCGTTTGCAGATGCGTCTTCGTCGTTCGCAACAATTTGAGTAAGGGATTCAAATGGGGATTCTTTCAACGAAAACGTTTCGAGAGCGGCCATCTCGGGGCTGATCTTGTCGCGCCGTAACAGGGGCAGGGTGGCCGGATCGAGATTGAACTGTTTGCCCGCCTGTTCCAGGGCGGCCAGCGGGGCTTCGCCTTCAGCCATGTGTTCCTTGACGAAATCCTCCACCCGTCGGACATGCTCCATCAACCGGGTATGGGCGAAATCCGGTTTGGACAGGATCATAAATTCCAGATGCGGCCAGTAATTGTTGATGAAATCTTCAAAATTCACCTCCACTCCCTGACTCAACTGGATATCCCGGGCGTGGGCGGGATCGGCACTCAACAGTTCGTTATAGACTTTCACGATATTGCGGGTGCAATCGTACAATGCCGTCCAATGGTAGGTATTGCCTTTCTCGTAGGTACGGAACGAATCCATCGCCTTGATCAGCAGGACCAGCAGAGAGTGCAGGTCCTCCATTTCCATGAACGACCCCGACCAGGGAAACTGCTGGCGATACCATGCAGGAATATCGGACGGATACTCTTCGCGCATCGAGCCTTCCGGCTTCTGGTGGTCATTATCAATGTAGTTCAATATATCGTCGAGTTCCTTGTACGCCAGGTCGAGTCCCGCCCGGATGACCGTATAAGGAAACAGCTTGCGCTGGTACTCCATGTACTCGCGCAGGGCCGGGTTGTCCGCCTCCCGCATGTGTTTGTGATCCCGTTCCCCGATGTCTTTCGCGAAAATCAACATAGCTTCTTATTACTCCAGGTTCTTGAACATCTTGTTCACTTCATGGGAAAGCTTGACATAGGCCCGAAGGATATCCGTTGACGTGATCATCCCGACCAGCTTGTTCTTTTTCACCACCGGCAGGCAGCCGATTTTTTTCTTGGCCATGATAGCCGCCGCATCCGCCGCCTGCTCGTCCGGTCCGATGGTGGTCAATCCCCGGCTCATGATTGTGCGCACCTTTCGGGCGTGCACGGTGAATTGAGTTCCATCCGCTTTATTGGTGAACACTTTCTTGCGGGGACCCAGGATTTTTTTAAGATCCCGGTCGGAAAGCACCCCGACCACCTTGCCTTTCTCCACCACCGGCAGATGCCGAATCGCCTCGAAGTTGAACAGGTAAAATACTTTGTCCAGCATATCCTCCGGCCCGACTGTGAACAGCTTCTTCGACATCAGATCCTTGACCTTCATCCCCGTCTCCTATTTGCCTTTGAAAGGATTTTTGAACTGCGACATCATTTTCAGGATATTCTGTTTTTCCTCGTCACTCATATTTTCGACGCGCTTTTTGACCTCTGCCAGTTGCTCGGGAGTCATCTTGGCCATCGCTTCCTTGGCCATTGCCGGCAGATCACCGATTCCCGGAAGCTTGCTCCACCAGGACGAGTCATCCGAATCGTCTTTCGAAGTCTCCTTTTTCAGCTGGGCCGCTTCGGCCGCTTTTTCCGGAGAGCGGAACACGATGTAATCGCCTTCCATCGATCCGAGAATGTTTTCCGTCTTCAACTGTTCCAGAACATCGGCAAGCGCGACATCATTTTTCTTGCAACTGTCGTAGACCGGTTTGAACGGCAGGCGCACCACCTTCCCCGGAAATCCGCTTTTGGTGATGGAATGCCTGATACTGTCCACAACCGGGTTCAATGTGTTCATCGCTTTCTAAAGGATTTTTGATTGAGTTGATTTTAATACAAAGATTGGGCTCTCCCAAATGAAATCCAGCTTTTGTGGTCCGCTCGTAGATTCTATGCTAGAATCCGCTCATTCAACAGGAAAACCGGGTGTTTGAACGCCTAAACGCTAACTTAAAGGCCTGAAGCAACAGGCGGAGGCGGGATATGAAAAAGAAAATTGGAGTCGTGCTGTCCGGGTGCGGTGTGTACGACGGCGCGGAAATTCACGAATCGGTCATCACGCTGCTGGCGATCGACCGGGCGGGTGCCGAGGCGGTGTGTATAGCACCCGACACGGATCAACTGCACGTCATCAACCATCTCACCGGTGAAGAATCCAAAAATGAAAAACGGAATGTGCTGGTGGAGTCGGCACGCATCGCGCGCGGCGCGATTAAAAACATCGCCGAAGTGAAAGCGGACGATCTCGATGCGCTCATCTTTCCCGGCGGGTTCGGTGCGGCTAAAAATCTGTGCGACTTTGCGGTGAAGGGTGAAAACTGCGATGTGCATCCGGAAGTGAAACGGCTGGTCAAGGAATTTGAACAGAAGCAGAAACCGCAGGCAGTGTGCTGCATCGCCCCGGCGATGATGGCGAAAATTTATGAAGACTCGGACGCGAACCCGACGTTAACCATCGGTAATGATGCCGACACCAGCTCAAAAATGGAAGCGATGGGGACCAAGCACCAGAATGCCGTCGTGACCGAAGCGGTGGTGGACGCGCCCAACCGGATCGTCAGTACTCCGGCTTACATGCTGGGACAAAGTATCGGTGAAGTGGCGGAGGGGATTGAAAAGACCGTCAAGCAGTTGGTGAAGATGATCTAATTGCCTCGGTTGGCCTCGAGGATTTTATCGACGGTGCTGGAAGTGGACAGGCCCTTGATGATGGGAATCAACGCGACCCTTGCACCGTAGCCTTCGACGATTTCGCGTCCGACGACATCTTCCAGTTTGTAGTCGTTGCCCTTCACCAGAACATCGGGGCGTATTTCCCGGATCAGGTTTTCCGGAGTTTCTTCACTGAAGATGGTGATGTAATCGACGTCCTGCAGGGCGGAGAGAATGTTGGCCCGTTCTTCCTGGGATTTGATGGGCCGTCCGTCGCCCTTGATGGCGCGGACCGATTCGTCGCTGTTGATCCCCAGAATCAGAATATCTCCCTGCTTTTTGGCCTGCTGTAAAAACTCGATGTGGCCGCCGTGGATCAGATCGAAACACCCGTTGGTGAACACCACTGACTTGCCGACGCTTTTGGCCAGACTCACCACTTGCTTGACCTCGTTCAACTCCAGCACGGTGTTGGAGGTTCGAAGCATTTCCTCTTTCAAGTATTCATTGATCTCTTCCAGGGTGACGACTGCGGTTCCGATTTTGCCGACCACGATGCCCGCCGACATGTTGGCCAGCCACGCGGCTTCCTCATAACTGAAATCGCTGAACAGAGACATTCCGAACACACTGATGACCGTATCCCCCGCGCCGGTTACATCGTACACTTCCTTGGCGACGGTCGAAATTTCAAACGGCTTTTCCTTTTTGGAATAAAAAATCATTCCGTCTTTACCCCGCGTCACCAGAATACCTTCCGAATGCGTGAGGCTGAGCAGATACTCTGCAGCACGGTCGAGATCTTCGCGGCTGTTGATCTTGATAGGCGCCACCCGTTCCACTTCATTCTGGTTGGGAGTAATAACCGTGGCGCCGTTGTACTTATGGAAATCGGTTCCCTTGGGATCCACCACCACCTGCTTCTTGGAATTTTTAGCGCGGTGCATGACGGCGTTGGCGATCTTCTCCGAAAGAATGCCCTTGTGGTAATCGGAGCAGATCACCCCGTCCATCTTCGGAATGATGTCATTGATGTATTTGATGAATTTGTTTTCCGTTTCTTCGGTGATCGGGCGGTCGTCTTCCTTGTCAATGCGTAACACCTGTTGGTTGTTGGCAATAACGCGCACCTTGGAGGTGGTGGGCCGATGCACAAACCGGTAAATGCCGTCGGTGCGAATGGAGCGGTTCTTGATCAACTCGAGCAACTTGTCCCCTTTTTCATCGCGCCCGATTCCACCGACCAGATACACTTCGCATCCCAGGGCCACCAGGTTGTTGGCGACATTGGCCGCACCGCCCAGAGACAGGTTTTCTGATTTGGATTCCAATACCGGCACCGGCGCTTCCGGCGATATGCGGTTGACCGATCCCCAAATGTACTCGTCCAGAATCAGGTCCCCCACGACCAGAATCTTGGGACGTTTTTTATTGTCGAAGAAATGCTTGAACTTGGCTTTCACTTAATCAAAATCCTCGTCGAGTATTTCACAGATGATATGCCCGATGGTGATATGCGCTTCCTGAATGCGCGCGGTATCCGAAGAGGGGACCACAATGGCCAGATCAACCTTATCCTTTAATTTTCCGCCCTGATTGCCCAAAAGTCCAATGGTTTGTGCGCCTATTTCCCGGGCCTTTTCGACCCCCCGGATCACATTTTCCGAGTTGCCGCTGGTACTGATGGCAATAACCACATCCTCTTTTTTGGCTAAACCCCCCACCTGGCGGGAAAATACCGAGTCATACCCGTAATCGTTGCCCACGCAGGTCAGGATGGAAGAATCGGTTGTCAAGGCGATGGCGGCGACCGGACGCCGTTCTTTCTTATAACGGCCGATAAATTCGGCGGCAATGTGCTGAGCATCCCCCGCGCTTCCACCGTTCCCCATCAGCAGCAATTTGCCGCCGTTTTGAAGACTGCTCCGCGCCAGCTTGATGGCTTCCAGAATTTTATCGGATAGAGTGTCCGCGACGGTTTGTTTTACCTTCGCGCTTTCATAAAGAAATTCTTTGATTCGATCCATATTTAAATCATCCCTTCGTCGGCAAAACTGTAAAACTCCGTTCCCCCGATAATGATGTGGTCCAACAACTTTATTCCGATAATGTCTCCAGCTTTACTCACCCGGTGAGTGATTTCAATATCCGCCTGACTGGGTGATGGATCTCCGCTGGGATGATTGTGGACCAGTACGATTCTGGTGGCCGATTCCTTGATCGCGGGAATCATCACTTCCCGCGGGTGGACAATACTTGAATTGACACTGCCTTCAGATATTACAAAATCCTTGATGAGTTGAAGTTTGTTGTCCAGTAATGCGACTTTGACAACTTCCTTTCTGAGGTTTTTCATGAAAGGCGCAAAGTATTCTACAAACTCCCTACTGGTGGTCATTCTGGCGCTATTGCCGGACCGTGTGGAAGCCAACCGCTTGCCCACTTCCAGTGCCGCCTTGATTTGAGCCGCCTTTGCCAACCCGATGCCTTTTACCTTGCACAACTCAGCAACCGAAGCGCGGTCCAGATTACTCAGATTGTCAAACACTTTGAGTAGGTCCCGGCAGAGATCCACAGCGCTTTTGTTGGCGCCGCTGGCCCCGGAACCGATCAGGATAGCCAGCAATTGGGCATCGGAAAGCGCATCTCCTCCAAACTTTACCAGCCGTTCGCGAGGACGTTCATCTTCGGGCCAATGCTTGATTGAAGAAACGTCCTCTTTTCCCATAAGGTCACGGTTCGGCCTTCTGCGCCTTGATCCTCTTTCGGAAATAGTCCAGAGTGTCCCGCAACCCTTCTTCCAACTTGACCTTCGGTTCCCATCCCAACAGCTTTTTTGCCAGGCTGATGTCCGGTCGTCTCACCTTGGGGTCATCCTCAGGCAACGGTTTGAAGACGATTTTACTCCGGCTCCCGGTCACTTGCAAAATTTTCTCTGCCATCTCAAGCAGGCTCATTTCAATGGGATTCCCTATATTTACCGGGTCCGAGTGACCGGATTTCAGAAGCCGGACCATGCCCTCAATGAGATCGGACACATAGCAAAAACTACGGGTCTGCTGACCGTCGCCATACACGGTGAGGTCCTCCCCCTGCAACGCCTGATACAGAAAATTGGGAATTGCACGGCCATCGTTGATTGCCATACGCGGTCCGTACGTATTAAAAATTCGGACGATACGCGTATCCACTCCGTGAGTGCGATGATAGGCCATGGTCAGGGCCTCGGAAAAACGCTTGGGCTCGTCGTACACACTGCGCAGGCCGATGGGATTGACGTGGCCCCAGTAAGATTCCTTCTGCGGATGCTCGAGCGGATCGCCGTACACTTCCGAAGTGGAGGCCATGAAAAATACGGCACCCTTTTCGCGCGCCAGTTCCAATGCGTTATAAGTGCCAAACGAGCCAACCTTGAGTGTTTCAACCGGGTAGGCGTAGTAATCCACGGGGCTGGCAGGGGACGCCAGGTTCATGATGTTATCCAGGGACCCATCCACCGTAAAGGGTTGAGAGATGTCCTGTTTTATAAAGGAAAACCGTTCACTCTGAATATGGGCGATGTTGTCCTCGCTTCCGGTGATCAGGTTATCCATGCAAATGACTTCGTGTCCCTGGCTCAACAGGGCGTCGCACAAATGAGAACCCAGAAAACCTGCGCCACCAGTCACTAATGTTCTTTCCATATATTATGCCTTGTCTAGGCGGAAGCTCCAGAGACGTCGAAACGCTCTCCAGGTTCCACAGGATGTCCTCTCAGATAACTTTTGACGGTCATCTTCTTTTTTCCTTCAGGTTGAATCTCGGTCACAATGATCCGATCTTTCAAGGTTCCGATTTCAATGCCGTAATCCGACACACGCATAACGGCTCCCGGCGTATCGTCCGGCATTCCAGAACCGGTTTCCACCTGGCAGAAGCGCAGACGCTTTCCGTTTAAAAACCCAAAAGCTCCCGGCCAGGGTTCCATTCCACGAACCCGGTTTCGAATGGCTTCTGCCGGCTGATCCCAATGCAGACAACCGTCTTCTTTTTTCAGTTTGGAGGCATAGGTGGACTCGGCATCGTTTTGGGGAATGAATTTCAACTGTCCTTTTTCCAGCTGATCGACGGTTTCCAAGGCCAGCTCTCCTCCAGCCACTGACAATTTATCGTGCAGGTGCTGTGCCGTATCGTTATTTTCAATCGCGATCTTTTTCATGAGCAGGATATCGCCGGTATCCAGTCCCTTATCCATTTTCATGGTGGTAACACCGGTTTCCTTGTCACCGTTAATGATCGCCCAGTTGATCGGCGCCGCTCCCCGGTATTTCGGCAACAGGGACGCATGAACGTTCATGCAAAAGTGCTCGGGCAGTGACAAAATATTTTCCCGCAGGATTTGGCCGTAGGCGATCACGACGATCAAATCGGGCTTCAGTTCCGAAAGTTCCGCAACAAATTCAGGGGCGCTTGCCTTCTCAGGTTGATACACCTTAAGGCCATTGTCTACGGCGTACTGCTTAACTGGAGAAGCCTGCATTTCCCGCCCGCGGCCTTTGGGCCGATCCGGTTGTGTCACCACCGCCAGAACGGAATGGCGGGACCCGTGGAGCGTCTTCAGAGTCGGCACCGCGAAATCCGGTGTACCCATGAAAACGAGATTCATTCCTGCGTCTCTTTCAATATTTTTTTAAACTTTCGCTTCAACATATCCCGCTTCACCTTTCCCAGCATATCCCAGAACAATTTTCCTTCGAGGTGGTCCATTTCATGTTGAAACGCGCGCGCCAGAAAACCTTCCGCCTCCAACCGGACATCTTTTCCGTTCAAATCCACTCCTTTAACTTCCACTCCTTGAAATCGTTTGACGTCCGCAAAGACTTCGGGAATGCTCAGGCAACCTTCTTGTCCTATTTGTTCTTCCTCAGAGGCGGTGATGACCGGGTTGACGATAATAAGAGGATCATGCTTTTCTTCTTCAAACCCCAGGTCCACGACGATCAACCTCGAAGAGATTCCAACCTGATTGGCGGCCAAACCCACTCCTGTGGCGGCATACATGGTTTCAATCATGTCTTCCGACAGGTTTACAAGATTCTCATTGATATTTTGAATCAAGTCGCACTTTTTACGGAGGACGGGGTCTAAACAATTTTTGATGGTTAAAACAGACATGAAGTTTTTGAGCGCTCCAATCGGGCTCGGTATTTTCCAAGAGAATCCGGAAAACTGCAGATTCCTCTCAAAGAACGGCAGCTCGATAAATTAATGTTACTGTAACTCATCCATTATAAGTCATTTAATAAAGGAGATCAGAAAATAGGCTGAAAAATATAAAAAGAGTTACGTATCAATTTTGGTTGGGCGAGGCCGCGGGCTTTTCCTGATTGACCGGAAGAAGAATTTTAAACGTGGTTCTTCCCGGACGGCTGTCTACCAGAATTTCCCCTCTGTGTTTTTTGATGATGCCATATGTCACGGAAAGCCCCAGTCCCGTACCCTTGACAGAAGGCTTGGTGGTAAAAAACGGGTCAAAAATATTCTTCATCACGTGGCTGGGTATCCCCACTCCCGTATCATCGATTTTAATCTGCATAGTTCCACTATTGGTTGATGTGGTAATTGTAACGCAACCTCCATCCTCAGAAATTGCTTCTTCGGCGTTTTGTAAAATATTCAATATAACCTGCTTGAACTGGTCCGGGACCACTTCAATTTTCGGAATGTCTGATGCATACATTTTAACCAGATTTATACCACGCATACTGAATTTTTTCTGGAGCAACAGAAGCATCTCATCGATTGAACCATGAACATCTACCCAATCTTTTTCATCCGTCGATGGACTGTGAAAATTGAGAAGTCTCCGGATCAACATCGTTACCCGGTCACATTCCTGTATCGCCAACTGGACAAAGCGTTTGTTGTTGCCTTCCATCGGAACTCGCCTGATTATTTTTTCAAGAACATTGCGGATACCATAAATGGGATTGTTGAATTCATGAGCCATGGAAGCGGCTATCTTACCGGTTGCAGACAATTTCTCTGCATGCAACAGCTGCAAATGCGTCGATTCCAGATCAGCCGTTCTTTGCATCACCAGTTCTTCCAGATGATGACGGTGTACGGCCAGTTCTTCTTCAGCCTGTTTTCGTTCGGTGATATCAACATCGGCACCGACCATTCTCAAAGGTTTACCGTTTTTATCTCTTGAAACGACACAACCTCTGTCAAGATTCCATCGATAAATTCCGGATTTGGTCCGAAGCCGGTTTTCAAATTGATAAAACGATGTTTTCCCTTCCAAATGAGCGTTCAAAACTTCCCTTAATTTGGGCATGTCGGAGGGGTGCACCAATTCTTCCCACGAACTTATATGCGGCTTCAATTCCCCAACTTCGTAACCCAGTGACCGAAACCATTGGGGACTGAAAAACACCTCTCCGGTAGAAATGTTCCAGTCCCAGATGCCGTCGCTGGTCGCTTCCAGCACCAACCTCAACCGTTCCTCACTTTCACGCAACGCCTGCTCTGCCTGCCTGCGTTCGGTGATGTCCTCCACAATTCCCACAAATACAGGATAGAGTTCGGTATGGGACAACTGAATCCGGCATTCAACCGGATAGAAGGTTCCATTTTTGCGTTGATGCTGCGTCCGAAAAGTTACCAGATTTTCTGTTCCATTACGCAGGGACTCAAGCGCTGATTCCAGATGCTCTTGTGAATTGTCGGGTTTAAGGTCAAGCGGAGTCAGTGACTGCAACTCCTCCAGCGTGTAACCCAGGTTCTCCTGGGCTCCCCGGTTAACTTGAATGAATCGGTAAGTTTGTGCGTCGAACAAATAAATTTCGTTGGAGGACTCGTCCAATACCCGGCCGAACCGAATCGATTGCATTTGAGCATTCTCCGCTTCGGTTGCCGCCGCACATAAAATCAGCGTCATGATGGTCAAAACCAATAAATACGATTGCAGCAAGGCAAACGACTCCTCCAGGGAAGCCAGAGGGAACGGTCCTCTTCCTGCCATTGTTCCCCAGATAGCTATCGAAGAAACCATCAGGATCGCAATAACAGTGCCCCGGTGACCAAATCGATAGGCAGCCCAGACCAGGCAAGGAGCCAGCAGATAGACCAGGGGGTAATGACTGTATTGTAGCCAATCTCCGAACACCACCTTGCTGGTGACATAAAATAATAATAATAGTATGCCTATTTCAATCCTGCGGGAGGGAGTCCATTTAATATTTAACGGCTGACGAAAAACGAAAAATAACGGGGTTACCAAAAGAACTCCCATAACATCACCCAACCAACGGGTGATTCCGGCCTGGATAAATTTGTCCCAGGGTAAATGGCTGCCCCAGCCCAGCAGCGACATACATATGAAGCTACAAACAGAAGAGCCCACCCCTGCGACGACAAATATGAAGATCAGGACGTCTTTGGTCCGGTTCAACGGGTTGGAAGAACTGATAAACCGGTTAAACAAAAATGTTCCCAAAAGCCCTTGGGCAACTGCCACCACAGCCATGCCCGGGCCGTTCAGCATCACACCAACAACCCACGAGTCCGGTGTCGGGGACGCATGATTCATAAACCAGGCGTTGAACGCAAACGCACCTATGAAAACCCCCGGCCACACCCGAGGCCCCCAACAAATAAATCCACCCAGCGCCACCCCGGTCGCTGGATAAATAGGTGAGGTGAAGCCCTCGGTCAACCCCAGAATACTGACACTCCAGGCCGCAAAAAAATACATCCCGGCCAGAGCAATCACTTTCAACAACAAATGATCAGTTTTCATAACGATTGGGCGTGTTGGAAAACATGTATTTAGGTAATATCCCTGATTTCTCCTGAGTATAAAGCCCAGAGAGACACGACTCCAGACCTTTTCCGATGAGCGCGGAAGACCATAAATCAGCCGAGCGCGGGCCCCGCATTGCCACAGCCTACCTGTAACACACCCAAAATCAATGGGATTTTACCAATTCACGGCGAATCAAGGGTTTTATTTTAGGGTACTGGCTGGAAAAATTTCGGTTTCATTTATCAAAAGGCGTCCTTTGAGTTAGAATATAATGTCACCTTACTCAAGTAATTTCAGTTATATAAAAGGATTTTTAGGGCATGCAGTCGGAGTCACTGGTTTGCCAGGCACGCGAGCTACTAAAAAAAGGAGATTTTGTCGGGGTCTACGATGTGGCCTATAAGGCCCTCGAGGATCAGGAAAATGCCGACCCGACTCTGGCCCATCTGGCTGTCCTCAGCCTGGCTCGAAGCGGGGCCACCACCCAGGCGGAACATTTGTACCGGAAGGTTAAAAAAATATTGCCTCCAACTGAAGACAATCTCTCACTGGAAGCGAGACTGTACAAAGACCAGTTTTTAAAAGCAAAGGAACCCGGTGTCAAAACATCATTGGGAAAAAAAGCCCGGGATCTTTATCTTGAGGCATACCGAATCAACAATAATTATTATCCTGCGATCAATGCCGCAACTCTGTCATTAATAATCGGCGATCAAAAGGCCTGTCAACATTTGGCAAAAGAGGTTTTAAAACTTTGCGATCAAAGTTCATCTATAAATGGCGATGAGAATTATTATGTCGATGTGACGCGAGCCGAGGCGAACCTTCTTTTGGGAAACGATGATGAAATCTCCCCGGTATTATCCCATGCCTATGAGAGTCATTGTCATGATTACGGCAAGCTGAGCACCACCTGGAAACAACTGTCTCTAATTTGTGAACAACGGGGGATTTCAACCGATTGCATCCGGGCCATCCAGCCGCCTACCGTGATCGCGTTTATGGGCCAAACCATTCATGGCATGGGAAAATCTCCGGGAATTGATTCTGCGGACGAAGCGATGCTTCGCGAACAAATCCGTCAGCTTTTAGAAAAGCATAAAGTGAAAATCGCTTTCGGGGCGCTAGCTTGTGGCGCCGATTTGATGATTGCCGAGGAAATATTGAAGCTAAACGGGGAATTAAACGTGATTCTGCCGTTCTCCCGGGAGGAATTCAAGCGTACATCCGTCTCCCCTGCGGGACGGGACTGGGAAGAAAAATTCGACTGGGCGCTGGAGCGCGCGGCCTCGCTGTATGAAATCGTGGACGACGCTTATACCGGTTACGATCTGCTCTACGAGGCGTGTTCCCTGCAGATCATGGGACTGGCTTATCTGCGGTCGCAAACTCTTGGATCGCAGGCGTATCAGGTGGCCTTGTGGAATGGCCAGCCTTCAGCCAGCCCCGGAGGCACCGCCGCCGCGATGCAGCGTTGGGAGGCCCTGGGACAAAAGAACCTGATCATTCCGGTTCCGGAACCCCGTTCCAAAGGAGTGGCGCCATTACCGGTTTCCTCATCTCAAAAAGTTGAGTTGAAGCGCCATATGAAAGCCATGATTTTTGCGGATGTCAAAGGCTACAGCAGTCTCAAGGAAAAGCAATTGCCACAGTTTATCTCCAAATGGTTTCATCACCTGGAGCAAATTTTCAATAACCATTCTGGAGAAATCCTGTTCGCCAACACGTGGGGGGATGCGATTTATCTTGTCATGGATTCTGTGTCTTCCGCGGCCCGGGTTTCACTGGAACTAACCCGGATCTTCACCGACAAAGAGCGGGCCGAATTGGGTTTGCCTGAGGATCTGGGGTTGCGCGTTGCGACGCATGTGGGACCGATTTTCGAGGGGTACAACCCCCTCACTCGCAAAAAAGAATATTTTGGGACGCACGTTAACAAAACCGCCCGACTGGAACCCTGTACTCCAGTGGGATCGGTCTACGTGACGGAGCCTTTTGCGGCGCTGATCTCCGTCGAAGCAGCCGGAGTTTATCGGTGTGAGTATGTGGGCAATCATCCGTTGCCCAAGAATTTTGGAAGAATCCGCATGTACCACCTGGGAGAAAACTGAGATGATGCGGCAGCCGTTAATCTATCTGTGCGCCCTGGCTTTTGTGTGGAGTGTGACCGTTCCAGGGACTGCCGTTTCCCAGGAAAGGACTCCGATTCAATTTCTGTCGGTCGCTTCGGATGGAAATACCAAGCAGGCCGACCAGAAACTTCTAGATCATTTGCGTCACAAAGTTCCTGTCACTTTTGAAAAACAGGAAATGGCGTATGAATCGGCGATTAAAACGCTGGTCGACTGGGATCCGGAAAAGCAAGGACCGCTGTTGGCCCGGGTGACTCCTTACGCATTCGTTGTCGCGGAAATGCTGGGGGCAGACATGGAAATTGTCGGAACCTACTTGAACAAAAAATCCAATAGTATTACCAGCAGAAGTTATTTTGTCGTCCACAAAGAATTCGGCTATGAAAAAACCGAAAACCTGAAAAATTTCACCCGACATCTGAACAATCCAAAAGCCCAGGCAAGAGATTTCATCAAAGTACTGAAACGCAGGGAAACTCCGGCGCGTTTCGTCTATCACAACAAGTTCAGCACTTCGAGCCATTTCCTTCCTTCCTTATATTTCAAAAGGAGAGGCATTTTTTCGCTGTTCACCCAACCCAAAGGCAAACAAAAATTCATCACGATCCACAGTCTGGCCCCCGATGGCGTTGCAACCCCTTCCGAATTGATTCCCATCATCAAGAACCGGCAGGCGGATTTCGCAGCGATTCGTGAAAGCATTAAAAACCAGTTCGAAACGGACTCCGATCTTAAATTCATTAAACTGCCTTACGCAACTCCCAACGATCTCCTGGTGATGGTCAAACCGTTCAACAAGCTCATCAAGCAGATCAAAGACCAGATATTGGAAACCATCCAGAGAATGGAGGCAACCGATATCAACGAAGGAGACATCCTGAAATGGGAAGATTTCAACGCCAGCCCGAAGGCGAGGAAGTCGCTGGCAAGCTTGCGCCACATGGCTAAAACCACCCCTCATCCGGTGGTGATCAATATTCGCAAATCTCAAAAGGAAAATTCCGGCATTGACGAAAAACACCTGGAGGCCGCCCGTCAGGCGGTGCGTTTTTCAGGGACGGAAATGATACTCTTTGACGAAGACTACCACAGCGCGTTTGACATTCTGTGGACGCTGGAAACCCGGCATGACCATTCGATTCTGCTGACCAGCACGATCATGGATTCGGGTCTGACTCAGGAATTCTCAGTCAGCTACCGCATAGGAGACATGGAGAGCCTGGTTTCGCGCATCAGTTGGGTGATCGACCATAAAATGCACCGGATCCGGTATGTCTGGCCCTTCGATGACGAAACCGCGCGGGTGCTGCGGGATGTCGATTTTCAAATTCCCGTAGGCCAACAGCTGAAGGTTCAAAAAATCACATGGAGCGATTTTAATACCAACGAATATACAGTGGACACCCCTTTCAACGTGGAAGTTACACAATCGGATTTCCACTCATTTCAATTAAAAGGCAAGGGTTTCCCACAGAAAGAAGACGGCAGGTTCGGATTCGAGCCTTTGGGCAATATTGCTTATCGCGTGTTTCTGGAGCGTACTCCAAAAGCCGGGGAAACCTACAAAATGACAACCAAAATTCTGATCGGATTGTTTGGTCTGGCGGCCCTGTTCACTTTGGTCGAAGTGATTATTAAACCCAAAACACCCGATCCGATTAAAGAAAAATCATGAATCATCGAATTTTAAATAATCGCCTGGGATTGATCTGCATATTGATCGTGCTGTTCATCACGAACTATATCCAGACCCAGATGGAGACAAGCTTAAAGACCCCCGCGCAATATGAAACGGGTTACCAGATTGCGAGGGTCTTTATGGAATTAGAGGGAAACCTGGATTTCTCTCAGTTTCAGGGTCTCGGAGAAGGAGTGGCAACGGCTCATTCCATTTCCTATTACCTGTTGTTTCCCGTACTGTTACTGATAGTCATGACAGGTCTCGTGTTCCGCAGAGAGATCACTCCATTCCGTGTCATGACCCTGGGATTCGCCATCAGTTATTTAATTGCCCTGTCCTTCTTTATGGTATTCCCCGTTCCCGAGCGATGGGCCTTCCCGGAAGCCAATGCCACCCTGTTGTCCGATATAGTGTCTACCGGATGGATTGAGTTTTACAGATCATTCCGGGCGCTGGACAATTCTTTTCCCAGTCTGTCGGCCGCTTTTACCCTAATCATGATTTTTGTTTGTTATCGCTACCGGTTTAAGTTTAAGAATCCCATTTGCCTGATGGGAATCATGGTTTTGCTGTCTTCATTCACCCTGGGTATTCACTGGCTGCCGGATCTGCTTATGGGTAGTTTTTTAGGCGTGTTCAGCGTGTCTCTTGCTGTTCTGTGGGATCACCGGATTGTGGATAAAATCAAAAAAGTGGAACCGGAACTCGCGACCAAGGGCGCGACCGTCATGGGAATAAAACTTCCGGAGAAGAAAACCACTTTTATCAGTTACCGTAGAGAAACCGGCTCCATCATGGCCCGCATCGTTCAATCGGAACTGAAAAAAAGAGGGCACCTGTCATTTCTGGATGTGGATGATCTCGGGCCGAAGCAGTTTGGCGAACGTTTGCTGCGGGAAATCGAATCGGTTCCCAATTTTGTAGTGGTCTTGTCGCCCGGTTCCATGGACCGGTGCCAGGCGCATGACGACTGGTTGCGCAGGGAAATCGCCCATGCCATTACCACCCACCGCAACATCGTCCCTCTTATGGTGGATGAATTCCAGTATCCTCCCAAATCAAAGATTCCGGATGAGCTCGAAGAACTCCTGCATCACAACGGCGTTAATTATTCTCACGAATACTTCGCCGCCACCTTTGACAAACTCTCCGATTTTCTGCAAAAGGTATAGCGAAACAGACAGTCCAAAGCCGTCACGATGACGAGGTTTTCACTCCTCGTTAATCTGGCAATCGTATTCGTTATCGTTGATCCAGTTGATTTTCATATACGCCGGAAGCTGGGTGGTGGTATCGATGGTGGCGGAACGGAGTTGATCGCAGGTCAGGTTCTCGGCGCCTCGCAAATCGGCACCCCGCAAATCGGCACCGGTCAAGTCCGCAGCCTTTAGCTTGGCGCCTTGAAGGCTGGTCTTGGACAAGTCGGCACCGGCAAAGTTGGCATCCATCAGAATCGATCCGTGACCGATATCCGCACCGGTAAATGTGGCGCCTTCCGCATTCACCTCGGAAAAATCCACTTTAGCCAGGTTGGCCTCCAGAAAACAAGCCTTGCTGATATCCGCATCGAAAAAATTGGAGCCTCCCAGATTGGCCCGGGTGAGATTGGCTTCCATCAAATCCGCTTGAGAGAAAACCGTACCGACCAGAAGCGCTCCTTCCAGGTTGGCTCCGCACAAATCAACATAGGCCAGATCCGATCCGCATAAATCCACACGGGACAAATGCATACGCGCCATGGAAGGAAGACTCATCCGGTTCGACAACAGTGTGAGAATGGTTTGACCCTTTTTCTCAACCATCTCTGTTTCGGTGTGCTCTCTGTTATCTTCCAGAAAAGCGATTAACGCCTCTTCAGAAAATTCGCCCATCGTTATTATCCCTCGAATCTGTGGGTCCCGTTCGCCGAAAAGGGTATCAAAACCGGCTGAGGAATGGAATTAAATCCATAAAAATTTTGGATTCTTTTCTAAACGCCTGTCAGGAAACGAGGTGTTTGCCGGGGATGAGATAGAAATTGACATAGTCGTTGACGGCATCTTCAAGGGAAAGGATGGGGCGATCGTATCCCGCATTCCGAATTTTGTCGATTTCCGCGCAGGTATGGTATTGGTACTGGTCCCGTATGGAATCGGGCATCTCGATGTATTCAATCTTAGGCTCCCGGTTCAAGGCGCTGAATAGCGACGCCGCCAGATCGTTCCAGCAACGCGCCTGCCCGGTACCCACGTTGAACAACCCGTTGACCTCCGGATGATCCAGAAAAAATAAAGTCATCGCGACGGCGTCCTGAACGTAAATAAAATCCCGTACCTGTTGGCCGTCGCCGTACTCTTCGCGATAGGATTTGAACAGGCGGATCTTGCCGGTATCGCGAATCTGCTCGTACCCTTTCAACACCATGCTGCGCATATCTTCTTTATGGTATTCGTTGGGCCCAAAAACATTAAAGTATTTGAGGCCCACCATTTGGTCCAACACTCCTTCCCGTTGGGCCCAGAGATCAAAGTCCTGCTTGCTCTGGCCGTAGGGGTTGAGGGGTGTTAGCGTTGTTAGATAGGCAACATCGTCGGAATAGCCCTGACATCCGTCCCCGTAGGTGGCCGCACTGGAAGCGTAGATGAACCGGATGTTTCGACCCAGGCAGTACTGCGCCAAATGTTGGGTAAACTGGAAATTATTGCGATTGAGAAAATCGACGTCTGTTTCCGTGGTTGATGAACAGGCTCCCAGGTGAAACAAGGCGTCCACTCCCTGCAGGGACCCATCACGCACCTGTTCAAGAAAGGTGTCCGGGCTGACCAGACGTGAAAACTTCAACGAGGCCAGATTATTCTTTTTTTCTGGATGATCTTCAATATCGACAATATCGATGTCGGTGTGTCCCCGCCGGTTGAGGGCATGAACGAGGGCGCTTCCAATAAAACCCGCTCCGCCGGTAACGACGATCATGAAGGCTCCGAAAGACGATTAGAAGATAAATTCTGTATCTTTGGCTTCCCGGTGCATACTTTTCCAATCGAAATCAGGAAGCAAGGGTATGGGTTTCCGGGTGGAAGATTGAGATAGTTTTTTGAGTACTTCGACACGGTCTTCGCCTGCGGGATGGGTGGATAGATATTTCATCCATTTTTTAAATTCCTCGGTGCTTTCCTCTGTTTCCTTTTCTACCTTATCATTCTTTTCAGAATCGTTTTCTGTAAAATCTTTTTCTTCAGAGTCTGACTGCTTCCGATTTTCTTTCGGGGGCTTCAGTTGAAAATGCTGCTTCTCCAGTTTCTCAAAGATCCGGACCATCCCACGGGGGTCGACCTGGCTGGCCAGCATCATCTTCATTCCCTCAGCATCCGCCTGGGTTTCCAACTCCCTGTTATGGTGCAGATACTCTAAAACACCACCCGCTTGTATGATCACGTTCGTCATGGAATCGGAATTGCCTGAAATAATCATCATAAACAGGTTAATCGCCTCCGACCGGATAATACTGCGTGTGGAGTGCCGCTTCAAAACATGTTGGAATTCATGGGCCAGAACCCCAGCCAACTCCTCCGGGGTTTCCGTAATATTGATGAGCCCCTGGAACACAACAATCGTACCTCCCGGTAAAGCCAGGGCGTTGACCAGTTTTGACGGATGCACATAAATCCGAAAATGATAGGGCTGATCCGGAACCGAAGCCAGTAATCGTTCGGAAATAGCATCCAGTGCCTTTTGCATTTCTGGATCGGGTTTCTCCAAAGGTTCTCTGAACAACGTCTTAACACTGCTTTGTCCCAATTCCTCTTCCCATTCCGTTGGAATCCGATCGGCAACGGCATTGGTCATTCCCGGAATGGCATACACCCAAATGGCAAAAATGAAAGGAGGAAGAGCGATCAACGCCAGAATCATCAGGGCATATCTTAAAGAACGCTTGTGGGGCTGGTTCCAAATGGTCCCCAAGGCTCCCGGAGCCACTTGATGCGCCGCATGAAGAAAGTCTGGATCTTCAATAACAACGGACTCCGGAATAACTTCAGGATGGGAAGATCGCTCCAAACGAATCGGACCCTTCGAACCTGTTCTGGATAGTTTCAGTGTGGGATAGTTCCAGGCAATACGGCGACCGTTCGAGAAAACCAGTTCCAGTTGAAGCTTGGTCAGGAAAAGAGTGACCGGGTACTTGTTGGCGCTTTTCCCGTCATAGAAGGTACCCGAGAACTGGGCTTTCGTCGTACTCATATTTTATTGAAGGATAGGGTTTCAAAGCATTAGATACCAATATCGATATCCATGTCAAAACCATCGGCAGCTCCTTCACCCAGAGCGCTGCTTTTTTGAGCTTCCTGAACCACTTTGGATAATTGCATATTGCCGGCTACAGCCAGGTGGTCCGCCAGAAACCTCCGGGAGCGGACCGTAGCCAAAGGAAGCGCCAGCCCCAAGGTGAAAAAGATGAGTAAAAAGTTTGTGAAGTTAATCATAAACCATTCTCCGCCGGTGGCATCATAATTGAAAGTACCGCCGGCAAACCGGGTCTTAGACCAATGGTACCGGTCCAAAAAGGCCGAATAATACATGTATCCAATAATCAGAGGAATCCAGAGCAGAATCATAGCCATCGCAGCATGCTGATCCGATAGGCCTGGGATCAGCAGCGGTAATGAAAATGGAGTCGTCATGACAACGACATATGACAAAATCATCAGGAGGAACGCCAGCATAATATCTTTACCTTCGCCCTTGTAGTTGAAGGACTGGCTGCCGAAGTAGGATTCACCTCTCCAGAATTTTTGCGCCTCGACCATAAAATACGGCCAGTAAAATCCCAAGGTGAATATTGTCAATACATATCCCTTGATGTAAATCCACAGGGCTCTTTTACGTTTTCCGCGAAATGAAAACCGGATGCCGCGCCAGGCCGTTCGTGACAGCCGATACCTGAAGGCGCCCACCATGATCACGGGTAACAAAAATACAATAATGTACGGCATCAACATTTGCGCCCATATCTGGGCATCCCGACCCCAAATACTGCCGATAGCAAAGATGCCGGCATTGAGCAGACTCAGCATCACGCCGAAAATCACTGCGCCTTTGAACAGTTCTCCGCCTGTGCCGTGGTAATGAAAGCGATCTCCCGCAAAGGAAGACTGCTCCCACAAATAATTTCGTATTTTGGTCTTGCCCCAGAAATAATAAATCCCCAAGGTGAAGAAAGTTAAAATCCAGTTGATCAACATGATTTTAAACAATCCCCCACCCGTACCATGAAATCCTATGGGCATGTCTTGCGGAGGAGATCCTCCGGGATGGGTCGCTCCTCCATTTCCGGGAGGACGAAACTCGCCGCCGGCTCGAGGGGGTTCGCCTGGCGACCCGCCAATCACGGAATCTTCACCACCTGAAAGACCCGACCCGAGTTCCTCATTAACAGGTGCCTCTTCCACGGCCACGGCGCCCGCGATCTGATCGACCACTGCCTGTTGCCCGGAACGTTCGACCTGAAAACCAATGCCTGTCAGATAGTTTTCAGCAACTGCCGCCTGCTGATCCGAAACTTCCCTTGGAGTGCGCCATCCTTCACCGTTGGCGACTTTCTCTAAAATGGCATTGGCTTGCTGAGGCGCCATGCGAAACATCAAGGCCAGTTTCTTCGCCGCAGCTTGCTGATCATGACCTGCAAAAGAATTTAGAACAAGAAAACAACCCATATCTCACTCGTGCTTTTTAAAATGGAAAACCTACTCTGCATTCGTTGTTAAAAGGGAAATCAGTTTTTTCTTTTGAACAGATTTTTTATCTTGCCAAAGAAACTCGGTTTGCTTTCGGTGAAGTCCTCAGCGGGCATGCCCATATCCATACCGTCATCCGTCATCACCGGAATACGTTCTACATCAAACCCCAGGCTTTGCAGATAGGGTTCCGCGATCTGGGACTGCCGGTCGGAAACCTGATGGTCGAACTGCCAGGGATTGCCGTTGGCCAGGTTATCAACTACCGCATCCGCCTCTTCCGGATCCAGACGAAACACGCGGGCTATTTTTTCCGTCGCGGTCAATTGATCCTCCCCATTCCAGCTATTGATCATTAAGAAACAGCTCATGGCGCCTCCTACTTACTTACAAGTAATGTTAATGTGTTTTGTTTAGACAGTATCCCTTATAACTTGCGAAATTTAAAGGAAAAATTTTAGCCCACAAGTGTCTGTTTTATAAAGAATTCTTAGCTCAAAAATAGCTGTATAACAGGGGTCTTTTTTGCGCAGAAATTATCGGATTTTGAGGCGAAGAAAATAAGGAAGACCTAATAAAAATCGTAAGCCGTTTGTTGCTGAGTCCAACCCAGAAAACCGTCTTGGAGGGGATCTCCGGTGAATTTATCGGCATTCTGGACCCATTTCTCGGGAGTATCCCAATGGTCGCCAAAATGATAAAGATACATTTTCTCCCGAACCTCGCGGGGCAGAGTCATCAGTTCCTGGTAGGAGGCATGCACTCCCCCTTGAAACAGCTGGCAATCATGGAACATCACTTCCGCTTCCTTGTAGAAGCACTCCGGATATTCCCGGTCAAACATGGTGTCCCCGGAAATCCATACCCTTCGGTTGATAAACACCCCAGAACACCATTGGGACTCATCTGCATTGAGGGCACTGTCAGGAAAATGCCGGGTCCGCATCAGCAGCAACTCAATCGGTCCATATTGAAATACCCAACATTTCAGCCCAAAGGCTTCAATCGGGCTGGGACGTAAAATCTCAAAGAAATCAGTAATTTGGAGAGATCGACCCTGGTCAACCTCACAGTATTCTGCGCCGCCGGAAAGACTTTTGCTCCACAAAAGGTCCTGGTAATCCCGCAAAATGATCAGCTTGGGCCGGCGTGGGGTATGGCTGTACCGGTTCATCAGCATGATTTCCTCGAAACCGCCAATATGGTCGGCATGGCTGTGGGTCGGAAGGTAGCAATTCACGTCCTGGACGCTCAAGCCAATATCGTTCAGCGCCAATGGGCCCTGGGTACCGCAATCGATCAGCACATGGCGGTCCCCCTGAATCACCAGAATGTTGGATTGCCGCCGCCTCTTGGAAAAGGCAGACCCCACCCCGATAAAAACCACACGCAAATGACCGTCTGTCTTTAAGGAAAGTGATTCCCCCTGCTCACATATTTTGTTAACTTCGTACATAGACGAACGGCTGGCCAAGAGCTTTCAACGCCTGCTCAGATGATTGAAATGTTTGGATTTGATATCTTTATACAATTAGAAACGATTCCATTCAAATACGCTACAAAAAAAATTGTATACTGTAGATTGAAGCTGCAACGGAACCAATGTCTCTTTCAGTTCTTCCCAAAAACCCGGAATAAAACACATAATTGGATAACCGGAATCATCTCGGTGACATTGAGCCGGACTCCGACAGGCAACAGAAATTTGGACCTGAAGTCATGATGCAGACTGCTGAACTGGCGAAAAAAACCAAAGCTGAATTGACCGCGTTGGCTCGACGCAAAAAAATTCCGGTGACGTCCGGAATGCTCAAGGATGACTTGATCAAAGCCATCAAAAAAGGTCTTCGGAAAATCGAAACACAAAAGAAATCGAAAACGAAAAAATCGACCTCGAAAAAGAAAAGTACGAAAACATCCAAAGCGAAATCCGGACGAAAAACTACTCCGAAAAAAACGGCTGTGCGCAAACCCAAAACGGCTCGGTCAACAAAAGCGAAACCCCTTCCAGAGCTGCCCGACCGCTATGGCGATCATCGGCTGGTGGTGATGGCGCGCGATCCCAACTGGGCCTACGTATACTGGGATCTGAGCCCATCGAAAATCCGCGACCTGTTGAAAAGTGCGGGACAAACCGCCGATACAGTCCGTTGGATTCTGAGGGTGTATTCCGCCGCACTTCACCCGGTGGAAGACAAAGGGCATTATTTCGATGTGGATGTCGATGTCCAGGGAGGAAACTACTACCTCAATCTTTCCCGGCCGGGAGGCCGTTTCATTGTGGAAATTGGAGTGATGGACCCCTCCGGCATGTTCCGGTCGACCGCCCAATCCAATCCGGTAATCCTGCCGCTGGACTACCCCGCGGATACCATTGCACCGGAGAGCATCTTCTCGGAAGACATGACTTCGCCAGGCGTTTCCAGCTTCACCAAACCTCCTTTCTCCCGGCCTCAATGATATGACCCAGGGTTATCTATCGCTGGTTTTACATGCTCATTTGCCTTATGTTCGGCACCCGGAGCATGAAAAGTTTTTGGAAGAGGACTGGCTGTACCAGGCCATCACCGAAACCTACATTCCCTTGATTCAGGTGTTCGACGGACTGGAGCGGGATGGCGTGCCGTTCAAAATCACAATGTCGTTGACGCCTCCCTTGTTGTCCATGTTAAGCGACGGCCTGCTGCAACGCCGGTATGTCCGGTTTCTGGACCGTTCACTGGAACTTGCAGAAAAAGAAATCAAACGTACCGGCGACCATCCGGAGGTTCAACCGCTGGCGCAAATGTATTTTGACAAGCTGAGCCAGGCCCGCGATTTGTTCGTCGACCGTTATCATAAAAACCTGACACAAGCCTTCCGCAGTTTTATGGAAGCCGGACACCTCGAGGTCATCACCTGCGGCGCCACGCACGGCTACCTGCCGTTGATGAACCTGATGCCCAATGCTGTTCGCGCCCAGATTCAGGTCGCCGTTCAAACGCATGAAAAGTTTCTGGGAGTAAAGCCTTCCGGCATTTGGTTGCCCGAATGCGCTTACCAACCGGGCATCGAAACATTCCTACAGGAAGCAGGTATCCGTTATTTCTTTCTGGACACACATGGACTGCTGCACGCCCAGCCGCGGCCACAACACGGCGTCTACACGCCCATCCTCTGTCCCAATGGTGTAGCCGCTTTCGGACGCGACGCGGAATCGTCCAAACAGGTATGGAGCTCGAAAGAAGGGTATCCCGGTGATTTCGATTATCGCGACTTTTACCGCGACATCGGTTACGATCTCGATCATGACTACATCCGGCCATACATCGCCGCCACCGGCGAACGCAAAATGACCGGTTTCAAATACCACCGCATCACCGGCACGACCGACCATAAAGAACTGTATCAACCACAACATGCTCGGAGTAAGGCGGCAGCCCATGCCAGCGACTTTCTGTTCAACCGCCAGAGACAAGTCCATCAACTGGCGGAATCAATGGACCGGCCCCCGCTGGTGCTGGCTCCCTACGATGCCGAACTGTTCGGCCACTGGTGGTATGAAGGACCGGACTGGCTCAACTTTCTGATACGCAAGATCGCGCTGGATCAGGAAGTCGTCGCGTTGACCACTCCCGGCGAATACCTGAAGCGGCACCCGAAGAATCCCTGCGCCACTCCCTCCGCCTCCAGCTGGGGCCACAACGGGTACCACGAGCACTGGTTGAGCGGCAAGAACGACTGGATCTACCGCCACCTGCTCAAGGCGGCCGGGCGAATGGTGGAACTCGCACAAAAATACCCGAAGGCCACCGGACTGCAGAAGCGCGCCCTCAACCAGGCGGCTCGGGAGTTGTTACTGGCGCAGGCGAGCGACTGGGCGTTTATCATGTACGCCGGGACGATGGTCGACTACGCCGTGAAACGCACCAAGGATCACCTTATCCGCTTTACCCTCCTGTACAAAACCATCCGCAACGGCAAAATTGATAAAAAGTGGCTGGGCGATATCGAATCCAAGGACAACATTTTTCCTCACATCGATTATCGGGTGTACTTGTAGGGAACCCCTCAATCGTTGACTGACCCTCCCTGGGTAACCTTTTTATAGGAACACTGAAATTTTATTTCCCCTTTTCCTTAAAAATTTGTAGAATCGGCACATCACAATACACAAGCCCGTTGAATGCCAACTCTGCATCAAATAAAAGGAGGGGATCATGGCTCTTTATGCGTTTGATGGAACCTGGAACAGCGATGATGAAAAGGACAGCAAAGACACCAACGTGATCAGATTCCGCGAATTGTATCAGGGTAAGACCGAATATATCTCCGGGGTGGGAACCCGATTCGGCGTTGTAGGGAGAATCCTTGGAGGAATTTTTGGCAGTGGCGGAAAAACCCGTATCAAAGAAATGAGCGAGAAATTGGCGGCCAATTGGGAAAACGGGGATGAGGTGGTCGATGTCATTGGTTTCAGCCGGGGTGCCGCGTTGGCGGTTCATTTTGCGAATACGATTGGAGAAGACGGCGTCGAGCTTTCCAACGGCAAAACCATAAATCCCAAAGTTCGTTTTCTCGGTGTCTGGGATATTGTGGGTTCTTTTGGATTGAGTTTTGATACGCCCTTGATCAACTTCCAGGATATCAACCTCGGCTGGGATATTAACTACATTGGAAAAAATGTAGACAAATGCAGCCATGCCATGGCTCTGGACGAGCGCCGTGAAACGTTTAACGTGACCCGACTTGACCCCGAAAATAAATTCGACAATATTGAGGAGCAATGGTTCCGGGGCGTACACAGTGACATCGGGGGAGGCAACGAAAATCCGAACAGATCAAATATAGCCCTGCAATGGATGATCGGGGAAGCAGTCCAGTGCGGCGTCCCGATAGATTTGAGTAAGGCTAAGGAGGAAAAATATAAAAAAATCGATCTGATGGCAAAAATCAGCGAAAACACCGATATTCAAATTGATCCCCGGAGAGAAGTAAAGCAAGGAGACAAGATTCATTTCACCGCAGAAGCAAAACACTTGGAAGCGGGTGAACAACATACATTCACCATCCTGGCCGAACTCAAGTTCAACTGGTCCGGCGTTCATCTGGAAAAAGGCGCCACCTATAAAATCTCGACTCCTGACAAAGATGAATGGGCGGACGACAAAATGGAATGCGGTCCGGGCGGCTGGACTAGTGAACGTTTGCCCTGGCTTCATAAAAAGGTTGTGAAACAATTCGAAGGCAGGCGCCGGCTCCCCGAGGCCAACTGGTTCGAACTGGTTGGGGCTTATGGAGACGAAGATGATCACCTTTTCAGGTTGGGACAAGCCGAGGGCGGGCAGGAATATAAAGCCACCCGGAATGGCGAGCTCTACCTTTTTGCCAACGATTTGAATTCCAAGTATGATAATAACCGTGGTGATTTGAAAGTAACCATTACACGGATGGCATAAGCATTTCTGTTAAGATCAGTTTATAGAATTTCATTGCAAATAACCTGCGAGGCTGTTTATGTCGAAAGGAAGTAATTCTACTTTCCATGTTCCTTTTCTATCTTGTTTGCTTGCAGGAGCGCTCTTGATGGGTGTTGTCATTTCCCCCTCCGTCACCCTGGGAAGTGTGGAGGGTCAAAACCTGCGGTCGTCCACGTTGAGGCAATATGATTTTCTTATTGCCCGAGTTAACAATGGAGAACCTTTTGACCCTCCATCACAAACAGTCGTGAATAAAATCGCCGAGAACCTGGAAACGCTTTCTTTCTACCAAATTGGTTCCATAAAAAAGCGTGAATTTCAACAAGTGGCGGAGAGACTTTACGCTGCAGTAGAAGATTGGGAAAGCGGCCAAATGATCGAAGCGAGACACCATTTGCTGAAGTCCCGAGCGTTACTGGCCTCGTTTTCATTTTAGGCCAATCATATTCCTCATCCCAACCTGATGGAAAAGTCCGGTCCCGCCCTCGAGTTGTAGTTTCGAATCAAAACTGATAAGCTGCATTTTATGAGCATGCTGGAGATTCATCAATTCTTGGAGAGGCTGGGAAATTTGATCCGGTCCCAAGCGCGGCGGACGTCGGACGCATTTGATCTGCAGCCAGTGCAGCTGAACGCACTGTACTATCTCTCCATCTGCAACCGTTACTCGGATACCCTCCTGGCTGTGTCCGAATATTTGGGCCAGACCAAAGGCACCACCTCACAAACCATAAAGCTGCTGGAACAGCGCGAGTTGATTGCAAAAAAACCGGACCCCATCGACGGTCGGGTAGTCCATCTAAAACTGACCGCTGCTGGAAAAAAAGTGGTCCAACAGTCCTGGCCTTCTCCAGTCCTGAAAGCAGTGGAGGACACCTTTCCGATCGAACACCAGGACGCTCTTCGCGATCATCTGAAACATCTGCTCCACACTTGCCAAACGGTCAACGAGCAAAAAACCTTCGCAGTCTGTCACAGCTGCCGCCACAATGAAAAACGTGCAAAAGGCTATTTCTGCCGGCTGACCCAGGAACCTCTGTCCGCTGAGGATGTGACCCTTATCTGCCGGGAACATGAATTCCCTAAAAGCGCCTGATCCGGTCCTTTCCAACCCCGAACCGTTTTAATAGTTTTGTATCGAAACTAGTTGACCTGCCCCTGCATTTCCTGATATAGTTTTGATTCGAAACTAATTAAACTTCAGGAGGCATCATATGAAAGCACCGTTTAAAGTTGTAGCCCTATTATCTATATTCGCTGGGATCGCAGGAGTTTCTCTGATGGCCCAAGCTCAGCCCAACCAGGTGGCGTATCCGGAAGGCTACCGCGATTGGACACACGTCAAATCCATGGTGATCCAAAAAGGTCATCCACTGGAGAACCCGTTCCAAGGAATCCATCATGTATACGCAAATCCAAAAGCGGAAAAAGGATTGAAAACAGGTACATTTGCCAACGGATCGGTACTGGTGTTCGATCTGCTGAAAGCTCAAGACGCCGGCGCGGCTTTGGTCGAAGGTCCTCGCAAACTGGTTGGAGTCATGAAGAAGGATAAAAAACAGTTCGCCTCCACCGGCGGTTGGGGATTCGAGGGATTCGCCGGCGACAGTTCCACCAAGCGATTGGTTAAGGACGGCGGTCAAGGTTGCTATCAATGTCATACTTCGCAGGAAAAAAAGGACTTCGTCTTCTCAACCTACCGTAAGTAATCCTGTTGCGGGGGCTCTTCCAGCCTCCGCAACATTTCCCTTGATAAAAATTTACTGTTTCCCGCCAAAAATATAAGGCTTTTCAAACCTTTGGTCATGGAAATCCATCCAAATTACGCTATAATTCCTAAAGCACCCCGTTCACAACCTGAGCTGCTCCTAAGACTATGAAATATATAGTACTTATGTGCAATGGGCTGACCGATCAGCCGATTGCCGAAAAAGACAACCAGACGCCCCTGCAACTGGCGGATACACCAAACCTGGATCGGTTGACGGCCCTGGGCCGATGCGGCTCGGTCCGCACCATCCCGGAGGACCTGCCGGCAGAGAATGCGACCTCGTACCTTGCCCTGCTTGGCTACGACCCGGCAAAGTACAATCTCGGTTCAGCACGGTTCGAAGCGCGGGCTTTGGGAGTGGAACTGAAAGATGACGAGGTACCGTTGTGCTGTGATTTCATCATGCTGCAGTCCAGCCACAACGACATGATCCTGAAGGATTTCACCGCCGGGCAGCTGTCGGCGGATAACGCCCAACTGTTGCTGGGCGCCCTGCAGGAGCAGATACCGGACGAGGTGACGTTTCATCCCGGTAACGGTTATCACAACCTGATGGTCATGAAGCAAGCGGCCTTGTCGGATCGCCTCATGCCGCCGCACGAGCTGGTGGGCGAGGGCATCCGCCAGCACATGCCGCAGGGTGATGAATCGCGGGAGTTGGTATACCTGATGAACCAGGCGCAGATCATTCTGCACAATCATCCGTTCAACCAGGCGCGCGCCAAAAACGGAGAAGACGTGGTCAACAGCGTCTGGTTCTGGGGCAACGGTAACGGCAAACGGGACCTGCCTCCGGTCTTTTCCGAGCGGTTCGGAAAACAGGCGTCGGTCATCACCGCGTCCCTGTTGATGAAAGGCATCGCCCAGGCGGCCGGGATGCACACGCCGGAGGTGGCGGGCGCGACGGGGTTTCCCAATACAGATTACCCGGCAAAGGTCGAGGCCGCCTTGAACGAACTCGAGAACCATAATGTGGTGATACTGCATGTGGCCGCTGCCGAAATCCCGTCGCTGCTCGGCAGTATTGACGATAAAATTTTAACGATTGAAGACATCGACCGCGAAGTGGTGGCTCCGTTGACAGAGGTTGTGGATCAAAGAAAGGATGTCAGCCTGTTGCTGGTGGAAAACCACATGAGTTCAGTGAACCTGATGCGTTATGCAAAAAGCCCGGTGCCTTTTGTGGTTTATCCTTCTACCCAGGGGGCGGACCGGGTCGAACAATTCAACGAAGAAATGGTACTGAGCGGCTCGGATCATTTCAAATCCGGTTCCGCTTTGACCGAAGCGTTTCTTCAGGGAAATTTATGAGCAGCAACCTGATCGTACAAAAATACGGCGGCACCTCCGTGGGTTCGGTAGAAAAAATCCGCGGGGTGGCGAAGCGGATCAAGAAGAGCCGTGATGCCGGCAAGGACGTGCTGGTGGTGGTCTCCGCCATGGCGGGGGAAACCGATAAGCTGTTGAATATGGCACACGAGTTGTCCGACCTTCCGGAACGGCGGGAGATTGACCTTCTGTTGTCTTCCGGCGAGCGCATCTCCAGTGCCCTGCTTTCCATCGCCCTGCACGATATGGGTTGCCCGGCGGTGGCGTTGACGGGGCGGCAGATGGGCCTGGTGACCGACAACACCCACACACGCGCCCGGATCAAGGAAATCAATGCCGGTCGTGCGAGCGACATCCTCAAGAAAAACCACGTCGTGGTCTGCGCGGGATTCCAGGGCGTCAACGATATGGGGGATGTGACCACCCTCGGTCGGGGCGGGTCCGATACCTCCGCAGTCGCTTTGGCGGTAGCATTGAAAGCCGATTTGTGCGAGATTTATACGGATGTCAAAGGGGTCTACACCGCTGACCCCCGCATGGTGCCTAACGCCCGCAAACTGAATATGGTATCCTTTGAGGAAATGCTGGAAATGGCCAGCCTGGGCGCTAAGGTGTTGCAGATACGCTGTGTCGAGTTTGCCAATAATTTTAATATGCCGCTTGTGGTCCGCTCCACCTTCGACGAGGGGGATGAGGGGACCCGGATTTGCCAGGAGAATCCCGATATGGAACAGCCGGTTGTATCCGGAGTGATGTACGACAAGAATCAATCCAAAATCACCATCAAGGGTGTGCCGGATCAACCGGGGATCGCCGCCAAGATTTTTAACGCGCTGGCGGAGGCTTCCATTTCCGTGGATATGATCATCCAGAATGTGAGTGCCGAGGGTCACACGGATATTTCATTCACACTGCCCAACACGAACCTGCAGGAAGCGATGTCGATCATGGAGAAGAAAGGCAAAGAGGTGCAAGCTGAAAGTGTTTCATCGGATTCAAATATATCCAAGATCTCTGTTGTCGGTGCGGGTATGCGTAGTCATTCCGGCGTAGCGGCACGGATTTTCAGCACGCTGTCTAACAACAAAATTAATATCATGATGATCAGCACATCGGAAATCCGCGTGTCCTGTGTCATCGATTCAAAAGGCACCGAACAAGCCGTTCGGGCCCTGCATGACGAGTTTAAACTGGAGGAAGAACCGGTACAGGTGTCGCAACCGGCTACCGACGCTTCGCCAACAGCCTGATAGAAAACGCAAATTAAGATGAAAATGGTAAAAATATACGACACAACCTTACGAGACGGTTCCCAGGCGGAAGAAATCTCTTTCACCGTCGAGGACAAGCTCCGCATCGCTCACAAGCTGGATGACAACGGCATCCACTATATCGAGGGCGGCTGGCCTGGATCGAATCCCAAGGATGTGGAGTTTTTCGAGAAAATCAAAGCAGACTCCTTCCAACAGGCCCAGGTGGTTGCGTTCGGCAGTACCCGTTCGCCCCGGCACAAGGCGGAGAACGATCCCAACCTGAAACGCCTGCTGGCTGCTGAAACGCCGGCGGTCACCATCTTTGGAAAAAGTTGGGACCTCCACGTGAAAGATGCTTTGGGCACCGACCTCGACGAGAACCTGAAAATGGTATCCGATAGCCTGTCTTTCCTGAAAAAGTACGTCAAGGAAGTGTTGTTTGACGCCGAGCATTTTTTCGACGGATACAAGAAGAACCCGAAGTACGCGCTCAAAGTGCTGAAAGAAGCGGAATCGGCCGGAGCCGACTGGCTGGTATTGTGCGACACCAACGGCGGAACGATGCCTTGGGAAATCAAATCCATCTTCGAGGAAGTCCGCAAGGCCTGCCGAGTGCCGCTTGGAATTCACACTCACAACGATTCTGAATTGGGCGTTGCCAACGCTTTGACTGCGGTCGATGCGGGAGCGGAACAGGTGCAGGGCACCATCAACGGTTATGGCGAACGCTGCGGCAACTGCAATCTGGTTTCGGTCATTCCCAATCTGAAGTTGAAAATGGGAATGGACTGTATCTCCAACGAGCATATGAAGGGGCTCAAGGATTTGTCCGCGTTCGTAGACGAGCTGTCCAACAAGGCGCACTGGAACCATCAGCCCTTTGTCGGGAAAAGTGCGTTCGCACACAAGGGCGGTATCCACGTCAGCGCCATGCAGAAAAATCGCGAGACTTACGAACATATCGATCCTTCATTGATCGGCAATCAAACGCGTATTCTGGTGTCCGACCTGTCGGGCAAAAGCAATATCCTGGAGAAAGCCAGGGAATTCGGAATGGACATCGACTCCAAGGACCCCAAGATCCAGGAAGTGCTCGACCAATTAAAGGAATCGGAAAAACTGGGTTTTCAATACGAAGGCGCCGAAGCTTCATTTGAATTGCTGATGCGTGACGCGATGGGCGACCGGGAGCAGCATTTCGAGTTTATCGGGTTCCGTGTGATCGTCGAGAAACGGCAGGAGGATGAAGCGCCGCTTGCGGAAGCCTCAGTGAAAATCCGCGTCAACGGCGTTCAGGAAGTGACTGCCGCCGAAGGGCACGGTCCCGTCAACGCGCTCGACAAGGCCATTCGCAAAGCGCTGACCAAGTTTTATCCGGAACTGGAAGAGGTCAGCCTGTTTGACTACAAGGTCCGCATCCTGGACGAGAAAAGCGGAACCACGGCCAAGATCCGTGTGTTGGTGGAATCCGGCGACCACGATTCCAAATGGGGCACCGTTGGTGTTTCCGAAGATATTATCGAAGCCAGCTGGCAGGCGCTGATCGATAGCATTCTCTACAAGCTGAGCGCCGTTCCCAAAGATAAAACGACTTTAGCCTGACAACGTCTGTCGAAAAGCAAAAGCGCTCTTTCTCTTTTTAGAGAAGGGCGCTTTTTTATTGACTTGAGGTTTGTTAAAGAGAGGTGCGGAGCAGGATGTCCAGGTTAGACTTGTAAAAACTTCGGACGTCCTCGGTGGTTTGCTTGTACTCCTTCATAAACGCTGCAGCGGGTGAATCCGAATAGCCCAGCAGCCTCGCCAAAACCGTCAAAGCCTGCTCATCCTTGGGCAAATGGCTGGAATATTGCTCAGACAGCAACCGCAGGGCGCACTCCACATTTCTCAGGAAATGATAGTGTTTCCCCAAATTGGCAGCCTGATCATGATCGAGGATGCCGTAATTCGATAACAATTGAATATTCTCAAACGTGTTGCCGCTTCTCAATTTCGGGTTGCGGTGACCGTGCATCAATTGCAGCACCTGTACTGAAAACTCGATATCCGCCAACCCGCCTGCCCCAAGTTTCACATCAATGCCCTTTTGGAACTCCTGCGCCAGTTCCTTTTCCATGCGATCCCGCAGTCGTGATATTTCGATCAACGAACCATATTCCAACTTGGATTGGTAGGCAAAATCGTGTGCCAACTGGATGAACTTTTTCCCCACCTCGGGAGAGCCGGCGATAAAGCGGGCGCGAGTCATAGCCTGTTGTTCCCAGATTTTCCCCCTCGTCTCGAAATAATCCTTATAACCCTTGAGCGACAGAACCAGCGCCCCACGGCTTCCCTCCGGACGCAGGTCAGTATCAATTTCGTAGGGAGACGGTACCGGAGCCATTGTCGCTGTCAATTGGCATATCTTCTGTGCAAAGGCAACATAAGTCGAAATCAAATCTTCTGAATGAGGACTTGCTTTTCCGTCAACTTCCTCTTCATAAACAAAAACCAGATCCAGGTCCGATCCAAAGTTGATTTCCTGTCCGCCCAGTTTTCCCAGACCGATGATTGCAAAACTCTCGGAAAGGTTGTCACTGTCCTCGGAGGGCTGCAATTCCTCCCTGGCCAGTTGATAAATGGTTTGCAAATAGATATCGGCCAGATGAGATAAATCCGCCAGGGTGCCCGGCACATCCGTTTCACGAATCATGAACCTCAATCCAATACGCAATTCCTCGCCCTGCTTGAATTTCCTGAGACAGATGTTTTTTTCCGAAAGACTGGAAATTCCGGACATCCGGGAACTCAATTCCTCAACCATCATCGCCGGAGTTTTAAAAAGATATAACGATTCCTGATTGGAAATGACATCGATCAGGTTCGGCTGTTTGATCAGCAAGGCGGAAAGGACTGGACTGGAGCCGAACAGGATCAGAAGAATTTCCAAAAATTTGTGGTTGTCATGAAATATGGTCAGATAGGTTTCGCGGGCGTGACTGACTTCCATAAAGCGCAACAGATAATCCACCGCAGCATCCGGGTCGGGTACTTTGTTACATAAATCCAAAAGTGTGGGTAATACCGCATAAAAAGTTTGGATGCTCTTTTCACTGGTATGAGACAACTCCGGTCCATCACGAAGTGTGGTCAGAAATTTGTAGGTGCGTTTCAAATTCTTAAAAGGATATTCTTTTAAGGCATCCTCCGAAAAACGTCCCTCCAATCCCCGTTGCTCGGCCCATTGCTGGGCGGTATCACCGGCAGCTTCCTGATCCTTGCCCTCGATAAAAAGTTTCGCGTACATATTACCCACAAACTGAGTGTGCCGCTCGAACTCCTGATTCAACTGCTCCACCAGCTCCGGGTAGCCGTCTCCCCGGAATCCCATTTTTCTTGCCAGGATTGCAAGGTCCTTTTCTTCCTTCGGCAGATGATAGGTCTGTAGGCCAAAAGAAATCTGTACCCGGTTTTCCAGGTTACGCAGGAAGATATAGGCATCGCGGAGTTTTTCATATTCCTCTTCCTTCAGAAACCCACGGTCTTTCAATTTTCCAATCAGGGATGAAGTGTTCGGATCGCGCAAACTCTGATCGCGCCCGGCGAACAGCAATTGATACGATTGAACGATGAATTCCACTTCGCGGATACCACCGAAGCCCAACTTGATGTGCCCCTTCTCTATCTGCTTCTGTTTCAGGTTAAGGTCCACCTTCTTCTTCAGCGACTTGACTTCTTCAATGGCGTTGAAGTCCAGGCTTCTGCGAAAAACAAACGGACGAATCATATTCAAAAATTCCGTGCCCAGGGCCTGGCTGCCAGCTGAGACCCGCGCTTTGATGAGGGCTTGCCGCTCCCAGGTACGTCCCCAGGATTCGTAATAGGTCTCACAACTGGTGAGGGAATTGACCAGATCCCCGCTTTTGCCATCCGGTCGGAGATCTAGATCGACTCGAAATACATTCCCCTCCGGAGTGATATCGTGAAGCGTCCGGGTAATCGATTGCCCCAGTTTGGTGTGGAATTCATGATTGCTGAGCTGGACCTGGCCGTCGCCCGCGCGGGTTTCACCCATGCTCGAAGTGTAGATGTAGATCAAGTCGATATCGGAACTATAGTTGAGTTCCCGTCCGCCCAATTTTCCCATGGACAGAATGGCGAACTCCGACTCCCGGGCCTGTCCCTCGGCGTCAGTGAAAAGGGGGGTACCATATTTCTCTTTGAGCGTTTTTATTGAATATTCGTATGCCACCTGCAGACAAACATCCGCCAGGTCCGACAAGCCCTCGACATTTTCACGCAAAGTGACCAGACCCATCAAATCCCGCAACCCCAGCCGGATATATTCCCGTTTCTTGAACTTTCTCAGGAGAGACGGCACCTGATCCGTCAATTCATCCGTCCCCGCCAGCGCATAAAAATCCCGATACAACACATCCCGGGTCTTCGGTTTGGTCAAGGTATCCGGATCACTCAACCAATCGATATACGTCGGATTGCTGAGGAGGGTATCGGTCAACATCTGGCTCCCTGAAAATAAAACCGTCAAAGCATTTAGCAGAAAGGGAGAACTGGACAGCAGAGAGTACAAGTGATCTTTATCCAGAATTTCTTCCGTCAACCGCTCAAAATTATTGAGTGCAATATCTGCGTTATAGGATTGAGACAGCTCACTCAAAAAGGAAGAAAAAAAATGCGGATACAATTTCGAAAAATTGCTTTGTTGGGTCAAGGAGGTGAGAATCCGCCAGGCATTTTCCGGTTGCTTGAAGCCGTTTTTGGCCAACGCCGCTTCAATTTCTTCATTCCAGTGCCTGCTGCCGAGCAGCCACGATTCCAATGTGTTTGAATCATTCATTCAGAAACGTTCTACGGGGTGACACATTTTCGCCAATCTAGCATAAAAAAGCCCCCTGGAAAAACCCAGGGGGCTATCAATTGTAATGTATTACAACCTGAATTTTACGAGAATTCCTGCGCTCTTAAATATCGTAGTACAGGTAGAACTCGTAGGGATGGGGCCGCAACCGCATCTCGTCGATTTCGTTTTCCCGCTTGTAGGAGATCCAGCGGTCAACCACATCCTGAGTGAACACATCTCCTTTCAACAGGAACTGGTGATCTTCCTCCAAAGCGGCCAGCGCTTCGTCAAGAGAGCCCGGCAGCCGGGGAATATTAGCCAGCTCTTCCGGCCCAAGGGCATAAATGTCCTTGTCCAGAGGTTCGCCCGGATCGATTTTGTTTTCGATACCGTCCAGTCCCGCCATCAACATGGCTGAGAAAGCGAGATAGCCGTTGGAGGAAGCGTCCGGGAACCGGCACTCCAGGCGTTTCGCTTTCGGGCTGGGAGAGTACATGGGAATACGCACCGCGGCGCTCCGGTTCCGGCTTGAGTACGCCAGATTAACAGGTGCTTCAAAGCCGGGGACCAACCGTTTGTATGAATTCATGGTGGGCGCCACAATAGCCGCCAGCGCCCGGGCATGTTTCAGGATACCGCCGATGTAGTGCATCCCCATTTCGCTGAACCCGGCATAACTGTTACCGGCAAACAGCGGCTTGCCGCCTTTCCAGATACTTTGGTGGACGTGCATCCCGGAACCGTTATCTCCATAAATGGGTTTCGGCATAAAGGTGGCAGATTTATTGTAGCGGCGCGCAACATTCTTGACGATGTATTTGTACCACATCAAATTATCGCCACACTTCAACAGGTTGGAGAATCGCATATCGATTTCGCACTGACCACCGGAAGCCACTTCATGATGATGACATTCCATCGAGATGCCCACTTGCTCCATCAAAAGAGTCATTTCGGTACGCATGTCGTTCAAGCTGTCACTTGGAGACACCGGGAAATAACCTTCTTTATAGCGCGGTTTGTAGCCGAGGTTGGGACCTTCGTCGCGGCCGGTGTTCCAGTTCCCTTCAGTGGAGTCCACATAATATGCAGCGTGATTGATATCGGATTCGTAGCGAACGTCGTCAAACACAAAAAATTCCGGTTCGGGACCGAAATAAGCCGTATCACCGATTCCCGTTGATTTGAGATAAGCTTCCGCTTTGATTGCGATGTTTCGGGGATCGCGGGAATACCTTTCCTTGGTAATGGGATCCACGATGTTACCGATCATGCTCAAGGTCGGCTCTTTAGTGAAAGGATCCATAACCCCGGTGTCAGCATTGGGAATGACCAGCATGTCGCTGGCATTGATCGCCTGCCACCCGCGGATACTGGATCCGTCAAACCCCAAGCCCTCTTCAAACATATGCTCTTCCAACTCGCTGATGGGAACAGTGAAATGCTGCCATGTTCCCAGAAGGTCCATGAATTTCAGGTCCACCATCACGGCGTTGTTCTTCTTCGCTAAATCGATTACCTCTTTCGGTGTCATTAGGCTCGCTCCTCGCTTGACAAAAAATTTTTAAAAATTAATTCAATATATTCACTGATCCAGAAACAAAAACTGTCCGATACGAAAAATTAAATTTTTTTAAATGGCGTCCTGGCCCCGCTCTCCGGTTCTAATCCGGATAGTATCTTCCAGATGAGTCACGAAAATTTTACCGTCGCCAATTCGTCCAGTTTGAGCGCTTTTAATAATCGCGTTCACGACCTCATCCAACTGATTATCGGCAATAACTATTTCCAATTTAATTTTGGGAAGGAAATCGACCACATATTCCGCTCCACGGTACAACTCGGTATGTCCTTTTTGCCGGCCGAATCCTTTAACTTCACTGACCGTAATTCCTTTGATACCGATTTCGTTCAACTTGTCTTTGACTTCATCAAGCTTGAACGGTTTAATCACGGCTTCCACTTTTTTCATTGGAAATCCTCTCAACTTTAATAATTAGTTATTTGTTTTCTGGGCTTGTTGCCGAGCACCCTCCGAAGCCCGCCTGCATTCCATTCAAAAAAGGCGCATCCTACTGAATTTTTTGTGATGAAGCAGGAACCTTAACGTATTTCCCGCTTAAGAACCACAAAATTTTTTAATTCCACTTTCCGAGGCCTTACCGGGTCCCCTTATACAATCAATTTTTATGCCATTCAATGGGATCAGCGTCCAAAACGGGCGCACTATTTTTTTCTTTAAAATCAAATAATTAGAGGTTTTCAGAGCGGCAAGTGGCGGGGTTCTGAAGTGGTTAAGAGAAAATACTGCTTCTTAAATGAACATCAGGTGAGGAAATGATTAAAAAATATGCACTTAAGGCAAATCACACGCTCCCGTAATTTGGTTTAAAAGAGCGGTGAGCTCGTCCTGTTTTTGTTTGATCGCTTCCTTATCCGCGTCTGGAGGTACGGTCATTGGAGAACCAAAATTAAGGGTCACTTTAGAAAAAGGAAGCGGAAGGATGAATTTGTCCCAACTGGGAAATTCGTATTTGGGTCGAGCGTCGTAAGCCATAGTATAAACAGGAGCGCCGGTAATGCGAGACAATTGCACCGATCCTGCCTGGGCCTGATGACGGGGCCCGCGGGAACCATCGGCGATGATCGCGACTTTGAGATCTTTCTTTAAGAGATCAATACACTCGCGTGTACCCGGCAAGGTTCTCTTGAATGAAGAACCGCGGACCACATTATAGCCGAACCATTTCCCAACATTGGCGATTAGATCTCCATCGCTGCTGGGACTGACCAACATATGATATCTGTGCAATCCCCGGAAGTGGTAAAAAATATAAAAGATGTGAGAATGCCAGAAAGTATAAATCGCCTTACCCGGTTTTTCCCGGATGTCCCGTTCGATTTCAGGATTCAGAATTTTTTTCCGGAGTGTCATGCACCACAATTGAATGACAATCCACAAAATGGGGGGAAGGATATATTTAAACAAAAGCCGTTTCATCAGGAGTTCGGGGAAAGATTCATGGATTCTGCCATGCTCCGGGCGATGCGCGCCACCACCCCGGGCGATCCGAGGGATTCGCGAACTTGTTGCAACCGCTCTTTCACCGCACGAGCCTGTTCCGGATCCTTCAACACTCTCAGGGCTTCGGTGGCGATGCGTTCTGCCGTCACCTGTTCGTTCAGTAGTTCAGGAACAACCTCTTCGCCGGCCACGATATTGATCAAGCCGAAGTGAGTGATGTGCGTCAAAAAACGGGCGATGAAATAAGTGAGGGGATGCACTTTGTAGATGATCACCATGGGAACGGTGAACAGACCTGCTTCCAGCGTCGATGAACCGGAAGCCATGATGAGCGCATCACTGCAGTTCATCACGTCATAGTTTCTCCCGGTCAGCATTTTGATTCCCAGAGGGTTCTCTCCCAGTTTCTGCCGGATCCATTCGGGATCGATGCTATCCGCAACGGGCAAAAGGAACTGGCATTGTCCCAGTTCTTTCTGAATAATCCGGGCGGCGTCTACCATATCATCCAGCAGATAGTTGACCTCGCTCCTCCGGCTTCCCGGCAGCAAACTGACGGTTTTGACGGCTGGGTCCAACCCGAATTCATTAAACGCCTCTTCGCGGGAAACCTGCGGCCGGACAATATCGATAAAGGGGTGGCCCAGATACTCGACATCTACCTTGGCCTGGCGAAAAATCTCCTCTTCAAAAGGCAGGATAACGTACATCTTGCTCACGGTTTCGCGAATGGTATTCACCCGGCCTTTGCGCGAAGCCCACACCTGGGGGCTGATATAAAACAGCGCCGGGCAATTCCATTGTTTGCACACTTTAGCGAGTTTTAAATTGAAAAAAGGATAATTGATCAAAATGGCGGCGCGATATTTTCCTTTGGCGATTTCACGCGACAGCCTGCGGTAGATTTCAAGATGGTGCCACAGACTGTTCACAAACTCGAATATTCCCATGCCCCCCATACGGCTGATGTCATACAGCGTGCTGACCCCGGCGTCCTGCATATGTTTGCCGCCGACGCCTTCAAACTGTAGTTGAGGGTGTTGGGCTTTCAGAGCCCGTACCAGATGCCCGCCATGCAGATCGCCGGATGCTTCCCCGGCAACGATCAGAACTTGATCTGAGTCTGAACTGACCAATGGGATTCCTCGACTACGAAAGCATTGCTTAACGGGTGTGTTGTGTGATCCGAACGCGCACTCCGGTCAAATGCATACAATGGAAATACCTGCCTGGTCGGCCTGTTCCACAACTTTGTCGCGTTCCACGATCATGATTCTCCCGGCTTCCACCGCCACCACCGAGGCGTTGCCCTGAATCATTCGCTCGATCGTGCGGGGTCCAATGCCGGGGCTGTCGAAACGGTAATCCTGGCTGGTCCGGCTGACCTTGATCACCGAGCACCCTTTCTGACCCAGATCACAACCCCGCTCAATGGTTTGATCCGTGCCTTCAACCGCTTCGACTGCAATGACCGTTTTATTTTTTACCAGGACAGTTTGTCCGATTTCCTGATCCGCCATGTAACGGGCAATGGGAAAACCAAACTCGATATCCGCCATTTCTTTTTCCGTAGGCTGCCGGCGAGTCAACACTCCCTTTTCCGGATAGAGTTCTTTCAAGTATTCCATCTGATCCAATACCTTAAAACCTCTACTCTCAATTTCGTCGATGATCTTTAACATCACGGTTTTGTCCTGGTGAGTCCGGAACGACAGGATCAGCTTGAGGGTTTCCATATCAAACAGCTGAGGCTTGAAAATCATTTTCTTTTCGACTTTTCCGATGATCAGAATATCCTTGACGTTTTCTTCCTCCAGAGTCTTCAAAATTTTTCCGCTCTTGGCGAGACCGATGGAATAGTTTTTTTCGACAAAAGGTTTCAGGCGGGCATCGATTTCATCGGTGAAAGCAACAGACACGACACGGAGACCGTTCTCGCGAGCCTTTTTGGCGAAATAAACGGGTATTTCACCGGCACCGGCAATCAAACCGATGCGTTGCGCAGCCAGGGTGTTCATAAGGTGAAATTACCAGGAAAGATATTCTTAAAGTGGTGCGGAACGTTCAACCCCGGTTCTTGTTCTACGGTTCCGCGTAGGTGGAACGGATCCATCGCGTTTCTATACTATTGAAGGATTCCGTTTTGTTTGTAGAATTGTTCCATGATTCCCAATGCAATTTCCAGGGAATACAATTCATTATCAACCGTTACTTTCCGTGGAGTTCCATTTTTAACGCAATCGAGAAAATGCTGGATTTCCAGTTTCAGCGGGTTGTCCTTGTGCACAAAAATCCGTTCGATCAGGGATTCCTGTTTGTAACGGAGGGAATCCTTCGTCAACATGTAATCCGATGAAGACTGCCGATGCACATAAATTTCCTGATCGGTATAATCCAGAATGACATAGGAATTCTTCTGGGTAATGGACAGGGTACGTTCTTTATTTTGAGAAGCGCGGCTGGCGAGAATACTGGCGATGCAACCATTTTCAAATTCCAGCTGAACGCTGACCACATCGTCTTTTTCCGAAAAAACCGATCGTCCCATCACATTGATCTGCGCCACTTTCGAATCGATGAGGTTCAGGACAATATCGATATCATGGATCATGGTATCCAAAACCACACTGTCGTCTTTCATGCGCTCGACAAAAGGGCCCATCCGTTTGCACTCAACCAGAATGGGATCATCCACCAATTTGTGGAGTTCCTGAACAGCTCCGTTGAACCGCTCGACATGACCGATGTGCAGAATGAGGTTTTTGGAATCGGCCAGGTTGAACAATTCGCGGGCATGCTCCAGATTGTCAGAGCAGGGTTTTTCCAGCAGTACGTGAATTCCGGCATTCAGGACTTCCTTGCCGATTTGATAATGCAGTTTGGTGGGAACGGCCACGACCGCCACATCCACCTCTTTGAGCATTTGATTGTAATCTTTAAAAAAAGGAACCTCATACCGCTCGCTGATAACCCGGCCCCGTTCTTCGCTGATATCAGAAATCCCCTTCAGGTCGACATCCCGGTTTTCGGATAGAATACCTACATGGTATTCACCCATTTTCCCGACGCCTAAGACTCCTACATTAATCCGACTCATTTATTTACTGAAACCTCTCTTTGAATTTCTTACAAAATCAACAAGATATCGGATTTCATCACTCATTTCAATTTCTCTTTCAATTTTCTCAACGGCCTGGGTGGTATTCAACTCGGGGTCTTTAAGAATTTTAAAGGAATTCTTGATAGCCGTCCGCACCTTGGGACCAAAATTACGCCGCCGCAATCCTACGGAATTGAGGCTCACCAGCTTGGCCGGCCAGCCGCCCACCAGGGCATAGGGCAAAACATCCTGGCTGATTCCGCTCATTCCCTGAATCATGGAATGGGCACCGATACGGGCGTATTGGTGAATCGCAACAAATCCCGAGATAAATGCATGGTCTTCCACCACAATGTGCCCGGACAATCCGGTTGAGTTCACTACAATCACATGGTTGCCGAGTTCACAATCATGCGCCACATGCGCGTAGTTCATCAGCATGCAATGGTCGCCGATTCGGGTGATCCCATTTTCCGTACCGGAACGTTGAACCGTAACAAATTCGCGAATGGTAGTATTGTCGCCGATATGGACGAAAGAAGGAACGTCTTCGAACCCGACGATCTGGGGATCGCCCCCCAATGAAGCGCCATGGTAAATCTTGCAGTTTTTTCCAATGACCGTCCCCTTGTCGATCAGGACATTGGGTCCCACCACGGTTCCTCCTCCAATTTTGACCCCAGGCCCAATCGTGGTGTAGGGTCCAACGGTCACATTGTCCTCCACAACCGCAGAAGGGTCAATGGTGGCATTTTCTGAAATATTCACAAGACCAACCTGACTGCAATATTATTTTTGGAATCCATTTGTACGACAACGGGGAAGGCAAAAATCGGCAACGAGCCATGCGTATAAGGCCTTACATATTAATTCTAAACGGGTAGGGGGGAAGATTTCAACCTTTTCCAAGGACCGCCTGAATCGATCCCTGGGTAACCACTTGTTCCTCCACCAGAGCTTTTCCATCAAAACGAAACAGCTCACCTCTTTGCTTGGTCTTGGTCAATTCCAGACGAAGCACATCTCCCGGAACCACGGGCTTCCGGAATTTAACACCATCAATGCCGGTGAAAAACACCGAAGAGTGCCCCTCTTTCTTGAGCACACGCATCGCTAAAATGCAGGCCACCTGCGCCATGGCCTCAACGATCAGAACACCCGGCATAACAGGAAACTCGGGGAAATGGCCCTGGAAAAACGGTTCATTCATAGTGACAGATTTAATACCCACAATCTTCGAATCATCATCACACTCAATTATCTTATCGACCAGCAAAAACGGATATCGATGAGGAATGATTTTTTTGATTTCATTGATGTCCAACATTAAGAACCCTCAACGGACGAATTGATGGTTTACAGAGACAGGATAGATCAATACCGGCTTTGGGCCTGCCGGACTGAATCATGGGTACAACTTGTTGTATGTTTTGGTGGCCAAACCGGTCAATTCCAAGGTGGAATCGCTGTAAAACACCGCTTTCTTTTCGATCACCATGGTCAGTTTTTTCTGTTTGCCCAATTGCTTGAGGACTTTAAGCATTTTTTTGGAAATCTTGTCGAGGGCAACTTTCTCCTTACGCGCAAATTCCTCCTCGCGATCCTGAACATACCGCTCGAAATCTTTCTTTTCCCTTAAAAAACTTTCTTCTTTTTTCTTCTTTAACGACGGGTTGAGAACATTGGCCTGCTTGTTCAATTCAGAGAGCATGGACTCCACCTTTTTTTTGCGCGCATCGATGATGCCTTTTTCCTTCTGGATCTCCACACGAAACTTCATTTGCGATTTTTTAAATTCCTTGGTTTCAGTAATCGCTTTCTGAATATCCACAAAACCAATTTTCACATCCCCGGCTGAAGCGTTGGTCACGGCTATGACCGGAACAAACATCACGGCCAGGGTTACCCACGCCAATACACGATACCGCATCAAAATGTCTTTTAACGAAAACATGTCACCTCTTTATGTAGTTAATCCTAAAAAGCGTTTCCTGCTGAAAAATGAAATTCTCCGGCTGACTCTCCGGCTCTTTGGTCTAACTTAAAACCATACGCAAGGGCTATGGGACCGAAAGGACTGAAGAACCGGATTCCCCCACCCACACTTTCCCGCATCTTACTCAGATTGATATTGGTATCGGTGGATGCTGTATTGAATCCAGAGCCATACACATTGCCCCGGTCATAAAATGCAAACAAACGAAATCCGTCGGTAATAGGATACTGAAGTTCCACATTAAGCAAAAGGGACTGCTCTCCTCCCAAAGGATCTCCCAAAGAATCCAAGGGGCCGACTTGACGGATGGTGAAACCCCTCAGAGAATTGGCCCCGCCCATAAAGTATCTCTCAAATGCGGGTAAGTCCTCGCCGCCGTACCCATCCGCATGCTGAATCTCTCCATGAATGGCGCCTACCAGCTTGCCGACCAGCTTACGATAATAGCTGATCTCGTAGGCAGCCTTGTAAAAATCGGCCCCGCCCAGAACGCTTCCGGCGAACTCCAATCGTACCATATGCCTCCAGCCCTTTGTAGGATTAATGAAATTATCGCGGGAATCCCTGATAAATGTGCCTCCTATCCTGCTGGTGGTGCGGGTTTCCTCCTTGATGAGCGAGGTGGGGTTGATCACATCAGAAATTTTTACTCTGGCGAAGCGGTAATTTACTCCCGCCCAATCAGTTTCGGAAAGGTTTTTACCCAAAGTCAGTCCGGCCCCCCTGGAACGGGTATCAAAACTGAAAAAGTCGGATCGGCTATTGAAAAGATTAATTCCCGCGGAAACATCGCTATCGAATACACGGGGTTCTGACAATAGAATGTTAAAATTGGTTCTACGAGCGGAAATATTGGCGGAAACATTGACCTTGCGGCCCGTCCCAAAAAGATTGTCCTGCGCAACCGATGCATTGAAAATAACTTTATCCACTGAACTGAACCCGGCCCCAAAAGAGATCGAACCCGTCGGCTTTTCGGTGACGGATGCGTCAACATCAATCAATCCCGGGGTGTCTCCGCGATGTGTATCAATTTTAACATTTTCAAAAAAGCCCAGATTATTGATCCGTTGTTTGCTTCGCTTCAGCTTCTTACTATTGAATAACTCACCCTCTTTGAAACGAAACTCCCGGCGAACGACATTGTCCCGTGTTCGGGTATTGCCGATGACATTGATTTTCCCAACATACACTTTTCGTCCCGGTTCGATTTCGATACTCAGATCCACGATCCTCGTTTTATCATCGATAGCGGCTTTGGGATTAACATCGGCATATGCAAATCCCTTCTCTGAAAACTTCTCGGTAATATTCAGTATATCTTCCCGCAGTTGAGATATATTGTATACCGCGCCCGGTTTGGATTTAATATCTGCGAGTAGTTCCTGTTCGCTGAATCCTTCAACTTCCTGAGTGGTGATTTTTCCGAATTTGTACCGCAAGCCTTCTTCAATTTTTATGTCAATATATATTTCCTTATCCTCAGAGTTCACTTCGATCTGAGGCTCGTGCACACGCACCCGGATATAACCATGGTCCTGATAAAATGATTCCAACCGAAGGACATCCACTTTCAAGACATCCTTCTTATAAATTCCGGATTCGTCGATGAAAGAAAATAACCACTTTTCCTCCGTCTCCATAACATCTTTCAGGTCATCCTCATCGAAAGAGTCATTACCGATGAAACGGATTTCATCAATCTTGACTTTCTCTCCTTCGTTGATATTGATGGTGACGTCCACCAATCCACTGGCGTTGATAGACGTATCCACATTCACCCGCGCCAGAAAAAACGCTTTTTCACGATAGTGTGTTGTTAATTTCTGGATGGTGTCGTTGACGAGATGTTCCTTAAACGTGACTCCGCGTTTAATGGAGATCACATCCCTTAAATCCGCGGCGTCCAGGGTATCGTTTCCGACGAAGGTCACCTCTCCCACGGATGGAATTTCTTCAACCACGAAAATCACCTCCACACCGCCTTGGCCCGGCCGGACATCGACTTGAATGTCGGTAAATTGTCCGAGACTGTAAATTTGCTCAATGTCCTTTCGGATGAGAGCACGAGACAGAGGTTTTCCAGCTTCCGTTTTGATGTAATAGAAAATGGTGGACGAATCGACTCGTTTGTTGCCTTGGATTTTGATCGCGGTGACGGTGGGTGGAGGGTTTTGGGCGTATAGCGGCGAACCGAGCAGCCCCATGAGAAAAAAGAGAAGGTACGGCAAGACGCGCCCACGCCTAAACGGCGCAGGAGTCCATCGATCCTGTATTGATGACGAAACCGGCAGCGTCTTTCTCCCAGGAAATGTAAATTAGGGCAAAAAAAAAGTATTAAGCTTTACGGCAAACAATACCATAAAACTTAATACTTTTTCGAATGTAAATTACTAAAGAATGTGCCGGAAATCCTTGCTTTTAGGGAACTGTATTAAGTGCCCCGGATTTCTCGGTGAACACCAGGTCATCGCCGACCAGGCCAACCTCAATCACGCCACCGGATTTGAACCGGCCTTTCAGCATTTCATCGGACAAAACATCCTCTAAGTGCTTCTGAATGGCTCGTTTCAACGGTCGGGCACCGAAATTCTTATCGTACCCCTTTTCTGCCAGCCAGCTCTTGGCTTCATCCGTCATATCCAGCGTCAATCCCTGTTGAATCAGCTGTTCGTTCAGCATATTCAATTGGATATCCAGAATCTGAGTGACGTCCTCAAGCGTCAGAGGCTTGAACACAATCATATCGCTCAACCGATTTAAAAACTCCGGATTGAACGATTTCCTCAGATCTTGCTTGAGATCTTTCTCCATTTTATCGAAGCTCATATCGGCGTCGGAGTCGTGGAATCCCATCGATCCCTTATCCAGCGCTTTGGAACTGATATTGGAGGTCAGAATGATCACTGTGTTCTTAAAGTCGATGTTCCGTCCATAACTGTCCGTCAGGCGTCCGTCATCCATAATCTGCAATAACAGGTGGAAGACATCGGGATTGGCCTTTTCAATTTCGTCGAACAGCACCACGGAGTACGGCTTGCGGCGTACTTTCTCCGTCAATTGACCGCCCTCTTCATATCCGACATAGCCGGGAGGGGCTCCAGTCAACCGGGAAACATTGAATTTTTCCATATATTCGGACATGTCCAGGCGAATCAGGGCATCGCGGTGACCAAACAGGAATTCCGCCAACGCTCCGGCCAGTTCGGTTTTACCGACACCCGTCGGACCCATGAACATAAATGTGCCGATAGGACGACGCATGTCCTTAAGCCCGGATCGGGAGCGACGGATCGCTTTGGAGATCGCTTCAACAGCTTCTCTCTGCCCCACGATCTTAGACCCCAACTCATCCGCCATGTTGAGCAACCGGGCCGATTCTTTCTCTTCGATCCGGTTTAAGGGAATACCCGTCATGCTGGACACCACCTCGGCAATATCCTCTTCGCTGATGCTCGGCTCGTTGATAGAATTTTCCTGATCCCACTTTTCTTTTTCCTTATCCAGTTTGGAACGCAGTTCTTCTTCGTTGTCGCGCAACTCCACTGCCTTCTCAAATTCCTGGTTTTCGATACGGATCTTCTTCTCACGGACCAGGGCATCGATTTCGCGCTGGATCTCCTTCATTTCAGGAGATTGCGAAGATTTCCGCAACCGCACGCGGGACCCCGCTTCGTCAATGACGTCGATTGCCTTATCTGGCAGGAACCGGTCATTAATATAACGATCGGCAAACCGGACAGCAGTGATGATCGCGTCGTCACTGATTTTTGCCTTGTGATGCACTTCGTAAGGCACCTTCAAGCCGCGGATAATTTCGATAGTCTCTTCCACCGTCGGCGGGTTGACGATGATCGGCTGGAATCGTCTTTCCAACGCTCCGTTTTTCTCAATGTACTTGCGGTATTCTTCCAGGGTCGTTGCGCCGATACACTGGATTTCCCCGCGTGACAATGCCGGTTTCAGCATATTCGAGGCGTCCACGGAACCTTCCGCCGCACCTGCACCGACCAGCGTATGCAATTCATCAATAAACAGAATGACACTCTCATTCTGAATGATCTCTTTCATGATGCCCTTCAACCGGGCTTCAAACTGACCGCGGTATTTGGTTCCGGCAATCAACGATCCCAGATCGAGGGATACCACCCGCTTTTCGAACAGGGTATCGGGAACTTCGCGCTCGATGATCAACTGGGCCAGGCCTTCCACAATGGCGGTCTTGCCCACGCCCGGTTCACCGATCAATACCGGATTGTTCTTGGTGCGCCGGCTGAGGATCTGAATGACCCGCTCGATTTCCTTGCTGCGACCGATGATCGGATCCAGCTTGCCCGCCAGCGCCATCGCTGTCAGGTCGCGGCTGAATTCGTCCAGTGTCGGCGTTTTGCCGGTTTCACGAGTCGACTCCGTCGGCTCCTTGAACATGTCGACGAGCTTCTCTTTGACGTCGTCAAAATAAGTTCCGAAACTATTCAATACGCGACACGCCACGCCTTCCTTCTCCTTGAGCAAGCCCAGCAGAAGGTGCTCGGTGCCGATGTAGTTATGATTCAGGGAACGCGCTTCTTCAACCGCAAACTCCAGAACCTTCTTGGCGCGCGATGTAAAAGGTATGTCGCCGATCACCAGGGAGTTGGAACTCCGCGGAAGGTTCTTTTCAAGTTCAGCTTTGATCTGACTCAGGTCAGCGCCGGACTTCTGGAGAAGCGCAATCGCGATACCCCCTCCATCTTTGATGACTCCTTGCAAGATATGCTCGGTGCCCAAGTACTCATGTCGGTAAAGCTCTGCTTCTTCCCGCGCCAGGATAATAACTCGTCTCGCTCTTTCAGTGAATCGCTTAAACATGATTTAAACTTTCGATAAGAGGGTGCATAGAAGGTGACTAACTTGTTGTTTTTATGAACTCTGCGCCCTTCGAGCACAGGATAGCGAAGAGTTCCAAGGCTATAATCTGGTGCTACAATTAATTATTCTATCAAACAGAACCTATAATACAAGCCTTTATTTGAACGGCTAGTGTCGGCAATAACTACTTGTTTTATAAACTTTAACAACGCCGAAAAAATTAAATATAGCCGTTTTGGGCACTGGTTTTTATGGGTCGGTAAGCATTTGTTTTATTTGATATTACAATGATAACGGGTTTTGGCACATAAAATCCACTATTATTTCCAATTGAAAAAACCTGGCTTAAAAATAGCCCGCATCCGGATGAAAACAGACCACCGCCGCTGTTGTGCTGGGCGGATCAAACTCGTTACCGGAAGTCAAAGTGATTCCCAAATCCTCGGTTTTCAATATGTCATAAATCACTTTATTATTGGTCAAGTCTTCCAAAGCCGGATAACCCGGACTATATCGCTGGCCCAATTGGTCTTTTTTTCGGCCAGTGCGCTGACCCATCAATCCATGGATATATTGGGCGAAATCCTCCGCCACCCGGTCACCCAGCCCTTGCAGATACAGTGCCGACTCGGAGTCATGTTCGCTCTTGAACTCGGCAATAACTTCCTCCATCCGGCGGCCCGCCGTGGTGATCTGTAAACCCACAACGTCCATAATTCCAGAGCTTTTGGGATGAAAATACTGCGCAACGGAAAATACATCCTTGGTTCCGTTCTTGCCTTTGCCAACCACTGCATTCCACCGGATTCGGCCCAACTCCTGCTCGGCATTTTCCGGATCGTAAATGATCAGTTCGTCTCCTTCAGATTGCGCCGGCAGGAGAGCAAACCGGGCCTTGGGAGTCAGCCAATGATGAGCGTCTGCTTTCTGCAGCCATTCCTCGCGTAATTTTTTTAACTGCTCGGGCGTTATGCCTTTCTTCTTCCAGGAGGATTGCTTGCCGAATTTCCAGTTCAGGGAAAACAGGCTTTTCGAGTCGATCACGTTTTTCAGCTTGTCCAGCTTGAATTCCACTTTATGGATGCCATAACCGTTCTGCATCACTTCATGTTTTTTGAAGCTCACTTTACGTCGATCCAGAGATGCCAACAATTTTTCCTTGTTCTCTTCAATCCCCTTGGCGCGCTCATAATTGCGCTTCAGTTTTTCGCGGTTGGCATTCAGGAATTCTTCCAACTGATCGCGGTCCATCAGCGCATTCATGGTGTTGACGCCGTCCATGCCGCTTTCGCAGTAAAACACGTTAGGAAGAATATGATCGGTCTGGTCCTGCCCGTACATCGCCACATATCCGGCATGACGATCATTGACGGGCGCTCCACCAATCAATACAGGAATAACATAGTCTTCTTCCTTCATCATTTTCGCAACCGTAATCATGTGGTTCGAGGTCTGCACCAACAGGGCGCTCAGACCGATGGCATCGGCGTTTTCTTCCCGTGCCGTTTCGATAAACTTTTCCAGCGGCACTTGCACACCGAGGTCGATGGTCCGGTATCCATAATTTTCCAGCAGGGTTTTGGCAAGATCCTTGCCGATGCTGTGTACGTCCTGATACACCGTCCCGATAACCACCACGCCTTTGTAATCGATGGCGGCTCCCGGCTCGACACCGCTGGTGTGGCGCATCCACGCTTCCAGAAACCCCATGACATTGCGCATCACGTCGGCACTCTTCAATAGATGCGGCAGGCTCACTTCACCGCGTCCGAATCCGTCGCCGAGCTCACGCATGGTCTTCATCAGATAATCGCTGATGAAATCAAGAGGCTCATGTTTGTCTAACGCCTCGGCGGCCTGTAGCACAATCTTGTCCCTATATTCATAGGTCCAGCCGTCTTTTTCCAGGGTCCCGGCGGTCTTCTCCTTGTAACCGTCCATGATCTTGAGGCAGATACTTTCCTCCAGAGACAGGTCGCCATAATTATGTTTTTTGGCAACGGCACCGGTTTTCTTTTTGACCGCCACTTCCTCGAGGCGCTCGAAGGCATCCATGTCGTGTTCCAGAATGATCTTCCGGCCCAGGTCGACATCCTCCGGCGGTAGGCTTTCCACCGGTACGTAGTGATTGGGATTGAGAATGGCGCAATCGAGTCCCCGCTGCCGTGCCTCGTCCAGAAACACACTGGTCAGCACCTTCCGCATATACGGCTTCTGCCCGAGACCCGCGGTCAGGTTTCCAACGCCGATGGACGTTTTTAAGTCTGGGTGAATGGCTTTAATGCGCGGCAGGCTGTTCAACGCCTCTTCACAGAAATTCATACCTTCCTGCGATTCGCTGCCGATCGGATAGGCATTGATGTCGATCAGTATCTGATCCGGCGTCACGCCATATTTTTTTCCTGCCTGCTCGACGATCTCCGCCGCCAGATTGTATTTTTCATCGGCGGTGATCGCGGGACCTTCCGGACCGTTCACCAGCGCAATATAAATCGGGTGATGCTCGTGGCTCATTTTCAACACCGCGTCCAGCTTGCTGACACCGGGTTCGTATTCCTCCAGGCTGATCGAATTGACGATGGGACGTCCAGGATAAACCTCCAACCCCTCTTTCAAAGCCTCCACGGAGAACGAGTCGATGCACATCGTGCCCTTGAAGTCGCTGGTCACGCCGTGAATCACTTCCGGCAAAACCTTTTCGGTCTCGACGATGTTGCTGTCCAGGCACACGTCGATGATCTCCATTCCCAGATCGTCGACTTGCGCATGCGCCACGTCTTCCAGCACTTCCATGCGCACGCCGTCTTCGGTTTCCACCGCATTGCGTACCTTTTTACTGCCGCGCACGTTCAGCATTTCGCCGATACGGACCAGTCCCTCGGTGCTGTCCAACGCCGCTACTTCCTGCGGTCCGGAGATGTAGATGTGCGGATCGATCTCCCGCTGGAGAGGTTTGGAGTTCTTGAACTTGTCGCGCAGCACGCGGATATGATCGGGCCGCGTGCCACAGCAGCCGCCGACGATGGACACGCCGTATTCCTTCACGAAGGGTTCCATGATATCGCCCATCGCGTCGGGCTCCAGCTTGTAACAGGTCTGGCCGTTTTCCGAGACCGGCTGACCGGCGTTGGGCACGATCGATATGGGATGCTTCGAGAAATGACAGAGATGTTTGACTGTGGTTTCCATCTCCGCCGGACCGACGTTGCAATTGATGCCGAATACATCGATTCCCATGCCCGCGACGGCGGTATATGCCGCATGAATATCGGTATTGAAAATCTGCATTTTAGAGAAGGTGTCGACCGTCACCTGCGCGATGATGGGCAAACGCTTGCCTTTTTTATCGAACGCCCGGTTGGCGCCGATGATCGAAGCCTTGAGCTCCAGGATGTCCTGTTGGGTTTCGAACAGCAGCACATCCGCACCGCCATCGATCAACCCTTCCACCTGAACCCGATTGTTGTCGACGACCACATCGAAGGTTGTCTTCTGCAGATTCGCCTGCGTGCTCGACAACACATTGTTGGATGGACCGATGGACCCGGCAACGAACAACGGCCGCCCGTCATACTCCGGCAGGGATTTGTAATGCTCCACCGCCTTGCGCGCCAGACGGCAACCTTCAACGTTCAAATGGTGCGCAATGGTTTCCAGATGGCCGCCCATCAGCGTCAGCCCTTCGGGAACCGTGTGCATGTCCGAAGTATCGATCTTCGCCCAGTCGAATTCTTTGAGCCGCAGAGGCGACGCGCCGAAGGTGTTGGTCTCGATAATGTTGGCGCCCGCCTGCAGGTATTGAAAATGAATATGCTCCAGTTCCTCCGGCCGCGCGAACACCAACAAGTCGGTCAACATGCGGAACAGCGACCCGCCGAAGGTGGCATCGGTCACGTCCAGCGCCTGCACCATGGTGCCCATGGCTCCGTCCAAAACAAGGATCTGATTTTTTAAAGCGTCTTCAAAGTTCATAAATATTTCAAATCAAGTCCGCGCCTGCCACGCCAACGGGAGCTTTCTTACCTTTGGAATCAACGATTTACGGGTAAGGAACCTGCAGGTAGGAATATTTTTCTCGTACTATGGGGTCCATTATATAAAATATGCGAAGGCAATGCATCTCCGCGCCCACAAGAGATACCACGAATTCGGGGAGGATTCACTATGAACCTGCAACCTGTACCAAAATCTTTGGAGCGAAGAGTCCCGGGGGCGTACTGCCTCATATTGATTTGGATGCTGTTTCTGGACAGCGGGTGCAGCTGGGCGGAGAATGCGACTGATTTAAAGTTGAACGTGCCGGACGATGTCCGTCTGACCGTGTTTGCCGACAACGTGCCCAAAGCCCGGCACATGGCGTTTGACGACCAGGGCATCCTGTTCCTGAGCCGGCACCGCGCCGGTGCCGTGACCGCCCTGCCTGATAATAACAACGACGGCAAAGCCGACCGAAACGTTTCGATCCTTGAAGGACGGCAAAAGCCCCACGGACTGGCGTTCATCCAGCTCGACTCCGGTTACTATCTGTACGTGGCGGAAGAGGACCAGGTGGTCCGCCTCAAACGCACCGCCAAACCCTTCACCTACGGCAAGCCCGAGGTGCTCGTGTCCGGCATCCCCACCGGCGGTCATTCCACACGCACCGTTAAAATCAAAGACAACAAGATGTACGTCTCCATCGGCTCGTCCTGCAACGTGTGTATCGAAGACACCCCGCTACGGGCCGCCGTCTGGCAATACGATCTGGATGGCAAGAATGGAAAACTGTTCGCGGCAGGACTGCGCAACTCGGTGGGTATCGAATTCTCGCCTTACTCCGGTGAGCTGTGGGGCGTCAACAACGGCCGCGACTGGCTGGGGGACGATCACCCAAGAGAAGAACTCAACATAATTAAAGAAGGAAAACACTATGGCTGGCCGTACTGCTGGGAACGCCGTACGCCCGACCCCGATTACGGCAACCAGTACAACTGCGATAAGACCGAAGTCCCAGCCTATATGTTTACCGCGCACATGGCGCCGCTGGGTCTCGAGTTTTATCAGAAAGGTAACCTGCCTGCGAAGTACAAAAACAGTCTGTTCATTTCCTTTCACGGATCGTGGAACCGCTCCGTCCCCGCCGGGTACAAAGTCGTGCGCGTCATCCTCAACAGCAAGGGCGAAATCCAGTCGCACGAGGATTTCATCACCGGCTGGCTGATGCCCGACGGCTCCAAACAGGGCCGCCCCGTCGACGTCCAGCTCTCACCCACCGGCGACCTCTACCTCTCCGACGACTCCCTCGGCGTCGTCTACAAAATCACAGGAAAATGAAAACATATCCATTATTAATGATCTTTGTGTTCAGCTTGATCGCATGCGCCGCGGATCAGAGTATTCAGTTTAACGAAGCCGGGTTAAAAGCCAGTAGTCTGGGCCATTACGATGAAGCAATTGAGTATCACGAAAAAGCTCTAGCTATTGACCTGAAAATTTATGGTCCTGAAGACTCCCGTGTGGCTTCTTTGTGGAACAATCTTGGGGAAACGTGGAGGCTGAAAGGAGACTACGACAAAGCTATTGAATATTTGAATAAAGCCCTGGCCAGCGATCTCAAAAATTTTGGTCCCGAGCATCCTAAGGTGGCTTCCCGTTGGAACAATCTGGGACTTGCCTGGAATGGTAAAGGTCAACACGGCAAAGCCATTGAGTATCTTGAAAAAGCTCTAGCAAGTGATCTAAGGAATCTCGGCCCCGAACACCCGCATGTAGCAACAGCCTGGAATAATCTGGGAACGGTTTGGGCTGACAAACGCGACTACGATAAAGCCATAGAATATTTCGAAAAGGCTTTGGCTAGTAGCCTTAAAACATACGGCCCCGAACATCCCATTGTAGCCATGCGATGGAACAACTTGGCGATTACTTGGCAGGATAAAGGAGAACATGAAAAAGCCATTGAAAATTATAAAAAAGCTCTCGTCATTGAGCTGAAAACTTTGGGTCCCGAGCACCAAGAAGTGGCCACTACCTGGAACGCCATGGGAGTTTCATTGTGGAAAATTGGAAACTTTGATCAGGCCATCGAATATTACGATAAGTCTTTAGCCAGTAACCTTAAAACGTTCGGTCCCGAACATTATTCAGTTGCTGTTCGCTGGTTCAACCTGGGCAAAGCTTGGCAAGATAAGGGCGAAAAAGAAAAAGCGAGAGAATATTATGAAAAAGCATTGGAGGTTTTTCGAAAGAAAGAACTCAGACAACAGGTTAAGTTAGTAGAAAAAAACCTCCGTTCCCTACCCGACAACTAATCGGTGTTATTGCTCTTCTTTTCTTTCTTTTCAAAATATCTCTGATACAAAGTCGGTTTGTCCTTGGCGCAGCGGAAGCCGACGTCGATGGCGCGGCGGACGGGGTGCAGTTTCTGGCGGTAGGAGACGCGCGATTTGAGCGCCATCACTTTCTTGTAGGACTTCTTCGGGAAGTGACCGATGCCGAGATACGACATGCCGCGCACCACCACCTTCTTGCCCTCATAATGTTCCTTCTGCCAGATGTTGTCGGGATACGGTTTGTAGTAGTCCCACACCCATTCCCACACGTTGCCGATCATGTCCTCCACACCGTAAGGACTGGCTCCCTGCGGAAACGAGCCGACGGGTCGGAGTCCACGGTTCTTTTTGGGATTCTGCGACCGGCTGAGGTTGGCCTTTGAAAAATCGAAATGGTTGCCCCAGGGATACCGGAAATCTTTTGGACCGCGCGCGGCTTTTTCCCATTCCTGCTCGCTGGGCAGACGCTTGCCCGCCCACTTGGCGTAGTCACTGGCGTCGTAAAACGTGACATCGGTAACCGGCAGGTTCTCCCAGCCTTCGGGGTATTTCCTGCCGCGCCAGGAACGCGGCGTGCGGTGATCGGTCGCCTGCGTGAAGATATAGTACTGCTTATTCGTCACTTCATATTTGTCGATGTAGAAGTCGGGCAGGTGCAGGCGCCGCTGCGGGGACTCGTCGGCATACCAGGGTTTGTCGAGTCCGAGGGACAGCGCATCGCCCTCGTCATCGTACTCGTCCGTTCCCATGAGGAAATACCCGGCGGGAACCAGCACCATCCCCTCCGGCGGAGGCGGATCGCAGGCGATCAACAACGCAGCGCATCCCAGTAATAAGATCAGCCTTTTAACCATCAGATGTCATCTTTGGCTTTTTGACAATACATCAGTTCGGTCTCTGTTCAATAGTTTATCTATAAAGATTAAACAATTCGCAGACAAACGCGTAACCTAACACTCCATAAGCACCTAATCCTGTACCAATGGCTACTATCAGCACTGGAATCCAAATTCGGCCAAGACGTACTGCTAACTCAGTAGTTTTCTTATTATGAATTTCAATTTGCGTGTGGAACTGTTCGGGATCTTTGATGACCTTTTGAAGAGATTGAAAAACAATCCCATTATGAATCATCTTATAAATCTCGAAAGACATAAAGAAAACAATTGAAATGAGAATCAAGAGCGCTGACCAGAAAACCTGTCCTTTAGATAAATATTCTTTGGTAAGACCCCATAATGCAAAAAATCCCGCATAACCACCTATCATAATTAGATTGGTGTATGCCATTGCACGGTTATATGCATTTTCTAAAAATTCTTTTTGCTTATCTATGGTTGATTTGGTGAATTCCATGCGACCCCCTTTCTCAACCTTGTTGACGGCGGCCAACCTTTAGTATTTCAAGTAGTTATTTTTATCGTTGCATAGAAGGATGTAAACATAATACCGTTTCATAGTTTACTTACGCCTGCCGCCCTTCGACAAGCTCAGGGTGACAGGCTTGATCAAGTCCTGATTGATATTGAAGACCTAAACTATACACGTTTCATGGACGGAACATCCAAAAAACCCATCGAACACATTCCGCTGACGAGCATCGGGGAGGACCGTCTCACGCAATTCTCGATGGACCCGCCTCCCGACACCCTGGTGCAGTCGGTTCGGGAACTGGGGATCACCCATCCGGTCCTGCTGGCTCCTCTGGGCACTGAGTACCAAATCGTGTGCGGCCACCGTCGTGTCGCGTGTGCGCGCCAACTGAATCTGGAGTCCATTCCCGCCTGGATACTGGAGAGTGTTCCCACACCTGCCGAAATGCTGAAACACAACCTGCTCGAAAACCGCGGACAGAGAACCTACAGCGACATCGAAAAAGGAGGAATCGTCCACAAACTGACGCAAGCGAAGATACCCGAATCTAAAATCATCCAGGATTACCTGCCTCTGCTCGATCTGGAACGCAGTAAAAAACTATTGGTCGATCTTAAACAATGCGCCGCATTTTCCGAGAGCCTGAATGTATTGCTCCACGAACTGAACCTGCCGTTGCGCGTGTTTTCAATTTTGTTCCGGTGGAATGCGAACGACCAGGCCCTGGCTGAAACCCTGCTGGGAACCCTGCGTCCGGGCGTCAACAAATGCCGCGAGTTGCTGGAACTGGCAGACGAGACGGCGGTAAAGGAGACTACATCTCCGCATGAAATTCTGAACCGTCCGGAAATTCAAACACCGCTCCAGAACACCGATCTGGCGCTGAACGAAAAATATGAAGCGGTTCACAAGCAACTGCGTTTATGGCGTTACCCGGTGTTGACCGATCTCCAGAAGCAGGTGTACCGGGCCATCGACCAGCTCCGTCTCGACGGGAGAATCAAACTGCGCACGCCGGAGAATTTCGAGAGCGATCAATTCAAGATCGAATTACAGTTCAAGACCCGCGAGGAGTTCGTCGCCCAAGTGGAACAGTTGTTTCGAGTCACCGACTCCGAAGCCCTCGACGAATTGATCCGTATTTTCAAGGAGATGAAATAAGGCTCTCTCAAAAAGTCTAACAAGTGGTTTTAATATTTGCTCCGGGCCTTGCCCGGTCAGAAAATTCTTGCACTCCGTCAGACTAAAGTCCATAATGCCCCATCCCATAAACCCTGTATTTTAAATGGATAACTGCTCTGGGGGAGGCGGTTGTGGATCTGAAAGAGGCGCGTTCCTATCTCAACTATCTATTGACCCTGAACATCCGCGGGGAGGAGGCGTTCGGCCCGATGGCCCTGGCCTTCATCAAGGACAACGACCTGGGCGGGATCGGCCTCGAGCCGGAGGAGCAGTTCGGGTTGTTGATGGCGACGGTGCAATCGCTGGCGGACGAGCCGAAGCGCTTCAGCCTGAAACTGGAGATGCTCCAGAAAACCAAGGCCCTGCTCTCGCAGACCCGCTACTCCAACACCGAACTGGCGCGGCAGATCGATTACGACATCAAGAAAACCGAGTCGGAACTGACAATTTACAATGACGCCATGCGTCCCGCGGCGCGCACCGATACCGACGAGGTTCAGCAGCTGATTGTCCAGACCGACGTTCCGGATTATTTTCTGGATGTGGCTCAGAAACGCGCATCGGAGTATTACCAGAACAAATTCGGTCTCACCAAGGAAGCCAAAACCGCGCAGCATTTTTCCGGCGGACCCCGCAAGTTCGAACCTGAGAATGAAGACGTGCACCGCGAGTTCCCCGGCGCCTGTGCTCCGTTCATGAACTCGCGCACCAACGCGTTCCACATGATGCTGCCGTTCGATATCAAGATCAGCAAAAAACCGGACGACCCGCTGGACGGTGGCTCGCGTATTTTTTACACCAAGTTCGGCTACTCGTTCCCGTTGGCCTACGAGATGGACAAGCTGATCAGTTATCAGGACGGACAGGTGCTGGATGTCAGTTTAGACGATCCTAATCTTTTATTCGTGTCGTTTTCCCGCGTAAAGGAAAAGGATTTTAAATTCCAGGGCGACAAACCGAACGTACCGCCGGAATACGCCTACCCGATGACCGTGCTGGAACGGCTGGGCACCCTGGGAACGTACGTTCAAATCGTTTCGAATTTCAAAGTGTGGTTCGATTCGGCTCAGGTCTCCGTATTGGTGACCGGCGCACCGGATTTGTATGAGTACGGCCTGCAGGGCGGCTCGGGTTTGATGACTCGCAGTCACGCGTCCGACAAGATTCCCGCCTATGCCGAGTCGACGAAAGAACCCTGGCAGGAGGGACTCAGTTTCAACTTCGTCAACATACACCTGACGCTCAGCCCCGGTACCGACACCGCAACGGTTCCTTACAACACGCCGCTGTTTACGGTTTACCCCGTGCACAACCGGCAGAATTTTAAGTTCGTTGACAAGTACAAGATGAAATAAGATCGGATGAAAACTTACATCTGATTAAAGAGAATGATCATGTTTGGTCCCAAATTTAAAAAATTTTTCAATACACCCTTAGTCTCCAGTGAAGTTCGCGCAATTATTGATAGAATTTTATTATCATTGAGTCTGCTGGTAAGCCTATTACTCTTCGGCTGGGTGATTGCATTATTGCCAAAAGTTTTTCAATTGGCCGGAAACGACGGAGATGCCCTTTCCTTCAGCGTGCAGTGTTTAACCCTGACTTTGGTTATGAGTATTCGAGCTACAGGAGGATTGGTTCCACGATACGAAGCCATTGCGAGGAAAACCACCCTATGGCTATTCTTGTTCTGCGCGCTGACAATGATAATGAACATTATCACCCAGCGCTTCTGAATCCTCCAAAGCTCTAAAATCATTGACGTTTCTGACCTAAGAGTACAATTTCCTCCTAAAATTTTAAACTTCTGCCCTATATTATTAAGGTAACGCTTTTTGGAGCATCGTTGCCGGTAACCGGTTTTTCCATTCAACCCGAGAACGCCATGGCGGCCATGAACAAACATCGTTTGCCGTTTGCCATCCAGGATTTGATCCGGATGCTGGAGGAGACCAAGGATCTCACTCCTCGCAAAGCGCGCGAACTTCTGCTTTCCGCGAACCTGCAGGCGGAGGACTTGGAACCCTGGTCCGAACTCGAACATCCCATCCGCGACAGTTACGGACGCAAACTCATTTTCGACGGCGGCTTCTTCGAGATGATGGCCATGTCGTGGACGCCGGGGGATTTTTCCGCTATTCACGATCACGGCTATACCGAATGGGGAGCCGTGCAGGTGTTCGGTCCGGCCGAGCATTCGGTCTTCCTGGTGCAGGACGGCGACATCACCACCCTGTCGCGCGCCGAGGTCAAGCCCGGTGAAGTGATGTCGGTCGGCCATCAACTGGTGCACCAGTTGGGAAACCCGTCCAACACGAATTTCATGAGCTTCCACATGTACGGTTGTTACGAGCGGTCCAAAGGCGGCATTACCGCCGACGCGCGTATTTTCGATCTCGAGGAAGACAGCATTCAGCGCACCGACGGCGGAGTGTTCTTCGCAATGCCGGAGAACCAGATCAAGCGCCGGGAAGCGGGACCGCATCCCGACTACCTCACCTGGTTGCGCAACGTCATCGAACTGAAGAACCGCATCGACCGCATCCAACGCCATATGGAACTGCCCGCCGATCTGGTCGAGCGCGACCAGGAGCTTGTTCAGAAACTGTGCGACACCGCCAACTGGCAACGGTTCGAAAACGATCTGTTTCCCCATGTCGATCCGAAGACGGGTCACATGAAGGACATGGGCTACTGGAGGTTGCTGCGCAACGAGTTGATTGCTGCTGCCAAGGTACAGAAGGCTCTGCTCTTTCCCGAAGACGAGGGCGATCCATTTTATACTTACGCCGAGTTGTACGACGACGTCATTGGTCAGCCCTGTCTCGACGAGTTCATCGCCGGATATTTAAAGCTTGTTTTTGAAAAATACAAACTGGAACCGGAGAAAGTTAAATTTCTATCCATCGGCTGCGGTACCGGTATTGTGGAGGATTATCTGATCAAGAAAATGGGGTTGCAGGGCGATCATCTTCTGGGAATCGACAAATCGGAAGCGATGGTGCAGGTGGCGTCGCGCCGCATCACCGCCAAAGCGGAAGACATCCTGGCGCTGGGTGATCAAACCTGGGATGTCACCTATTGCGGACTCAACGTGTTTCAGTATCTGGCGCCGGAGAAACTGGACGAGGCGCTGGCGGTTACGGCACAAATCACCAAACCGGGAGGATACTTCTTCGGCGACTTCATCACCCCCGACCACATCCGGACCTATCCGCACGTGATCCGTTCGAAGACCGGCAATGTCATTTCATTACGCAACCCGGTATTGATTGAGGAAGGGAACTTCACCTTCCAGCAAAGCGAGATTCTTAATGTCAGCCGCAACAACGACCGGTTGCTCATCACCAACGAAGGCAAGCATCTTAGATTCTTGCCGCCGATGTGGCGCTTGCGTCAGGAATTCCAGAAAGCGTTCAAAGGTAAAGTGGACATTTACGATGCCGTCACCCTCCAACCCATCGGCGACAAAGCCGATACCTGTCCTTCTACCCGCTACCTCCTCGTAGCCCAGAAAGCTCCAGCGTAACGCTGGACCCAATATGTCCTTTTTATAAAGAGGTGTTAGGCAGCTTACCACCATAAAGGGTACAGAGAACTTAATACCTCTTCTTCTCAACCTTCAAGTTGCACAAACAATTTCCTCATGATATTAAGATAGTCAATAAAGGCATATGTGTTTTTAGACAAATTCTGAAATGAACATAAATCAATCATACTCTAAAGAAAGGTGAAGTATAGATAACGCTCGTATTTTGCGAACCTGATGGCTGGTGTTAGGTAGACAAAAAAGGGGGGAAGCGCAATGGGAAATGTTCTGCTTGATTGTAACGCATGTAAAAGTGAGAAATCGATGAAGGCAGCAAAAATTCCAAGATTTACTACAATACTGCGCATTATTGGCTATATCATCGTAATTCCTTCTGTTTTAGGAGTACTCTTTGCTGTACTGATGTTTTTCTCCACGGGTAGCGCAACATCGGAAGTAATGTCGACTGTCCAAACTGATGCCGAGGCTACAGGTGCCGCCATTGGGGCAACGATTGGTTTTGGCATGTCAGCATTCATTGGAGCTATTTCTCTCGTTGGCGGTCTTATTGGATGGTTGTTGTTAATGAAAAGAAAAGTTTTTAAGTGCATATCCTGTGGATACATTTTGGATAGAGACTAATAAAAATAGAAATCTCGTTGATACGTTTCAAAATTAAATAGTCACAGCTTTTGTGATTTTCTCGGCAATCGGTTTGGTGATTCCGGGGAGTTTCTGTAGATCTTCCAGAGTGGCGTTTTTAATATTTTCGATACTGCCAAATTCTTTCAGTAACATGAGCCTGCGTTTTTTGCCGATGCCGGGGATGCCTTCCAGCGGCGAGGACAACGATCCCTTCCCCCGCAGCTTGCGGTGATACTCGATGGCGAACCGGTGCGCCTCGTCGCGCACGCGCTGCAGCAGGAAACGCGACGGTGAGTTCTCTTTAAACCCCACCGGATCTTTCTTTGCCGTTAAGAACACTTCGTCGGTTTCGACATTGGTGCGGAACTTGCCCTTGGCGATACAGGCGAGATCGATTCGCCCTTCCAGGTCCAAACTCTCCAGTACCTTGTATCCGGTATTGAGATGGCCCTTGCCGCCGTCGATCAAGACCAAATCGGGCAGCGGTTTGTTCTCGTCCAGCAAACGGGCGTACCGGCGCGTCATCACTTCGGTGATCATGGCATAGTCGTCGATACCTTCCACCGTTTTGATTTTGAACCGACGGTATTTCCCCTTTTCGGCTTTGGCGTTCTCGAATACAACCATGGAACCGACGGCATGCGTTCCGGAAATGTTGGAGATGTCGAAGCCTTCAATGACACGCGGAAAGTTTTTAAGTTGCAGGGTCTCTTGAAGTTCCTCCAGACTCCGGGTCGCTACATCTTCCTTGTCCAGTTCGGTGCGCATGGCGAAGTGCGCGTTTTCCTCAGCCATTTTAACCAGATCGCGTTTCTTGCCTTTCTGCGGCACTTCAAGCCGTACTTTGCCTTTTTTCTTTTCGGTGAGCCATCCTTCGATCAATTCGGCATCTTCTATGGAATGAGACAGAAGAATCTCCGACGGCAGAACCGGTTCATCGGCGTAGTATTGCTTGAGAAACGACGCCAGCGTTTCGCTGTCCTCTTCCTGGTTGAGATTTTTTAATTTGTAAATCTTTTCGGCGATCATCTTGCCGTTGCGCACTGCCAGCAGCTGTACCATCGACCAGCCGCGATCGCTGGTGCAGGCGATGATATCCTGGTTGACCTGTGAGGTGGAGATGATCTTTTGTTTGTCGACCACGGTTTTGATCGCATCGATCTTGTCGCGGTACACCGCCGCCTCTTCATAGCGCTGATATTCTGAAGCCTCCGCCATTTTGTCTTTCAGACTTTTCACAAGTTCGGTGTTTTTACCCTTTAGAAATAAAACAACATCATTAACAACCTTGGAATAGTCCTCTGGTGTCACCAATCCGGCGCAGGGCGCAAGGCACCGTTTCATCTGGTAATTGAGGCAGGGACGGCGCTTGGCGGTGCCGTCCAGCTCGTCGTCGCTCTGCCGGAGTGGAAAGATTTTGTAAATGAGGCGGATGGTGTCGCGTACCTCCTTCACCATGGTGTAGGGGCCGAAATAGGCCGCTCCGTCTTTTTTGATCCGCCGCACCACCTCCAGCCGGGGGAACGCTTCCTGTATGGTCATCCGGATGTAAGGGTAATGCTTGTCGTCCTTGAGAAGGACGTTGTACCTCGGCTGGTGTTTCTTGATGAAATTGCTTTCGAGGATGAGGGCTTCCTGCTCGGTTTGGGTCGTGAGGAATTTGATGTCCTGTATCTTGCGCACGAAAATACGCGTGCGCGGGGCGAGATCCGCCGCGTCGGAAAAATAGGATCGAACGCGGTGGAACAGCGACTTGGCCTTCCCGATATAAAGCATTCCCCCCTTCCCGTCTTTCATGATATATATTCCGGGAAGTTTGGGTATCTGATCGAGGATTTCTTTCAGTCGGTCTTTATGCTTCAAGTCAACTTTCCTCCGGCAGTTTTCCAGCTGATATTTGTCCGGCTGTCTGATTATAGCGGAGTCCCTCCGCAGGTAAATTAAAACCTCAACCGGCGAATGTTATTCTATAAAACGATTTTAACCCTTTTCATTGTCTTCTGGTTTCCTGCCAATATTTTCGCAGGTCCTTTAGAGGAGGTCCGCGCCTCAGGCGAACTGCTGTGGGGAGCGGATGCCGAGGGCGGTGCCCCTTTTGTTTTTCCCGATCCGGAACAGCCTGATCGAATGATCGGTTTCGAGGTTGATCTGGCCGATGCCCTTGCCCGAAAACTCGGCGTCACCGCCCGCATGGTTCAGACCGACTGGCGGTCGCTAATTCCCGCCCTACAGAGAGGCGATTTCCACATGGCGCTCAACGGCATTGAGTGGACCGAGGAACGGTCACGCAGTGTCGATTTGTCTCGCCCTTATTACATTTACGAACAACAGCTGGTGGTCAGAAAAGACGAGAAACGGATTCGGTCGTTCAACGACGTGGGCGGCCGAACGGTAGGCACCCTCGACGCCTCGGTGGCGCAAAGCCTGCTCGAGGCACGGAGAGATGTCACCCTAAAAATATATGAAGGGCAGGTCGAACCTTATCGCGACCTGGAACTGAAACGACTGGATGCCGTGTTCATGGACTGGCCGATTGCCGCTCATTATGCCCGGCCCAATCCCAATCTCAAATTCGCAGGAGCCCCGATCGGTGAAGGGCTGTATGTGATTGCTCTGCTCAAGGGAAATGAAGAGTTTTTGCAAGAGATCAACCGGAGTATCGAGAATTTCTATAACGACGGCACCTTGAAACGCATCTATGAAAAATGGGGACTGTGGAATGCCAAACAGGTTTCTCTGCGCGATACCGACCATACGGCGCGGAAAGTGTTCACGGCGGGGGCGGACATCGGACTGGGCGTATATCTGCCGCTGTTGCTTAAAGGCGCCGGAATGACGGTATTGATTTCTGTACTCGCCATGGCGCTGGCCATCGTATTCGGTGGCGCTGTTACCCTGACCCGGTTGATGGGCGGACCGATATTGAAATCGATGGCTGTCACTTACGTGGAGATCATGCGTGGTACACCCCTGCTTCTCCAGTTGTATATCATCTATTATGGCCTGCCCAATATCGGAATCAGTCTCAACGCTTTTGCCGCCGCCGTGCTGGGGCTCGGTCTCAATTACGCCGCTTATGAATCCGAGATCTACCGTGCGGGTCTGGAATCGATTGCCCGGGGGCAAAAGGATGCAGCGTTGTCGCTGGGCATGACACGCTGGATGATCTACCGTCGTATCCTTATTCCCCAAGCGCGACGGATCGTCCTGCCTCCGGTGACTAATGATTTCATCTCCCTTTTCAAGGATTCTTCTCTGGTTTCCATCATTGCTATCGTTGAGTTGACCAAAAGCTACAATATGCTGGCAGTTTCGTCGATGAAGTTTCTGGAATTGGGTCTCCTTACGGCGGCTTTGTATCTGATGATGTCGCTGCCGCTGTCCATCGTTTCCACCCGTCTGGAACATCATTTGCAAACCACATGATCAACGTATCCGGTCTTACAAAGCATTTTGGCGACCGCACCGCCTTGGACAACATCGACCTCGACGTCCCGCGCGGAGAAGTGAAGATGGTGATCGGTCCTTCAGGTTGCGGCAAGAGCACCCTGCTGAGATGCATCGGTGCATTGGAACCCTTCGATAATGGAACCGTTCAGGTGGACGAGATATGCATCCAGGGAAACCGATCTCATACCACCGGGGATCAGGAAACATTGCAACGATTACGACTGAACACCGGAATGGTGTTCCAGCAGTTTCATCTGTTTCCCCATCTAACCGTTCTCGAAAACATCATTGAAGCCCCGGTACAGGTGCTCAAGATTGAGAAAAGCCAGGCTGTTCAAACTGCGAGGAATCTCCTCAAGCAGGTGCAACTTGAAACAATGGCCGACCGTTATCCCAGGAACCTTTCGGGAGGCGAGCAGCAACGTGTCGCGATTGCGCGCGCGCTGGCAATGAATCCAAAATGCGTGCTGTTTGATGAACCCACGTCGGCACTCGATCCGGAAATGGTAGGTGAAGTGCTCAGTGTGATGAGGGAGTTGGCGGAACAGGGGATGACTCTTTTGATCGCCACCCACGAAATGGATTTTGCTCAAGAGATGGCAGGAGAAATCTTCATGCTCGATCACGGACGCGTCATCGAACGCGGCTCGCCTGCCTCTCTGTTTCACAATCCTTCACAGGAACGAACTCAAAAATTTCTTCAACGCATCAACCGGAGTTGAAAAACCTATATTTCAATAATTTGCCCCATTACAGTTTCACCGTTATACTTTTAAACCATGATTCAGCAGAACCACAAACGAGGGCTGTGGGCCACCCGGATGGGTTTTATTCTAGCCGCATCCGGGTCCGCTGTGGGACTGGGCAATGTCTGGAAGTTTCCCTACATCACCGGCCAAAACGGCGGAGGAGCTTTTGTTCTTGTTTACCTCATCTGTATCGCATTGGTGGGACTCCCGATCATGCTGGCTGAGTTCACCATCGGACGCAAGACCAGTCTCAATCCTGTCGGCGCTTTTTACGAACTCCGACCCGGCACACCCTGGGTGGGTATTGGATTTATGGGAGTGCTCGCCGGTTTTTTGATCCTGTCCTTTTACGGTGTGGTGGGAGGATGGACGCTTGCTTACATGGTCAATGCTCTGACCCATTCACTGGACCAGTTCACCAATCCCGCTGAGGCAGGGAAATTTTTCGGCAGCTTCATTGGCAATACCGGTGAGGTTATCTTTTACCATGCAGCGTTCATGGGGTTGACCATTGCCATTGTCATCAAAGGGGTGCATGGCGGCATCGAGAAAGCCTGTGAGATTCTGATGCCCACACTGGTGCTGATGCTGATAATCCTCATGATACGGGCTTTGACGCTCGACGGCGCCATGGAAGGGCTCAAGTTTTACCTGTACCCCGACTTCAGTAAACTGAGCGGTGAAGCCATTCTGCTGGCCATGGGACAAGCGTTTTTTTCGCTCAGTCTCGGCATGGGCGCCATGATCACTTATGGAAGCTACCTGCCCCCGCAGGAGAACCTGACTTCCGCCACACTCTATGTTGTCTTGTTCGATACCCTGATCGCCCTGCTGATGGGACTGGTGATTTTTCCGGCAGTATTTGCCATGGGCCTGGAACCGACCGGAGGCCCGGGGCTCGTGTTCAGCGTGCTTCCCGCAGTCTTCACCGGTATGCCTCTCGGATGGGCAGCGTCTATCTTGTTTTTTATACTGCTGGCTATAGCTGCGTTGACTTCGGCCATTTCGCTGCTGGAAGTGGTGGTGGCTTACTTTATAGACCAAAAAGGGTGGGAACGTAAAAAAGCCGTGCTCACCATGGGGCTGGTCATCTTTGCGATCGGCATACCTTCCGGACTCTCCTTCGGCCTGTTGGCTGGATTCAAACCACTGGGAATGAACTTTTTCGATCATATCGACAATATCGCCACCAATTACCTTTTGCCTATAGGAGGCATGATGACAGCCGTTTTCGTCGGCTGGATCTGGGGAACCGAGGAGGCCCACAAAGAAATCGAGCGACACGAAACCACGTTTCGCTGGGCAGCCTATTGGGAATTCGTCGTGCGGTACATCGCACCCGTGGCCGTGGCAATCGTCTTTATCACCAAAATTATTCCGTCCAGCTAGGCTTTACCCAATTTCGGTTACTTCTTTTCTGAACTAAAAATCTACAAATAAAGGCTTCAAACACCCATTTTTAGTTTATAATAAATCTTACAATTATATTTACTGTAAATTTAGAATGGCTAAAATTTTTCCTGACGAATCTCAAAACTACGCCGAAAAACACTGGGAGGATATTGTCATCCTGCTGACTTTGCTCAGCACAGCGGCCATTCATTACTTCATTTACTCCAAAATCGCTTTCCTGGATTTTTTCTACCTGGTTATTGTACTGGCAGGTTATTACGTAGGTAAAAGACTGGCTATTCTGGGAGCCTTTTTTGCCATTCTCATGGTCTGTGTTTTTATTTTGGTCAGCGAAACAGCCTACCTTTCAACAGGTAACCCTATGGACACCCATCTGGATCTCACTGTATGGGGAGGATTTTTGATATTGGCCGCCTGGCTGGTTGGAACACTATCGGAAAAAAGAAAGGAAGAGCTGGAAGAAAGTAACCGGCGTCTTCAGGAGTTGGAAACCTCCTACCAGCGCGTGAATGAACGGAACCTCGTATTGAAAGAAGAATTAAAGCGCGCTTTAAAATCCTGAAACAGATACCTCGCAACAACCTCCTCTCCACCAAAATTCGAAACTCAGGTTTCGTCACTCTGAATATTCTTAAAAACTGATTTTTCAATTTCTTGCAGCTGGAGCCCTCCCAAAATCGGGTGCTGCCCGAAGCAATATTTTTTATAAAATATCCGAAAAGTCATTTTTATTCAGAACTTATACCTTATAATAAAAATTACACTTAATTCAAATGTAAAAAAGTGAACTCTCTCAAAAAATATCTCTTAAAACATGCCCAGGATTCGATTGTCCTCTCCATTCTGGTGGGGGCGGCTTTCGTCAACTATTTTGTCTATGACAAAATTGCCTTCCTCGACTTCTTTTACCTGCTGGTGGTGTTTGCGGGATACTACATCGGCAAGCGGTTCGCCGTTCTGGGTGCATTCTTCGCCATTCTCATGGTCTGGATTTTTATCCTGACCGACACAAAGGAATACTACACTGCCAACACCGCCTTGCAATCCAACCTCAGTCTTGCGGTATGGGGTGGATTTCTTATTCTCGCGGCCTGGTTGATCGGCACCTTGTCGGAAAAACTCCGTCTCCAGTTACAGCAAACCGAGCGGCTCCGCGAAGATTTGGATCACGAACGGGAACTGTTGAGCATCGCCAACCGGCAGTTGCGGGGCTACAACACCAGCCTGGAAGAACGGGTCGAGGAAAGAACCGAGGAATTAAAACGCAGCAACCAGGAACTGATGGATTTTGCCGCCGTCGCTTCGCATGATTTGCAGGAACCGTTGCGTAAGATTGTGATGTTCGGCGATCGGCTGGAAGAACACGTGCCCAAAGAAGCCACCAAGGGTCGGGACTACCTGGACCGCATGCGCAGTGCAGCACGCCGGATGCAGAGTTTTATCGAAGCCTTGCTGAAAATGTCCAGCATCTCTTCCGGCGGCAAACCCTTCGAACGTGTGGATCTGCACCAACTAACGCTTGAAGTGGTGGAAGACCTGGAAGCGCGGATCAGCCTTACAAAAGCCAAAGTGAATATCGACAAAAACAAGCTGCCGACCCTGGAGGCAGATCCCACTCAAATGCGGCAACTGATTCAAAACCTGATCAGCAACGCCCTCAAATACCATCAACCGGATGTCCCTCCGGTGGTGGAGATCAGCAGCCGCCCATTGCGCGACGGGTTCTGGGAAATCATGGTCAAGGACAATGGCATCGGCATCGAAGCTCAACGCATCAATCTGGTGTTTCATCCGTTTGAACGCGCCCATGCCGAAAACCGGTTTGAGGGCACGGGCATGGGACTCGCCATCTGCAAACGCATTGTGGACCGCCACGGCGGATCCATTCATGTGGTCAGCCAGCCCAACCAGGGCACCTCGTTCATCATTCTGCTTCCGGAAAAGAATAAAGAAAGAAGAGTCAACCCCACAGCACCGCCGGAATTCACGACCGTTTCATCCGGACAATAAGCAGATTCCAGACAGCGAAATAATTATGAAATAAAGCTCGAGCCGGAGCTTTTGAGGTTTTTGGAGGGAATGAACACTTCCTTGCCCGTCCAGGGTTCCACCTGGCCGATGCCGTGACAGGAGATGCCGTACTCTTTGCAGATGGAGTGAACCTGATCGGCATCGTTGGCGTGGTCGACGATCACACAGAAACCGGTCCCCATGTTGAACACTTCGTACATCTCCGCATCGCTGATCCCGCCTTCTTCCTGAATCAATTCGTAGACCGGCGGCATGTCGGGCAGAGGATCGATCACGAAACGGATGTTGTCGGTTTGCACACGGGTAAGGTTGGTGAGGCCGCCGCCGGTGATATGAACCATCGCGCGGATATCAATCCCCGCTTCCAGCATTTTCATCACCGGTTGCACATAAATGCGGGTCGGCTCCAGCAGTTCCGCGCCGAGCGTGCGGCCCAGTGATTCATCGTACTGGTTGACCTTTTCCTTCTGTTCCTCCAACGTTTCGCCCAACAACACTTTGCGCGCCAGGGTCAGGCCGTTGGAATGCACGCCGCTGGCCGCAAGGCCGAGGATCAGGTTGCCGGGCTGGATGTTCTGGCCGGTGTTGATCTGGTCGAGTTTCACATGACCGATGGCGGCGCCGATAAGATCGATACCGGAGATAATTTCCTTCACCTGTGAAATCTCTCCACCGGAAATACTGATCTCCGCTTGTTTCGCTCCCTCGGCGAGTCCGCGTCCCAGTTCTTCGAACACTTTCGGGTCGGTATGCGAGCAGCCGATATAATCCACCATACTGACCGGCCGCGCGCCGATACAGATGAGATCATTCACGTTCATCGCGATACAGTCGATCCCGATGGTGTCGTACTGGTTCATCAACTCGGCGACGATCACTTTGGTGCCGACGCCATCAGTACAAAACGCGATGCCTTCACCGTTGCCAAGATCGATAACATTGGCGAAGTAACCGATATCCGCTTTCAACGGATAGCGTTCGCTGAACCGGCGGGTCGGCAGAACATGCTTGAGTATGCCTTCCAGCGCGGACTCTGCACCGCTCTGGCTCACGCCGCTGGTTTCGTATTGCGATGTTTTTCCGGTTGGGCTGGACATGATCGACTCTGAGGATGGAATAAGGATTTCTAGCCGTACTATAGCATTATTGCAGGCGGCCTTGGAGTTTTTTGGAAATCAGTCGAGGAATTACATTGCAGGGCCTAAGGGTACACGCCGCGGTCCTGGTAGCTGAGGGACACTTTTTCAATGGCGATGGCCATGGCGGCAATGCGGTAGGACTCGATTTTGTCGTGGGACCAGTAACGGTCGCGGATCTGTTGAAACGCCTCTCTCATGGAGTCGTCCAGCCCGGAGCGGACCAGATCCAACTCGTTCGGGCCGTTACACAGTTTTTCAACCAGATCAACCGGCATTTTATGTCCGTTGTTTTCGAGAGCCTTGAGCAGGAGATCGTTCTGGTTTACCTCATGTCGACGGGTGAGGCGGCCAAAGCGAATGTGCGACAAATTCTTGATCCATTCGAAATACGAAACGATCACCCCGCCGGCATTGAGGAATATGTCGGGAATCATCACCACACCTTTTTGCCTCAGAATGACATCGGCCCCAAACGTCACCGGACCGTTGGCCGCCTCGGCGATCAGTTTGGCTTTGATGCGTGGGGCATTTTCCATATGGATCGCCCCTTCCAGAGCGGCAGGTACCAACAGATCACATTCTTCTTCCAAAATCGCGCTACCGTCTTCAAAATATTCGGCATCTGGAAAACCTTTGACTCCACCATGCTCTTTAATATAGGTGTTGATTTTTTCCACGCTGAGGCCGTTGCGGTCCATCAACGCCCCATCGTGTTCGATGATGCCGATGATTTTGGCTCCGTCTTCAGATTCGAGAATTTTAGCGGTGTGGTAACCAACATTGCCCAACCCCTGAACGATAGCACTTTTGCCTTCCAACGTACCTTCGATGCCCGCTTTCTCTCTATCTTCTGCATGGCGGAAGAATTCGCGGACGCCGTACACGACGCCGCGTCCGGTCGCTTCAGTGCGTCCTGATATGCCGCTCAAGCTGAGCGGTTTGCCGGTGACACAGCCGAGGCCGTTGATGTCATCCGTACGGTGCTGCATATAGGTGTCGGCAATCCAGGCCATTTCCCGGGGTCCCGTTCCCATATCCGGTGCAGGCACGTTGATGGCGGGATTGATATAATCCTTTTTGATCAGCTCAAAGGCAAAACGCCGCGTAATGCGCTCCATGATGTCGTCGTCATACTTTTTGGGATCGACCACCAATCCGCCCTTGGAACCGCCGAACGGGACATCGACCAGGGCGCACTTGTAAGTCATCAGCGCAGCCAGCGCTTCTACTTCGTCCTGAGTCACCAGGGGAGAATAACGAATGCCGCCTTTTGTAGGGAGTTTGTGTTCACTATGAACGGCGCGCCAACCGATGAAACTCTCGATCTTGCCGTTTATTTTTACGGGGAATCGGACCTGATAGACATTGTAGGCCCCTTTGAGGACGTAGGCCAGACCTTCACTGAGCTCAAGAGTGGCGGATGCAATATCAAAAACCAGATTGACGTTTTCACGGAAACTTTTTTCCTGATAAACGGTCGTTGCCATGCATCACTCCAAAAACTTCCAACAGCCGGTTAACCCCATCCCATACCTCTATGCTAAACCCAATTTCATGGTAGGGGGTAGTAATAATTTCCAAATTAACTCTAATAATCCAAAGATCGACCCAGAGATCATTTGCTCATCCATATTTCGGGAAGCGGTTCCAGTATCTAAAGATGTGACTCATGGTTCTCCTGACATAATATTCTAGAACGGTTGGAGACAAGCGGAATTGGTTCATATCCTTTTTCGGAAGCAGGGCGGAGACTGCATGACTCAGGGCCGGATTGAAGGTACGATACTTTTCCCCCGAAGCGTTGACCTCCCAGGGAAGCAACCAAAATCCCGGGAATGAGGCTTTCAGCTCAATCAAGTCGCCATTATCCATCACCACCTGAACATCCAGCAATGAAGAATCATACTTTTGACTCCCAAGGGCTTCCTTGAAATGATTCAACAGGGAGGAGATAAATTCCGGGTTCTCTATGGCTGCGGAATACCATTCTATCTGCTCTGCGGTGAGACACTTGGATTTACATTGATCCTGCTGGTATTTGGCCAATGCTTCATCCCTGGTTTTTTTCAGCCAATCGGCATCTACTCCAAACCATTGCAGATCCCATTCCTCAACCGGTGGCTCTTTTAAAGCACTTTCCAGTTGGCGAATGTTTTCTTCCGGAAACGGTTCCAGGTCTCTGTAGTAGCCCCCGATCCTTAATTCAATAGAATAGCTTTCGTCAAATGGATCGCTTTCAATGGCCCAAGTCTCATTATAATAAGATCGAATTTTCACACTTTCAATTTCGGCAGCCAAGGCTGGCTTCCCAAGGAACGAGGCGTGGAAAACAACCATCCAGAAAAACAGAGGAGGAGCTAAAAGGCGCACTTTTCTCATTTGGAAACCTACTATTTTGTCCCTTATAGTCCCAGAATACCACTTGGTGTTCCAATTTTGTATTGTACAATCTTAAGAGAATGAAACCGGCTGTAGTCTTTTAAGCCACTGAAAATAAATTATGAAACAGGCGACGCACGAGATATCGGTAAAAACCCGGGGGCGGGGGCTGATCAATATCAACCACGAAATCGTGTCCTGGGCGCAGGGGCAGGGGATGACCACGGGACTGCTCACTGTGTTTGTCCGCCACACCTCGGCTTCGCTGGTAATTCAGGAGAATGCCGACCCGGATGTACTGACCGATTTGAATGCGTTCTTGGACCGTATGGTGCCGGACGGCGACCCGCAATACCAGCACTCGAGCGAAGGGGACGACGACATGCCGGCACATATCCGTTCCGCCCTCACCCAGACACAGATATCCGTACCGCTGGTCAACGGGCGGCTCACGCTCGGCACCTGGCAGGACCTATACCTGTTTGAGCATCGGACATCTCCCCACCGCCGGCAGGTTGTGCTTCACCTGTCTGGAGAATAGGATCACCCGTCACACCGGCTTTACTTTCCCAAATTCCACTTCTAGAATAAATAGATAGACATTTTCCTGCTTTGGAGGCGGCATGGCGCGCCCGGATATCGACAAATACAAGGATATTTACCAACCCGACGACATCCCTTCGTCCAAACCCCCGCCGGAACCGATTCAAGGCAAATTCATTAAAGCAGGTGCTCTAGCAGTTCTCGCTCTCCTGCTCGTTGGTATTCCCAGCTATTACTATGTCAGTCAACGCGGATTTCACTGGTTTGCGGAAGATGAGGATGCGATTCAGGTAGAGAGCGGGAAGGAACTTGTCGCTGTTCACCAACTGGTGAAGGAAGGCAAACTGGTGCGCGCGCTGGACGTGATCCAGACACTGCACAAATTGCACCCTGAAAACGCGGAGTATATATCCACCAGCGCCTGGGTCTATTTCAAAATGGAGAATTACCGGCGTGCTCTGAAATTTTCCGAGGATGCGGTACGAAAGAACTCCAGCAGTGCCAGGGACTATGCCATTCTGGGGGCCTGTCGCCTTTTTTTTAAACAGTATCAATCTGCTTTTGAAGCCTCATTAAAAGCCATCCAACTCGACCCGGATTTCTCACTGGCGTACCTCACCGTGGGAGAAGTTTACCTCAAAACCGACAATCCCGAGCGAGCTTTACCTCCCCTTAAACAGGCGGGACGGCTGGATCCCAACAATTCCCGGATCTGGACCCGGCTGAGTTCGGCATTCATCAAACTCGAACAATGGGACAAAGCGCAGCTCTCTGCTGAAAGGGCGCAGGAGCTCAAACCGGACGCCCCCGGTGTGCATTTCAACCTGGCCATGATATATTACAAAAAAGAACAGGGACCCAAGGCTGTGGAACACATGCAGCGGGCGCAGGACTTATATCAACAGGCGGGTCAACTCGAGTGGGCGGGAAAATCCCGGCAAAATAAAGAATTGATCATCCGGAAATTCAAACTGCGGCCTGAAGACATCATTCCCTGAAATTCATTCCCCTTGCACCCTGACATCCAGTCGAGCACACACCGTTATGGGCGACAGAGACTACGAACTCAGATTGACATCCAAGCCTCCTCCGACCGATCCTGCGGAAATTCATTTTAAAAACGCTTGGCAACATCGGAAGTATAAGCGGTATTCGGAGGCCGTTGACGAGTTTCTTAAATCCCTGGAGCATAATCCTGAAAAGGGCGCCACTCACTTTAACCTGGGCCTGGTGTACGATCAGTTGAATGAAGGACGCCTCGCTCTGGCACATGTGAAAAAAGCCCAGGCACTGTTTGACAAGGAGGCCTCCGATTCCAATTCAGCCGCCGCCCAAAGCCTGCTCAAAAAGCTGGTCAAAAAGTACCCGGAATTCACCGTAGATTCTTAAAAAAGCAGTATCCAGCCAAGGTTCGCACTCCTCCGGCAAAACTGCCAAATAACGTCTTCCCTTCTGAAAACCCTTTAGTTACATAGATTTAATTAGATGTTCCGAAAAATTTATTTACTCATTTTTATTAAAAATACATTATTTGTTAATGTATTTTAACCCCGTTAGGGGTATAATTGGGAACCAATCTGGAGAAATGAAATTAACAGTAGTTTCCTGAAGCATCCTTGCCGGGGGAGGTAGGAATTAATGGAAAAGCTCAAGCGGTACGTCTTCAAACATTTTGAAAGTCATTTTATCTTCACGATTTTGGTCAGTGTCACCCTGATCAATCTCTTTATTTATTCCAAAGTCGCATTCCTTAATTTCTATTATCTTCCAATCATGCTCGCAGGTTATTACCTGGGTCGACGCACAGCGGTGCTGGGCGCATTTTTCACCATTCTCATGGTCTGGGTGTTTGTGTTGGTCGACCTGGACAACTACTACGCCCAGGAAGAAAAATTCCATTTATATTTCCATCTCACGGTTTGGGCCGGATTTCTGATGTTGGCCGGATGGGTTATCGGTGGATTGAAGGAGAAACTCCGCTTCACCGACAAACTGCGGGAAGAGCTGGCGCAGGAGAAACAGCTGCTGGATATCACCAACAAACGGTTGAATGATTACAGCACCCAGTTGGAAACGAAAGTCTCTGAAAGAACCCAGGAGTTGGAGCGGTCCCAGGGAAACGTTGAAACATTAAAAACCCGTGTGGAAGAAGCCTTGTTCTCGGTTATGGATTCCAAAGTGGCGCGGTTGATGATCGAAGGCAAGCTGCGCAACGAAAAGCGTCAAATTTCTGTTTTATTTTCTGATCTCAAGGACTTTACCGTTTACTCCGAACAAAATCCTCCGGAACGAGTGATCAATGAACTGAATGTCTATCTCGGTGAGATGGAAGATTGCATCACTCAGTTTTACGGTCATATCGACAAATACATCGGCGACGGGATCATGGTGGAATTTGGAGCGCCTATCAAATACAAGAATCATGCGGTGTTGGCGGTACTGGCGGGCCTCTCCATGCAGGAAAGAATGAAAAAGGTCAATACCCAGTGGAAAATGCGGGTCGGCATTGCCACTGGAGTATCTGTGGTCGGCCTCTTGGGATCAAAGCGCAAAAGTTATTCTTGCATCGGTAATACCGCGAACCTGGCCTCCCGTCTTGAAGAACTATGCGAGCCCGGCGAAGTTTATATTGATCACAACACTTACATGATTGTTCAGCAATACTTTCATGTCAGCCGGATTCGATCCGTTTATGGAAAACGGGAAGCGGACAAAATCGTGGAAGCTGAAATCCGCTCTCTCGAAAATCTCCTGAATCAAAATCCCAATGATCTGGAAATGCTATTCGCCCTGGGACAGGCTTTCTTCAAAAAACGGGCTGCCAGCGCCGCTATCGAAGTTTTTCAAAAAATACTGAAAATCAACCCGAACCATGTAGAAGCCCGCGAGTCCTGTCTTGAAGCTGAGAAAAAGAAGGATGAGTTTGAAAAAATTGCGATTCGCGGAAAACAGGAGCGTGTATCAATTTACCGGGTCCTCGGACTCAAAGATCCTTTGATGGATCGCAACAAAATTCCCCGGTTCTTCTTTGACAAGTATGCTTCAGTCACATCCAAGCTTGAATTACCGATGGATCTGATTCATGCCTCCGAGGCGGTCGATGGCACTCTGGGCCACGGGAAAACGGTTGCCCTGATCTCCTACGCCATCGCTGAATCATTGGGTTTGTCGCACAAAGAGAAGGAAGAACTTTTGATGGCCGGTTATTTACATGATTTGGGGAAAATCATTATTCCTCATGAAATCCGGGGAACCGACCGGCCGTTATCCCAATACGAGCAGAAATTGGTTCACCAGCACCCCGTAGAAACCACCCGGATGCTCCAGCAGTTGGGTTACAATTCCGAAATACTGCACAGATATGTGAGGAGCCATCACGAACACTATGATGGATCGGGTTATCCGGATAGGTTAAAAGGAGAGAAAATCCCTCTGGGTTCGCGGATTTTGAGTGTTGCCAACGATTTCGACGTTTTGACCAGCAACCGAAAAAATCAGGAAGGAATGAATTTTCAATCCGCCATCAAGGAATTGCAAAAGAAAACCAAGGCGGGCAAATACGATCCGCAATGCGTCTCTGCCTTGGCTCAGTTGTTGAATCTACAAACCCACCCCTCCCGCGCTCTCGGTTTTAAACGATTTACGACGTTCCGCACTTGATCCCCACTGAGGACCAGGGCTTGCCTTTTCCAAACCGGATCAGCAACAAATTTCGCCTCTATGCCTGCTCTCGGTGCTTGAACTGGAACCTGCGAACCATCACTGCAAAAACAATCGTAGCCCCCATAAACACCGTCAGGATCAGTCCATCAACAATCAATACTAAAGAAATAGGAGTATTGAGAAGCAGCCACTCCATCACCTGGTGTAGTCCGACCCAGGATTCCGGATTCTGCATCCAGGCTCCAAACGCTGTGCCGTCGAAAAGAAAGGTGAACACCATCATGAGAGGCATGGCGTTCCATACTCCATCCTGCAGCCAATCCACGACCTGATATCCCAAAAGACCGAAACCTGAAAGAAATACCATGAAGCACAGCAACAGTGCGAGCATGCTGAGATTGCCAAACACATAATCCAGAGCGGTAAAACGCTTGAACAGGAACTTCAGTTCCTTTCGGGTTGCCTCATAGGCGGAAGTCAAACCTTTTTCGAAAACGAAGCGGCATGTTTGCAGGACATCCAAAACAAACAGACGGGCGGCCTCCATAGCCCCCAACATTTCTCCAACCCGTTTGGATTCATCATAAGTTTTATCAGTCTGTACCATAATTTCTCCTTTCCGGTTCAGAACTTTCGACCACTCGTTTCACGAAACCGATGGAAGATAAAGATTCATTACCAGCCTACTCCCGGCCTCGGGGGTAAGTCAAATAATCTCTCCTACTATTAGGATGAATCGGGAAAGGGCAGGATTCTTTAATTCACGGAATAGCTAACTTCCCAATAATTAATCACATTTGGAATTGACGATTCGGGCCAGGCGAAGCAGCTTGGAACTGATCTTTAATTTTTCCCGATGGGCAACCTCAACATTAACTTCGAACCGGACTTTGCCGCCTTGCAGGTAAAAATTAATGGCTCCACATTCTTCGGCAAAACCGGGCATGTCCCCGATGGTCAAAATGCCGGTGTTTTTCAGGGTGTCGAGGACGGACCGCAATTGTCCAATTTCGGAAGGGTTCACAAAAATAATGTGATATTGAATGATTTCACTTAAATCCTCAACTTTGGAAATCTCCAAAACTCTGCCTTTTACTTTTTTGCCGTTTAAATTCATCAAAGGATTGTCGATTGGGCCCGCACCCAGAATACCGATCTGGAGAGAAGAGTCTTCCGTTTCGAACGCATCCGACGGCCAGTCAATAAACTGGGTAAAGTTATGGACAAACGCCGCTTTGACTTCATACTCCACTTCAGCGGCATAGACGGATTCCTCTGCTAAAACCTGGCCCACCATCGGCTCACACCAGATCCAGAACAATAATCCGTGCACAATCAAATGTAGCGACAATCTAATATTCAAAACATACCTGAATGAAAAACATCCCATTAATAACGCAAAGTGAATTTTCCGTAGACACTGCGCGGAACCAATGCCGGCTGAATACCTCCGGCAAATCCTAAAAATTCCTGATGGTTCGATTCCAATAAGTTCTGGCCGGTCACGCTGAGTTCCACACGGTCTGACGCATGCCATCCCAATCGCAAATCCAACCGAACGTATTCTTCGATACCCAAATCCGGCAGTTCATCCACATAATTGAGTGCCGTATCCAATTCCCAACCGTTCGGTAAATCCAGATAAGATCGGAAATTAACCTGGAACTGAGGGCTGCTCCCGTTTGCCGCGGTCGCAGTTGGGTCTTGACTGGCAGGATCCAGAAACAAATCCAGTTCGAACCACGTGAACGCTGCTTTGACTCGCCAGAAATCAAACACGTCCCAGGTGGAAGCCACCTCGATACCCCAGGCTTCTCCTTTCATCAAATTCTGGTTTTGGGAAGTAATAAAAAAGGGTGCGGAAGGAGTAATCGGTTCTTGTGTTAACAAGTCGTTATATACGTTGTAAAAAGTTGCGATATCGAAAAACAAATGTTTTGTGGACTTCACCCGGTAACCCAGTTCATACGCCAACAGATTTTCAGATTTCAACTCTGTGTTTCCCATCAGTTGAACCGTGTTGGGTCCCAAGGTCAAAAAGTTCAGAGTAAAACTATCCTCCAAGCGCGATGGCGTCCGCACGGCACGCGAAGCTGAAGCCCAGACTGTATGCTTGTCACTGGGAGTCCACAACAAACGTCCGCTCGGTTGAATCTCCCAGCCCGAAAATGTGTTGTATCCAAGCTTGGTTCCTACGGTAAATTTGAGCTGATCGGGGACCAGGGTTATCTGGTCCTGAATAAATGCGTTGCCGAAATAATTGGTATCCGACATGGGGTTAAAGGAAAGTGCGAAGCTGCTTTCCAATTCATCTATAATCACCCGATTGTTGAATCCCCAAACCAGATCATGACGGTTGCTTAATGCAAACCGGTGTTGAACATCCAAATCGAGAATATCGATGTATTGACTGAATACCGGTCCTTTACGGTCTTCCTGGTTATAATAAAATTGAACTTTTAGATTCGACTGATCAGAAAATTGACGGCTCCAGCGTGTGAGAAGATTAGCTCCTTTAACATCTTCGCTTTCATTGACCACAGCGGAAACGGCTGGGGCAAGCACCGTAAAGCGTCTCGAATTGGACTCGCCATTATAGATGTCTCCCTGGAAGGTCAATTCGCTGTTTTCGGACAGATTCCAGTCCACCCTGAACCCCCCGCGGATAGCGGTCCAGTCGTCATTGCTATCCATACCGCTGGGATGTTCGAATGAATCGCGATTAAACCATTTGCCGTACACCCTGTAATGAGCGTTCTCACCTAATTTGTTTCCATACCTCAAGGTAGTGAATCCTTGCTCCACATTGCCGCCCCCGCCGGAAACCAGGCTGCCTTGGGTGCGACTGGCTTTCTTTGTGATAATGTTGATCACCCCGTTGACGGCATTCACACCCCATACGGTGGCACCGGGACCGCGAATCACCTCGATGCGATCAATATCTTCCAACGCTGTGTCCTGAGTGTCCCAGAAGGTTCCGGAAAAAAGCCCCGTATAAACACTGCGCCCGTCGATCAGCACCAACAGTTTACGGGCAAACAAGTTGTTAAAACCGCGAATACTCACCGCCCATTTATTGCTGTCCACACGAGCCACTTCCACACCAGGCACCATGCGCAGAACTTCGGGGATCTGAGTGGCACCAGAACGACGGATATCTTCCTGGGTAATCACAAACACAGCCGCAGGTGCTTGTTTCATTCTCTCCGGCTTCTTCGATACCGAAGTCACTTGGATTTCCATCAGCTCTTCAAGAGTCAGCCGGGTCAGATCATCGGGAACATTTTTCAGGGTTGTTGAATAGGATTGAGCAGGAATGAAAACTCCAAGCAGGAGCCCAAAGAAAACCCCAAAAAAATGTGATGGAATCTTACGCTCTTTAGACCGCTTCAAAGTGACCATTTTTACACCCTGAAAAAATTTAATAAGAGCTTGAATATAAAGGGAATACTTCTTATATAATTAGGATCACCGATAATATCCCAAAGCTCAACTAAAATGGGTAAAAATCGGGATGGAAATCATTTTTTGCAAAATCACAGCTTATAATGTTTGCGGTCGATCTCATGAGCTGGCGGAAAGCGATCCCATCAGTTTCGATATTCAATTTCAAGCGGGAGGATCAGTGACACGATATCTCAACTTAATGCGGAACATCTCCAATTGGAGTCTTTACCTGGGAATCAAGTTCGGTTTTACCAAACCGGATCCGATCCATTTCACCACCCGGACCGGGGTGGTGGTCGAAGTTCCCCGACGATTGCTGCAAACTTTCAAGGAAGTATTTATGGACGAGTGTTATATGAATGGACTCCAAAGAACTGTTCCCAAAGGGGGATCTGTGATTGACATCGGGGCCAATGCAGGATTTTTTTCACTGTTCGCCGCTTCCCGTTTCGACCAACCGCGCATTTTCAGCTATGAACCTATTCCTGTCAATTTCAAACAACTGGAACAGAACCGTCAATTGAACACCGCGTACGACATTCATCCTCATCAAAACGCGGTTGCGGGAAAGGCGGGAGAAATCACCCTGACCTTCGATCCCAGTGATTCTTTCACAACCAGCGCTTCGATGACCCGCAAACAGGAAGGCGGAGAAATTCAGGTTCGATGTGTCACCCTGCAGGATATTTTTGATAAGTATAAACTGGACAAGTGTGATTTTTTGAAAATGGATTGCGAAGGCGCCGAGTACGATATTTTCTATAATTGCTCCGATGATATCCTGTCGCGTATCGATCAAATTGCCATGGAAGTTCACAAAGGTCCGGAACCGAGACATGACATGGATTCCCTCGAGCAGTTTTTCAAACATCATGGATTCAGAACCCAGCGCCGTCCCGTCGACATGCTCTGGGCCTGGAAACCCAATTAGCGGATGATGGGTTGCGATGCGATTATGGTCGATTCATCCAAAATACCTGGATGCCAAGGGTCTGGTAGCCCTTTGGCGGGAAGCTCTCCTGGCTCAGAAAGTATTGTCAGGTCAAACCCGAGGCTACACCCGCCACCCGCAATTGATCCGGTTTCGGGAAAGCTCCAACCCGAAAAAGTTGATGTCTCTTTATCTTTATTTTATTTATGAAGAAGCGCATCGACGAAATTATCAATTTGACAAAAATAAAATCAATAGCAAGCCTCGTCCAGGAATTCAGCTCGTCGTCACGCGTGGGCAAATACAATTTGAAAAAGATCATCTGCTGAATAAACTTAAGACCCGCGATTTAGAAAACTTTGAAAAACTTTTGAAGGTTAAACGAATGCAACCTCATTCTCTGTTTCGAGTTGTTCCAGGAGAACGGGAACACTGGGAACGTTAATTCACCTTCATGTTGACTGATAGAGGTCTCATGGTTCGGTTGGAAGATGTCACCAAATCGTTTGGTTCCAGGAAGGTTCTTGAGAATTGCTCCTTGGAAATCGAAGAAGGCGAGCGGTTTGTTCTTCTTGGAAAAAGCGGATGTGGCAAAACCACGATGCTCCGGCTGATTGCAGGATTTGATCCACCGGATCGGGGTCGCATTCTGATTGACGGACAGGAAGTCGATGCGCTGCCTGTCGAACAGCGTCCGGTAGGCTTCATCTTCCAAAGGCACGCGCTGTTTCCTCATATGAATGTCTACGACAATATCGCCGTCGGCCCCAGGGTGCGGGGCGTCTCGGAATCGGAAATCGCCCATCAGATCGATGAGCTGCTGGAAATTACCCGCCTCACCGAACTGCGTCACGCCTGGCCGGGCCGGCTGAGCGGGGGCGAATCCCAACGGGTGGCACTGGCGCGGGCCATTATCAACAAACCCAAGGTCCTCTTACTGGACGAACCCCTATCGGCGCTTGATGAAAGCCTCCGCCAGAACCTGCGCGAGGAATTGATAGATATTCAACGCGCTTTCGGTATCACCTTCCTCTTCGTCACGCACGATCAGGAAGAAGCGATGAGCCTGGCCGACCGCATGAGTATTCTGGAGGGCGGCAGTCTTCTGCAGGTGGGTTCTCCGCAAACGCTTTACGATCAACCGACAGATCCTTTCACCGCTTCATTTTTGGGAGAAGTCAACCGCCTGGAAGCCACTGTACTCCGGCAAACGGGTAATCAAGTGACTCTTGAACTCCAGGAAGGAGAAGTACTCATCGCTTTATCCAAAATGACTTATCCAAAAGGCACAAAGCTGAACTGCTATATACGACCGGAACGACTGTTACTGACGGATACTGAAACAGACGATGCAGTCAATCGACTCGATGTCAAAGTGATGCAGAAGCTGTTTTTCGGCAACCGATTTCAATACCGGGTACAATTAAAAAACGAACGTGTTCTCAATGTTCAAGTCCCCTATGGCGAAAGAGCTGGCTGGGATAAGGGCGATTTGCTTTCAGTGATCTTTAAGCACCAAGATGTATATTTGTTCACTCCATAACCGGAAAATATTTTATGTTTCGAAACCAATCCTTTTTTAACTCCTGGCGTTTATTGTTGTTGATGATTTTTCTGGTCCTGTTGTCAGCCTGTGATTCCGGCAACGTTCCAAAAAAAATAACGGTTGCAACCGACGCGACTCTGGTTCCTATGTCGTTCATGAACGACCAGAGTCAGATCGACGGATTCGACCGGGCTCTGATGGAAGCGGTTGCCAAAGAAGCCAGCCTGGAGCTGGAAATGGTTAATGTGGAGTGGGCGGGTCTGTTGGGCGGTTTGACCACCGGAAAGTACGA
>JANQEK010000001.1 GCA_028278405.1 Nitrospinaceae bacterium
CCTATTACCATCCGGTTTTCAAGAACTCGCAATGACTGACAAAAATCGTCGTATAGGTTCAATTTAAATACAATTTTCGGTTCTTTCTCCTAAAGATGCTGAATTGAATAATTTTCAGCTCTCTTTTTCAACTAAATATACGAATTTTCATATAACCATTTGTTTCATTTGACCAAGATTCAGTACAGTTACACTAACTGGAAATTTTGGCACTTTTTTAAATGGCTGTTAACAAAGGGTTTAGCGAATTGCTTGATTTTTGCAGGAATGGCACAGGGATTGCTTTATTTATAACATCCATTTGTTAAGTGAAGGAATTACCGGGGTTTCGAGAAGACCCTTCTATACTTCCCCCCCAACTTTTAGAGGGGTTTTCTCGGACCGGTTTAATTCCAGCGTACTGAAATTAAACGAGCAATCGAGGAGGAAAAGCATGTTTTATCAAGTTCGCATCAAAAGACCAGATGGTACTGTAAAAAAGGTAGTTTCTGAAAAGAAATTGAACCGCATGCACTGGGAAAATTTTCAGAAAAGTGAAGAGGAAATCGGATTAGTGACTGCATCCAAGCAGCAGGTTCCGACCTGGGTCAAGCAGAAGCTGGACGTGGAATATCCGGAAACCTATTCAGACCTTTTAAACTATAACGGTTGATTGCAGTTTATTTTCAGTTGTAAGAAGTTTTCGGGCGAGCCCCTTTCATCTGAATCGGGCTCTGTGTTGGAATCTTCCTCTCATGGAATAAGAGTGTAGAGTGATCCCCGGCAACGGGGATTTTTTATGGGTTGACCACTAAGAAAGTCTGCCGTTCTTGCATTTCTCATTTCTCCCCGAGTTTGTATTTCCTCCTTATTTCCATTTCGTCTCAATATTGATAAGATACCAATCCATCAAAACATTGTTGCGAACGGGTTCATTATCCCTTTTGAGAGCTCTCTATGAATAATCCGGAAAATACCGACTCCCTGAAACATCTGAAAGACGCTGTTGAAAAGAATCCCGAGGATATTCAAGCTTACTTGAAATTGGGCAATGCCTGTCTCAAGGAGTTTAACGGCAACGAAGCGCTGGATGTATTTCAAAAGGCCACGCGTCTGCAATCCGATAACGCCGAGGCTTATTTTGGACTGGCCAAGGCCTTCGATGCTCTCCAAAGGTATGAGGAAATGCTGGATGCTTTCAAGGAAGCCTGCTGGCTCAAACCGGATTGGCCGGAGGCCCATTACAATCTGGGATTGGGGTATATGGTTGTGGGCTTATACGAGGATGCTCTTGAACCCCTCAAAGAAGCGGTCAAAGTGAAGCCCGATTATGCGGAAGCCCACCGGGTGCTCAGTCTGGTTTACAAATTGACGGGTTTTTCGGAGCAATCCGAGTTTCATAAAAAAGAGGCCAGTCGCCTCAATCCCGAATTAAGAGGATAAGTCAATAGCCCTTGTAGGAAATGTCACCCGGCAACAATCATATTACGGCCCATCACCTGAAAAATTACTGTGAAAGTAGCAATCAGGACTAGCGCTGCAGATAAACAGGCCTAATTCAGTCTTTTTTGATTGAGGTAATATTTCCCTGAACCCCACCCCAGGCAGCTCTTGCACAACCTCGCTCCCGAACTGCATGAATGGGACAACTCAATATTTTTTAGGTAATTAAAGCAGTTGACTCCTCCGTAATATGCGTTAAAATTTTTTTATACCTGTTGTATAGAAAGGTTGTATGTAGGGAAATTGCGTCGAAAACCCGCTGTTGATATACCTGGTTTGGGGTATATCAATCATTTGTGTTGTGCTGTGTAAAATCGACCAATTTGTCTTCGGCCTCGCTGTATTCAAGGCGAGCCGTTAGCCCTCTTAATTTTTTATTTTGGATCAATTCTAATGGCCAACGCTCCATCCAAAGGAATCGCTCAAACGCTTCAGGATGTTCTGACCAGCCTTCAAAAACAATTGAAGGAGAAGACCATTGCTTTGGAAGCGGCCGACAAAAAAATAAATGCTTTGTCCGGAGACCAGGGCGGGGACTTTACCGTTGAATTGGACAAAGAAAAAGAGAAACGAGCCGCTACCGAAAAGTTGTTTGAAGAAGCGAAAGCTGAGATTTCTGAGCTTAGAAAGCAGGTGAAAGAAAATTCTTCGAACGGTAAGAGCAGTTCCTCGGCAGAGTTGATTCAGGAGCTTGAAAAGCGGACTCAGGCGGAAAAAGATCTGGCGGAGCGAACCGCCGAATTGGACGAGACTCGCAAAAAACTGGATGCCGAAACCCAGGACCGGATAAAAGTCGAGTCGGAACTCAAAGCACATGCCGGTGACGAAAAGAGTCTCAGAGCCGAACACCAGAAGGAAGTAAACCTACGGGAGAAGGCGGAAGCCGCTCTCGAAAAAGTCCAGTCGAAACTGGAGACAGTCCAATCCAAATTAGATGATGTCCAAGCGGTTCAAGGGCAGAGTTCCAAAGACATGAAGGCTTTGGAAAAAGAGATTTCGGCTCTTCAAAAATCCCAGGATTCGCTCAGTAAGGAAAAAAGCAATCTCGAAGCCAAACTGAGCGAAACCCAGGCACAACTGTCTGCGGCGCAGGATCAGCAGGGTCAGGTGGGCGCTGAATCAAAAGCCCTTCAAAAGGAATTAGGAGCTGTCCAAAAAGCTCATGATAAACTGCAGACGGAAAATACCAACCTGTCAGAAGATCATGCTCTTCTTGAAACCAAATTCAGGGAGTTGCAATCTCAATTATCAGAGTCCCAAAAAGCCTCCGCAGATCCTTCAGCCTTGAAGGCGGCTACAGCGGAGTTAGAAGAAGCCCGTAAGTTGCAGCAGGCTTTGCAGGCTGATAAAACCAAATTGGAAGGGCAGGTGAAAGAATTGGAAACGAAGCTGCGGTCTGCTCCGAAGTCTTCCGCCGCCTCTTCACCACGTGCAGCCACCCCGGCGCCATCCAAGCCTGCGGCGGCCCCTCCGCCATCGCCCAAGACGCTGACTGCCGAAGACAAGGAGATCGAGCGATTGCGGCAGGCCATCAACAAAAATCCAAGGGATATCAAGAGCATGATCAAGATGGCGCAGGTGGCGTTTGGAGCCGGTCGCCATCAGGATGCCATTGAGCCATTGGCGAAAGCGGTCAAGCTTCAACCCAAGGATGCGGAACTTTTTTTCATGCTCGGGGAAGCGCATTACAAGGCCGAGCATTATCATGACGCTCTCGCGCCCCTCAATCAGGCCGTCCGGGTTAATCCAAAGATGGCCAAAGCGCATTATAATTTATGTTTGATCAATGAACTGGTGGGCAATGAAGATGCCGCGCAGAAGCACTATCAATTGGCCATCAAGATCGACCCCAAGATCGAACAGAAAATGGGCGAATAACAGAGTTCCACCCCTCACCGTCAATCAGTACTCCTCTATTTCGTGCACCATTTTGACTGCCTTCACGTTGGCATAGACTCGCATTCCGGGTTTCAATTGCAAGTGCGCCAGTGACTTACGAGTGATGGTGGCGAGAATGGGTTCGCCGACGTCCAGTTTGAGATCCACCGAACTTCCCGGAGTGTCCGTTGGGCCGATTTCCAGAACGGTGGCAGGAAGCGTATTCAAAACGCTGGTCGGCGTCTCGGGTTTCCCTAACGCGATGCTGATATCTTGTGCCAGCAAGTGCACACGTAAAGGGCTGCCTACGGCAAGAGGTTGTTCGGGGATGTAAAGAGACTGGTCGCGATACTGTACGCGGGTCAGGCCGAATTCGGTTTCATGGTCAGCGACAGTCGTGGTCAGAATAGCTCCAAATGTTGACGGCCAATCCTTTCCCGGCCAATCAAGACGGGACATCACTGCATTGGCGGGACCCGAGGCCACATTTCTCCCCTTTTCCAGCAAAACCAGATAATCCACCAATTGCAAAACTTCGTTCAGGGAATGGGTGACGTAAACAATAGGCAGTTTCATTTCCTGGCGCAGGCGGATCAGGAAAGGCAGAATTTCCTGTTTGCGTTGGGCGTCGAGGCTGGCCAGCGGCTCATCCATCAACAACAATTGGGGATTGGTCAACAAGGCGCGTCCGATGGCTACCCGTTGCTGTTCGCCTCCGGAAAGCCTCTGCGGACGCCGATCCAACAGAGGACGCAGGCCCATCAATTCGACCACCTGTTCGAATGTGATTTTTCGATGTTCGGGAGGAATCCTCCGGTATCCGTAATTCAGGTTGCTCCGTACCGTTAAATGCGGAAACAACCGGGCATCCTGAAAGACCATTCCGATGGGCCGGTTGTGGACCGGAACAAATTTGTTTTGCGATTCGTCCTGCCAGACCTGGTCGCCGAATCTCAGATACCCGGTAGACGATCGCTCCAAACCGGCCAGACAACGCAGGAGAGTGGTTTTCCCTGAGCCGGATCGTCCAAAGATGACAGTCACTCCTTCATTCGGGAACTCAAGTTCAATGTCCAGGCGAAACGGTTTATATTCGATTTGGAACCGCGATAGGATCGTATTCATGAGAGATGTACCGGCAAACGACGGTTGAATGCGTAAACAATCAACAACACCATAAAAGAAAGCAGGAGAAGCCCGCCCGAGAGCCAATGCGCGTGCGAGTACTCCAGGGCCTCGACGTGATCGTAGATGGCAATCGACACCACTTTGGTTTTTCCGGGGATGTTGCCGCCCACCATCAAAACCACCCCGAATTCTCCCAGTGTGTGGGCAAAGCCCAGAACGATCGCCGTCAGGTATCCCCGCACCGCCATCGGCGAGGCGACACTGAGAAAGGCATCCCACTTCGATGCGCGCAGGGACCAGGCCGCTTCCAGATAGGTTTTGCCGGACGCTTCAAAGGCGCCCTGCAACGGTTGCACGACAAACGGAAGTGAATAAAGTGTGGAAGCGATCACCAAACCAGCAAAGGAAAACGCGAGAGAGGAACCGGTAACGGATTGAAACGGTCCGCCGATCACGCCGTTGGCGCCAAGTGCGATCAGCAAGTAGAACCCAAGTACCGTTGGGGGTAAAACGAGAGGAAGGGCGACCACCGCCTCCACCCAGACGCGCGCACGCGAGCCCGTGTGCGCCAGCCACCAGGCGACCGGTGTTCCGATCAACAATAAAACACTGACGGTGGTGGCCGCCAGTTTCAGAGTGATCCAGACCGGTTGCCAGTCAAAGATTGAAGGGTCCACAGTGTTCAGTCCTTTTCCGATTTCAAACCATAGCCGTAGGTTTGAATCATTGTCCGAGTTGCATCCGACTTTAGAAATTTCAGAAACGCTCTCGCCGCGGGTTGCGATCGACCTCGGGTTAACAGCACGGCATCCTGATCGATAGCATCGTAAAGGTGTTCCGGGACGATCCAACGGCTGCCTCGAATCTTCAAGCGCGGATCCAGGACCTGGGACAGGGCGACAAATCCAATCTCTGCATTACCGGTGGCTACGAACTGAAACGTCTGCCCGATATTTTCACCTCGAACGACGGTGGAAGACAGCGCCTCCCACAGGTTCAACCGCTTGAGTATGGTGTAGGCGGCTTTGCCATAGGGCGCGGTTTTGGGATTGGCCAGCGCCAGATGTTCAAAATTCTTGAGATGTAAAGTGCTTTCGCCATCAGCGGCGATACGCCGCGGATCGGCGCTCCATAAAACGATTTTCCCCCGGGCGTAGGTGAACCGCGTTCCCGCCATCGCCTGTCTGTTTTTTTCAAGAAGTCGGGGACGTTCGCTGTCTGCTGCCAGAAAAACCTCGAATGGTGCACCGTGTAGAATTTGGGCATACAATTTTCCGGTTGACCCGGATACCGTTCGCACGGTGTGGCCGCTCTTCTTTTCAAATACCGGGATCAACTGCTTGAAGGGGTTCAGAAAATTAGAGGCCACCGCTACCGTGACTTCCCCAGCATATACAGGGGCTCCTGTAAAGATCAGGGAAGCGAGGGTCAAACCCAATAGCCATCGCTTTAAAATTAGAACCGCCATGTTTCCTGTTCCTGAACCAGATTGATCGAGTGTATCGATATATACCATAAAACATATCGATACGTCAAACCTAAAAAAGGAGAGTACCAGGACACTAGACCCATTATCATTTTGAGCCCAGTGATCTTCGATAACCGTTAAATGTCAGCCAGTTGCCTCCAAGCGCCAGCTTGGGAAAATTCGTTGCAAAGGGAAAAAGGGAAAGCTACCCTGTTAGTCATGGAGAAAAACTTTGAGCCTTTAAAAGACCGGTTACGACTCATCTGCGACCGACTGGACCCGGACGAGCAAGCGTATTTTCGTCCATTGATCGACAACTTTACCGGCTCGACCTCGGAGTTTCAGCGGATCATGCGGGATCTTGGAAAATTCGGTGGGAAAATTGGTGAGGGCTCCGCGTTTGCGATCCACCGGGAAGTACAAAACCTGTTCGACAAGGCCAACCGCGGGGAGTAGTCACCCATGAGCGATACCGGGGCGATTCACCTGTTTGTTCGCGGCCGTGTTCAGGGCGTATTTTTCCGGGCCAGCACGCAGAAAACAGCCGAGGGCCTGGGGCTGACCGGCTGGGTCCGGAATTGTTCGGACGGATCGGTGGAGATTCACGCCGAGGGCGACAAGAAAAAACTGGAGGAGCTGATTGCTTGGTGCCGGCAGGGTCCTCCGATGGCATCGGTGACCGATATAGATCAGGATTGGATCGAGCCCGAAGGCCTGCATTCGTTTGATGTTCGATAGAAAGGGACTATGTTACGTATTCAAAATGTGGTTAAAAGTTATCAGGATTTGAAAGCCGTGAAAGGCATCGACCTGGAGGTTCCCGGAGGCGAGCTTTTCGGGTTTCTGGGTCCCAACGGTGCGGGCAAAACCACCACCATTAAAATGATTGTGGGCCTGCTCAAACCCACTTCAGGGACCATTTCTATCGGAGGATTTGATATCGGCAGTCAATCCACCGAGGCCAAATCCATTTTGGGATACATTCCGGATCGTCCGTTTATTTACGAAAAATTGACCGGCCGTGAATACCTGTCATTTATTGGCGACCTGTACAACATGGACGCTGACGCCGCTAATGAGGAGGCTCAAAAATACCTGGATTTTTTCGATCTCACTGACGCGGGGGACAAACTGGTCGAAGGTTATTCCCATGGGATGAAGCAAAAGCTGATTATCTCCGGTGCCCTGCTGCACGACCCGAAACTGGTGGTGGTCGACGAACCGATGGTGGGATTGGACCCCAAAGGCGCGCGGCAGGTCAAGCAACTGTTCCGTGACTTGTGCCGGAAAGGAACCTGCATTTTCATGTCCACCCATTCCCTCGGTATCGCGCAGGCGATGTGCGATCGCATCGGCATCATTCAAAAAGGTGAAGTCATCGCACTCGGAACTCTGGACGAATTGCGACAACAGGCCGATCATGAACATCTGGAAGACATTTTCCTGGAACTGACCGGCGACACCCACTTGGAACAACTGAGCGGCATGATGGCGGCTTCCGGTCAATCCGCCTAAAGAATGGAATTTTCGTTTAGAAAAATCTAATGAGTTTTGAGAGGTTCCTGTAAAATTCCCGACACGTCCTGCTCCGCATGGTCACGTTCGATGGTGAGGCGCACCGTATCTCCAAAATTGCGCTTTTGTAGTTGAGTGGCCAGGTCCTCCACGTCCATCAGTTCGTATCCGTCCAGCGCCAACAGCACATCGTCTTTTTTAAGATTCATTTTCGCTGCGTTGGAATCGTTCTCCACTTTCAAAACTTTAAGCCCTTTCTCCAATTCCTCCAGAAACACCCCAAGCCGGATGCGATTGGGCGGCGGCACCTTGTAGTACACTTTCCAGCCGAAGTCAGAGGCGTATAACGGAATAGAGACAGACTTCATTTTCATCTCGCGGTCCTTCAACTCCTTAGGAATTTCCGTGACTGCCGGCAGAATGATCGAATAAGCATGCGGTACGCGCCGGAAGGCGCGCTTGGGAATGCCGTATCCGTATTGCACGTGAAATCCCCCGGCCAACACAACCAGTTTGCGGTTCCGGTTGTTTTCTTTCTTTAGGAACCGGGCTACGGTTTCGGCCATCGATTCCTCCCACAACAGGAGCATCTGGTACGGTTTCGAGACCACTCCGGTGTGCGTATCGTTACCGCCGAACAGGGACATCGAGTATTCCCGGTGATAGGCATCTTCCAAGTCGATTTCGGGAAGACCTTCCTGATTGGGACCTCCATCACGGAATTTCTGCTCCATGGCACGCGAAGATTTCAACCCGATCAGCGGAATCGAGTTTTCTTTCAAATACTCAAAGATGGACTGATACAGCCCATAGCCCCGGCCCCAGTTCCTCCGGAACAATTTGCGGAATTGTTTGTCAGTCAAATCCCCCTGATGCCAGCGGTCCAGGGAATCCTGGGCGGAACGTCGGAACATTTCCATCCCGACGGTAACCCGGCCGGGAAATTTTTCCTGCAGACGGCGGATGACTTCCAGCTGGACCCGGTGCGCTTCGAGATTGTCGTGCGTTTCTCCTATGTAGATGACGCGCGATCCGGAGACGGTATCGATCATCTGTTCCACTGAAACCTTCAGTCCGGTCGGTAGATGGAGAATTTCCCCTTCTTTCAGTTCCTTCAGGCTTTTATAGGGGGAACCCAGGTTGGGGACGGCATATTCCTCCGCCACGGCGGGGGCAAATATTCCGGTCAAGAGGACCAGCAGCAAGCCTGTCAGCGAGATCGTTTTCATGGGATTTCAGCATTGCCTCCGGCAATTGAATGGATATCAGTTTGCTTAATCATAATATCAAAGGTTTGAGGAGAACGCCTCATTTGAGAAAAGGATGGCTTGACATCAAATCGGACATGGTCAATAATAATAAATTCGTTCCCATTCCCAATGAAATACTCTTTATAAAAGAGGAATTCATCAGGAATTTCATTTTTAACGCTCTTGAAAGGGGTTGTTTTACTTTTGGAAGTTACCGTACATCAAAATCAGGTTGATAAAGCACTCAAAGCGCTCAAACGGCAAATGACCAAGGAAGGTTTGTTAAAGGAATTAAAACGGCGCCGGTTTTACGAAAAACCTTCGGTCAAAAAGAAGCGCAAACAGAAAGAAGCCAAAAAGAAAAGAAAATCGGCCATGCGCCGCAGTTTTTCTTAATCTTTAATCCGGGCTGAACGATCGAACGGCAGAGGACTTTCCTCCGCCGTTTTTTTATGGCTTCGAGTCCGAACCGGATCCCGCCCGTTGTTTGCTTATTTCGTAGAACACGATAGCCGCTGCACTCGATGCATTTAAGGACCCCAGCTCCCCGGCCATGGGAATGGATACAGTAAAGTCACAGGATTTTTTCAATATCGGTCGCACACCTTTTTCCTCTCCGCCGATGATCAAAGCCACCGGCGTATTGAAATCAAACTCATAGCAGGCGCGATCTCCTTCCATATCCACCGCGACGATCCAAAACCCTTTTTCCTTTAAAGTGTCTGCCGCCTGCTTCAGGTTGGAAACGGTGGAAACAGGCAACGATTCAATCGCTCCGGCCGAGCATTTCGCGACCGTTTCGTTGAGGGGCGCCGACCGGTGCCTGGGCAATACCAGTCCCTGTAATCCCAACACCCATGCCGAGCGGATCAGTGCGCCGAGGTTTTGCGGATCCTGGATTTCGTCGGCCAGGACCAGTGCCGGATGGGGGCTGGACTCGTAGGCCTGCTCGATCAGTGCTTCCAACTCGAGGGTTTGAATGGGAGAAAAATACCCGACGATGCCCTGATGATTGAGCTTTCCATATTTCTTGCGGAATACTTCGGGAGCCAGAGATTCCACACGGGCACCCTGGGTTTTCGCCAATTGCAGGGGAGCGGCTAGCCGGGCCGGAGGGTTGCCTTTTTCCAAAACGATTTTGTAGCATTCCCGCTTTCCCAGCGTCAAAGCCTGCTGGAGAGGATGAACGCCATAAACCATTTCCTGTTTCTTTTTGTCATTCATGAATTACGCTGGACCGGGAATCCCGGGGTTGGCGGAAGATTTCAAAGGGGTTTGCAAGCCATTGAACCTTAATGATATAGTGACGTTAGCGAAATCCTCTAGTGTCCAAGCTTCCCGATCGATAAGAAATTACCACAATCCTTCCAAAATGTGGTCTTCTAACTGAAAGATTTACTGGGTTTTGTAGCGTGTAACCGCGGATTTCCGCAAATTTCATGGCGATTTCCAAAAGAAAACTGATCTATCCGATTTTTGCCACACTGGTGCTCTTGGGCCTGGTCGTGATTGCGGTGTGTTACGTCCAGTTAAAGGACATTGACGCTCTGCGCCTCCGCGTGATTGAGGAAATTCATGCGGAAACGCAAAGAGATGTGCAGATCGGTTCTGCACAACTGGATTTTACCGAAGGCCTCGGTGTGTTGTTGGGTGACGTGACGCTTAAGGGATCTTCCTCCCAGCAATCGGATTTTACCTGCAAGCAGGTTCTGGTGCTGTTGGATTGGCTTCCCCTGTTGGAAGGGAGTGTCAAAATTCGAAAACTTATTTTTGAAGGTCTGATGGTACAGGTGACCCGCGACGACAAGGGGGATTTTAATTTCGGTGATCTTTCGGCGGTGGAGGCAAGCCGTTCCGGCGCGACTTTGCCGGATTTGATCCGGGCGGGATTGATGCACAGCGTCTCAGTGCGGAAGAGCGAGTTGTGGGTGGTGGACCATTTGATTTCATCCGGAAAGAAGCCTCTGATCACCAAGATCAACAATCTTTCTCTTTCTCTCAACAAACATTTTTCAAAGTCGTCTCTGCGGGTGCATTTGGATGGAGATATGCCGTTCTCCAGGAAGAAAAGCGGAAGAGTCAAGCTGACCGGCAAGATACGCATGCCGGAAGACTGGTCCAATCTCACCAAAGTGGCGGTGGAAGGAGCCCTGGAGATTAAGGAGGTTGGGACCGAACGGTTTCAACCTTATCTGGCGAAAGTGTTCGAGCAGCATCCGGGAGAACACATGGTGTCTTTGAGCACCCAGTTTGCGGGTACGCTGGACGGCCACTTTCAGTTGTCAGGCTCTCTCAAGCACACACAGCAGGTTTCATCGACCTTCCAACCCAGTCTCCCCAAAGAGTCTCCACCTGTTCAGGGAACCCTGGACTACAACTTTATTTTCAATCAGGACACCGTCGAGTTTAAGCAGCTGGATTACCGGTCTGGGGATTTTTTGTTGATGATCAGTGGAACTTACGCCCACTTCCTCTCCGACAAAGCCTGGTTGACGGTGACCTTGAAGTCGGCTCCCTTCCCTTCCCAAAAGAGTGCGGACTATCTGCCTTTGAAAGTCTTCAGCAAGGAACTTCATGAGCGATCGCACCGTTTTATTAAAAAAGGCAACGTGGAAATTGCATCGCTGAATATCGAGGGACCACGGACCATATTTGAAGGCCGGCCCAATGAACAAATCGAAGCCTATGATTCCGGTTCATTGATTCTGCATCAAGTGGACCTGGGAGCCGATGCGTTGTCCTTGAAAGGGGTAACCGGAGGAATCCATTTTAAAAATGGAGTGGTGAGTGTCCAGGTTCAGGGTGCGCAATATGAGCATGTCGCGATAAAAAACCTGGTAGGCACCGTAACACACCCGTTTACGGATCCCTGGGTTGCAGGAACCCTGGAAGCAGAAGGCGCATTGGCGCCCCTCGCCCTTTTGATCGAAAGAGAATGGACCTTGCCTCACCGATTGACTTTCCTGAAAGAACTCAAAAGAATTAAAGGGACCGGCCGCGGTAAACTGCTTGTCCAGGGTCCACTCCGCAAAATGGAAAAACTCAAGTGGTCGGGAAACGTATCTCTTGAGCGTGCCGAGTTTGCCAAGCAGGGATGGAGCGTCCCCATCCACAATATCAACGGCAGTGTTTATTTCAGAAGCATACCCGGGTCGATCGGCTCCTCCGGCAAAGAACGGCCGGAGAAGATCTGGACCCTGGAGTTTAAAAACTTTAAGGGAGAGCTTGGAAACCATTACTTTACGGATATCGAAGCAGAAGCATTTGTGAAAAAGGGTGTACCGGTGAAAAATGTGCGGGGCAAAATTCAGCTGGGGGTGCTCAAGGCCGAACAAGTGATTTCCACTCCGCTTGATGCCCGAGTCAGATCATTTCTCAAGCATGTTTTGCTTGAAAGCGGAGAAATTGATTTCAAATTTCAGAATACAGGACCCGGGCCGGGGGAAAAGCACTCTCGCAATCAGGGTTCGCTGAAAATTAAAAAGTTGTTTTTGAAGCACTCCAAGGGCTTCCGCGCGCTAAAGAACTTAACCGCCACGGTGTCGTTTGACGATCGCACCATCAACCTGAAAACGGCAAAAGGGTGGTATGGCGACTCTCCCCTGAATCTTAAAGGTCAACTCAAAAACTATTCGGATCCCGATCCGGAGTTGATTTTGACGGCGCACTCGACAGGTTTCTTGAGACAGGATTTTTCCGGCATCCCTTTCCTCGAAACGTTGGAGTACCAGGGGCCGGCGATAGTGAGTTTGAAGTTTCACGGCACCGATCGGCTGATGAAACTGGAAAAGGCGGTGGATTTGACCCGGGCTTCCTATCGCTATAAAAATTTCCTGATTAAACCTGAAAATGTCTCAAACTCCATCAAAATCTCCGCCACTTTGGATTCCAAGGGGAAAGTTGATTTTAAGAAAGTGGCTTTCGAATTGGAGGGAAGCCAGGTCGCAGGAAAGGGTTATTTGAAAAGTATGGACGACCCTCAGTTTTCCATCCAACTGGATTCGGACCATTTCAAAACCTGGCCCGCTTCGCAGTACATACGTCCTCTCCAGGGATCGATGGGAGGCAACGCTCATTTTCATATCTCTGCGCAAGGCAATTTCAATCAACTGGAAGAAGCCGTGATTCAAGGGAGCGTCATTTTAAAGGGGATCGAATACAAGCCGGATTCTTTACTCGTTCCTATCAAATTCAATGCGGACATGAAATTCAAAAACAATTTTTTCCAGATCCAGAACGGAAAATTGGAAGCAAAGGGCTCCAAGGTATTTTTCAAGGGAGATTATCAGGGAGGAGAAGCCCCGCAGGTAAAACTCAAGTTGGTGGGACCGGGATTGGACTTGAACCAGATGGTATCCGAAGAGGGGAAACCTTCGAAGGGATTTTTAGGCTGGTTGGGTGGAACCCGGGTGTTCTCCAAGGGAACGGGAGAAGTTGACATCAAACTCGGCCGGTTTACCCATCAATTCTGGACTCTGCCTGAGATTGCAGGCAAATTCACTTTTAAGGACCAGGTTCTGCAAACCCGCAACCTGACTTTGGGTCAGCCGAAGATCGATCAGGTCATGATCCGGGGAAAATTATCTCTTGCCGATGTTAAAGACCCTTCGTTTGACACGGCATTGATTTCCCGCAGGGTTCCGATCAATAAATTGTTTGCCATGTTTGGAGATATGTTTCATGCGAGCCTGACAGGACAAACAGTATGGTTGAAGGCTCATCTCAAGGGGCGGGGGGATAATTTAAAAAAGGTCACTCAGAGTTTGCAGGGCCGGGTTTCTTTCGATTTGAAGAACGGTCGCATCAATACCGGGAGACTGTTGAACGGAACGATCCAGTTGTTTGGAATCACCGCCGATCCAGTAAAGACGGCTGAGAGGTCGCGCCAGCCCAATACGGGATATCTACAGATCTTCGGAGATTTTTCGCTGACCAATGGAGTGGCGCGGACGGAAAATTTTTTGTATGAGGAAAAGGGTCAACGCATGTCCCTGGTGGGAGCTTTTGATCTCAATGCCAGTCGTATGGGCACCGTAGTGGGGGTGGCTCCTTTCCGCAGGGTGGGCCGCATTATAAAAAAGATTCCTATCCTGGGTCCTATTGTCACCGGTGGAGAGGAAGGCAGTTTGATCACCACTTACTACAAAGTTGAAGGTCCATTCAGTGATCCAAGAATCGAATCGGTTCCACTCCAATCCGTCAGCAAAAAAGTGTTGGGAACTTTTCAGGGGATTTTCACTGCCCCGAGCGAACTTTTTTCCAGCCAGGAGCCTTCAACCGAATAATCTGGGTTTTATCTTCTATTGCGAAGTGATGTTGACAATGTGGATATCCTGCGGAGATTTACCTAAATGATGAGCAAGAGCGGCATGAATGGCGGCGAGGTGGTCTTCATCCTGGGAAGATCCTGCAGCCGCTGCAGGGGCTGAAGCTTTGGGTGCTGGAGCAGGTTCCGCTGAGTAGGGAAGAAAGTGGACCAGAACCCGAATGACCCAGATCAAAACTCCCAGCACCAGGAAGATCACACCCATAGCCAGAAATGAAACTTGTACCGATTGGATGATGAGTTGCATTATTGTCCCAGCGATGCTGTTAGGGTTTGAAGGGTTTCCAGCGCCGCATGTCCGCTACCTTCCGCACCGGATCCAAATAGAGATATAAACACGCCTGCTGCCACAGCGCTTCCAATCACTCCGGCTACGTTGGGGCCCATGGCGTGCATGAGCAGAAAGTTCGATTTATCGGATTCCTGCCCCACTTTTTGCGACACACGCGCCGCCATGGGTACAGCCGAAACGCCCGCCGACCCGATCAGCGGATTGACCTTGCCTTTCGAAATGATGTACATAATCTTGCCGAACACTACTCCGCCTGCGGTGGCAAAGCAGAACGCCAGCAGTCCGAGTACGATGATCTTGATGGTTTCGAAAGTTAGAAACGTTTCTGCCGTCATTGATGAACCCACTGCCAGCGCCAGCAGGATGGTCACAATGTTGATCAGGTGGGTTTGCGAAGTATCATGCAGACGTGCTGTGACACCGCATTCCCGGAACAGGTTTCCCAGCATAAACATTCCCAGCAAAGGCGCGACGCCGGGAAGCATCAACACCACGATCAGCGTTGAAGCGATGGGAAAAATAATTTTGACTGTCTGTGAAATGGGTTTCAATTGCTCCATCCGGACCTGACGCTCTTTTTCTGTAGTCAGCAAGCGCATGATGGGAGGTTGAATGAGCGGTACCAGCGACATATAGGAATACGCAGCGACGGCAATAGGTCCCAACAAATGAGGCGCCAGTTTGGCGGCGAGAAAAATCGATGTCGGTCCGTCTGCACCGCCGATGATACCGATCGCGCTGGCTTCCTGCAGGTTGAAGCCGAGTGCAACCGCACCAATAAGCGTCGTGTACACCCCGATTTGCGCCGCAGCGCCCAACATCAGGGTTGAGGGGTTAGCCAGCAAGGGACCGAAATCGGTCAGGGCGCCGACTCCCAGGAAAATCAACGGCGGCAGAATTTCGTGCTTGACCCCAAAATAGAAAATGTTAAACAGCCCGCCTTCATGGGTATTGGCCATCATGCTGAGCGGCAAGTTGGCTAGCAGGCAACCGAAACCGATAGGAAGCAAAAGCAGAGGTTCGAACTTTTTCCAAATGGCAAGATACAGTAAAACCAGAGAAATGACGATCATCACTCCCTGGCCCGGTTCGATGGCGACGAACCCGGTGGAGTGGAGAATCTTGTTGAGGGCCTCCTGGAAACTAAAATCCATTACGAAATATGAATGAGTTCATCGCCGGTCTGGACGTTCGCGCCTTCTTGCACCAGGATGGAGTTGACGGTTCCGCTGTGAGGGGTATGGACTTCGGTTTCCATTTTCATGGACTCCAGAATCATAACCGTGTCTCCTTCATTCACCTGATCGCCGACTTTGCATTTCACAGCAAACACGGATCCGGGTAAAGGAGAAGTGACGGCCTTGTTCGATCCATTCGAAGAAGGAGCCGCCGCCGGTGCGGGAGCCGCTGCCGGTTGTGGTGTCGGGGCAGCTGCAGGTGCCGGTGCCGGAGTTCCAGCGCCGGTTCCAATTTGAACTGAATAAGATTTTCCGTTTACTGTTACCGTATAAACCGCTGAACCGCTTGCCGCGGCTGCCGGGGCGGGCGCCGCCTTAGGGGCTGCTGCAGGTGCAGACTCAGACGCCGGTGCGGGTGCTGGGGGTGCGGCCTCGGGTAAGGGTTTGCCGCGAGTTTGAAAAAAGCTTAGGGCCACCTTGGGAAACATGGCATAGGTCAACCGGTCCTCATCCGTTTTTGCATCGTTTCCTGCTTCTTCGACGATACTATCCCATTCCGGTACCAGCAGGTCAGCAGGACGGCAGTCGATGACTTTTTGGTCTTTCGCCACCTTCTCTAATAAATCGGGATCGATTTCTCCCGGTAGCTTTCCGTATTTTCCAAGAACGCACTCGCGCGTCTCCTTGGTGATAATTTTGTAGCGTTCACCGGTCAGCACGTTCAAGGTGGCCTGAGAACCGACAATCTGGCTGGAAGGGGTGACCAGCGGCGGATAACCCAAATCTTTTCGCACGCGAGGCACTTCCTCAAGCACTTCATCCAATTTGTCGAGGGCGTTCTGATCCCGCAATTGATTTTCCATATTAGAGATCATGCCGCCGGGAATTTGCGATTTGAGAATATTGATGTCTACACCAACAAAGTTACTTTCAAATTGGGCGTAATGTTTGCGCACTTCTTTGAAGTAATCAGCGATTTCCTCTAACGCTTCCAGGTCGAGTCCGGTATCCCGGGGAGTTCCCTGCAGGGCGGCGACCACACACTCGGTCGCATAGTGGGATGTTCCCATCGAAAGCGTGGAAATTGCGGTATCGACCATATCCAGACCCTCATCAATAGCGCATTGGATATTCATCCCCGCCAGCCCGGTAGTCGAGTGGGAGTGGAGATGAATGGGAATCTTGATGGTCTTTTTGAGCTCGCGCACAAGCGGTGTAGTCATCTGTGGAGTTAACAGACCCGCCATGTCTTTAATACAAATGATGTCCGAGCCCATGTCCACCAAATCCCGGGCCATCTTGAGATATAGCTCGATGTTATGCAGTGGGCTGACCGTATAGCTGATGCATCCTTCAACAGTGCCGCCGCACTTCTTGGCGGCTTTCACCGCAACCTCGATATTGCGCAGGTCATTTAACGCATCAAATATTCGAAAAATTTCGATTCCCACTTCGTAGGATTGTTTGACAAACCGTTCAACGATATCGTCCGCATAGTGCCGGTAGCCCACACAGTTTTGACCCCGTAGCAACATCTGGAGCGGGGTATTGGGTATTTTCTTTTTGAGTTGCCGGGCACGTTCCCATGGGTCCTCGTTCAAAAATCGGATACAGGTGTCAAACGTGGCGCCGCCCCACGCCTCAAGCGAGAAATAGCCGACAGCATCCAGCTTTTCTGCAATCGGGAGCATGTCCTCGGTTTTCATACGGGTGGCAAGCAGCGACTGATGGGCATCTCTTAAAACGACTTCAGTAACTTTTAGGGGATTCGGTGTTTTGTTCATTCCGAGTCAATCCTTATAAACAAATTTCCCCTGCAACAGGGGAATTGCAATTATTTAAAATGCTGATTTTCCCTCACTTGAGGGATCGAAAGATGGAACCTTTGAATTGGCGGTACCAAGGAAACAGGAGAATACTAATCCAACTGGAGGGGTAAAATCAATGAAATAGTGCTTACTTCCGCCAAGTCATGGGCAGGAACAGCAGCAGGATACCGAAAATTTCCAGGCGTCCCATCAGCATCCATAAAATCAGGATCCATTTGCCCCCTTCCGGCAGGCCGGCATAGTCTGCGGCGGGCCCGACCTGCCCCATACCAGGGCCGATATTGAACAGGCAGGCGACGGACGCGCTGAGAGCCGTGGTCAAATCAACCCCCATAAATGCCAAAGCGGCAAAACCGAGCCCGGTCAGACCGAGAAACAATCCCGACAGCGCAACGACATTCATCACGTATTCCGGCGGGAGAGGTTTTTGTCCCACCTTGATGCTGATTACCGAACGGGGATGAATCAGTTTCTGGAGTTCGCGGAGGATAACTTTAAACAAAATGATGACGCGGATAATTTTAAATGATCCGCTGGTGGACCCGGAGCAGCCGCCCACCATCATGATGACCACCATCATGATTCTCAGGTAGTCGGGCCATAGATTGAAATCATCCGTGGCATAACCGGTGGTGGTATTGATGGACACCACGTTAAACGCCGCCTTCCGGAAGGCCTGCTCCAGACTGTTGCCGTTGGCATAAGCGAGGCCGAGGGTCGCCACCACCACCGCGGTTACGATCATGGTCACATAAAAACGGAATTCCGGATTTTGAAAAACAACCTTAAAGTTTCCCTGGATGAGATGATAGTGCAACGCAAAGTTCACGCCACCTAAAAACATGAACAAAATAATGACGGTTTCAAAATAAAGATTGTTGAAGTGTCCGACGCTGGCCTGGTGCGGGGAGAAGCCGCCGGTCGCCACCGTCGAGAAGGTGTGGCAGATCGCGTCGAACAACCCCATTCCTCCCGCTTTCAGCAGGATGATTTCCGCCACGGTCAGTACCAGATATGTTTTCCACAAAACCTTCGCCGTTTCCGCGAGGCGCGGTTTCATGCGCTCCACCGTCGCTCCCCCCGGGATCTCCGCCTTGAACAACTGGAAACTGCCGATACCCAAGGCCGGGAAAATGGCCAGCGACAAGATGATGATTCCCATACCCCCCAACCACTGCATCAGGTTGCGCCAGAATAGAATACCGTGAGGAAGTGAGTCGATGTTTGTGAGAACCGAGGCGCCGGTGGTAGTGAAGCCGCTCATGCTTTCGAAGTAAGCGTCCACGAACTCGGGGCAGACACCGGTCAGGTAAAAAGGCAGAGCACCGAAAAAGGTGATGATGATCCAAGCCACACCGACGATGACGAATCCTTCACGTTCCCGTAATTTTTCTATACCGGAAGGGAGCAGCTTCCACAGTAGCAAGCCGGCAACGCCGGAACCGATGCACGAGGAGAGGAAAGCGACCAGAGGCGTCCGGTGACCGGGAAGGGCCGGGTCGGCATAAAACAGGGCAACGGCCAAGGGAACCAGCAGGATACCGGAAAGCAGTATCAGCAGAATGCCGATGACGTTGAAAATCGCTTTAAGGTTCATCAGGAGAGGAACGAGGTTTTTTTGCTGAATATTTTTTCGATTTTGTCGATGCAGTCGGGCAGGGTGACGACAATTACCGTATCGCCTTCGATAATCTCTGTGGACCCGCCGGGCACCACCATTTCTCCATCATCTCTCAAGACGGCACCGATTATCGATTGCTCCGGCATATTCAATTGATTGATGCGCTTTCCGATCGCTGCGCTTTCCGCCGTCGTTACGATTTCCAGGACTTCAGCTTCTCCCTCAATCAATTTGTACAGGTTAACCACTTGACCCTTGCGCAGATGTTTCAGCGTTTCAGAAACGGTGATCAAGCGGGGGTTGATGGTGACGTCCATGCCGATAGAATCCAAAATAGGGAGGTAGTCCGGATCGTTGGTGATGACGACAGCCCGTTTGGCGCCATGCTTCTTGGCCAGCAGCGCCGAAAGGATATTCATCTCATCATCTTTGGCCAGGGCCAGAAACAGGTCCGCTTCTTTCATGTTGATGTCGTTGAACAGATCGGGGTCCGTGCCGCTGCCGTGCAGAATGGTGGTGTGCTCCAGGGTATCCGCGGCTTCGTTGGCCTTTTCCAGGGACGGTTCGATAATCGATACGTCACTGATAAACTTATCCAGTTCCCGGGCCAGATTGACAGCGACCCGGCTGGCGCCGAAGATGATGACTTTCTGGATTTCATCCGCTTCCTTGTTGAGCATGGGCAGGACCAGCGGCAGAAAATCATGATCCACCAGAACATAAATTTTGTCACCCGCCTGAATCCGGTTTTCATATTTTGGGATGATGAGTTTTCCTTCACGCACGATCGCCACCACCAGAAAGGCATTGAGCTCGCTGACTTCGCGAATTTCCTCGATGGTTTTTCCGGCCAGAGGGGCGTTCTCCGGCACGTCGAATCCGCGGAAAAATATTTGACCGTCGGCGAACTCGGCAACATTAACAGCCCCCGGGGTTTTGATGATTTTAATAATGGAATCGATGATGATCTCCGCCGGGTTGATGGCGTGATCGACAAACAATTCCTTGGGCTTGAAGACTTTGCTTTCCCCGGTGAGTTCCATGTTGCGCAGGCGGGCGAAGGTTTCCTGCACTTCAAACTTGTGGGCCAGAAAGGAGACCATCAGGTTGATCTCATCCTTGTCGGTGACGGCAATGACCATTTCTGCGTCGCGGATGCGCCCCTGGATCAGCGTGCTGGGCAGACAACCGTTGCCGCGGATGGCAAGCACATCCAGTTTTTCCGAGATCAATTTGATTTTTTCGGCATCGGCATCGATGATCGAGATATCGTGGCCCTCGTGGGAAAGTTCCTGAGCCAGGTTGAAGCCTACAATGCCGGCACCGACAATGAGAATATTCATAGGAATGTAAACAGGCTGGAGGTCGGGATCATAACGGTGGAATGACCCTGGTTTAACGGGACTTGTTCAGGTATTTCAGAAAATCGGATTTTTCCGAAAGAATAACGGTGGTGTCTTTTTTCAGGGAGTTTTTGTATGCCTGCATCGAACGCATAAAGGCATAAAATTCCCGGTCCCTGTTGAATGCGTCGGCATAGATTTTAGTGGCGCGGGCATCGCCGTTACCGCGAATTTCCTGCTCCTTTTTATAGGCTTCAGCGATCAGGATCACCTTTTCTTTATCCGTGGTCGCCCGGATTTTGGTGGCCTCTTCCGCACCTTCCGAGCGATGCTTTTTGGCGATCCGTTCGCGTTCCGCGCGCATTCGATCGAACACCTTGTCGGCATTATCTTTAGGCAGGTCGGCCCGTTTGATGCGCACATCCACGACTTCTATACCGTATTCAGCGGCTTTCTCATTGGCTTCTTTGGTGACTTTACCTGTGATTTCCTCGCGGGTTTTGGTGACCACGTCCATCAGGTCATGGGTTCCCAGTTCCACCCGCAGTTCTGATTTAATGATATCGTCCAACCGTGATTCGCCAGCCGGTTCAGTGCCTAGTGTCTGAAGAAATAACAGAGGATCCTGAATACGCCACATACTGTAATTGTCCAGCAGCATGGTTTGCTTGTCCCCGGTGATAACATCGGCAGGCGGCGCGTCGAGCACCAGCAGCATCTTGGTGAAATAACGGACCTCATCAAAAATCGGAAGCTTGAAATACAATCCGGGTTCGGTGATCGTTTGCTTGTGTTCCTGGAATCGCAGAACGATCGCGTTCTGGGTCATATTGACCGTAAACATGGATCCATAAAGCACCGCAATGACAATCGCCAGAAGAAATAAGTTGAGAGGTTTCATCAATAAATCCTGCGTATTATTTATTTACGGCCGGAGGAAAGCGCTCCCTCCAGATTTTTATTGAGCGGTAGAATTGGAAGCACTCCGCTTTTGTTACCGGATGTAATCACTTTGTTCATTCCGGGGTAAATTTCTTCCATGGTTTCCAGGTAAATCCGCTTTTTAGTGACCTGTGGAGCTTTTTTATATTCCTTGTATTGAGCCAGGAATCGGTTCGCATCACCTTCAGCTTTATTGATCACTTCTTCCCGGTATGCTTCGGCCGCAGCCAGGATTTGTGCAGCCTTACCGCGAGCTTCCGGGATAACCGAGTTTTGGTAACCCTTGGCCTCATTGATCAGTCGTTCTTTATCTTCTTCAGCGCTCTTTACATCTTTAAAAGCGAACTCCACGGGCTGCGGCGGACGGACATCTTTGAGCTGTGTATTCAATATTTCAATACCGGATTCGTATTTGTTCAGGATCACCTGCATGGCTTCTTTCACCTGAATCTGGATTTCAGCTTTGGCATCCGTGATAGCGTCGTCGATCGGACGGTTGCCGATAATCCCGCGCAGGGCGGTTTCCGCCACATCGTGCACCGCCTGGGGCTGGTTTCGGATATTGAAAAGATAATTCTTGGCGTCGATGATGTGGTACTGGACGACCAGATCGATATTGACCAGGTTTGCGTCACCCGTCAGCATCTGGGATTCATTCGGGACATCCTGTTTCTGACCGCCTCTTTCCCGAAAGCCGACCCGCGTCGCCCGGATCTTTCGCACCTTGGGCGTTTGTACATGTTCGATAGGAGAGGGGAGTTTCCACTGCAAGCCTGGTGGCGTGGTTCGCACATATTCTCCGAATCGTGTGACCACCCCGACTTCCTTTTGGTCGACGGTATAAACCACGCTCGGCACAATCCAGACAACAAGCAGAATGATGACACCGATAAGAATGGTGGATGGATTCAACTGCGGGATTTTGATCGGAGGCATTTCGAACTGGGGGCCCGGATCGCCGCCGCCCGGACCTCCGCCTCGGCCGCCTCTTCCCCGATCCCGGTCTCGCGGGGGTCCCGGATCCTCAATGTCGTCCCACGACATATCGTTTTTATTGGTCATGAAAATGAAATCCAGTGAAAATTTTCCAGAAGACGGGGCTCATCCCCCGATTCGAGCTGCCATAGTTTAACACGCTTTTAATGCTTTGAAAGCTTTTCGATTTCGCTGACTACCGATTCGGCTTCCTTTTCAGAAAGACCTTTCAGTTGGTGAGCCAGAAAGTAGGAATGATCGAGCAGACACTCGCCATCCTGAAAACCTTCTTCCGAGGCGGTGTCGTAAAGAAATTCGTAGATGGGGTTTTCCGCTGAAGTGTAAAACAATTCCAAATCCTTTTGGTCGACAGTTTTTCCCAGTAGGATGCTAACCGCATCCTCTTCGATGTTAAATTCCTTGGAAGCTTCGTCAATGGCCTCTTTGCGGGATTTCCCGGCATCAATTTCCTTTTGGATGAAGTTTTCGACAGCGCGGTTGCGTTGACGAAAAGTAAAATGGACGTAAGGGAGCGGCTGTCCGATCAAAAAATCCAGATCATGAAAATACAACCGGACCCAATCGTCGAAATCGATCGCGGTTTGGTCGGAAATGCCATACTCAGCACTTTTCTCCGGCGCTTCACTGATCAGACGGTTGTAAATCTGGACGAATCGGTTCATGGCGTCGTATGTCAGCCCAAAATAAAAACGGTTGAGGCGATACCAGTTGTTGCTGGCATTGTGGGCATTCATCAATTTTCTCAACATCAGCATCACCGTATCCGAGTTGGCATAACGGTGGGAGACCGGGAATGCCTGTTCCAGATATTTTTTTAATTTGTTTTCATCCCCCCGCATGTCATTGATGGTCTTTTGCAGGTAGCTTTTGGCATGTTCAAGCGAATGGTAGATCAACTTTTCGTGGTTGATCCTCCGCTGATAGCCCATATATTCCTTGAGTTTGGCGTTTTGGCCTTCTTCGGGATGGTTGGGTTCTTTCTGGGTAATGTCTTTGGCAAAGGCGAGCATGATTTTCCAACAAAATTTCGAGTTCGGTCATTGTGTACAAAATGGGGTTTGATTTCAAGATATTTCGTTTTTTCCTTTAACCGGGAGAACCGAATCACCTAAGTCCTTGTTTTTCAAAGGAAGTTTTGACAATTTTTGGGTGTCAAAAGGCGTTTCAGGCTCTATACTATTAATAATATGTGGAGGAAACTTTAGGTAGGAGAATATCCGATGTGGCATTTTAGGTTTTTCAGAACAATCGTAGGGGTTTTGGCGCTCTTGGGTTTCATGGAGAGTCAAACAGCTCTGGCTGCTTACCCCATTGCGCCGGATTTCTCCGTGAGTCAACCCCAGGCAGGCCAGGGACTTGAAGGTTCGTTCCAACTGGCGGTGATGGGGAATAGTGCGAGCCCTCTGGACATCCCTAAAAAGAAATTCCAAAAAAAGGGTTCATCCGAAAAGCCTGCCGTTGCAAAACCGAAAGCAACCCCCAAAAAGGCTTCCAAACCGAAAAAGAAAAAGGTAAAGACGGTCAAAGCGAAAAAAGCCCCGGCAAAAAAACCTGAGGCAGTGGAAGAAGAGGGCTTTCTGACCAAAACGCTCAAGACACTGGTGGGTGGCGATGAGGACAAAAAGAACCACGCATCTAATTCTCTGGTGCAAAAATCCGCCGGGAAAAAACCTGAGCCTGACAAGAAGGATGAGGGCATTCTCACCAAAACCCTGAAGACTCTGGTGGGCGACGATAAAGATAAGGACAAAAAGAGCCCAGCGGCCAAGCCTCAAAAGGAAAAAATCGTCAAGAAAAAGCCCGAGCCTGCCAAGAAGGATGAGGGGCTGCTCACCAAGACTCTGAAGTCGCTGGTGGGTAATGATGAGAAAGATAAGAAGAAAGAGAAAACAACCAAGAAAAAATCCTTGAACGCGATCAATATGGCTCCGACTGGAGGAAGCGCGACTCATAAGAAAAAAGAGAAGCAGGAAGAGTCCAAGACTGCCAAGTCAGAAACCAAAAAAACTCTTAAGGATTCTTTTCAAAAACTGATCGGAGTGGGTGCTGTTGACAAGGCGGCTTTGGAAACCAAAACCGAGCCGGTTAAACAAGTCAAAAAAGCTGAGAAAAAAGCTACGCCTGCCAAACCCAAAAGAATTACGGCAAGAAAGTATATCGAAGACGAAGAAAAGCAATTCGAAAAAGACCGCAAGGTCGTTAAAAAGGGTAAAAACGTACTGAAAGAATCCTTTAAAACCCTCGTTAACGATGAAAAGGCAAAAACGGCGGTAAAAGAATAATCTTCATCCGTTTGTCCCTCCCGATTTCTCCGCTGTAACACAGTACCCTTTAAAAGCCCGCGCGATCCAAATTTTTTTCTAAACGACTCTTCTGTTCAGGTGATGGGATCTTTCAGGTATTCCACGAGTCCCGCGCATATCTCACGAATGAAATCGATGTCCAGCGTTTCCAGCGTGTCGGTCCGCTGATGGTAATGCGGATTTCTGAAAAACGCGGTGTCCGTCAACATGGCGGCTTTGAAATCCTGTTCCCAGAAAGCACAGTGATCACTCAACCGTACTTCTACAAAATCGTCTGCTCGTCCGGGGAGCACCAGGGACTCCACTCCCAATTCAGGCGTGGTTTGCTTCAGAGCTTTCGCCAGGCCGAGCGCCAAAGACTGTGACGGTTCGTTGCCCACCACTGCGATAAAATCTCCCGTGTCCGGGTACCGGGTCGCATCGACATAAGGCGGATAGGTTTGCGAACCGGGTTCGCGGGTTCGGTAACCCAGCATTTCCAGTGAGATCATGCCGGAAACCGGTTCGCCGGTTTCTTTCAAACGGGCGGCCATCTGGTGGCTTCCAATAAAACCGTACTCCTCCAGCGTGAAGGCGGTAAACAGGATCGAGCCTTTCATCGGGATTTCCTTCAGGCACCGTGCCACTTCAAGCAATGCCGCGACGGCGCTGGCGTTGTCATCCGCTCCGGGGGTGCCCTGTACCGAATCGTAATGGGCTCCAAGAATAAACGTTCCCGCAGAAGAATCCGTTCCTTCTTTCAAACCGAAGACATTGTGCGAAGTGGTTCCCTCAAACGGTACTTCTTCACGCGACACACCCAGTCCTATCGATTGAAACTGATGGGCGATGTACCCGGCGGCCTGTTCGAGAGGTCCCGGAGTGCTGAACGGGTTGCGTTCCCCTACCAGGGCTTCCAGGTGTTTTATGAGATTTGCATTCTCGGGTTGGGTCATCAGGAGCCTCTCTTCGAAATCGAGCTTGAACGCACTTTAACCCTTAAATTCCAGATGAAAAAGGGTTTACAATTTGCGGTTATAGGCCTAAGATACCCGCATGGTCAAGGTGGAATGCTATTCAGGTTATAGAATAAACGAACGACCGGTGGCTTTTACCATTAACGAATGCGATTATACGCGTTCGTTTAAAATTCGTGAAGTCATCGACCGCTGGTTCGGCGAGACCGCAGACTACTTCAAGGTCGTCGCCGATGACGAAAATATTTACCTTCTGAAATACGATAGTCGTCAAGATACCTGGGATTTGATTTTTTATCAGGACCCGCACCGAATCCTGGAAATACAACCTCCGGAATCGGAATGCAAACCGCCTTCCAGGTTTTTTCCCAGGGAAGGCGGACCCCGGCCATCGTTTCCGATTCACTGAACCCGATCCGCCAGACGCTCTGGAAATTATTCACTCGCTTCCCGAACTTGGATTGAAAGCAACGCAAACCACTCGTTGATCATGAACCTGCCCGCCCACACGTCTCAAAAATACGCCGGTCATCGGCAAAAAATGATTGAGGAGATCATCAACCGCGGCATCAAGGACCTCAGCGTGATCGAGGCGATGAGTCGGGTGCCGAGGCATCTGTTTGTGCGCGATTCCTTCCAGCATAAAGCCTATGGGGATCATCCGCTGCCGATTGGCGAAAGCCAGACCATTTCGCAGCCGTACGTGGTTGCCGCGATGTCCGAGGCCCTGCAGTTGACCGGCGAGGAACGGGTACTGGAAATCGGTACCGGCTCCGGCTACCAGACCGCCATTCTCTCAGAACTGGCGGCGCAGGTGTTTACCATTGAACGGGTGAAACCGCTGGGTCAGCAAGCGAAACGATTACTGGACAGGTTGGGGTATACTCACATCAATTATAAAATATTCGACGGCACCTACGGCTGGCAGGAACTCGGTCCTTACGATGCCGTGCTGATCACCGCCGCTGGACCCGAAGTGCCCAAAGCGTTGATCGACCAGGTGAAAGACGGCGGACGCATTGTTGCACCCATCGGCGACGACCAGGGTCAGGAGTTGAGGGTGTATACCAAGCGCGGCAAACGGCTCAGCATGAAACGCCTGGGCGATTGCTTTTTTGTTCCGTTGATCGGCAAATACGGCGTGCCGGAGGGGGAATAAATCCGAATGATCCGAGTCATTGATAATAGAGTCAGGAAATGAATCCAGGAGATTGAAACCGTGTTCTCTCGCATCAAAAAAGAAGGCAGTTACGTTTTCGGGCCGGGCATCAAGTCCACCTACGATTATGACTACGCATCGTTGTCCGACACCATGAACGATGCCTACTGCACCCAGTTGCACCGCAAGCTGGAAGACTGGCAGAAGCAGCACGGCAAGTTTGACGTGGTGGTAGGCATCGAGACCGAAGGTATTCGCATCGGTTATCGTTTGGCGCAGATGATGGGGTTGCCGTTTCACATCATGCCACACAAACGGACCGAGCTTGAACAATTGAACATTCCTGCCATGCCTCCCGACACGCATTGGTTGATCGTCGATGACATCATCACCACCGGCACTCATTTCATGAACGCCGTGGATTCTCTCGAAATCGAGGAGAAACCGGAATCCATCACCTATGCCTGCATGATCAAGCGCAACCCGCACAACCTCGACTTCTCCGCCGTGGCGGGGAGTCCTGACAAAGAACAACAGTGGGTGCGTACCGAACGCTTCGATTTCATCGACAAACGCCTCGTCGCTCTCTACTCCGAACCGGAGTAACCCTTCCTCCTTACTTAGGGGTTTTGATTTGACCAATCCGAGTCTTTTATCCTTGACTTTTGAATGGTAAATACATTAGCGTTGGTCGTCCTCATTATGAACCCTCAAAGAAAGAAGGAGTTTATATGCTGTTATTGAAACTCATATTGAGGATTCCCCGATCCGCTCACTAGTTGAGCTCTAGTGATCGCGCAACCGGAGGGGAAAGCGAAGCATCCCAAAAGAAGGTAACTTTGATGGACCAATTTCCCCCCAAGGATTACGAGTCTTCAAGGACCTTCGCCTATTCGTGAGCCAACACGTATGGGTCCTAAAAAAGTCTCTGTTTGTAAGCTGTAGCGAGGCGACCAGGATAATGGTGAGAGGGTTCGCAGGTTGAGCCGGGTCCCTTCATATTCAAGCGTTAGGCCTATCAGCTCTACCGGTAGATATGTTGGCGAACCGAAGCGGATGCACCCTCATGCTTCACTTTTATTTGTTTGTACTTTCATCTCACTAAAAGTCACCGCCGTGCGACTTTATTCCTCCTCAAGGCACTGCGTTTGGCTTTATAAGCCGCGTCGTTTCCATTCTTGCACTTCTGAAGTATACTCACAACCCGTTTAAAATCAATAAGATAATAGGGGGTTCTTTTGATCCCCGAATGACGGTAATCTAAAAGATGAGTCTGGATGTAGGGGTTGCGATAGGGATTGAAAGCTCCTATACTTACTGTTAATATTAGATACAAATTTGAGTCAAATATCAGGAGGACCGGGTTATGCGATGGATGGTTTTGATTCTGGGATTGTTTCTGTCAGGATGTTATGCCAATTACCAGGGCCGATATTATCAGACTCAGGGGCCGGCACCCATGTTGTCCACCAGCATGGAGCAGGTGAATGCCATGGTCGGCGTGCAGCAACCGGCGGCTTACAAGGTCGGTTTTATGGAGGGGTGCGATAGCGGACGTCTTTCTTCCGGCAACAATTCCTATCTATTTAAAAAAGACACCAATCGTTTCGAAACGGATGACGCATACAAGCAGGGATGGAACGACGGATTCAACCGCTGTCTTTCCGGCGAAGGCACGCCCGCCAGAACCACTTATTACCCGAGCAGCTACGGTTATGTCTACCCGGGTGCTTTTAACGCGGGGTTTTATTATCCTGGTTACTACTACGCACCGGGTTACTCCATTTGGCTGGGATCCTGGGGACCCCGCTATCGCCATGTCCACCGTCATTATTACTACACCCCGTGGTACGGCGGGGGCAAGTATAGAGGTCGCGGCTGGGTCGCCAGAGGATGGGGTCCCAGATACAAGGGCGGAGGCAGAGGCTGGGGTGGCCGCGGCTGGGGCGGCAAGGGTCGAGGCGGTGGCGGTAGAGGAGGAGGCAGGTCCTGGAGTCGCTGATCCCTTACGGATTTAAAAAAGGCGTCCCTTTACAGGGCGCCTTTTTTGATGAAAGCTGAAGAAATTATTTTTGGAGAAGGTAGACCATGCGGCCGGTGCGTTTGTAGTGACCGGCTGCCGCACCCGCCGGTTCGCCGATTCCAAAGTACAAATCCACCCGACCCGGTCCTTTGATGGCCGATCCGGTATCCTGATCCACCACAAACCGCGATACCTTTTGCCATCCAACGATTTCCAACTCATCATTCATTAGCGGTTTCTCAACGGTGATGAACGCCAGGCCGCCGGCTGGATAAATAGATTTGTCGGTAGCGATGGAACGTCCGGGTACCAGTTCGGCTCCGCCGGACCCGCGCGGTGAGCTGTCGGAGTTCCGGAAAAAGATATAACGGTTGTTGCGGAACAAGTACTCGTCGATATCTTCCGGATGCTCGCGGAAATATTGTTTCATTCCCTGCATCGATCCCTGGGCCGGCTCGATGACGCCATCCTGAATCATTTGTTTGCCGACACTGCGGTAGGGGAGATTGTTGGAACCCATGTATTGGACCGCCTGCAGGGTGCCGTCTGGAAACGCCAGATAGCCCGACCCCTGAATGTGCAGAAAATAGCGTTCGAGATCGTCCCGGAGCCAAGCCAGCTCTAACTCTTGATCGCTCAGCACCTGGCCGCCGTCGATGTCCTCCCGCGTCAGAAGGGGTTGGTCGCGAACCTGGGTCAAATGGAAACCCGCGTCAAGGCGATACGTTCTCCGTTGACTCAACGCTGCTTGTGCTTCGGGGTACCATTCCGGTTTCTGATAAAGAGGATAAATAAAGTTCTCAGTTTTTTCCCGACGCGCCGGGATGATCGGGGTGTAGTAACCCGTGAACAGAACCGGTTTTCCCGCACGGGGGTAACCCACTGTGATGATTTCAAACTGTTCGTTGAGAAGGCGATTGAACTCTTCCTCGGACACATCCTGTTCCAGCAAATCTGAAAAAGCGTATAACGTGTCGACCAGATGCTGACGGGTCACCCTGCGGGTGCCGAGGCGGACGCGTTGCGTCAGGTCGGTTTCTTCCATGACTTCCAACTGTTTTCGAATCGCCTCCTGGAGAGAAGCCCGGCTCATGTCGTCCACCCACGGCAATTCTATTTTTTCCTCAATGTCTTCGCTTGCAGGTGGTGCCGGAGGTTGGACCGGCTGCGCGATTTCTCTCTCTGAATCGTAAGGTTCTTGTTCTTGCTGAACCTGTTCCTCCTGAGAATCATCGGACTCCAGTTCCTGCGGTACCGGTTGCGAAACCGGGTCCTGATACAGAGGCGGGTTCCATTCTTCCGGTGTTCGTTGCCATTCCGGTGCCGTATCCAGTTCGTTGACCCATTGACGGTTTTCATACACCGAATAATCCTGGGCGTCCGGAAGGTCATAAACCGTGTTTCCTGGAGAGGGGGATCGGTAAGATGTCTGGATTGTTTCTATCTCCTGATTGGCCTCAGCAAGTTTTGCAAACTCAGAGGGCGGGTTGGATTTCTCTTTTGAGTGACTGCCCAGTCCCAGGGTGGAGCAGGCTCCCAATAGCATACAGAGTCCCCCGCATAAGATCCCTTG
>JANQEK010000002.1 GCA_028278405.1 Nitrospinaceae bacterium
TCGGCAAGTTGTATTGAACGCCAGTGAGCCAATTGCCCCGTTTTGGCCCATGCGAACCATGGTTGCACAGAATCCCATTCATGGATTGGAATATCTGCCGTTTGACCAGGCTGTTCGAAAAGGTAAGGACCTTCTTGGTGGAAATGGGTATCTTGCAAATGAGGAGTATCGTCAATTTTACCGAAATGGCCGCATTACTAAAGAAAGCTTTGAGCGCGCTTTTTCCAGAGTTGGGCCTCGCCCAGACGGACAAACTTCTATTAAAATTGGAAGTCGAAAGGTTGCCCCTGAAGATGTTTGGCAATTACACGTACTTTTTGGCTTCGAGGAATTGCCACTATCTCTCCTGGAATGGGAGTTAAACGGCGGTGGAGCCATAAAACAGTTTCGACAGGATCTTTCCGAAGAGTCCCAGAAATACCTTATTGAACAAACCATCAATGAATATGAGCGGTATCGGGAGTATCCCGAAGAAGCCTACCTGACAGACTTGTGGAAGAGTGTGTTAGCTGTCTTCGGGCTATCTGATTTCCAAACTTCATCTCAAATATCTGAGGATGCGCAAACGTCTGCACCCATTTCCTTGCCGCCTCAACAGACCCTCAGCGATTGGGTTGATAGCTTGACTGAAGGTGGTCTGGTCGACCAAATCAATGATCAACTCATCAAATGGGTGACGGCGTTTCTCGATGAAGGATTAGCCGGTTGGAAAATGCCTGGACGAGAAGAAGGTTTCTATCAAGCATGGCGGAACCTGGCGCAGAAAGATTTTTCGGGGCAGCTTCTCGGGATTAAAGATTTCACCCAAAAAGTTCATAGCCTTCCTGCAGCCCCAGAAGACGCGGTCCATTCCAGCTTACACCAACTCGAAATTCCCCAAGAACAATGGAAAGATTATCTCTCAAGACAACTGTCATTATTGCCAGGCTGGACGCGATACATACGGTGGCTTGGGGAACATCCAACATACCATGCGCAACACAAACATCCCATTGACACCACACAGTATCTGGCCGTCCGTTTGTTTTACGAAGCGGAGTTGACCAACATTCGGTGTCAAAAAGAATGGGGAATTGATGGGACAGTCTCTGCCCTGACTGCATATTGGAATGATCGATCCGAAGAATACCACCAACAAATTGGGCATGGAGGACAATCTGGAGATCCAACCAAGCAGATAAAATGTCGACATGCTTGGCGATTATTCCATTTAGCACAGTTTCTTGAGTTATCTCCAAGAGAGGTTCACGATATCTCGCTTACTGACGCCCAAATGTTGTTGCAATGGTTAGATGACTTTCCTGCGGATCAGCATGGACGGGTATGGATTGAGGCATACGAAGACTCCTTTCGAGAAATGTTGTTAGGAAATATTTCAGCGCATCGCGGAACGGTGCCGGAATTGGAAACTCGCCCCCATGCACAACTGGTTTTTTGTATCGACGTACGCTCTGAATCATTTCGTCGCCATATTGAGGCCCAAGGCCCCTATGAAACGTTTGGGTTTGCAGGGTTTTTTGGCATTCCCATTAACAATCAAGCTTTTGACAGTCATCTACGCGCCTCTTTATGTCCTGTGTTGTTGGTTCCCAACCATGCGGTGACGGAAACACCCCGGTCGGGAGAAACAGAGGCGCTAGAAAAATATTCTTCGGGTACTCGCTGGTCTCGACTGGGGCACCATCTTTTTCACGACCTGAAGCATCATCCTATTGGGTCGATGATGACGATTGATGTATTGGGATTCTTTTTCAGTCTGGTGTTGGTGGGCAAAACCTTGTTCAAAAAAGCATTTCATACGATGACTTCTACCATTCAAGGTTGGCTGACGCATAGGGTTCCAACCCAGATCTCAATTTCCGCGCCATCCAATCCTCAAAACCCCGGGATCGGAGAAGTGAATGCGGAAGGAATCCCTGACGGACTTTCTGTGGGATTTTCTCTTTCGGAACGAGCGACATTTGTCGAAAATGGTTTGCGTGGAATGGGGCTCACTAAAAACTTTGCGCGGTTGGTGTGCCTCTGTGGTCACGGGAGCGAGACGGACAACAATCCCTATTATGGGGCGTTGGATTGCGGGGCTTGCGGGGGAGCACCGGGCGATGCCAATGCGCGGGTTTTTGCCACGATGGCGAATGAGCCTGAAGTGCGTCGCATTCTCAAGGAAAATGGATTGCCGATTCCCGATGACACTTGGTTTCTTCCAGGGATACATAACACAACGACTGATCGGGTCGAGTTTTACGATCTAGAGGTATTACCTGATTCGCATAAAAAAGATTTGCAGGCGTTGAATAAAGGCCTCGAAGAAGCGGGCGCGAAGCAGGCTCTTGAACGCTGCCGTCGCATTCCCAGTGCTCCGACTGAAATTTCTCCACAACAGGCTTTTGCTCATGTAGACGAACGCAGTTGCGATTGGGCGAATCCTCGACCGGAATGGGGATTAGCGGGCAATGCTTCGTTTCTCATTGGAAGACGAAAGCTAACCAAGGGTCTGGATCTAGGCGGCCGGGTTTTCTTGCATTCTTATGATCCTATTGCTGATCCTCAAGGTGAAATTCTCGAAAAAATCATGACCGCACCATTAATTGTCGGCGAATGGATTAATACAGGATATTATTTTTCTGCAGTTGACCCATGGGCATATGGAAGCGGCAGCAAGGTATTACACAATGTCGTCGGAGGTGTTGGGATGATGCTGGGAAGCCAAAGTGATTTGCAAATGGGATTCCCTCTACAAACAGTCAACAACGGGGACACTCACTATCATGAACCGATGCGACTCTTAGCTATCATCGAACAGACGCCGAGCGTAATCTCATCTATCATTGAAAAACACTCCATCCTTCAACAGTTGCTTCATAATCAATGGCTTAATCTTGTGGCCTTGGATCCTCATAAATTTGAGTTTCATCGTTATAATCCTAATGCGACGTGGGAAAAGGTTCATGTCCCCTAATTAAACATGCATTGAGCTTGGACTATTACAGGAATATAGATGTTTCATTATCAGTCTCCGACTGGTTTTTATAGTTAAAATCGAATAACGCTGATACTCTGCTGTCAAACCCGTATCTAACAAATTTATGGCAACTCGATCTAGGCCCATATCATCAAATTTCCTGCTTTTAAAAATCACAGCACTGTTTGTGTTTTGGGTTTTGTTGTCTTCCAGCTTTACATGGATTCATCTTGGTTTGGGGCTTTTATGTTCCTTCGCCGTGGCTTGGATCAACTCCGGTCATTCCCCTTTTGTTCCGAAATTTCGTTTGTGGCTCAAATTCCTCCTTTACCTTCCCTGGCTTTTTTATAAGATCGTTGAAAGCAGCCTTCATTTGTCCAAGCTTATTTTGCATCCGGCACTTCCCATTGCTCCTCAATTAATTACTGTGGAGCCAAAACTAAGTAATCGAGCAGCCGTTGTTCTTCTCGGTAATTCCATCACATTAACTCCTGGAACGATTACCGCAGAAGTTGGCCGTAATAAACTTGTTGTTCACACGATGGATAGCGTTTTAAGAGAAGATGTTGCAAACAAGCACATCGAATCGAAGATTGCTGACATTTTTAAGGACCAAGAACCGGATTTATGAAAACTTTTCTTATCTGCGTGTTGGTATTGCTGGCTATTCTTATTGGTGTGTATCTGTACCGTGTCCTGCGGGGCCCCACAGTTTTTGATCGCGTGTTGGGTCTCAATGGTATTTCCACTAAGGCAATTATTTTGCTTATTGTCATTGGAATTTATTTTGAGCGAGTCGATATGTTTATTGATATCTCGACCGGATATGCTCTACTCAATTTAGTCGGAGTACTTGCTGTGACCAAGTATTTGGAAGAAAAGGGGCGTTCGTAGCATGAACATACTTTCCATTATTTTTATTGTTGCGGGATTATTTTTTCTGATTGTTGCTGCGATTGGCGTGATTCGATTGCCGGATGTGTTTAGTCGTTCCCATGCCGTATCATTGACAGACTCCCTGGGGGCCTTTTTGATGTTAGTTGGAATTGCCTTGCATGAAGGACTGGGTAAAAATATGCTGAAAATTCTAGTGGTGCTGGCTTTACTGTATATTCTTAATCCAGGCATTACACATGCCACAATTCGCGCGGCTCTCCGGTCTGGCTTAAAACCCTGGAAAAAGGAAACCCCATGATCTTTTCATATGAAATTCCTTTACTCCTTCTGCTGCTTGTTACGGCAGCCGGCGCCATCCTGGTTAAGGATTTGATGAGTGCCGTTCTGCTCCTGGGTTCTTATAGTTTTTTTCTGGCGTTGGTATGGGCATGGCTCGGAGCTGTGGATGTTGCCTTCGTGGAAGCCGTCGTAGGTGCCGGATTAGCTACGGTTTTATTTCTTTTAACTCTATTCCGCACTGCCCCCAAAGACACCCGGCTTCGGCGTCCTCCTCCTTCTCTGACAACGTTAATTATTTTTCCTCTCTTGGGGATTCTTTTACTCTATGCCGCGAAAGATCTCCCTGGCTTTGGGGACCCGAATTCTCCTGCAAGCGTTCATATTTCGCCGACCTATCTCAAGCAGAGCTATCAGGATACTCACACTCCGAATGTTGTGACTTCGGTTCTGATGGACTATCGATCGCTTGATACGATGATCGAAACGGTGGTGATTTTTTCCGCGGGCATTGCCTGTGCCTTACTGCTTAGGAGACAAAGAAGATGATACGTTCACACGACAGCATTATCGTACAGACTTTAGGACGCTTTCTCATCCCGGTCGTCCAAATGTTTGGTTTATACGTGTTGTTTTTTGGGCAATACGGACCCGGGGGAGGTTTTGTCGGCGGAGTCATTTTAGGCGCGGGGATGATCTTATCGATTTTGATTTTTGGTTATGACGCTTCCCGAAGTCGATTTGCCCAAAAGGTTTTACATGGTGATGGAGTCGGAATGCTGATCTACGCAGGGGTCGGAGGTTTATGTATGATTGGAGGCGGAGAGTTTCTCAATTATGCGAACCTGGAAATTCCAGGTCTTGAAATTGCCTCACGAAGATCTTTGGGAATCGTACTGACACAAATCGGTGTGGCTGTAGACGTAATGGTAACAGCCATTTCAATTGTTTTTAGCTTATCTGCTGAAGAGATTATCGAGGATTCAATAGATGGTTGATGCACTTTTCGCAGTTTTTCACCGGCCCAATTTTTTGACTTTTGTCATCATCTTTCTGTGGGGCTTTTATATCATGGTTACCCGATACAATCTCGTAAAGAAACTCATCGGGATGTATTTGGTTCAAACCAGCGTGATTTTTTTTCTGGTGTCTATTAGTGCGAAGAAGGGAGCAACCGTTCCCGTGCTCTTATCAACCACGGATCCGGTGCAAGTGGCGAGTTACGCAAACCCGTTGCCTCATGTCTTGACCCTCACTGCCATTGTGGTTGGTGTAGCGACCCTGGGAGTGGGATTAGCCCTGTGCGGAGCAATCTATCGACAATATGGAAGCCTTGACGAACAAGATATTCTTGAAAAACTAGAATGAGTCACCAACTTCCCGCAATTCTATTCCTCCTCCCATTGTTTGCCGCTATTTCCATGCCAGTGGTTTGCCTGAAACACCATCATTGGAGCCGGCCAATTTCTGTGGTAATTCTCGCGGCTATGGTGCCGTTCTCTATTTTAAACCTCTATAACGTCATTCGTCATGGAGAGGTACGATATGCATTCAGTGGGTGGTCTGCGCCCCTCGGTATTGAGTGGGTGGCTGATGGATTGGCGAGTGTCATCTTACTTTTACTGAGTGCATTGGGTTTGCTGGGAGTGCTGTTTGCTGGACCCACTTCCCCAAAAGCTCTAGGCGGCCGAATCGTTCATTATTACACGTTGATCATGTTGTTGGTGTCCGCCTTGACCGGCATTGTTTTCGCTGGGGATCTGTTCAATCTGTTCGTGTTTTTAGAAGTTGCAGCTATCTCAAGTTACGCACTTGTGGGTATCGCTGGTGGAAGAGCGATATTTGCAGCCTTTCGTTATCTTATATTGGGAACCATTGGTGCTTCCCTTTATCTTTTAGGGGTGAGTTATCTCTATGCGGTGACCGGCACACTGAACATGGCTGATATAGCCGGCAAACTTCCCATGCTACTGGACTCTAAAGCTCTAATAGGTGGACTGCTTTTTATTTTTATTGGCTTGGGAATCAAGATGGCCTTAGTCCCGTTTCATGCCTGGTTGCCCGAGGCCTATACCTATGCACCTGAACCTATCTCCGCTATCTTAGCTCCACTCATCACGAAAGTAGTGCTATTGGCATGGGTCAGGATTATCTATTGGGTCTTAAATGCAACCATTGTTATTTATGATATTCCGATTTTATTGCTGGTGGCTGCTCTTGGAGCATTAGCGTCGGTCATAGGTGCAAGTCTGGCTTTAGCCCAGCGAGACATTAAAATGATGTTCGCATATGGAGGGATTGCACACATCGGCATTATTCTCATTGGATTCGGCCAGGGTAATCCAACCGGATTTGCCGGAGGCGTTTTTTATTTATTGAACGACGCCGTTATGCAGGCTAGCCTGTTTTATATAGCAGGCATCGCGTTTTGTCAGTATGGGGTCAAAACAATTGACGAACTGGGGCGTATTGGGAAACAAGTTCCCTGGCTTACTGGCTCTTTAATTGTTGTGGGCTTAGGTATGATTGGCCTGCCTCCAACGGGTGGATTTTTTGGCAAATGGTACATCATTCTTGGAGCGTTAGAAGCGGACGATTATGTTTCGGTTGCTGCAGTGATACTCTCCACACTCTTGACGCTTGCCTATTTCGTTAAACTGTTCGAATGTATGTTCCGCCAATCATCTACACGATCGGACGATCAGTTTGAGGAAATTCCCTTCTCACTTAAATTGACCATGGGAGTCACATCAGCAGCTGTCGTGATTCTTGGCATATTCAGTGCTCCCATCGTTCAACTGTTGTTGAATCAGGCTCTGCCACCAGGTCTTTGATGAATATTATGTCAATTTACATTCTCATCCCTTTCCTTCCCCTCCTGGCTTCTCTCATTCTTTTTCTTGGAGGACGTCGTTGGGGTGAGAACAGTCACCGGATCGGGATTCCCGCCATCGGTTTTTCTTTTGTGTTATCAGTTGCCGCTTTCATTGAGGTACTGAGAAACGGACCATTTACTCTTTCTCTTTATCGCCTCTTTCAATCGGGCTCCTTGACCATTGATTTAACCCTGTTCGTTGACCAGCTGACGGTTCTGCTTTTGCTCCTGGTCACAGGGGTCAGTGCCGTTGTGCATGTGTATTCCTCTCGTTACATGATAGGGGACTCACGATATAACCGTTTTTTCGCTGTCATTGCCTTGTTCACCAGTTCCATGATCTTCCTGGTCATGAGTGGCAATCTTTTGATGTTGTTGATCAGTTGGGAAGTCATGGGGATCTGTTCCTACTTGTTGATTTCCCACGCGGCAGAACGGCCTTCAGCTTGCCGGGAGGCCACCAAAGCGTTTATCGTGAACTCAATCGCAGATGTCGGATTCAGTTTTGGCATCATTCTAACCTTTTTTACCTTTGGCACACTCGACATCCAGACCATTCTTGCCCAGGCTGAAGGCATGCAGAACCATACCATCAATATCTTGGGATGGGCAGGCTTGGATCTTCAGATCTATCCTGTGGCGCTCATTCCCTTCTTCCTTTTTATGGGAGCTATGGGAAAATCTGCACAGATGCCGTTTCACGTGTGGTTACCCGGCGCGATGGAGGCTCCGACTCCGGTCTCGGCTCTTATTCATGCGGCGACTATGGTAAATGCGGGTCCTTTTTTGTTAGTGCGAGTGAGTCCGCTGATCAGTCTTTCTCCATACGCCATGACGTTCATTTTTATTATTGGTGCCTCTACAGCGGTTTTTGCCGGGATAGTTTCCTTGACTCAATCGGACATTAAAAAGATTTTGGCCTATTCCACAATCAGCCAAATCGGGTTCATGGTGATGGCCTGTGGTTTGGGCGCGTTTGCAGTTGCGATTTTCCATCTTCTTGCCCATGGATGTTATAAAGCCTTCTTCTTTCTATCTACCGGCAATTCGTTGCAATCAGTGGAACGGGACCTAAAGCAAGGTGATCACGAACCTCATGTCACTGAGGGCATGGGAGTCTTATATGGCGGGGCCTTGTTGTTGGCGCTTCTCCCACCGTTCGTGCTGTTTTCCGGGTCGTATGAATATTTGTGGGGGGTCACGGGGTTTGCTTCTGCCTCGATTGGATTCAAGGTCATTGGCTTGATCACGGTATTTGTGGCTTCTCAATATCTTTTTAAGGGCGTCACCTCGCTTTTTGTTCACGGTCCAAAGACGTACTGGCCCGCTTCAGGACAGCAGGGTTTGGAGTCGCAATCGGTTCGACCACAGTTTTTAAATGGCCCCATTTTAGCGGTTCTTTTTCTGACTACGGTTCTTGCAGGCGGATTGTTGACACTGTTTTGGAATTGGTTCGCCAACTTTCTTGCTCCGTCCTTGATCTTTCCAAAAGTCACGTTGGCAGAAGGTACAGTCGAACAGGGCTTTTCTTTCTGGCTTGTGGTCTCTCTTGGTATGGCCGTGGCGGGGTGGGTGTATGCATACTCAAGACAGATTCGATCTCAACGTCAGGCCTCGAGAGCAAATGAAAGAAGCAATCGATTGTATGTTCTATTTTGGAATAAAGGGTATTTTGATGAAATCTATGGTGCCTATGTGGTAACCCCAACCATTCAGCTCGCACACTGGTTGTGGCGGATTATTGATATAAAGGTGATAGATTGCTTTATCCAATCAATTGCGAAATATACTCTGATATTTGCCGGGTGGTTGTGGCGGATTATGGATATAAGAATTATAGATCGCTTCATTCAATCTATCGCGAATTATACGGTGTATTTTGTCGGGCGATTGTGGCGAATCGTTGATGTTCGTTGGTTGGACCGTAAAGTGGAAAAAGTTGCAGAACAAGTTGATGGAGTGCAAATACTGAGAGAAATGGAATCCCGCACCATCCAACATCAATTGATAGTAATGATATTTTGGTTAGTGGCAATGACTGTCCTATTATATTTCTCGGTTTAATGAGTTCCCGATTTACAACCCTTGAGTGTTTGCTTCTTTTGTAGGCAGGAGGATTCTTAAATGGCCCTATTGATGGATCATCTGATCAGCTGGATGATTGCCGTTCCTTTTTTAGGAATCGTCATTCTGGCATTTGTGCGTGATGAAGAGTGGATTCGTCGTATTGCCTTTGCCATCACTATGGTGGTGTTTTTCCTGTCGCTGATCCTCTGGAAAAATTTTGATTTAGATCAGAAAAGTATGCAGTTCGTAGAGCGTGTGGAATGGATGACCACATTTAATATTCAGTATGCAGTTGGTGTGGATGGCATCAGTATTCTTTTGGTAATACTCACAGCTTTTCTTTGTCCACTCTGTGTTCTTTGTTCGTGGACGGGAATTAAAACGCGGTTGCGAGCCTACCTCTCGTTGATCTTGCTGGTTGAAGGCGCCATGATTGTGGTCTTTACCGCCCTGGATCTTTTCCTGTTTTTCATGTTGTGGGAAGTGACAATGATTCCCATGTATTTCATGATAATTCTCTGGGGAGGGCCAAACCGTATCGCTGCAGGGCTCAAGTTCGTTTTGTACAGTCTGACAGGAAGCTTACTGCTACTGGTGGGAATATTAGGTGTTTATCTTAATGGGGGACACACCTACGATCTGTTGGTGTTATCGGAGCAGACTTATTCTTCCAACACACAATTTTGGTTGTTCCTGGCGTTCTTTATGGCTTTTGCCATAAAAATGCCGATGGTTCCCTTTCATACATGGCTCCCGGACGCGCACTCCGAAGCCCCTACGGCCGGCAGTGTGATCCTGGCTGGGGTGCTATTGAAAATGGGAGGATACGGGTTTTTGCGTTTTTGTTTGCCGATGTTTCCAGAGGCGTCGGCAAATTTCGCTCCATCTATTTTGTGGCTGTCGGTTATAGCCATTATCTATGGCGGATATATGGCTTTGGCGCAAGCAGATCTTAAAAAGCTCGTGGCCTATTCTTCGGTTTCCCATATGGGTTTTGTCACACTCGGAATTTTCGTGTTCAATAGCGAGGGCATCCAGGGGGCCGTCTTGCAAATGTTTAATCATGGAATCACTACTGCAGCCTTATTTATTGCAGTTGGACTGTTGTACGACCGCACTCACAGTCGAGCGATTTCTGACTATGGAGGTTTGCATAAACCCATGCCAAGATTTGTGGCATTGTTCTTTTTGTTTTCAGTTGCCTCCTTTGGACTACCAGGCACCTGTAATTTCATTGGTGAATTTTTAGTCTTGGTCGGAACTTCCTATGTCAGCTTTGTTATGGTTCTTATCTCTATGGGCGGTATTGTTTTAGCTGCTTCATATATGTTATGGATGCTCCAAAGGGTGGCCTTGGGAGAACCAAGGACAGAATTCGCTAAAGTACTCCCGGACTTGTCGAATCGGGAATTGGCTACGCTAATTCCATTGGCTATCCTCGTATTGTGTATTGGGTTGTATCCCGGCCCCTTGATGGAGATGATGGATGCGAGTGTGATTCACCTCATCCAGCAAACCACAGGACTGCAAGTTGGTGAAGTATCTCAACTTCAGCTTGGTCCCTAAATAAATCTTTATCTTTTTTGGAGAATCAGCGGGGTTGCAAAACGGGCTGCACTCTTAGCATATTGGAAATCCGCACAGCCACTTCGGCCCGATTAAAAGGCTTGGAAATAAAATCGATGGCACCCAGCGCCAGCGAACGGATTCTGGCTTCATCGTTCGTACTGGCTGAAATGACGACAATGGAAGGATAGGTATCCCTCTCAACCTGCTGAAGTTTCTCCAGGAGCTCGACTCCATCCATATGAGGCATGATCAGGTCTAGCAGAACCAAATCCGGAGAATACTCCCTATAGATTGGCACGACGTCCCGAGGGTCGGTGATTCCACGAACAAAACGATACCCGTTACTGTGGAGCACATATTCCAATAAACGGACGTTGGTTTCCTGATCATCGACAATGAGAATTTTGCTGTCCAGAATATCCTTATAGAATTTCCTAGAAACATTCGGATACTGCATCCTAAGGACTCCGCTAATTTTTACGAGTTCAACCCTGCAAACTTTGATAATCCAACTCTACATTGGAAGGAAATTCCAAATCCAATTTAGCCTTAACCCAAGCCGGCACAGGTTTCGTTCCAGAATTATTGAGGCCGATTTCTCCCTCAACCTTCTCAAATTCTTCCCAATGCTTTTCACTCAACTCAGTTTGTGAAATTCTTTTTTTCAGCTTTCCATCGGGTTTGTATACTCGGACTTCATAAAACATATCTTCCTCCTAAGATGATTTTAAGAATGGCCCTTTCAGTAATTTTTTGACTTTCACAAACATAAAAAGCAATTTATGTGCCACAGATCGACAATTTGTAGCCCACTGATTTATTTAGGTTTACTGAGTCACTCCATCGGAGGGAGGTAAGTGTTTACAGAGGGAATCCCGGATATGAAACACTTTCCACTACAGGCTTCGGGAAAACTGTTTCATTGAGAGAAACATCACAGTTCAAATGAGGTCGAGAGAAGACATCTGGGGAAAACCCAAAACTTTTGTATTTTCGATAGTTATAGGAGGGGAACTGAGAGGAGATTCCCGGCTTCGGAAAAATTGGGTGAGGGTCTTCGCCGCCGCTATTGCCTGGAGTCGCGCTGAATCCTGCTGTCGTCTACCAACAAAATTCCTTGCGCCTCATTCTTTCTTCTGTTTACTCGGAAGCCTTACGATAAACGTGGAACCTTTATTCGGTTGACTCTTGGCAGTGATTTTTCCTTTGTGATGCGAAACGATTTTATGGCAAATAGCCAATCCCATTCCCGTGCCTCCATACTCACTATGACCGTGAAGGCGTTCAAAGGGACGGAAAATGCGATCTAGATGTTTTTCATCAAACCCTTTTCCATTGTCCTCAATATAAATCTCTTCCAGGTCGTTATCGAAACCGGCATATTTGATTTTGATAACAGGGACGTTTTCATTGCTATGGTATTTGAGTCCGTTAGAGATTAAATTTTGAAACAACTGGTGCATTTGAAATTTCTCTCCTTCAATCTTGGGAAGGGAATCTACCTCCACCCGTCCTTTAGTTCTTTCAATCTGCACCTCAAGGTCTGACAACACTTCCGATATCACCTCGTTCAAATCGATTTCTTCAAAAGGGGTTGAATGGGTGGTGACCCGGGAAAAGTGAAGGAGACTGTCAATCAATCCTTTCATACGAACCGCAGATTTCTGCATTCGATCAATATAATCTCTACCCGTGTCGTTCAAAACAGACCCGAATTTTCCGGCGAGCCGATCGCCAAACGCAATAATCTTTCTCAACGGTTCTTGCAGGTCGTGAGAGGCAATATAAGCGAAATCGGTCAGCTCTTCAGTAGATCTTTCCAGCTCAGCCGTTCGCACCTGAACCTGATCCTCCAATATTTCATTATGCATTTGAACTCTCTGATGCAACATGCGCATCTCCAGTAGATTCTTGATGCGCAAACTCGCTTCAGTCAGGTCAAAGGGCTTGCTTAAAAAGTCTTTGGCTCCTGACCTCAAGGCGCGCAGCTTTGTTTCTTCATCTTTCAAAGCCGTCAATACCAGGATCGGAACCAGGGATTGCGGATCCACTTCCTTCAATTGCTCCATAACCTCAAAGCCATCCATCTTCGGCATATTCAAATCCAGCAGTATTAAATCCGGCTGAACCTCGTTGAACAGCTTGAGAGACTGTGTCGAATCGGAGGTACTGTGCAGGTTGTCATATCCCTCCTGGATCATCATTTGTTCCAAAAGAAGGACATTGCCTGGCTCGTCGTCCACAATCAGTATTTTAGATTTCAGATATGCTTTCGGATCCAACAGAGATCTCCACAGTTATGATGAAGAATTTAGGGTAGCCCCTTTTTTCTGCCCTAGCAACCGGTCCACCACTTCCATAAACCGGGCAATATTGATGGGCTTGGTGATATAGGAATCAAAACCTGCCTCCAACCCGTGGTCGATGTCCTCTTTCATGGCATTGGCGCTGACGGCGACAACGGGGATGGATCGTATTTCGCGATACGCCCGCAGGGCCTTCAAAGCCATAAAACCATCCATTCCTTGGAGGTTGATATCCATTAAAATCAGGTCCGGATGATGCGCCAGGGCCAGCTCAATGCCCGTCCTGCTATCTCTTGAAAAAATCAGACGGATGTTCGGCCGGGTTTTCAATACCTGGCGGACCAGAATCAGGTTGTCCGGATTATCTTCGATATACAATAAAGTATAGTTTTCGTTCGGATTCAACGGTTTCGGGGGATATTCCACTTTAGTCTCTTCAGGAGCCTTCTCTTCCTGCTCCATCCCGGCTGGAAGTTCCAAAGTAAAACAACTGCCCTTATCCAGGGTGCTTTTTACGAAAATGTTCCCGCGCATTTGTTCAACCAGGCGTCGAGTAATGGTAAGCCCTATCCCGGTTCCTTCCACTTCTGAGCCATCGGCATCCAGTCTTGCAAACGGCTCAAACAAATCATCAATTTTATCCTTGGAAACCCCGATGCCGGAATCCTCGACACTGATCCGGATTTTCCCCTCTGAAGTTTTCCGATAGTAAATGGAAATAATGCCATTTTCGATATTGTACTTGACGGCATTGGACAACAAATTCAGGAACACCTGTTTTAGGCGAACCCGGTCGCCAAATACCATCAGACTGGGAATGGATACCATGTTGACGATTTTGATTTTTCTTTCCTTCGACATCGGCATGATCAAAATCAGCACTTCTTTCATAAGGGGAACGACATCGACATTTTCCATGGAAACGGCCATTTTTCCCGATTCAATCCGTGCCAGATCAAGAATTTCATTAATCAGTTCCAGCAAATGGTCTCCGGCCTTTCGAACCTGGCTGACCCAGGGTTTTTGCCGAGGTGTCAGACGGTCGATTTTATCCATCTCAAGAATTTGTGCGAAGCCCAGGATCGAGTTCAAGGGAGTTCTCAGCTCGTGGCTCATCCGGGACAGGAAATCAGATTTGGCCCGATTGGCGCGCTCTGCCTCCTCCTTGGCCTGAACCAGCGCCTCTTCCACCCGCTTTCTCCTTAAAATATCGCGAAAGGTCACCACGGCACCCACAATTTTTTCATCTTCATAAATGGGAGCACAGATATACTCCGCCAATAGCGCCGAACCGTCTTTTGTCCAAAACACTTCCTCATATTTGGATTGAGTCTGACCATCTTTGAACACCTGATACAAAGGATAATCCTGGCTGTCAGAAGAACCCTTTCCATGAACAAGGCTCAGCACCTCATGCAAAGATTTTCCTTCCAGTTCGTCTTCGTCAAAATGGGTCATTTTCAAAGCAGAAGGATTGTAGAATGTAATCTCACCTTCAAGATTCACCCCAAATATTCCATCGCCAACCGATTTAAGAATCAGCTCATTTTGCCGGGTCATCCGCTCCAGCGACCATTGGACCTGCTTCTTTTCGGTAATATCCTGAACAACTCCGGTATATGCCCTGCGTCCGCCGATATAAAATTCATTGACGGCCAATTCCATAGGGAAAACTGAACGATCCTTCCTCAAACCCCAGACCTCCCGTTTGAGTCCGATAATTTTAGCCTCCCCGGTTTGCTGATAATTCTGGATATAACCGTCATGTTCGCCTTGATAAGGTTGAGGCATCAACATGCTGACATTTTTACCGATCACCTCTTTTGCCGAGTATCCAAAAATCTTTTCGGCCGTAGGATTGAACAACTCAATAATTCCCTTTTCATCGATGGTTACAATTCCATCCACCACATTCTCGACGATAGCGCGAATTTGAGCTTCGCTATCCCTTAAAGCTGTGACTATTTCCTTCCGCTCAGCAATTTCTTCCCTTAAAGCCTCATTAACGTTTTTCAACTCCACCGTCCGTTGCTGAACCCGATGCTCCAGTTCGCTTTGAGCCTGCAGTTGTGCCTGCTCCGCTTTCTTTCGTTCCGTAATATCCTGGACTATCGCCAAAAACAAAGAACCCGAATCGATAGAAGTCAACTGCAAACGGACTTCCACCGGGTAACTGGAGCCATTTTTTCGAGTTTGCTCGGTCTCAAACACGATGCGTGAAGTCGACCCGCGACGTAGAGGTCTGATCAGGTCCTCAAACCCCTCCAGTTCGTATTCTGGAAAAATATCAATTGGGGTCAATTGAAGGAGTTCTTCCTTCGTGTATTTTAAATTCTCACAAGCCCCTCGATTGACTTCCACGTACTTGAAGGTTTCAACATCGAAAATATAAATTTCATTGAAGGAATTGTCTAAAATCCGGCCCATTCTGTTGGAAAGAGCTTCCACCCGTTTTCTTTCCGTGATATCGCGAACCAGTCCGATGAATACCCGCTCGTCCTGCAAAATAATTTCACTGATGGCAATTTCCAAATCAAAAATGGAACCGTCTTTACGTCGTCCCGGAACGTCCCGAGCGATTCCCAAAATATCTCCTCCACTGGAAGAGGGATACTTTTTTAAATATCTGTCTTTCTTTCCAAAATACGATTCGGGCATCAGAAGCTTCACGCTTTTACCAATCACTTCCTCAGATTTGTAACCGAATATTCTCTCGGCGGCAGGATTGAACGACTGGATAATGCCGTTGGGTAAAATCGTGACGATTCCATCAAGGGTGTTTGACAAAATCAGATCGGCTTTCTTTTCGCTGTCTTCCAGCAAGTTGGAAACTTTCTTTCGCTCCTTTTCAGATTTCAGTTCGCGTGTGGACAAAAACCAGAAGCTGCCAATCGCCGCAAACAACAAGACAAAGAACGAAATAAACACCTTTTCCATGATAAAGAGAGGCGCGAAGGCTTGGTCCATATCCATTTGCGTCGTCAGACCAAACCCATAGTCTTCCATCCAGGTCCAGGCTCCAATCACCATTACACCCCGATAATCCGGATATCCTTCGATATCCACACCGTTCTCCCCTTTCAGGGCTCTTCCGACCGCTTGGGTCAACCGGGGATTTCTCTTGTTATAATATTCTCCTCGCTCAATCAGCTTCACTGTCAACATGGACATCTGATCCGGATCTTCTGAAAGAATCCCCATTTTTCTGAGCTGATCATCGAACCGGCTGTTGCTGATCAAATGTTGACTTTCATTGAATGCATAAGTCTCGCCCGACTGACCCGTCCGACCCGATTCCATGATTCGGGAAAATTCAATTTCCGGCCTCAGGCGAAAAGACAGGACGGCCACCACATCACCCGAATCATCACGGACAGGAGCAGAAATGAACATGGTCGGCCAGTTTTCCTTCCATTGACCGTGAATGGTGGGTAAAGGTGTCTCGGAAAAGAATGGAAGAGAAACCACCGTTTCCCCTTTCAGGGACTGCCTTATGAAACTCGAATATTCAATCAATTCCCGCTGGCCGACGGGCTTGTCCAGCAGAGCTCCAATCTGTAAGCCGGAAGAATCGAAGACAACAAATTCCACATAATTGTGCCGGTTACACACCGGGCCCAGAATTTTGCGAAGCTCTTCGAGTTCATTGGTTTTTAAAAGAGTCCCGGGAGGCACATCTTTTTGCCGGGTGCGCTGGGATAAAGAGAGGATGTTTGCTCTCACATTCGGATTGTTCGCCCAGTTTTTTACCTGGGAACTTTTTTCCTGATTCCAGATCCTCAGGGTATCCTGATTGGACTGAAGAATGGTTTGCAGCTCTGAGGAAAGATTGGTTTCAAGATGTTTTTTGACCGCATTGAGGCCAACAAGAACAATGATGGCAAGTCCAAAAAGTGTCAGCAAAAGAAGCTTGCGACCCCGTGGAAGAAATCCCAGGAAACCCTCATTTGTTTTGTTTATCTGCTTGTCTTGTGATGTCATGTGAGTTTCTTGAATCCAGCTTGGATAAAATCAGTAACCATCCAATAGTCCATGATAGGAAATATGCCATTATGCCGGAAGGGTGTCACAATCCACCACTGTTTCGGCAGTCAAAATCAGTAACAGCCGATTATTCAATATTATTCGATGAGGTCGCTGTCAGGTTTTTATAGAATTCCGGATCGACGCGGCGAATCACATCCTCGACATCCAAAAGATCGGTCACTTGATCCTGAACCACTGTCGTGCCGAGCAATCCCTGTCCCACTGATCCCTTTTTAATGGTCACCGTTTCTTCCACAATATCGATGATTTTATCCACAACCACTCCCACACTTCGTCCTCGATCGGTATATACAATAACGCGTAACATATCCTCCTCTTCCCTTGAGGCGGTCATTCCAAAAATGTCCGACAGGAAAACCAACGGCATGATATCTCCCCGATACTGAACCACAGGTTGGCCGTCTGATTTTTCCAACTGATTCAGATTGAACTCTTCGAGTCGCGCCACCATGGATAAAGGCACAGCCATCCTCGTATCGTTACCGGGTGAAAAAACCAGCAGTGGCTGGCGATCGACATTTTGGGTTTCCCTTGAGTCACCGTCACCCTCGCCAACCAGGTCGCGGCTTTCTTGACCGACAACATGAGCTTTTTGTGCCAGCCCCATGGCATCAAGAATCAATACCACCTTGCCATCTCCCATGATGGTGGCTCCGGCATATGCGTTGATCCCATTCAATTGCTTGCCAAGAGGCTTGACCACGATTTCCTCAGTATCCTGGATCGTATCAACCAATAGGCCGAACTGGCAGGAACCTGCTTGCAACACTGCAATATTCACAGTGCTGGAGGTAGAAGAGCTTCCAATTTCCAGCACCTCATTTAAGGAGACCAGAGGAAGAAGGTTTCCACGCAACCGATAAACGGGAGAACCATGAATATGCTCAATAGCCGATTCATCCTCAAGTCGAACCAATTCCGTGAGGCCTACTTGGGGAATCGCATATCTGAAAGGTTCGCAACCCACAATGAGAGCAGGCACAATGGCCAGTGTCAGAGGAATTTTAACCTTCAGCGTTGTCCCTTGCCCGGTTTTCGATTGAACGTCAACAGTTCCCCCGATTTTTTCTATATTGGTTTTGACCACATCCATGCCGACCCCGCGACCGGATATGTTGGATATGGATTTAGCCGTGGAAAATCCCTGGGAAAAAATCAGATTGATGAGTTCCTGATCATTCATCAGGTCCGCATCCTGAGACGTGATCAGGTTGTTGCTGATAGCCTTTGCCTTGATCTTCTCAGGATCAATACCGCCCCCGTCATCGACGATTTCAATATTAACCTGACCCCCTTCATGGTAAGCACGGAGAAAAAGATGGCCCTCTGGATTTTTTCCATTGGCGGCTCTTTCATCCGGCATCTCTATTCCATGATCTACCGAATTCCGGATGATATGAGTCAAAGGATCTTTAATCGCTTCAAGCAAAGTCTTATCCAATTCCGTATCTTTGCCCTCCATTTCCAAACGAACTTTTTTGTTGCATGTCGCGGCAAGGTCACGGACTATCCGGGGAAACTTGTTCCAGATATTGCCAATCGGCTGCATTCGGGTTTTCATCACCCCTTCTTGAAGCTCGGAAGTGAGTTGATCCAAATGCTGGGTGGTGGAATGAATCGCCGTGTCCGTTTCGGTCGCGGCAAACTGAATCATCTGGTTACGCGCCAGGACCAGCTCGCCCACCAGATTCATGAGTCGATCCAAAATGTCCACATCGACACGGATGCTTTCAGACCGGCGCTCTCCCTGGACCCTGCGATCCTTATGGAGAGCTAGATAAGCTTCTTCCGCTTCCTTGTTTCCGGACCTCCGATCTACATGCTCTCTTCGCTCCGATTCTTTCGCTTTCGGAGCAACTGTGGCATCGTTGCGCACGGTTGCCGGCTCCATCGACTGTTTCCGAGCTTTACCCAAAATTTTATCCCGGGTTGACGAAGCGATTCTGCAGACCTCTTGAACCAGGTCCTCGGGAATATCCATTTCACATAAGGTTTGATTGAAAATCTCAATCATGGCATCAAAGTGCTCATCCGCCAGACCCTTATCCAATAAATTCCGATGGGCTTCTTCCAGGGTTTTGCCGGTATAGTGAGACTCGCCGCCCAGAGCAAAGGCCCAATAAGATTTTTCCTTATTTCGAAGGCGTTCTGTATCCACATCTTCAAAAAACTTCTTGACCCGTTTATCCTCCAAGACCTTGTCAAAAAATTTGTCGATTAAGACATCGATCGCATTTTGTCCTCCCAGACGTTCAAACAAAGATCCGTTGATCGGGGATAACGCCGACTTTTGAGTCGATTGAGCAGGTTTCTTTTTGGTTGTCTTCGGAGTTTTGCCTTTGGCTTTGGGAGTTTTTGCTTTTAGGGATTTTGGTTTCTTGCCAGACTGCAGAGCCTCTATTTGACTCACCAGATCGGAATAATCGATGTCACCTTCCGTGCGGTCTTTTTCAATATTGGACAGAATTTCACGAACCGCATCCACCATCTTCAGCAAGGCGTGGGCAATATCCGGAGTCATACTCAACTCCCCGTCCCTTAATTTGCTGAGAAGGTTTTCACCAACATGCGCGATGGATTCCAGTTTGGCAAAACCCAAAAAACCGCAGGTACCCTTGATGGTATGAATCGTCCGAAATATGCTGGCCAGCAAACTTTTTTCTCCTGGATTGGCTTCCAGATCCACCAAATGCTGATCCAGCTGATCCAGGTTTTCGTAGCTCTCGGTGAGAAACTCTCCGATGATGGCACTCATATCATCCATGGAAGGAACCTCCTGGCATTAACAAGCCAGCACACAATTAACGAACGTTCGCCATCTTCACTTCCTCTACAGGGTCAAACCCTGTGAATTAAACGGGTTACGGAGCAAACCCATGGGTCGACCGGCAGGCCAAACAATTAATTTCAATATCTCGTGTTCATGGCAGAGATCAGGAAGATGACCTAATGATAGTTTAATTTACAGCTAATAAGGATGTAAAGCTATAAAGCCGAGAAAAAAAGACCCCTGTCAAAAGAACAAAGAAGGACCTTTATCCCTAAATAACTAGTTGTAATACAATGAGTTAAAGGAAATTGGAGAGAGGACCCAAAAAGGTAGAACTCAGGAATTTTCCAAAACTTTCTGGTAGTGCTTTCGATTCAAACCGTACTTTTGGATTTTGTAGTAGAGCGTCTGGCGGGGGATACCCAAGGCAAGGTAGGTATTTTTAATATCACCATTTTGACGAATGAGTTCCTGCTCGATAATGGTTTTTTCAAACGCCGTCAATTGATCATTCAGCGTCATCTCTCCGTTCCCTGAGGTACTGTTATCAGGAAAGGAGGCGAAGCATTCGTTTTGTCCCGGAATGTCCATGATCAATTGGAGAACATATTTTTCTGCTTCATTTTTCAATTCACGCACATTGCCTTCCCAAGGCCGAGTCAATAGTTTCTGCATGAAATCCCCGGCGGGGAGAGTGAGTACGGACACCTTGTATCGGCAACCGATTTCCGAAACAAAATGATTGAACAGCAGCGGAATATCTTCCATCCGCTCACGGAGAGGCGGAAGATACATTTGAAACACATTGAGACGGTAATACAAATCTTTTCGAAATTTGTTTTCGTCGAAAGCTTGTTTCAAATCCGTTTTTGTTGCGGCGATCACCCGAACGTCTACCGGTATGGGATCGTTGGAGCCTACCCGGTAAATAACCCGGTCCTGAAGCACATGAAGCAACTTCACCTGAAGGTGAAGGGGCATGCTCTCGATTTCATCCAGAAAAACGGTTCCTCCATGAGCATGCTCAAACTTTCCGATGCGTCGTTGGTCCGCGCCAGTGAAAGAGCCCGCTTCATGCCCAAAGAGTTCGCTCTCAATGATATTTTCCGGAATGGCGCCACAATTGATAGAAACAAAATTGTTTTCTTTCCGGGGGCTGTTTTCATGCAGGCACCGGGCCACCAAATCTTTTCCCGAACCCGTTTCCCCTAAAATGAGAACATCCGGATCGGATCCTGCCATACTGGTGATCGTTTCCCGCAGACGGACCATAGCGGGTGACTTGCCGATGATTCTGAAATTGGCTTCCTGCTGGTCACTAATCTCTTTTCTAAGAACCCGCACTTCGCTGACCAGGTGCCGTTTTTCCATTGCCCGGTGGACCACTTCCATCAACACTTCACCGGAAAACGGTTTTTCCAGAAAATCATAAGCCCCTTCGCGGATGGCTTGAACGGCGGTCGGAATATCTCCCTGTCCGGTGATCAGGATTACGGGCAAGTCGGCGTCGATTTCCTTTATTCGTTTCATCATAGAAATACCGTCCATTCCCGGCATGATCACATCGCTGATGATGATCCCCGGCCACCCGGCACTGATCCGGTTCAGAGCGGCTTTCGCAGAATCAAAGGTCTCCACCTGATAGTTTCTCCGCTCCAGGGTATCCTTGTAGCCTAGACGGATGATCTTTGAATCTTCTACGACAATGACTTTGCCTTCACTCATAATTTCACTCAATTCAGGACAGTGGCTGGAGTTAGATAATTATCCGAACGACGACCGGCCTTTCGGGGTATTCGTTTGGGAAGCGTAATGACAAATCCGGTGCCTTTTCCCTCAATCCCCGTTTCCACATCGATGCGCCCACCGTGGGCTTTGACAATTCCATAACTGACCGCCAAACCCAGTCCCATACCTCCACTGTCTTTTTTGGTGGTAAAAAAAGGTTCAAACAGATTTCGTCGCTGGTCTTCCGGAATACCCGGTCCGTTATCCCTCACAATGATTTTCAGTGAAGACTCCAGCGCTCGTGCGGCCACAACAATGATTCCATCCGCATCCGAAATGGCTTCTTCTGCATTGTTCAAAAGGTTCAAAATCACCTGCTTGATCTGGTCTTCAATGCCATAAACTTTGGGAAGGTTGGGGTCCAAATCCATTACCAACTTGATACTCCGCTTTTGCAAACGGGCCTGGGTCAATGTAACCATGTCGTTGATCGCTGAATGCAAATCCATCGGCTCAGCTAAATTAGGAGAAGGCCGATGAATATCCTGCATTTTTTCAACCAGGTCCATCGCGCGGTAGCATTCACGAATCGCCAGTTCCAACAAGTCCTCAGATCCCTGTTTCAAAGAAAATTCCCGGGCGGCTTTTTCGAGAACCGTTAGAATTCCAAACAGGGGATTTTTAAATTCGTGAGCCAACGAAGCCGACAACCTTCCGGCGGCCGCTAATTTTTCTGATTCCACCAGTTGCTTCTGTAGAGTTTTGGACTTCCCATCATCGGACACGATTCCCGTCTCATGGAGTTTTTCAAGTTTATTCCGTGTTTCATTGAAAATCTTTTCTGCATATTTTGATTTGGAAACGTCCACCAGGGTCGCCACAAATTTCCTGCCGGTTTGTTGAGCCAGTTCACCCACCGACAAATCCAGAAAAAGCCGCGTTCCGTCCTTGCGAAGTCCCATAGCAGCCGCTTTCAAGATCCCCGGCTCCCCTTCGCTGCCGTCATCAATTCTCTGGAAAGCGTTGTGGTTTTGGGAAGGATTCTGCCCAATGATCAGGTTTTTGATATTTTGACCGATCAAAGTTTTACCCGAGTACCCAAACAATTTTGCCGCCGCCCCATTGAAGGAATCGATCACTCCTCTATCGTTAAACGTCACCACAGCTTCCTTTCCCGGTTCTGTGGTATCCGCGACCGGGTTTTCGCTCTGACTCAGGGTTTTAACCAGATTCTTATATTTCAAGATAGCCCCTAGTAACCGGGTAGCGGACAAAATCCATTTCAATTCTGTTGAATAAGGAGAGCGGGACTCGCGGTTATAAAAAGTCAAAACCCCCACCACCTGTTGATCCGAATCCCTCACAGGGAACGACCAGGACGCCTTGAATTCATCCGCTTTTGCCGAGGCGCCGCATCTTTCCCAAAGCGGGCTCGCACTGATATCTTCAATTAGAATCGGTTTGTTCTGAGTCACCGCCGTACCCCAAGGGTTCACCCCACTTCCCAGGCCGACGGGCCCGATTTCCTGCAGCATGAGTGGAGTGAGGCTTGGACCGGCAACGCAATCGAGTTGAGACTTTTCCGAATTCAACAAATGAACAGATCCTGAAATACCGTCCGAACAAGATTCCATTTCCGTAATCAATGGATTTAAAATATCCTCCAACGGCTCTCCACGAATCAACATCTCCAGGGCTTGGGTTTGACCGGACAAAAATTGGGATAAACTCTGATAAGGATCTTTTCGACTTTTGGTTTCCCGGCGCTCTAACCGGGCGGGAGGTGCCGAGGTCGTCTTCTTCCGCGCCGTGACCAGAGATTCGGTGGGCTTCGGGTGAGTCGGAAATGAGGTGACACCAGGTGTATCCAAACAATCGGTGACTTTCTTGAGCATTTCCGGCCAGGTAAATGGTTTTAATACGAAATCATGAATGCCAAACCGGGAAGCTTGATCCGAGGTCAGAGGTTTAGGGTGTCCGGTGACCACGATGACCGGTGTTTGAGGATTGATTTTTTTGATTTTTTTTGAGACCTGCAGACCATCCATGCCCTTCAGCCTCAGATCGGTGATCACCAGATCAAAACTGTCCGACTGGAATTTGCGAACGCCCTCTTCACCATCGTGGGCAGTGGTGATGTGGTAGCCACTGTCCTGAAAATTGCCTCTCAGCGTCTCAGTGACCAGGTTTTCATCTTCTATTAATAGAATAGAATCGGGATCCCTCATTCCTCCTCCAAAGGAAAAGTGGGAATCAAGCAGGCTTAGATAACCATCCTGTGTGCCGCATTCCGCTTGACGGAACAACTGACAAAAAGTTCTTAATCGACCTCCGGCCAAAAGCAAACAATAGCCTGAAAAGGCTTGTTTTATACTATTGTCATGCTCGCTTTTGAACTATAATTGTATGAAACCGGGCTTAAAAGTCAACAAAATAAACCCGATAAAAATCAAATAAAGTAAATTTTTTCAATACTTTGACCATCCTGCTACAGGCTTTGGAGTCTCTTTTGACCCAAGGTCCTAAGACTTTTGAAACACAGTATTCCAAAATTCAAAAACAAAGAGACCCTTTTTAGCTTTATCTCTCGGTTTCAAGCCTACAAACAGATTGGATCAGAATATCTAACCCGAAAGCTGAATTTTCTCAGCAGAAACAGCCAATAATTAAGAGTTCTGATTAATTCTATTATTAGAGTCCCAATTGGAGACAGAATCAAGCACAAAATGACTTTAACTTTCTATGTAACCAGAAATAAAGGCCTTGAGATCAGCTGGAATGTAGAGTGGAACGGATTCCCAAGAAAAAAGCCTGACCACAAGGTCAGGCTTCTTACCTGGGGCCATCTTTAGAGAGGAGGTGTACCAGGTGATGCAAATTCTATTCAATGCCCAAAGCTACAGCGCCAGGGCCTCTTCTCGCTCCATATCGTTGACAACGATCCACTCTCCCCCACCCTGCTTCACGCGGACTTGCCAATCTTCCAAACGGTCGAGATATTCCTGAGGATTCACATTGTCTGTACGTAATTTTGTAACATTAAGAGCACGAACTTTAAAACCCTTCAGCGTAAAGTTCATATCCCGGACAAATCCTTTGGGCAGTTCCTCTTTAAGGTCGGAGTAAATGAGAACGTGTTTTTCAGCAACTCCCACCTCGTTCAGGTATTCGATCGCCTGAAGGAGGCCACCCGAAATGTCGGTATATTTACTGCCTCTAACCGTTTTCACGAACTTGTCTACAGTTTCGGCAAATACCTTCTTTTGTTTGTTGGAAACCGAAGGTCTCGCATCAAAAGTCACTTTTGCCACGATGTCCTTTTCGCTGAAGCTGCCGCTGTCAATCCGCGCCACGACCAACGAATCTCCTGGTCCCAACTCGGTTCCCATCAGATAATTGATAATCTGCTGGGCTTTCTTCAGCTCCTTGGTATAGGTGCCGGATGTATCCAGTAGCAGGTAAACTCCACGACCGGTTCCGGTATTGACTTCGCCGGTATCACTATCCGAACAGGAAGTCATCGTCAAACAAAAACTTGTTAATACGAAAGCTAATAGTTTTTTCATTTTGTTACCTCTCCTACTTCCAGTTTGGTATCGCTCATTCCGATTCGGGATACTTCCTCCACACCATGGGCGGGCTGTTTTTTAACCATTCGCTCGATCCAAAGTGGCAGAAAGATGAATACATCATATACGTGAGTCAGCCATTGACCCGCGTGACGGAAACCGTTACCCACCGTGCGCAACATCATCGCGCCGCCTTGGAGGAATATAACCATCAATTCACCCAGAACGACACGCGCGGAATGCCCCAAAGACTCCAGAGGTATTGCAACCAAAGCCAGAGCAAAAGGCAGGATAAATCCCAATATCATTTGGCCCAGCATGGGAATCCATTTATTGATTCCTGTTACCTCAATCACCTGAACCGCGCCTCCGGCGGTCAGAGACTGACGCAGAGCACTTAAATCCGCTGCGATAAGGTCACGCATGAACGCCAAGGCCGCCTCGACACAAGCCAGCGTCAAGAGAAAAGAAAAGGAAATCCAGGCCATGCGGATTCTCAATTTGTCATCCAAAGCGCCGATCACCGGAAACATATGAGTAAACCGCAAGGCTTCCATCATAAAAATTCCCAAGAATATTTCCACCAGGATGATAACCAATGCTGCGAATTCAGAAACTTTGAACGATCCAATACGGGCCGTGGCGCCGACCATTTCGGACATGGGGAGGGCAATCAGATTAAAGTTGATGATCACGCCGCCAATCGCCACCATCACCGCCAGCAGTGAATACGAAAAATAAATGGCTGCCGAGGATTTAAGTGATCGCTCCGTGGATTTGGATCCATTAAGAATTTGCTCATATTTCTCCATGTGCTTATCGATTTCCGTGGAGCGGTCGATCAGGCGCCGGACGGTTTTTCCGGTTTCTTCCATGGTGTTGGACAATCGCCGCCAGAAAGGACGCATCCCCTGCAGCAAGCTGTGGCGCTGCGCCACCGATTGCCGGAATTCAGCGATCACCTGTTTTTGGTGTTTTTCAGAAGCGTCGTGGATACTGCTCAATATATTGGCCGTGAGGGGATTACTCTTGTGATTGACTTTGAGTTTGGCCACCGATTCCACCGCTTCCACCCATTCCGGCGGAGGCGGTAATACCTGCCCACTCTTTTTATAGTCATCATCAATTTGAGAAATCTGATCGGACATCATTTTTTGAAGGGCGGGATATTTTCCCAAATCACGCTCTACCATGGCATTCACGCGGAAAAATTCGCGCTCAATTTTTCCCTCCATTTCCTCCTTGCCCAACTGGAGAAGAACGTCTCGATTGCGATCCTTCAGCTTTTTGGCTCCTTCCCCCATGGACCTTGATGCAATGCGGAACATGGAGTAAATCATTCCCATCAATTGGGTGATCAAATAGTGAATGGATGACCGCATCATGTACAAGCCTGCCATCAGCAAAATCACCAGGATCAACAAAGAAACCCCGGGTTGATCGGGGAAAAACATCAATCCTTTTAAATTTGAATTAATACTGTCCATTTAATAACTCCTGGGAGCCAGCAGATTCGAGACTTTTTCTTGGTTGTCTTCAAATTTCGGCTATAAGGTTTACAATCAAAAATCCTATATTTACCCTGTTTAGCTGCAAACGGTGTGCCACACACCTCCGAATTCATCAGGAATTATAAGCCCTTGATTAATATCTCATTACTTATCCACTCCGCTCGCCCTGTTTATTGAACTCCATCAAAATGTTCAAATTTTCATACAGGAGCTCAAAAAAGTTGACTAATTAATGTTAACCCATTCGTTTTTCAACAAGACTGAGAGTGGTCAATTGGGTCAGGAAATTGAAGAGAAAGATTTTGATGCAGAAGGGATTTCTAAGAGAAAAACAAGAAGAGCGAACGATTCGTGGAAAGATATTCAGGACGACGGAGGGTTTTGACGCTTGGACGCTTCCACGGCCAACTCGTGCTCAAACTGTTTCAACTCTGCGTCGGGAATACGAACATGGAAACTGAAATAATTCTCGTGACGGTTCTTCATAGCTCTTAAAATCTCGACATACTTTCCGAACCGTTCCGATAACTTCTCCATCACATCGGACAATCCGGACCGTCCTCCCTTGATCGCTTTCAAACTGGAGGCAGCGGAATAATAATAGGTCTCACCTTTGTCGAAATAGGTATCTCCCAGCACGTTAGAATCGGAATTGAATAAACCGAGATTGAGTAAAAGGAAATCCGCGTTGATCTTATATGCCAGGTATTTCTTGGCGCTGTCATCAAAACCGACTGTTTCCTGCCCAATGTCGGATCGGAGGCTTACCAGATATTTGTTGATCAAAGGAAGGATTTGCGGATTGGCCAACTCCGCCAAGGTGAGTATGATGTATTGATTAACATCCTCGTCGTATTTTAAATCGTTTTTCTTGATCGCCGACCAGTTCTGATCGTACCATTCTTCGTCGCGGCCCAATTCCAGTATGAGATCATAGCCTTCATTGGATTCCATCCCGCTATCGATGCGGGCACCCAAAAACCGGTCAAAAAAATACGACTCCGTGGTCTCAAAATCTTTCGTGTCCAGATGTGCAAACTTCACGGCTCGGCCCATTCCAACCTCCGTTTTCAGTAAGAACTGACGGGCAAATGCACTCCCTGTAACAACCGATAGTATTAGTATAAGCAGTCTTAGAGAGAGAGGAAGTATTATTTGCTGATTTTTTGAAACTTGTTGGCAATCGATTAGTGAGAGTGCCATGACCGGACAACCCTCTGGAAAATTTCAGGTTTTCCAATGATAATCCGCTAGGATATTGTATATAATGGCCTCATCCGTAGAAGGGACTCCGGCAAAAGAACCTGCTTGGAGATCAATAGGATTCATGTGTCTGAAAAGAAGTGATGTAGATGAGAAGAAAAGTAACAATATTAAACTTTCTGCTGGTGGTGATTCTTTTCCTGTTACTGGGTTGGGGCGGTTATTCATGGTTTCAGCCGAAATTTCCTTCGGTCGTCAAAGGGGATGAAATTGAACCGGCGCCCAGAGAGTTGAAAATTCCCGCTATTTCCCGTCAGGTCTATTCGAATGCCGTGGTGCAGGACGTGGCTCGTCTCAATTTATTCCGAAAGCAGCGAAAGAAATACTACCGGCCCAAACCACCAAAACCCAAACCCCAAATAAAGCGCGCGCCTCCACAGGTTGCCGTTGCGCCACCTCCGTCTCCACCGAAACCCACAGCTCCACCCCCACAATTAGTCCTGACCGGAGTCATGCTTTTTGACGATCAGAAAGTCGCCATCTTTGAGGGGACCTATTCTGAAATCCGAGGGGGAAGATTGGTTCAAAATCTAAAGCCGCGACGGAGAGGATATAAAATCGGCGAAACCCTTGGTGAGTATAAAATCAAAACCATTGATAAGACCTTCGCAACTCTTTCAGCTACCACTGGGAATAGTTTAACTCTCACCATATCCAAAACACCCCCCACTCAAAAGATTCAAAAAACCGGAAACAACCTCATCCAGAAAAGTAAACCGGTTTCAACTACTTCTGCGAGGACTTCTCCCGCACGCCGAACTCGCAGATCTCAACCGATCCCAATTCAGAAAAACCTGCAAAAAAGGAAAGTTCCCCCATCCGGTTCTCCTCCTGCGGTTTCTATTCCGGGCGCCAAAAAACCCTTTCCAGGTCCGTTGAACTCGAAACGCCTTAAACGATTGAGACAAAAATCAATGGGATTTTAAAAAAAGGAAACGCGTTATGCTTAAAAAAAGGGATCCCATCGAAAAAATTCTTCTGGATCACGAAAAAATAACAGAAAAGACCCTTGAGGAAATCAAACACAACGATTTTCAAAAAGGGAAATATCTGGGAAAAGTGCTGGTCGACCATGGTTACCTCCATAGTCATGTGATCCTGGAAACATTGAGCCAGGAGTTGGGATTCCCTTACCTCCGGTCTGCGGACTTCCCGAAGAACGAGTTACCGGTTCCGGGCCTGGAAATCTCCGAGGTATTTCTGAGAGAGAAACTGATTCTTCCTCTGAAGATGGACGCCGATAATCTAACCCTTGCCGCTTTCGATCCCTTTGACTGGGAAACATTTGAAAACTTAAGAACCTCGCTGGGAAAAGAAATCCAAATCAACCTCAGTAGCCAGGAAGACATACTTGAAGCCATTGAAAATTATTATGGCAAGGGTGATTCCGCCATGGACCGGATGGTCAGCAAGATTCAAGAAGAAGAGGAAGTTGAAACAACTTTTGAAAGCACGGAGCATATCCGGGATATGGCCTCGGAAGCTCCGGTGATCAAGCTGGTAAACCATATCATCAACCAGGCGATCGATATGAGTGCCAGTGATATCCACCTAGAACCGTTCGTGGACGACCTGATTTTACGTTACCGTATCGACGGCATGCTTTACGAGCATGAAGCACCGCCCAAACGTTTGAACTCCGCCATCGTCACCCGCATCAAGATCATGGCGCACCTGGACATCGCGGAACGGCGCTTGCCGCAGGACGGTCGCATACGAATCAAATCACAGGGCAAGGATATCGACATCCGTGTGTCCACTCTGCCTACTCTTTTTGGTGAAAGCGTGGTGATGCGTATCCTGGACCGGGGTAACATTGTCGTACAACTGGATCATCTTGGTTTTCCGGCCAAGGAACTGGAACTGTTCCAGAACTTGATTCACAAACCCTACGGGCAAATTCTGGTCACCGGCCCGACGGGGAGTGGTAAAACCACAACGCTGTACGGTAGTCTTGAAAAAATCAATACTCCGGAAAAAAAAATCGTCACCATTGAAGACCCCGTGGAGTATCAGTTGAGGGGCGTGAACCAGGTCCACATCCGGCCGCAAATAGGGCTTACCTTTGCCAACGGATTGCGGTCTATTGTCCGGCAGGACCCGGACGTGATCATGATCGGTGAAATCCGCGATTCGGAAACGGCGGATGTCGCCATCCAATCCGCCTTAACCGGGCATCTGGTATTCAGCACGGTTCACACCAACGACGCGGCGGGCGCAATCACCCGACTTCAGGAAATGGAAATCGAAAGTTTTCTAATTTCGTCGGCTCTTTTGGGTGTGCTCGCCCAACGACTGGTCCGGGTCATCTGCACTCATTGCAAGGAAAGCTGCTCCATCGATCCCGAAGCTCTATTGGAAATGGGGATCGAAGACACGACTCCACAGAGTGCATTCCGGGGTACAGGATGTGATCACTGCAGTGGAACGGGATACCGCGGACGAACCGGTATCTATGAACTGTTGGTAATCGATGACGAAATTCGAAAATTGATTCTGGCGCACGCGAGTACCCAGGAAATCCGGGAGCGCGCCATTCAATTGGGAATGACGACACTGAGGCAGGACGGATGGAGGAAAATCATGGAAGGAACCACAACCGTCGAAGAAATCATTCGAGTAACCCATAGTTGAGCGAATATCAGCATATGACCACCTATTTTTATCAGGCAACCGACACTGCCGGGGAAATCATCGAAGGCGATATCGAAGCCCCCGACTATGGAATTGCAGTTCAGAAAGTCCGCAGCCTGAATTATTTTCCGATTAAAGTCTCGTCTGAGAAACCAGACACTTCTATCCTCAAAAAATGGAAGGCCCCGACCTCCAGGATATTTTCTTTTTCCAAAGTAACCTCGTATGAGTTAATGAATTTTACCCAGCAGCTCGCCACTCTGATTTCTTCAAAATTGACTCTAGACAAAAGCCTGACGATCACAACCCGGCTGACCACAAAAGAAAAAACGCGAGAAACATTTCAGGACATCCAGAAACGGGTTCATGCCGGCAGCAGTTTCGCCGACGCACTGGCTGCCCATCCCGATGTTTTTTCCAAAATGTACGTCAATATCGTCCGCGCCGGCGAATTGGGAGGAGCTTTAGATGTTGTCCTGGCGCGACTGGCCGCTTTTCTGGAAAACGCGGAAGAGACCAAGAGCAAAATATTGAGTGCATTGATTTATCCCTCCATTCTGATTTTAGCGGGTGTGGGTGCAGTCGTGTTTTTAATGACCTTTGTTGTTCCCAAACTTTCAGGGGTCTTTGAGGGTAGCGGAGATGCGGTCCCCTTGGTCACCCAGATCCTTCTGAATATCAGCCATGCCATGAACCAATATTGGTGGTCATTTGGAATCGGACTGATTGCAGCAATTCTTGTGTTCTGGTTATTTTTGAAAAGTGACTTCGGAAAAAACCTGTGGGACCAACTGGTCCTGAAACTTCCGGTTTTTGGAGACCTGGTTCGTAAAATTGAGATGTCGCGATTTTCCCGGACCACGGCCACCCTATTGAAAAGCGGTGTCCCGGTTCTACAGGCTTTGAGTTTCGTTCACAGCGTCATCAGCAATCGCGTTATCGCTTCGGCGATGGCACCTCTTCAAGAGGGATTGAAAAGTGGTCAGGGTATTTCCCGGCCTTTGCAAAAAGCGGATGTCTTTCCTCCGCTGGCGATACACATGATCGTGGTCGGGGAGGAAACAGGCGAGCTGGAAGACATGCTGGTTAAAGTGGCGGACACTTATGATAAGGAAGTCAATAACGCAATCCAGCGGACGCTGAAAATCTTTGAACCGGCGCTGGTTCTATCAATTGGAGGAACCATTATATTTATTGTTGCATCCATTTTGATGGGAATGATGGAAGTCACAAATATAATCATGTAAATCAGGAAAATTATCGATGCGTTAAGGGAGGAATCATGACGAAGGTCAAAAAACCAGATATTACCCCCCGCTTATCCAACTCCAAAGGATTTACCATTTTGGAAATCATTGCGGTTATTGTCATCATTGGGCTGTTGTGGGCACTCGTGGCAACCAACTTCATCGGAAAGGTGGATGAGGCCCGGCAGGTGGATGCCCAGGCTCAGATTGGTTTGCTGGGGCAGGCTCTCGACTTGTACCGGCTGGAAAAAGGCAAGTACCCTTCCAATGAGGAAGGACTCAAGGCGATTCAGCCCTATCTCAAAAAGCAGCTTCCAAAAGATCCGTGGGGAAACGAGTTTCATTATAAATTTCCGGGAGATCATGGCGACTATGACTTGGTTTCCTATGGTGCAGACAATGCCGAAGGCGGTGAAGGGAATGATCTGGATATTGTCAGCTGGAAGAATATTGAAAAGGATTAAGTCTCCATCCCTTCGGGAAAGTGGATTCACCTTGATCGAAATGGTCTCGGTTCTGGTAATGATCGGATTGTTTCTGGGTCTGGTCACACCCTCTGTTATGACCACTCTGGACCGAATACAGGCAGACTCCTCAGCCCGCAAGGTTACGTCCCTGTTAGCTTCGGCTCGAAGCCAGGCGATCGCCACCAAAGCGACTTTGATATTCCAGGGAGATTTGGATCAAAATCAATACTGGGTGATCGATCCAAAGTCAGAGGAGAGTTCGCAAGTGATGGAATTGGACCGGACGATTCAGTTTCGCGAATTCGACGACGGAGAAGAATCGTTGCGGGAGGGAATTTTTTCGGTCACGTTCTATCCTCTGGGAAGCACCAGCGGAGGCACAATCCTCCTAGAACCCTCGGACATTGATACCGACGCCCCATCTTTTCTGTTAACCATCGACCCGGTAACGGGCAAACCCTACCTGCAACATGCTTCGTGATGAAAAAGGGTTCACCCTTCTGGAAATCATCGCCGCCATCACCGTTCTAGCTGTGGGAGTCCTCACTCTGGTACAAATGTTTTCAGGGTCGATCAATCAGGCCAGCCAGGCCGAGCGGTATCTGAATGGAGTTTACCTGGCACAACAGAAGTTCTCCGAATTGGAAATTGATAATTTCAAATCGGATGCCACGGAAGGTGAATTTGAAAACCTGGAGGGCTATCGCTGGCAACTGGAGATTCTTCCTTATGAATCACCGTTGAATGATGAAGAAGCCCGCATTAAGATCCAGGAAGTATCTCTGCGGGTTTATTGGAAAGATGGGATACAGGAGAAGGAAGTACAACTGGTCTCTCTAAAAACGTTGGGAGAAACCCATGCCGCCCCTGCCCCCGATTTACAACCCTCCTCATCGGTGAATCCAGCCAAACCTAACGTTCCCGCAGCCCCGAAGATCAAAAACCTCAATCCATCGGCGGTCTCAAAATGAGAAAGTCAGGCGCCGAATCGGGATTTACCCTGCTGGAGCTTTTGATCTCACTGGCGATGGTTGCCGTGGTTTTAACCGCCTGTCTTATGGCAGTTCGTTTGGCCACGGCGTCCCGCGAGGCAGGAACACAAAAAACCGATGTTCATCAGCGATTGAGGGTCCTTCACGAGCGGTTGAATTCCACCCTGCGATCAGCCCATCTTATCTTTGTACCTGCCGATTCGGGATCCCTGCTACCGGACGAGGATGAAGAAAAATCGTCAAACTCCAAGGTTCTCGCCTTTGAAGGGAAGGAAAAATCGATTCGGTTTGTCACTTTTAACGAAAAACTCATTGAGTCCAAAAGTTTGCACTGGATGCATGAAGTATATTTTCATGTCCAAAAAAATGAGGAAACTGATTTGCTGGAAATTCTGCTGACCGAACGTGATTTTTCCCCGGAAACCTTCTTCAAACAAGGCCCCCAGGAACCGCAAACCGGCCAAACCCTTCGCATAGCACAAGATGTGGCCTATCTGAAATTCCGGTACTACTACGAAATATCGGAAAAGGGAAATTCTTCCACTCCTACAGAGGAAAAACCTGTAAAGGTTTCAGGCGAATGGGTCGATAAATTCATAACGGAACCCTTTGATTTTAAAAGCAATACTATCGACGATAAAAACATTGAAGAACCCGGGGACTCTGCTCGTCTGCCCCGGGCCGTAGAAGTTTCGGTAGGCCTTTGGGAACGAGGCCTTTCCGGGGAAACTTTGGAGCCCAAAATAGTAGATTTGCCTCCAACCCTTATTCCCATTCAGTCGGGAATGGTTTTTGAAAGACCGGAAGAAGAAAAGGAGAACAGTAGTGTACCCGAAGAATAACGAAAGCGGCATTGCCTTGATTTTGGTCCTTTGGGTCATGGTTCTGCTCATCGCTCTGGGTACGGAGTTCGCCCTGTCGATGAAAACAGAGGTCAATACCACTCGCAATTTTAAAGAGGATGCAGAAGCTTATTACCTCGCGAAGGCGGGAATAAATCTGGCAAAGGCTGAAATCCTTTCAGATGCTCAGTTTCATTCACGAACCGAGGAAAAGGGATTCATTTTCGGTCCTGTTACTTCTGAAAGTAGCCAACAAGACAATTCAGCGACACCGGATGCAAAACAAACATCGCCGATTAGCTCGTCGACTCAACCTGGTTCAACGCCAAAAACAAAATCGGAGCCGGAGCTCGAAATACCGGAACAACCTCAGCGAACCGAACTGCCGCTGGGCAAAGGACTCGTTCATTACTCCATTCACGATGAAAACGGGAAGATCAATATCAACACCGCCTCTCGGGACGTCTTGACCAAGGCCCTGGCTGCAAATGGTCTTCCGCTGGGTTCGGAAAGAGATACCATCGTAGATTCCATTCTGGACTGGATCGACAAGGACGACAGGCACCGAGTGAATGGAGCTGAGTCGGAATATTACGAAGGTCTGTCCCCGGCGTATTCCGCCAAAAACGGTCCTTTGGACAGCCTGGAAGAATTACTGAAGGTCCGAGGCGTCACACCAAAACTTTTTTATGGTTCCGAGGAGTACCAGGCGGAGGAATCGTCCGATTCGGAGAATGCTCCCGGCTTGGTCCGGATTTTTACAGCACAGGGGATTTCTCAGTTCAATCCCAATACTGCGGAACGGGCAGTCCTGGAAATCATGTATCCCGAAAACCAGGTGAATGAAATTTTAGAAAAGAAAGAGGAACGTGGCTGGTACAACGAGTCGAAGTCCACTCATTTCAAAATTGAGGCAATCGGAACGTTTGAGCATAGTCCAACGCAACACATCATTGTAGCGATTATTGAAAAACAGCAAACGGGCAACGAAGCGTCTTTGTTGACCCGATACTGGAACGATAACTTTATCCGGAGATAAGCAGCTTGTCGGAGCAATATTTGGGTATCGACATTCGCGAGGAATTCGCCGCCGTGACCCTTGTATCGAAGTCATGGCGCGGGGTGGACATTGTCCGGTCTCTTTGGTTTCGGCTGTATCCGGAGCGAGGGAATGAGGACAACGAGGATCTTTTCGTTCAAGAGATGGATGATTTTCTCAAAACGGGAAACGTAAAACCCAAAGAGGTAGTCGTGAGTCTGCCGCGACAGACCAGCACCCTGCAATCTTTCGATGTTCCGGCTACGAATGCGCAAGCGTTAGATTCCATGATTCAACTGGAAATGGATAGACATTTTGCCTTCCCTTTGGAATCAATGAATACTTCTTATTATGTTATCCCTACAACCGCTAACCAAAATCACGTGATTTCAGCGGCCGCAAAAAGAGAAGGAATCGAAAACTATCTTAATTGGCTGGCTCGAGCGGGACTGAAATCGGATGACGTGGATCTGTCCTTCTCCAGCCAGATGAACTTACTGGATCAAAACGGAGCACTCAGCCCAAATCTCCAAGCCATCGTGGATGTCAGCTCCACACGAGTGGATATCTCTCTGATCAAGGGGAAAACCCTGGTCATCAATCGGAGTGTGCCGATTCCGGACAAGGAATTCAAGAATGTGTTTTTTCATCACGACATCCCCCAATCATTGATGGATAAAGTGAAAAAAAACTTTTCCGATTTTCTGACAGGGGTTCTCGAGTCCACATTGTATGGATGCAAATCCCTTGAAAATGAGGAATCGATTACCCAAATCAACCTCTTCGGAGGAGGTCGATGCGTGGAAACCCTGGTTTCTGCCCTGCAATCCCAAACTGAAGTTAAAACCGAAAGCGTGATTCCCGTTTTTTTAAGGAAAGATTCTCCATCCAGTTTTGAGCCGTCTTTTCAGATGACTTCGCTGGGACTGGCTCTGCGACCGATACTCAGAGATCCGATCGAGTTGAATTTGCATCCGCATGCTCAACATAAAACAAAAAGGAAATCTCCCTGGAAGACCACACTCGTTCTTTCGGCGGCGGTTCTCGCTGCTTTCGCGTTCTTGCTTATGAGCCAAACCTATAGAAATAAAAATACTCTGAATTCCTTAAACCATCAATTGGACAAGATCAAACCTCTGGCCGTCGAATTACAAAAGATTGACCAACAATACGAAAACCTGTCGAGTTATACGGAAGCCCTGAATGCCATTGAGCGCCAATCACCGTTAAAGCTTCCGCTACTCCGGGAATTGAGTCGGAAATTACCCAAAGACACCTGGGTGACGCGAATTTCCATCAAGCGGGATCAAGTTGAAATCCAGGGATATTCGGCATCCGCTTCCAAGCTGATCTCCCTGCTGGAGGGGTCAAAGTATTTTAAGGATACCCAATTCAGGGGCTCAGTGACCACACGAGCCCTCGGAAAACGATTTACGATTCGATCAACCATGGAACCTCGAGGATGAGTCAAAAACGGACATTAAGAGAAAAAATTATTCTGACTCTGGCCGGAAGCATGGTTCTGGTTTATGTGTTTGTGGAATATATCGGCCGACCTCTTTATATGGAGCAAAAACGACAGGAGCAAAAAATAGAAAGTAAAATCCTTTTTATTACCAAATACCACGAAATATTGAACCAGACCGTCTATTACCGGAAAAAGGAGCAGACCAACCAGGCGCTTGCCGTCCAGCTTTCCAGGTTGTTTCTGTCTCCATCTCAGCCTGCTTTGGCCGCGGCGAGATTACAAAAGTCTCTGGAAGATAAGGCTCGAAAAACCCGGGTCAACCTGGTTCAGGTAAAAACTGAAAAAACGAAGTACATGGAAGGTTTGCTGACCGTCCCCGTAAGAATCACCGTCAAATCGTCGCTTGAAAAGTTGTCGCGCTTTATCCGAATGATTGAGAGTGACGAGAAGTTTTTGGTGGTTGAAGAACTGGCAATCCGAAGAATCAACAAAAAGGAGCCGGAGCAATTGGAGTCCCGCTTGTTGGTGAATGGCTTCATACAAAAAAGAAAACCGGAAAAACTAAAAACGACATGACTCGAATAGCAACTTGCACATTTATTTTGATGATAGCGTTCCTGTGGAACAGTTGTTCCAGCAAACCCACTGCGATTGATCAACTGAAAAAGGAATACTCGAGTCCTATCGATGCCATGAAACTCCCAGAGCAACCTGGGAAAGTAAAACATAAGCACGTTCGGTCGGATCTGCCTCGGGGTTTTGGAACCTCCGGGAAAATGCCCTCCCGCATAGATCTTTCTCCTCTTTCGAATGAGAAAAAACCCGCCATCGAGCAACTTGTCGTCGTGACCGAAGAAAAGGTTCCTCTCTACAAAGGGCCCGGGGCAAAGTTCAAACAAATGGCTTTTGTGCATCGAAACCAGAAATTCAAACTGCTGCGCACCGTCAAAGGAACGGACACCGACACTTCCTGGCACCTTATCAAAGACAGGGCAGGTCAAAGTTTCTTTATTTCCGCGGCATCCACCCGAATCGTCGAAAGAAAAGTGATCACTCCACGTAAAGTGGTGCTCAACAGCCGTAAGTCCGCCGATTCCGTTAGTTCCCAAAACATGTTTGATCCCACGCCTCCGATTCCCGACGAATTGGTTCGGGCCAAACTCCTAACTTTGAATTTTGAGCAAACGGATATCTATGAGGTCATCACCACCTTTTGTGAGTTGTTGAAGATTAACTACATTATCGAAGGAAAGGTTCAGGGGAAAATCACACTGCAGACCTTTCGGAAAGTTCCGACTAAGGATTTGTATTCGGTGTTTGAACAGATTCTAGCGGTCAATGGCATTACGGTGGTCAAAAGCGGAAATTTCTACCGATTCGTACCTATTCGGGATTCCTCCAAAAAACCATTGAATCTGCTCTATGGAAACAAATCGAAAATGCCCGACAAGGATCGTGTGGTGATCCAGCTGATTCCGTTGAGAAATCTTCCTCCGGCAACCATTAAAAAAACCATTGCGCCTTTGATCACGAAAAATGGAATTTTGCTGGATATTCCTGAAACGAACATATTGATGCTGATTGATCTGGCCTCCTCCGCAAAACAAGTTACTCATGTGGTGGAAGCCCTGGATACAGACAAAATATCCTATTCCGACATTCATCTTTACAACATCAATCATTCGGATCCGGAAGTCGTAGCCGAAGAGTTAAAAGAAATATTCGGTTCCATGGGGTACAGCAGCTCCCTGGACAAATCGCTCTTGTTTATTCCTCTAGCCCGTATTAATTCGATACTGGTGGTCAGCACTTTGGAAGATGTGATCGGCCGCGTGGATTTTTGGATGGAAAAACTGGATCAACCCATTTCTAGCGGACAGCTCAGCACCTTCGTCTACTACATTCAAAACGCCGAAGCCGAAAAACTGGCGGCTCTCCTGAACACCCTGTTTGAAGAAAAACAAAAATCGGGTATTTTAGGAGGGATTCCAAAACCGACCAAAAAGAGCAGCAAAACAAAAGACAAAACCACAAAACCAAAATCTCCGGTTCAAAAAACCGCCTTGAAAATTCAAGGCGGGATCACCAGCGATCTAACGGGCGATATTCATATCATTCCTGACGTGGATACCAATTCCCTGATCATTCGGACGGAACCGAAAAATTACCCGGCTATCCTTGAAATCATCAAGAAGCTGGACCTCTTGCCGCAGCAGGTTTTGATCGAAGTCTTAATTCTGGATTTGACGCTGGACGATGAAACCCGGACCGGTATCGAGTGGGCTTTGAGGGGAACCGTTGGAGACGAGGGAATCGACAACGGCGACAAGATTATCGGCGGTGGTGGAACCGGTACTATCCCAGCAGGCTCCAACCCTCTAGGTGCGTCAATCGCCAACACCGCAACCTCGCTATTCGCCCCTGGCGCCAGTTTCTTTGTCCAACAAAAGGACAAGTTCATCGGTTTACTCCAAGCGTTTGCTTCTGACTCCAAGGTCAACATTGTAGCCAACCCGATTCTGATTACCTCGGACAATAAAGAAGCCAATATTTCCATTGCTGATGACATCCCGATTCAAAGTTCCACGATCACCACACCTACAGCCGGGCAACCGTTGACCCAAAGTACTATCGAATTCCGAAGCGTCGGGATCAAACTGGGGATCGTTCCCAAGATCAACTCCGATAACTTCGTGAACCTTAAGATCGACCAGGAGATCAGTAACCTGGGGCCTGTTTTTCAGAACACACCCTCTTTCACCACACGAACCATGAAAACCGAGGTCGTTCTCAAGGACAATCAGGTCTTGGTAATGGGTGGCTTAATTCGAACGACGACCACAAATACTGTAGAAGGAATTCCTTTCCTGATGGACATTCCCTGGTTGGGAAGGCTGTTCAGCACCAATCTCTCCTTGGTAAACCAGACGGAGTTGATGTTGTTTATCACTCCTCACATTATTTCCAATACCGAGGATTCCAACTTCGTGACCGAACAATTCAAAAAGAAACTGGGAAAACTGAACAACAGCGCACAAAACTCTCTTGAGGGCCGGTCTCTACAAGAAATAAGAGCAAACTAACGATCGAGCGAATTTGGACTCGAATATTCCCTCATTTCATTTATAATTCCTTAACTCAAATATTACTTTTACAGGCGACCTCAAGGCAGTTCCAACCGCTGCAGGAGAGGATCGACTTAATTTACATGACCAAACAGCGTTTCCAGATTTTTCTATTGAGCTTTCTATTGATCCTGGCGGGATGCGAAGGAAACGTTGAAGATCCTGTAATTCCCCCTGGAGTCACGGATCCCGAAGAGTTGACCCAACACGCTTTTCAAAAACAGGAAATCGGTGCATTCGAAGAAGCGATTGAAATTCTAAACAAGGCACTGGAAATCGATCCAAAATTCGTACCGGCCCATTTCCGGATGGGGTCTGTCTATGAGGAATGGGACCAACGCAAAGAAGCGATCGCAGCCTACCAACAGGCGCTGTCCCTAAACCCGAACCACCTGGCCGCCCGCCTGGGGTTGGCTTCTGCATATGGCAAATCGTTTAAAAATGAGTTGGCCATCCTAGAATATGAGAAAGCAGCGAAACTGAAACCGACCGACCCCGAGATTCATTTCAAGATCGCCCTGGAGTACTGGTACCTTCAAAAGTTACCGGAAACCGCTGAGCATTACCGAAAAGTGATCGCCATGAACCCCGACCATCTACAGGCACACCTCAACCTGGCCAGTGTTTATGAGCGTATGAAGGAATGGGATAAATCCTTAAAAGAAATTGCCATCTCCCTGCAACTCGGGAAACAAACCGGAAACCAGCAGGCCGTTGCCATTGCGGAAAACAAACTTCTCTTTTTAAAGGGCCGGATGAACCTGACCGAAGCAGAAATGGAACGCAGGACCAAGCCCCCCTTCCATTAGAATTCAGATGGGCTAACGGCACCCATTCCTGTTTTAAACATGCTCACAAAGCAAAAGCTTCCGTATTCAAGTGATGCCGTAGCGGTCCCTCGGGGTAGTTTACCCATAGGAACGGCTTGCGGATCGTTTCTTTGGCGGGAGGAACCGGCCATTTTGGAAACCACCGATAGAGAAAATGAGTGCGGCACTTCTCTCTAAAAAATTTTTCGTGCTCCCATTCCACCTCTGCCATAATCAGCAAATCATCCAAAAATTCAATGTGACCCGCAGCCAGGGCATATTCAGCCGCCTCCTCATACTCCCGGATATTCCGGCTTTCCAGCAGCCCTGCCCCATACATGGGGGCAAACCAGCCGCTGAACGAGCACAAAAATCCCAGGACTTTTCCCACCATTCCCATCGCTTTTTCCTGATGAATGGCCGGTCCTTCTCCAAGCAGGTAAAGTATTTCACCAACCCGCTCCCGATGAATGATCTCCTCTATCTCGATTCGATGAATCATCTCTTTCTCAGCGGGATCACTCACTGATTTACGATGGCCCTTGTATGCCTGAATGGCGCCCAATTCTCCGGAATAGGCATTTTTCAAGGTTTGGATCAATTTCCTCCGGGCGATCGCCGGGGACATGGCAGCACATGCTGTCTCAGATCCAGGTTTCAGGGCAAACAAACCCATGGGGCTGTCATCCCAAACTGTGCTCCATGAAGGTTGATTGGAATCCGTCATTTTTCCTCCTCCTTAATCCTCAATTCGGAAAGCAAGCAATCCCCTCGAATCAGTCTAAAGACCGGCCTGCCTCTCCCCTATTCAATTCCTGATATGTACAACAAGTATTGATCCATTATAGTCAGTTGAATTGAAAAAGAAAGTATTTTTTTGAACATGTTCAAATTATTTATTTGACTATTGATTTAATTGGGATTATATTATGAACATGTTCAAATTTAGAGTTCAGAAGCCTATGCCTCCTGAGATAGCCCAGAAAACTTCCAAAGCACAGAAAACCAGAGAGATAATTTTGAAGGCTGCTTTAGAGCAATTTGGAAAGAAAGGATATGGCAGAGCCACGATGCGGGACATTGCCCGAGAGGCGGGTGTTTCCGTTGGAAATGCTTATTACTATTTTCAATCCAAGGAGGAGATGATTCTGGAGGTGTTCGTTCGTTCGCAGAGAGATGCGGAAATCCGGAATCAGGAGACCTGCCGTCGGACGCGCAGCTTCAAAGCCCGGTTCTTAGATCTTCAGTTTCATCGACTGGACCTGTTGTCCGAACAAAGGGAGTTGTTTGTGGTGTTGACCCAGGCCGGGATCCATCCCGACCACCCACTTTCACCGTTTTCAGCTGAAATGGCTTCACTGAGAAATGATGCAACCGCCTTGATCGGGGATGCGGTCGAGGGAAGTGATTTGAAAGTCAGCTCCTCGTTGCGGCCTTACCTGCCCCGGCTTCTGTGGTTGTTCAATCTGGCGATTATATTGTTTTGGTCGCTGGATGGTTCCGCGGAACAAAAAAATACCCGGCGCCTGTTGGAACTCAGCCTCAGCCTGATGATCCCTCTATTCGGCCTCACTTTATTGCCGCTGGCAGGGATGTTCAACCGAATGGTTATCGAACTGCATGACCTGCTCAGTTCCATGATTCGCGAGAAGCCGACCCCTACGCATTCCCCTTAAAGGAAAAACACTCTATCAAAATCAACGGGTACTTTCTATTCAGCCCTCGATTTTTCCCGGGCGGTTTCCGCAAAGATTTCGATGTACTCGTAGTCCTTGAACACTTGGTCGTACAGTTCCTTGGGAACCGGTGGCCTGGTAAAGTTGATTTTTTTCATTATCTTGAATATCAGGAAACCCAGAAATAACGCCGGTGGAATATAGAGCCAACCAATCGCTTCTCCAAAGACAAGCTTGGTGATCCCGATAATCAGGAGGATTCCGGCCAGAGAGGTGGTCACGGCACAGGCCAGTCGTGTCCAGGGAAAAACAACGTGGTGCTCCTGGTAGTTGAAGTACTTCACTTCCTCAGGCCACCAGCCGAAAGGCAGGGCGCGTGCAAAAAACCGTCGCCGCACTTCAGGCGGTTCAGGTTTCGTCAGGAATGTTACGAGGAGCCATATAGGCATGACGGTCAAAACACTGATAATGAGCCTGAAGGATTCTTCTTCCAGATACCAGGTGTCTCCAAAAAAGTACGCCGAGATATAATGGAAAATCTTAACGCCGTAGGTCAATTCGAAATCCCAGATGCCCTGAAGAGACCACAGCCAGGCCACTAAAGCATCGATGGGACCGAACCCATGCAACAGGACATAGGCAAAAAGAGAACCCACCACTCCGGCCAGGATCGAGTAGCAGTTAATCCTCCAGTACCAGAACATGAGTACTGTGGGCAGCCCGGCTCCGGCCAACAGCTCAATCGCAAGCTCCCAGCCCGCTAACAGATTGTCTACATGCATAACGTAATAAAGTAAAAGGGAAATCAATAGAACGATCGCCACTTTACCGACCACGAATTCTTCAAAGGAAGAAGCCTTCTTTTTTCTGGCGGCGGTCCATAATTCCAGGATATAAGAACCTCCGTGAAACAACTGACTGGTCATAGTCGACATGTAGGCTCCATAAGCGACCGAAACAAATGCTCCCCCCAGAAATCCGGTTCCAAAAATTAAAAATCCGGCAATGGCAACCCCCGCCTCTCCGTTCAAGTGGACCCCATAGGCATAGATGGAAGGGACCAGAAACAGAGAAGCGATCCCGAGCACCGTCCAGGGATGGTATCTGAGAGCAAACGAGAAAGCGGAATGAAAGAGCCCCGCACCCACCGCGTGAAACTCGTTTTTGCAATCCTTCAACCTTTGAACCGCGTATCCTCCGATGAACGAACCCAGAATGGGCTGGAGACCGAGTAGGGCGAAGAGGCCCACCAGCGTGTAAATCAAATCACTGGAGAAGGGATAGTGGAGCATCAGACTACCCATGGTGCCCGGATGAGTGACACGTTGTCCGGTCAGAAACGCGCATATTTCCGTCTTCTCAATTTGGTGCTTTTCAAGTTCCAGAATGTAGGAATCCATATCCGTAATATGCCTTGGAGGAAACAGCTGATCATCCAGAAGCCCTGCTGCTTTCAATTGGTGGATCGTTTCCTTATTCTTGAATCTCCAGGATTTGGGAACAAATTTCATTTCCCACAACCGGTAAAATGGATCCTTCTTTTCATTTTTTACCGAGTGCAAAATCGCTTCCCGGTTGAGTCCCGTAATTTCCGGGCTGAAAATATATTCATTTGGCAAATGAGAGGTCTCGATCAGAATCCCATCACGTAACAATTGTTCGGGTTGGGCGATACTGCCTGCAAACAGGGATCGGTTGACTTTCACGAGAGAATTTCGTGCTTCCCCACTGGCGAGAACTTCCTGGCCTTTACTCACTGTCCCCGATATCCCGTAATCGCTCCATATATTGATCATGGCTCCAAAAAACATAAGAGCGGCAAGGATGATTTGGGCGTTGTCGGCAAGAACCATTCCTCGAAAACCCGAAAAGAGACTGAACACAACAACGGGCGCGAGCATCATAAAAAAGATAAAGGGCTCCGGTGCAAAAGTCAGCGAGGCATTGGCTGGATACGATTCTCCGTGCGGGAGAAAATGCGGAAATACATCGATTCCTTCAAAAGTAAAATAAACTCCGGAAACGTTGAATCCCAGCAAAACCACCATGACCATGGCCTTGCACACCGTTCCCATGACCGCATTGTTCCGGGCGAGCAGTTCCACCAGGCTTTGCGTCACCATAAGGATTTTTGCCCGTTTTCCTCCGAAACGAAGCAAGGGTAATGCTGCGTCTGCATACAATCTCAACCGTACCCATATTTCCGCGTAAAGGAAGGTTCCGAGTGAAAACGCGATCAACCCGCTTTGCCAAAACCAGTTCCATCCGACACCACCCCGGGACCGGATAAAATCGCCCACAACGAAGGGCGTATCGCTGGCAAACATGGTGGCAATGATAGCTCCCCCGGCGACAAACCAAGTAAAACGCTTGGTTTCATCGGCAACGGAGTAGGATTCGTTTTTGGTCTTTTCCCCTATCCGCCAGCGGTAATACGCATACGCCAACAGGAGAATCACAAAACAAGCAAAGGTCCATTGCCCCGTAGTGTCCAGGTAAACATCGCTCTGAGGAAGTGGGGCCTGAATATTATTCACGTTCTTGACCCAGGATTAGGGGATCGGAGATATCGATTTGATTTTTTTCTTTGAATTGTTGATGCGGCAGGTCGGCCACCCACGACTTTAATTCGTCATCTTTTAATAATTCGACAGGCTGATCATTGAAGGATATCTTCCGTTTATTGATAGACGAGGTTTTTCGGTAATTTATTGTGACTTCTTTATTTTGGTAAACCCCGCGATAGCTGAATTGGGCCAGGGGACTGCGAGGATCGGGCTGTATTCTCAAATGATTCAATTCCGGACGAAATCCAAAAACATACCAGATGAGGATTTTGAGCAAAACATTGGAGCTTCCTGTTTGCCAGTCGTTCATGGACTCTCCATCAAGCCCCTTTTCTATATTATGAATATAGGAATTGGGGATAACGAAAGGAGTGAGGTTGTAGTTTGAATGGATCGAAGTGAACGGCAGGATTTTTTCCAATTGCTTCCAGGCTACCTCGGATTGCCCGGCTTGAAACAAGGACCAGATGCCAAACAGGGTCGCATGATTATAGGTGGCTCCATTTTCTGCAGTGCCTGCAGGAAGTCTGGGGATTCGCCCAAACCAATGCTCTGTTCCCCGGTCGAAAGGCGGAACAAAAGTTCTCAATCCATATTTGTCATCCAATTTTTCATATGCCGACAAAATGGAGGGCAGCAAATCGCGGCCTTCCTTCGTTTTTACATCGTGGTGAATTCCGCTGATGATCCAATACGCATGACTCGTTAAACCGTATCGAGAAACCCCGTCAGGGTCCTCAGGCCCTCCCACGGTATACTGCGCGTCATCTCCGAATCCGTGAGCGACTCTTGTTGTGCTGCCCGACCCTAGAATTGCGTTGTTCACCAGACCCGAGTAGAGTTTCTCCTTGGCTTCCTGATAAAGTGCTATTTCACTTTTATGAGTCTCTTGGCCCCCAATGTAATTCAGAAGCTCCACCATGTCCTTGCAGTTCTGGTACAGTTGCAAGCTTCCCATCACGGTGGTACCTGTTCCAAATTTTCTATCTTTTTTATCCGTAAAACCCAACCCATCCAAGGCATCGTTCCAATCCCCATACAGGGCCATCAATAATTGAGTCTCAGGGTTAATATTATCGATAAGATATTCAAGTATTCGAAACAAATGCTGGAGCACTGTTTCTCTGGCTTCGGTGGGTTTGACCGATCCGATATAAGGATTATCATCTACAATTTCGTGGTAACCCACCTCTTCGGATAGAATGGATTGATCGCCGGTTACTTTGATATATTCGACAACCGTTTTGATCACCCAAAGTCCCTGATCAATAAATTCACGGGTATCGGCAATCGCGCTCCCGGGAAGATACTGTCTCAAACACCGGCCGCTCTGGCAGGTATAGCCCAGTGCTTCCCATATTTTCTTCTTTGCTTTTTCCGGAGCAAAGTAGAGATATGCCTCCAACGCTTGAAATACGTCCCGGATACCTACAAGCGATCTTCGGGCCAATTGCATATATCCTTTTATTTGGGAACAAACAGCAACCTGATGCTGAAGAGTAATTAGAAACGGGAAAAAATCCTGACTGTCTATCTCATCGTATGTTTTGTCGAATGACCCATCTATCTTCATGGAATGCAGAGTTTCTGAACTTGCCTCCACAACCTTCTGGACGGTTTTATCCACAAAGACTGGATTTACCGATTCATCGGCAAGCTGTCCCAAATCTTTTGGATTGGATACTCTCTCATAAATATAATCGAGCCGCACAGCCGAGTTGCTTCCCGCTTCGAAAAAAAGCGCGTTGGAATATATCGCTTTATCGTTAAATACCGTTTCAATCCTCTGCTGCGGGAAATGTTGTCTCTCGAACGCAATGGGATTGTTGAGGTTCCTGTTACTCCCGCCGACAAATTCATTTCGCGAGGTTGTGGCCTCAAATCCACGAAATGTGATCCCGGGAGTCAGTCTACAAACACCGCGAAGAAGCGATTGATGTGTGAGCGATGTGAATCGATCCGGATCCTCAAAGACAGTTACGGTACAAGGAGGGATTAGGACTGTAGATTCTCCTTGCTGTCGAAACCGATTGGTTGTTTTGGCGGTGAGAAACCAGCGGTCTTCATCCGACTTACCCAATTCGTCTTTTTCGTAGGGTGAGTAATAAGTCAACAGGCGGCAATTCTCTCGAGGTTTTTGAAATGAAATAAAAAGCGAGAAAAGTAGTTGGTTCGTCGGGCTGACCGTCACGCGGACGATGGTTGCAATATCCTCCCACTCAACGAAATAGTAAGTCGCATGAATGGTAGACGTCGTGCGGCGTTCCGCCCCGTCACCCAGATAAGGCACCGGCAGGAGAGAAAAAATGCTTCCGCCCACATCGAGAAAAAAGGCGATTGAGGGTTCCTCACCCTCTTTAGTGGTGGGGAAGAGTTGATGCAAACCATCTGAGGCATAGATATAACCATCAGCCTGGCACCACAAAGTAAAACCATCGAACCCATAAACGAATCGGCCTCTGGGAGAACTCCCCAAGGAAACCCCCCCACCTTGCGGTAAAAAATAATAGTTCCTGGACGAAGGATCTCGATCAACCTGATCCTGAATCGCTGCCAATACATCTACCGGGATAACCGACTTCGACTTTTCCATTTTCACTTATAAGGTGCCGTCACTTTGAATTATTTGAAAACCCCAATGAAATACAAAATTTGAACTGACGGCATCTGTGCCCCTCGGTCTTCATTTCCATTTGATTGGGTTGTAAGCCCTCAAATGAGCCAGACCTGATATTAATTTTTTAGAGATATAATTCAGGATAGTCGATAAATATAGGTTTTTCAAACGGTTATAATTCAATTTTCAAACTGGGATTTTGGTGATTTCGGAAATCCACGATGTGGACCAAGCAGAATTTAAATAGGTGACTTGCAGAATTCCATTTCAAGGAAGTGGAATCGCTCAAGATGATTCAGTGTTATCGGTCTGTGGATTAAGTAATTCATTGCCTGTAAGAATTTGGCTTTAGTTTGTAAAACTTTCACTGGCTCAATTCTTGGATAATCCGAAAACTACTCTTTTAAAAACAATGAATTTGCCTTACACTTGTAATAGTCGTACTATCGTCCTTAAAGTACTAAATTTAAAGACCTAATAGCGCGTGTAACACAAAGAAAGAAGAACCATGGCAAAAGTGTTGGTCATTGAGGATGACGCCCATATATGGAAAATGATTGAATATAAGTTGAAAAAGGAAAAACATGATCTGACATGGGCCAGCGACGGATTGAAAGCTATGGAAGCATTGGAAGCAATGAAACCTGATCTGATCATTTCCGACATCATGGTCCCCTATATGGACGGCATTCAAATTCTCAAGAAAATCAAAAAGATGGATAATTTGAAGGATATCCCGGTGATCATGCTGACTTCAAAAGCTCAGGAAGACGACATTATCAGGGGGCTGGAGTTGGGCGCCCAGGATTATATGGCCAAACCTTTCAGCCCGGCGGAATTGATACTGAGGGTCAACAAAGCCTTGAAGTCCAATTAATTTGAACCCATCTTTCATGACTTACCAGAATCGGACGGGCCACAACGCTTTTAAACCAAAAATGAAATTCCCTCCTAACGATGGACTATTCCAAAGATCTGGAATTTGAAGATTCTCTAAAAGTCGTTAACTCTTTTTGGCAGTTCATTACTGAACAGGTTTTATTTCCATTCAATCAGCACTTCCAGGAATACCCGGTTACAACCTCTCTAATCATGTCGGTCTTTTTTCTTATTGGGATCACCGTATTCCTTTTTCTTTATGTGATCTATATAAGAATAAAATTCAATCGATACCAAAATTTAAAAGCCCGAAATTTCGCCCGCTGGGAAGAAAGCATTCTTCCATTGATCATAGACGGAGAAGATATTTCCTCATTGATAAAAACCATAAAAAAAAGAGAATACGACTTGTTCGGGGAATTCATCACTCCCTATCTAAATGACACCAAAGGAGACACCCTGACACGAATGATCAATATTTTGCGGGAAATCGGAGTGGTTAAAAGGGAACGATTTTATTTGAAATATTCCCACTCCACCTGGAGAAGAGCCCTTGCCGTTCAAAGGCTGGGGGCCTTCAAAGATGTTCACAACGTAAAAGATATTGTCAAAGCCTTGCACGACAAAGAGATTACCGTCGCCTTGAATGCTGCCGGCGCGTTGCTGAAAATGTCGGATCGTCAATTACTGAAAAAAGTGATCAGCGTTTTACTCCAAAATGAGCTCGTTACCGAAGAATTGTTTGCCGAAGTTCTTCTAAAATTTGAAAGATCCATCAATCTTGAAACTTTTCTTTCACAAGAAATCGACAAATACCCCATACCCGCCAGATACAAAATTATCAATCTTCTTGAACCCATCGTTAGCACAGAAAGCGGGGAAAACCTGATTTCACGCCTGAACAATACCAAAAAAGCCATTGGCATTATCATGGAAGACGAAGATCTGGCAGACGAGCTTTTGAACGATATTACCCTTCAATATGAAAGCGAAAAATCAATCGATCTTGAAAAAATACTCAGCATAAAAGAAAAGGAGTACACGGTATCCGCCAGGATTAAAATGATTGATTTTATTGGTTACATCAAAAGAGTCGAAGGAATACCCGTTTTGCTCGATATATTGAAAAAATCAAAAAACGATGAAGAAACGATAAGCGCGATTAAAGCTTTGGGAAACCTGGAAGCGGAGGAAGCGATTCCACTATTAATGGATCGATTGAATAGCAAACATCCTGTCATAAGAGCTCAGGCAGCCAAAGCCCTAGGAGCTTTGAATTATGATAAGGCCGCACAACCTATATCCCGATTACTAGAGGATAGAGACTGGTGGTGTCGATTTCACGCCGCGTCTTCAATATACAAAATGGGTCAAGTCGGCAGGGAATGTCTTCAGAATTTCTTTAAAAAAACCAGTGATCCTTATGCCAAAGGCATCATCACTCAATTCTTGTCCAAACCTCAATGATGTCTGTCGATCAAATACTCTTAAATTACATCTATCCATTTATTCGGATCAATAACTATTTCATAACCGGATATTTTGTTTGTATCAACATCGCGTATATTTTGATGTTAATGCTGGCCTTCAACGCAATCAAAAAATACTCCCAGCATGTACAATCACTGGAAATGAAGAATCTTTTCCTTTCCCCTTTTGCGAAACCAGTATCCTTGCTTGTCCCGGCCCATAACGAACAAGAGAGCATTGTAGAAAGCGTCAAATCGATCCTTCAGTTGCAATACCCCACCTTTGAAATAATATTGATCAACGATGGTTCAACCGATCAAACTTTGAAACGACTGATTAAACCCTTCGATTTGGTAAAGACAAAAAATGTTTACCGGCCGCAACTACCCTGCCAGAAAATCAAGGGAATTTATGAATCCACCACCTACTCGAATCTGACTGTAATCGACAAAGAAAACGGTGGGAAGGCCGATGCCTTGAACGCCGGCATTAATGTTTCCAAATATCCTTTAATCTGCTCTCTGGATGCGGACTCGGTTCTGGAATCAGATGTTCTATTAAAGATCGTTCGTCCCTTTATGGAAGATCAGACTACGGTCGCAGCGGGCGGTTCCATTCGAATTGCCAATGGCTGCGAAATATTCAATGGGAGAATCAATAAAATCGGTCTACCCGAAACCTTTTTAGGCAAGGTTCAGGTTATGGAATACCTGAGATCTTTTCTGGCCGGAAGAGTGGCCTTTTCCATTGTCAATGGCTTGATCATCATTTCAGGCGCTTTCGGAATTTTCAAAAAAGAAAAGGTAATCGAAATCGGTGGATACAATATCGGTTCCGTGGGAGAAGACATGGAGTTGGTGGTGAGACTCCACGCTCGGTTAAGGGAAAAAAATGAGCCTTATAACATTACATTTATTCCGGACCCTGTCTGTTGGACGGAAGCACCGGAAAATCTCAAAGTATTGAGCGTACAAAGAAAACGGTGGCAACGGGGACTATTGGAGAGTTTGCTGGGCAACAAAAAGATTTTCTTAAATCCACGGTATGGAGTTATCGGGTTGTTGTCGTATCCGTTTTTTCTGATCGCAGAAGGGCTGGGTCCCTTGATTGAGACTTTTGGATTCTTTTTGTTTATTGTTTCCTGGTCATTCGATATGGTTGCCTACCCTCTCCTCTATCTATTTATTCTGGCTACTATCGTTCTTAATATTTTGCTTTCCATCGGTTCCATCATTTTTGAAGAAATGACTTATCAGCGGTACCCGAACATTTCCATGATTATTAAGCTGATCGGGCTCTCTTTTGTCGAGGTATTCCTGTATCGTCCTTTGACGGTCTGGTACAGGTTGGCAGGCCTTTTTCAATACTTTTCGGGGAAAAAAGGCGGCTGGGGGAAAATGGTCCGCAAAGGGTTTTAAAATAAGTCTACCGAACACGGACAAAAATGACTGTATCCTATTGATTTTTCGCTCGATTCTCTTACCCTTGGAGTAAGGTCCTCATTCCATTCAGGTTACTTTTATCGAATATGCGATACCCCGAGCTTTTAACCAGGGTTTTCTTAAAACTCATACAAACTGGTCGTTACCCCTTTATGATCGCTCTCAGTTTTATCTCGGTTTCCTGCAGTTTAGGGATAATAACCAACCCGGCTCAATCATTTCCTTCTAAAGAGGTTTCGTTATCCGACTGGGGTTTAAGCCATCCCTCACAGATCGGTCATCTCTCGATAGGCCTGCTACATAAAAAAAAGGGAGATGAGGTGGTCCTGTATGATGTTCGTGAACAGAAACCGGTCTTAAAAACCCGGGAGGGAACTCATAGCCAAACTCCTTCCTTCGAGGATGATTTTCTCCTGGTCAGTCATTTTGATCGGGGAAATATCAATCGTCTGGGCGGCTACTTTAACGGATTTTCTAAGCATCCTTCTAAATCAGCTGTTTCCATTGCCAGGACTCCGAACAACGAACCGGCGTTAGCATATTCCTTTGAAAATCGATCTCCGGGATTCTCCGGTTTTTGGATTCACTTTTTCGATTTCAAGGTGCCTCCTTCAAAGAGAGTTTATCTGGATGCCACTCCTTTTGATTATCTGACGTTCGCAATTCGAGGTGAGGAAGGAAATGAAAAAATAATGCTCCGGATGGCGGATCGATCTCTGGAAAAAAGAGAAGACTCTCTGCTGATAAGCCAAGTATCCTCCGTTTTACCTCATGGAAAGATAAGCAAAGACTGGCAAACCGCCTGGATTCCTCTTTCCCGCGTAAATCCCCGAATCAACCAAAAGGAACTCGCGAACGTGGTCTTTCAGGTGGCTGGAAACCGTTCGGGACGGATTTTTGTAAAAGACCTGGCTTTTACGAAGAAAAAGGAAGCCTCTTTTTCGAGGTTAGAAAATAGCCAAGCTCAATCTTGTTCATCAAACAAAGCTATGTGGTTATGGGAAACGAACAAGATATTAAGAAACCCGGAAGAACAAAAAACATTTTTCGATTTCTGCAAAAAACAGCGGATCACGGATCTTTTTGTGCAAATCCCTTATGAAGCGGAAAAGGAAGGAAAACGTTGGAAGATTTCCTGGAATTCTATGGAGATGCGTCCCTTGATCTCCAAGTTGAGTCAGGCGGGCATCAGAGTTCACGCGCTCGACGGAGATCCCCGGTTTGCTTTGAGAGAATGGCACGGACGATCCATTGCTCTTCTCGAGAAAATCATTGAGTACAATCAATCGGTTTCTTCCAATGAACGTTTTTTCGGAATCCGCTACGACAATGAGCCCTATCTTTTGCCCCAATTCGGAGGAATTCACAAAGAAAGCGTTTTAAAAGAGTATCTCGAACTGGCAGAGAAATCACAAGCGCTGGCCCGGCAGGCGGGACTCGTCTTCGGGGTCGATATCCCCTTTTGGTTTGACGGTTTCAATGAATTTTTTGAACCTTCAGCAAGTCTGGAAGGACGCCCAATGAGCGAACGGATTATCGATGTGGTGGATAACGTGGGAATCATGGATTATCGGACGATCGCTTATGGCGCCGACGGAGTGATTGAGCATGGAACCAATGAGCTCAAATATGCAGCCAAAAAAGGGAAAAAAGTTTTTATCGGGCTGGAAACGGTTCCACTGCCTGATGAAACCATTTATGACTTTGGCCCCAAAGGCAGCGGAAATCGGCTTCTAATCAAAGCTCTCGATTCAAAAAGGATTCGAATCAGTTTTATCCCGAAGGGAGCATCCGTTGATCTCCAGGGAGCTTTTCTTTTGCACCAGACACGTCAAGTCAAGGTGCCTTCCAGCAAACTCACGTTCGATCAAAAAAAGCCGGAGGATTTGGAGGAAGTAATGCGCGACTCGGAACAAGAGTTGTGTCAGTTCCCCAGTTTTCATGGCTTTGTTATCCATTCGTATGAAAGTTACCGGCCGTGGCTGGAAAAACAAACATCATCTATTCGAGCAGAGAAATGAACCCAGGGAAAAAAGAAAATAGAAAAACCCACGTAATCATGCTCTTCATTTTTTTCATGATATTCGTTGTCTTGCTCTCTTCACCCGCCTGGGCAGCTGAGCGTGACACCCTGATTCTTAAAGCACGCCAAACAAGTTGGAAGGGAAATTATGATGAAGCAATTGCCATTTACCGACAACTGATTAATAAAAATCCTAAGGATATCGAGGCCATGCTCGGTCTTGCGGCAGTTTTAAGCTGGCAAAAAAAGTACCAGGAATCCAGCGATGTTTACCGGAAGATTCGCGAAATGCGGCCCGATATTCCAGATGGCGACTTAGGCCTGCTGCGTTTGAAAGCCTGGCAGGATGAACATGCCGCTGCTGAAGAAGGCCTGAGGGCACTTCATTCCAAATATCCCGAGCGTTTCGATATTTTGATGCTCCTTGGGCAAGTAACCGCCTGGCAAAAAAAGTATCAGTCCAGTGTTGAATTCTATAAAAAAGCACTGGCAATTCATCCTGACAATCCGGCAACCATTAAAGCATTGGCTACCACTTACAAATGGATGAAGAATACTGAAGAGGGAGTAAAACTTTACGCAAAAATTCTGGAAGAAGAACCCAATAACATAAACGCGCTTATGGGTACCGGAATTCTTCTTAGCCAAGGCGGAAAAAACAAGGAAGCTATTGTCTACCTGGAAAAGGCAAGAGATGTGGCTCCTGACCGTGCAGACGTCCGCGCCATGCTGGGGACCCTTTACAGTTGGACGGCTCAATTGGATGATGCCGTGACAGAACTCCAGAAATCGGTCGCTCTGGAACAGGGAAATATATCCAATAGAAATATAAACAACTATATCGCTCTGGGTCGCATCTTCCGGTGGCAAAAGAAGAAGGAAGAATCCATAAAGCTTTATCAAAAAGCTCTCGAATTGGATCCAAATAATGGGGAAGCCATGGTCGGACTTGGAAGAGTCTACCTATTTGACGACCAATGGGACAAGGCGGAAGAACTCTACATGAAGGCCCTGACGATAAATCCCAATGATCTGGATGCCAAAGAGGCATTAGCGCAACTGAAGAGATTTAAGGCACCAGAAGCAAATATCAGGTACAACTTTTTTGAATCCCGATTGCATAATCCGATTTCAGGCCAAATCGCTTCGACCTTTATAGATCACCGGGAAACCTTTGAGTCCTTCTTCAAGTTGTCGCCCAAAACCACAGTCCAAGCGCGTTATCAACACGCCGAGCGCAGGCAGCTCAGTCTTTCAAATACCTCTACCGATTTCAATGTCGACACCGAGACTGTTTCGGTCGGGTTGAATCAGAAGCTGCCTTACAATTTTGATGTTCGTTTGCGGTACGATGTGGCTCAGTTCACCAATGACAACGCTGCAAACAGCACTACGGATCTGGCAAAAACAGAGAACGACTATTCAGGATTTTTCATATTGACGAAAAGAAAAGACAGGCACTTATGGCGTATCAGCCTGGGTCGGGAGTTGTTTATCGACACTAATCCCGGAGTATCAACGATTGAAAATATCAACACCTATTCGCTTTCATACGATGTGGGATTTTCAGATTCTTTCTCGACGCTGGTGGTTCTGTCATTAGACGATAATTCTACCTTTGCAAAACTTCAACAGGATCATGTGATTCGGGCAAGATACCGGCTGCCCAATTACAAAAAACTTCAATTTGAATATCAACTCCGTTACCTCTCCGATCCCGATACTTATCAAAATACAATTGGGGTAAACTTTCAAAATCAACTGGGAAAAAGCGTTCGTTACGAGGCAAGCTATTTCGTGACTCAATCCCATAATACTCTGGACAACTTCCTGCGAAATTCATTCAGATTGTTTTTTTCATGGGACATCCTTCCCTGGTTGACTTGGGGTACTGATGCCATCGTAACTCTCGATCATTTGAACGCAGACATCGACACGATTCAAAATTACCAAACGTATCTTACCATCAGGTTCTGATCGATATCGGTTTGCAGCAGACATGAAATCCAAAAATCAAAATTTTGTCAGAATTCAAAGGCTGGTGGTGAGCATGCTTTGTTGTTTTCTGCCGATTTCTGCTTTTGCTTCCGATCTCTCCTCTGTAGAAAACAATTCCCTGATCAATTTGGAAAAGATTTTCCTTGAGTCCGGACCTGGCTTGGATTTCACCCTTGTAGGGAAAAGCCTGTTGAAGGATAAAACGATTCAAAAAATCAGCAAAGCCCGATTGGAAATTTCTTCTCCTGTAAAAAAAGCATTTCTCATTTGGTGCGGGGAAGTCAAAAAGCAAAATAAAAATACCAAAACGATCCGTTTCATCGGTCCCAAAAACAAGGAGCACGAGATCACCGCCCAACATCTATGGAAGAAAAATTCCACAGGAATTCTTTATTCGGCGCTGGCAGAGGTCACCCCGTTTATCACGGGTAGTGGGATGTATGGAGTGAAAAACCTTTCCTCAGATGTGATCAACCCCGGCGGAAAAGATCCTTATTCCGTAGCGGGGTGGGCTTTAGTGGTCGTCACAGAAAATCGGAAAGTCGAAAAAATCCAGTCCGTAGCCATTCTTGCCGGCCTGCAAGTCCTGAAACCCGGTGAAATCTACGATGTCCATCTAACTCCTTATTTAACAGACGATTCTATGGAACCTACTGCCATTGGGATTATCGGGGGCCACGGCCGGGCAGGTAATGGATCGGGAAATCTTTTGAATGATGTCTCCCTTTCCGGACAGGATGACTGGGATGGATCTGCCGGCAAATTTTGGGATGTTGACCTTTTCAAGCCCTACCCGCATACTAAATATATAGCTGGAAATGGGGATTTGACGCTTACCGTCGACCCTCTTTTGCAGTGGATATACCCTATTGGGGTGATCATGAAGTCGTGGTCTACCGAATAAGGGAGGGTAAGGAGGTTGTATGAATAGGTTTATCATAAAAGTATTTGTAATTTTTTTAGCGATCGGTTTGTGGGATATAGGGTTCTTTGAACCCGTGACGTCTGATCTGGGCGGTCAGGTCTCCATAGCTGAAGCCAGTCATCGAGGTGGTGGCTGGGGCAGTTTTTGCCAAAGGTACCCCAGCTGGTGCGAGCGCCTTTGCCGAAGAAATCCCAGCTGGTGCCAACCGCCCACTGTGTCAGAGCTTCCCATTCAATACATGGTTCTCAGTGGAATCGTGTTGATCTCGTTATGCGGAGGAACGGCTTTTTACATTCGCAAGCGAAAAATGGAAAACTCCCCGGAGGCATAATCACTCTCTGAGCCCTGATCTCGATCAGGGCGAGGGAGTGGTATATCTGCATTCCATCAAAGCGATATTTTGCCGAAAAGATTTCTCCATGAAACGTGTACTCAAAAATTGTCTTGTCGGCCTGGTAGGGATTGCATTCTTTGCAGCCGGCTCTGTTGTGTCGTGGGTCCCGGGTCAAAACGGAACCGTATCGGTTGCCGAGGCGCAACAAACAAAAAAAGAGAAAAGACAAGAGCGTAAAAGACTGAGAAGACAGCAGCGGCAGGAACAAAAAAGATTAAGACAGCAGAAAAAGCGTGAACGACGCAGAAAGAGAAGATGTAGAAGAAATCCCAGAAAATGCAAACCTCCGACTGTGTCGGAACTTCCTATCCAATATATGGTTCTCAGTGGAACTGTAGTGATTGCTTTATCCGGAGGCATGGTATTCTTAATTCGCAAACGAAAAATGAAAAATTCCCCGGAAGCGTAAACGCTCTTGGGGCCCTGATCCTGCTTGTAGCAGGTGGTGCGATCTGCTTTCAACCAATGCGCTGGCTGGTGGAGTCGTGGCGGGTAAACCCCTATTATCTGCACGGATTTATGGTCGCGTTTGCCTCGCTTTGCTTTTTGGTATACCGGGCAAAAAATTCCACAATAGAAAAAGACAACAACTGGGTATGGTCTTATTATCTCACGGCCGGGATTGTTTTATACACGATCGGATTTTTGATTGGACTCAACTATTTAAAAGCAATCCCATTGTTTTTGATTCTGCTTTCAGCCGCCTACCTGCTGGGAGGAAAAACTTTCGGGAATGATCTGCGGTTCCCCCTTCTATTTCCGATCATAGCTGTCCCCATTCCCTTTCTGGCGGAACTTACCGCGTTTCTCCAGTTTGTTATGGCCAGTCTTTCAACGGGCATTCTTCAAATTTTCGGATACGATATTCGCGCCGAGGGGGCGCTCATCCATCTCCCAAACGCCACTTTTCTGATCGCCGAACCCTCAAGCGGAATTCAATCACTCATCGCCCTTTTGACGTTAATGATTCCGGTAGTCTATTTCACCAAAACGTCTTCCAGAAAAAAAGGTTATCTATATCTATCGATTGTTCCCATCGCCATAATGAGTAATCTGCTGCGAATCATTACTCTTTTTCTGGTCGCAAACTACTACGGCGAAAAAATTGCAGATCAATTCTGGCACGACAAAGGCAACATTGTTTTTTTCGGAGTCGCCCTGACTTTATTATTCCTCACTTGGTATACAGTCGTTTATGGATTTAAATCTCCCAAAGCAAATCGAACCTGATCGAAAATGGATCCGAGCCATCTGCGTATGGCTCTGCTGTGTTATTACCGGGTTGGGTCTCGCCTGTTCCCCGGACGACACTCCGAACAAGGCTTCGAGCGGGGGTAAATCCTCTCTTTCCAAAATTTACAAATTCACTTCAGATACGTCGCATTACTTCTCCACTTCACACGAAGGAAAGTTTATCTCCAATACCAACTATCTTTACAAGCCAAACCTGGAAAACCTTCCCTGGCATCTGGGAAACTGGGAAGGTTTTAGTCTTGAATCAGACGACCCCAACATTCTCTATCACCGGTTCTATCAAAACATAAAATCCGGGGCGGGTGTTTATTTGATGGCAGTGTATGGAACCAACGAAAGCCAGTTTCATACACCAGAAGTCTGTTATATCGGGGATGGTTGGAAAATTGAAGAAAGGCGTTTTAAGTCCATAAATTTAAGAAATGAAGTTTTTCAGGTGCGGTATTCGATCGCTGTAAAAGACGATATGGAGCACCTCGTGTTGTACTGGTATCTCTGGCCCGATTCCCGCCGCAATATTACCGATGGACTGGTCATGATCCGCTTGGCGGTTTCCATTGACACGACGGTGGAGGATGCGGAAATAGGCGCTCTTGATTTTATTCAGCAACTCTCGGAACTGAAAATGGATTTGGGTTCAGAGGATCAGGTCGCCGAAACATTCGCTCCCGCTCTCCCGGCAGGAAATACAGGGAAAAATTCCACCCGCACGGAATGGGCCCCTTACAGGGAAAAAGCAGTCTCCTGGCTCAAATCACAAGTCGTTCCGAACAATATTGTCAAAGAACCCGTCCAGGACCGGAGAAATCTTTTAATCAGCTACAAGGTGCCCAAAGATTCGGATGTGTATCGTTACGTTTTCAGCAAAGCGTCTCTCTATGACAATGCCCTGGCTGTTATTGCGTTCTCCATGGTAGGGGAGTACGCCCTGGCCGAGAGGATCATTGAAGCGTCTTCCCGTGTGCTTTCTCCGAACAATGATTTGTGGTTCAGTTTCAACACCCATAATTCCTGGCCTGATAAACATGATCATTCCGGAGCCATTATCCGAAGCGGAGCTTCGGCCTGGCTGGGCTATGCCATCACTTTTTATTTGAAAACTCTGCTGATCGACCACCCAAACCTGCTGCAACAGGATCATGCTGCCATCAATCATCTGAAACTCGCCCAGTCCATTACGGACAAAATCCTGCTGCGGCAAATCACGGATAAATCCGACCCTCGCTACGGTTTTTTTACCGGCGGGGAGGGACGTTACTCTTATCGATGGAATAAAAAAGCAAAGAATGTTGAAGAATATTTTATTCCCGGCTCCATTCAATGGGCCAGCCTGGAACATAACATTGATATCTATTTTTTATTGCGCGACCTGGCCGTCCTTACCGGAAAGGACAAGTATGCCTCTTCTGCCGAGATCCTCAGGCAATCCATGGTAACCAAATCCTGGAACTCGGAAAGCGGTCAACTGAACAGAGGACAGCGCTCGGATGGAGCCGACACGGCTAAAGCCCTCGACTGCGCTTCATGGGGAGCCGTGTTTCTCCAAGCGGTCGGCGAAGACGCCAAGGCTCTAACATCCCTAAATTCCACCAAAAATTACTTCGTCAAATCCAAAAACCATCAAGGCTATAAACCGTATTTTGACCTGCTTCTTTATGAAGACCCCGAAATAAACTCCCTCTTTTATCCTGATGCTCAAGAAAAAAACTGGAAGGACTTTCCCATGATTTGGACAGAGGGTTCTTTAGGCGTAGCCATGGCTTATCTCAAGATGAAACAACCTGAAAAAGCGGCAGAAGTAATAAGATCCATTGTCGCTCTGCAGGATAAAGAAGGGGGTTTACCTTATGCCACGGAAAACCTTCGCTACCAGTTTTCAGATAACTCCTCTGTAGCGGGAACCGCATGGCTGGTGATGGTAATCGCCGCGTTAGAAGATGAAAACAACCTCAGGTTATTCTGGCAAAAGTAAAAAATATTTTTCCCGAAACGCCAAAACTTTTTCCCTTTGGGCTATTCCTAACATAGTTTTTCCAAAAACAATCCTTCGACTGTATGAATAATTGCAATACTTAACTTTTTTTTAACGCCAAATCGCACTCCCAGCAATCGCTACTTCCCGTAAAATTTTTTAAAACCTTTCTAATTCCCCTCACTATTTTTTTATTGCAAGCAACGGTCCACTAATTGCATTCCAATTCAGCTTTAAGAGTTTGCCGGAACTCGTGAGTCTGGATTCATTCCGATCCATCCTCATCTGGATTACAAGCCGAAATCTTTCTGAATGGACTTAAAAGATAAGATAAAGGGGGAATTAAAATGAAGCACATGGGAAATGCGAAAAAAACTTTAAGAATTGTTTTGCTGGGCTGGGTGACATTGTTGCTATTTTCCACCACGGTTCATGCCCAGTTGACTGACCAGACACAGACACCCAACGTCGCAGGACGCGGAATTGCATTGTCTTTGGAGCAGCAAATTGGTGATGGACAGGGAGATATTTCCACTCCTAATACCTCCCATTATATTATCAAGCGCGATCCTGCCCGCGCTATCCGCCGGGGAAGACAAATTTTTCAAAGAAAATTCACCCAGGCTCAAGGTCAGGGGCCCCGAACCAATGATGGGATTGGAGGGGCCATCGGCGATGCCGATAACATAGCGACCAACGCCGGCCTGGGAGCAGGTCTGGCGGATTCGTGTGCCCAATGCCACGGATTGCCCCGGGGTAGCGCCGGATTCGGTGGCGATGTGGTGACCCGCCCGGACGGAAGGAATGCCCCTCATCTGTTCGGCTTGGGTCTGCAGGAGCAACTCGCCGACGAAATCACCAAAGACCTTCGGTCCATTCGGGATCAGGCGGTGAGCAAAGCGGCCGCCTCCCAAACCAACGTGACTCGCAGGTTAGTCAGCAAAAGAATCCGGTTCGGAAGAATTACCGCCCATCCAGATGGAACGGTGGATACTTCTCGAGTGGAGGGAGTTGATCCCGATCTCCGTGTCCGGCCTTTTTTCGCCCAGGGAGGAACCATTTCCATGCGCGAATTTATTGTCGGGGCATTCAGCGCGGAAATGGGAATGCAATCCCCGGATCCCTGTCTGGTTACCGCTTCCAACGGCGGGCTTTGTGTGACGCCTTCAGGCATGGTGCTGGACGGAAGTAAGGACAACATTGAAGCACCTCCGGTAACCACTGCAGCTGAAGACGGAGATAACGATGGCGTGGTCAATGAAATTGATCCGGCAATCGTCGATTTTATGGAATTTTATTTGCTCAATTACTTCAAACCGGGAACCGGAAAGCAAAACCAGGAAACCCGAAGAGGTCTTCAGCATATGAAGAAAATCGGTTGCACACAATGCCACCAGCAAAATCTGGAGATTGAAATCGATCGTCGGGTGGCCGATGTGAATACGGTGTTCAATCCCAAGCAAGGACATTTCAACCGGTTGTTTGCCACAGCGGAAACAAGGTTTGTCCCTGTAGACGACGGCGACCCTCTGCCTCAATTGGTGCCGGAAGGAAAATCATTCCTTGTCCGCAACATTTTTACCGATTTCAAACGACATGATCTGGGACCCAACTTCCACGAAATCAACTACGACGGAACGCCTCAGATGGAATTCGTAACTGAGCCGCTCTGGGGGGTGGGGTCCACCGCACCCTACGGTCATGACGGGCGAAGCATCAATTTGATGGAGGTGATCCTGCGGCATGGCGGAGAAGCCCGGGAATCACGAAACAGATTTAACAGGCTTCCCCGAAGACACAAAAGCGAGATTATCGCGTTTTTGGAAAGCCTCATTCTGTTTCCACCCGACAGCACCGCCTCAACCTTGAATCCGGGAGATCCGGCCACCATCGGGTTCCCGCAGTTCGGTCACGGCAGTATCAACTTGGGAGAGTTGTTTCAAACTCCCGGACCGGAATAAGAATTCAAGGTTAAACACAACTGCTTGATCAAAGTCCGGACTCTGGAAATAATCCCGAGTCCGGACCATTTGCTGTCAAGGAACTCCGAATGGGCAGACAGCTCCCAAACATACCGAGGGCCATTATCAATAACCATTTAGTTGTATCGTTTGCACCTGCAAAAACCTAGATTCTCATCACTTCTTGCCTGAAAATTTAGTGGAATTTTTTCATTCCTGTCCCCATCTTTAATAGTAAGGAGATTGTCGACGGCTTGTTTAATCGAGCTTTGAAAAGCGACATTTAATAAAATCCCCCTCCTGTCTTGAAATTCTGTCTGGTATGGGACAGGAGAGTGTAAGGAGGGCGATGATGCTGCGAATACGGTTACATGGCCGTGGCGGACAGGGTATAAAAACCGCCAGCCAGATTCTGGGAACGGCCGCGTTTTTGAGCGGTTACCAGGCACAGGATTTTCCTTTGTATGGAGCTGAGCGCAGAGGAGCTCCTATTATTGCGTTTTCCCGTATCAATTCCGACCCAATCCTTGAACGCGGACCAATACTCCTCCCTGACCTATTATTGATTGCAGACGAAACGCTTCTGGAAGATGCCCAGGCCGCACCTCTCTGCGGCTCAGACTCCGAAACGGTAGTGTTTGTCAACTCCGCGAAAACTCCTGAAAATCTTAAGGAAAAATTCTCTCTGCCTTCTTTGCCTGTGACATGCAAACTCACCGAATTGTGCCTGAAGCATCTCAAAAACGGTATGTTGCGGAGCACTGCACTGGCTGCTGCCGGAGTTCGTTTGACGGGTTTGATCCCCTTTGAAAACCTGATGGAATCGGTGGAAATCGAATTGGAGGCTATGGGTATCACCGGTCAACCTCTTAAGAACAACCTTGAGCTGGCTCAAGAAATATTCGAGAAGTTGAATCCCCGAACTATTAAAGATCGGGAAGAACGCCCTTTGTCACCCACCAAGTTGATGATCATGGAGCAAAGAGATGTAAAGGACGCGGCTCCTTTCATAACCGCCACCGGGAACATGGCCCAGAGAAAAACGGGGAATTGGCGAATCCATCGTCCGGAAATCGATTACGGTGAATGCAACCATTGCATGATCTGCTATGCCCGTTGCCCGGAAGGTGTGATCACCATGGATACGGAGGGCAAACCCGTTATTGATTACGATCACTGCAAAGGATGTATGATTTGCGCACAAGAATGCCCCAAGCACTCAATTAAAACTCTGTGGGAGATGGATCATGAACTCGAACCTCAATAAAAAGAGAATGCTGACGGGCAACAAGGCCGCCGCATGGGGAGCCCGGCTGGCGGGGATCGAATACGTTCCGGCATTTCCCATTACGCCGCAGACGGAAATTGTGGAAACGTTGTCGCAATGGTTCGCCGATGATACCCTGCGCGGCAAGCTCACCAATATGGATTCCGAACACTCCATGTTCATGGCCGCAGGAGCCGCAGCAGCGACCGGCGTTCGCGTTTTCACTGCGTCCTCCAGCCAGGGAATTCTCCATGGTCTGGAGAGCATTTACACTGTTGCAGGATGGCGGGTACCATTCGTGATGGTCAATGTATCCAGAGCCCTGGCAACACCCATAACCCTGGAACCAGACCACAACGACGTCATGGCTACCCGGGACTGTGGACTCATTCAGCTGCATGCGGAAACCTGTCAGGAAGTTTTAGATTTTGTTCTAATGGGATACAAAATCGCCGAGCATCCATTGGTGTCCATACCGGTTCTGGTGAACCTGGACGGATTTGTGCTGTCCTTCAGCCGGGAACCGGTCGTAATTCCTGACAAGAAAGCGGCACTGGAATTTCTCCCACCCATCAAACCAGCGCAACCGGTTTTTCGAGCGTCGAAGCCGATGGCACGCGCGTCGGCAGTGTTCGGTGGAGGCACCTATACTTATTTCAGGATTCAGCAGGACTTGGCCGTCCGACAGGCAGAGACCGTTTTCAATGAAACCGCTCAGGAATTTGCCGAACGGTTCGGTCGCACCTATAAACCGATTGAGCAGTTTCAAATGAACGACGCTGAGATTGCTTTTGTGATGAGTAATTCCTTCGCCACCAAGGGGAAATCTGCCGTATTGAAGCTGCGCCGACAGGGAATCAAGGCGGGACTTGTGAAACTTTGCATGTTCAGGCCTTTCCCGCGCAAAGCGATGGCACAGGCCCTATCCGGATGCCAAAAAGTCGCGGTAATCGACCAGAATCTAGCGCCGGGCATGGGAGGCATCACTTATCCGGAAATTGTTACGGCCTTGTATGGTCAAAAAAACCGTCCGGGGAAAATCCTCTCGGTAATTGGTGGATTGGGCGGCAAAGATATAAGAGAAGATGATTTTCTTTCCATTGTGGAAAAGCTGAGCGATACAGAATCGAACATGCCGCTTTACCTTTTCGACGAGGGTGATTGGAATCAATTCCAGCAACTTCAAAAAATCGCCTTGGTATAAAAGAGGACAAACATCATGATCGAGATACCCACACACCACAAAAAAGTCACTGACCTCCACCCGGAAGAAGGGATTGCACCAGGTTCCGCCTTGTGTGCCGGCTGCGGCGGTCTGGAAGGCATTCGACTGGCTCTCAAAGAATTGGGTGACAATGTTCATATCTCCAATGCGGCGGGATGCTTCACTCTGTTGTCGATTTATCCGTTCACTCCGTTCAAAGGCTCATGGTTGTACACCACCATGGCAGCTCCGGTTCCGGCAGCACAGGGAGTGCGAGACGCTCTGGATATTAAACGGAGCCAGGGAAAGCTGGCGGAGGAAGATGATTTTCAAGTAATGGTCGTAGCAGGCGATGGGTCATCCGCTGACATGGGATTGAGCCCGACCTCGGCTGCGATTCACCGCAACCTCGATTTCATTTACTTCTGTTATGACAACGAAGCATACGGAAACACGGGATTTCAACTTTCCGGATCCTCTCCTTACGGGAGCAGGACCCAAACCACGCCGGTGACCCAAGCCCATCCGGCAGGCGCTGAGAGACCCAAGAAGGATTTGTTTCAAATCTGGAAATCGCAGAACCCTTCTTACATCGCAACCGTGTCTCCAAGGGAACCTATCGACTTGTCCAATAAATTTGCCAAAGCTAAAACCTTGAAGGGCCCCAGGCTGTTCATCTGCCTGTCACCGTGTCCGACCGGTTGGGGATTCGACCCCAAAGACACTCACACGATCGCCAAGTTGGCGGTGGACACCGGTATCTTTCCTCTTAAAGAGTATGTGGATGGGCAGGTGGTCCATACAAGGGTTCCGAGAAAACGGATTCCTGTTGAAAAATACCTTGAGCACCAGAAACGTTTCCGCCACCTCTTTGAACCGACAAGGCAGAATGATCTCATCCAGAAAATCCAGGAAGACGTAGATCGTTACTGGGAGCATTCTTCATGAGTAAGGAATTGACAATTCAAACCAACTCACGTGTACAGGAACCCTCCACCCGAGACACGGAAAATGATTTGGAAGGATTTTTTTCACCCCGCTCGGTAGCTGTCATTGGAGCTTCACCCAAATCGGGAAATCTGGGGGGTCAAATTATTCAAAGTCTGCGGGCACATGGATATAAGGGGATCGTGACCGCTGTGAATCCCCGGAAACAGGGGGTTCAACCATACCCAGCGGTTCGGTCCCCGGAAGAGTTGCCGCAAGGGACGGATCTCGCCATCGCGGCGGTTAAGGCCTCTCTGGTTCCCGATCTGGTGGAGCCACTGGCGAAACGAAATATTCGTCACCTGATCGTCATCAGTGGCGGTTTTGCCGAAACGGGAAAAGAGGGGGAGAAGCTTCAGAAGAAGCTTCAAGAGGAGGCGAAGAAGTACGGGATGCGGGTTATCGGTCCCAACGGTTTGGGAGTGTTCAGCACACCAGATCATTTCAACAGTTTTTTTCTATCTCCCGAGGAAATCATTCTCCCGCCCCCGGGTCCCGTAGCTGTCATTTCCCAGAGCGGAGCGTTCCTGTCGCTTATTCTTAGACAATTGGCCGGAATGAATATAGGAGTGCACCGGGCGGTCAACTTCGGTAATCGCGTAGATGTCGGTGAATCAGAGCTTCTGGAAGTTTTCGCGAAGGATCCGGCGGTCTCGGTAATCGCCTTGTATCTGGAAGGTTTTCAGGATGGAGCGCGGTTTGTAGAAATCGCGCAAAATGTGACCCAGGATAAACCCATCGTGATCTGGAAAGGCGGTCATGCTGACCGTGCAAGTAAAGCAGCAAAGGCGCATTCCTCCTCTCTTGCAGGATCCTATCCGGTATTTCAAGCCGCGTGTGACAAGGCGGGACTGATCGAAGTTCAGGGGTTTGAGGAATTTCGCTGGGCGTTACAAACTCTTTCCGGTCAACCGGTCCCAAAAGGCGAGAAAGTGCTCATTGTTTCCAACGGAGGCGGTATGGGAGTGTATCTCACCGACCTCTGTGAGCGGGAGGGACTTCGAGTTCCGCAACCTTCGGAACCGGCTCAGTCATTTCTCCGTACTAAATTACCGCATTATTACTCTCTGGAAAATCCCATCGATCTGACCGGCTCTGGAACCAACGCCGAATGCGTGGAAACGGTCGAATACCTGATGAAGTCGGGTGAGTTCGACTGTCTCTTGATGGTCCTCCTTCCAGGAACCATGGGAATCAATGAGGAGTTCGCTTCATTATTTCGAAAGAGATTGCAAAGAAGTTTCCCGGCAATCATCGCCGCGTATGGAGGAACCCTTTTTCAATCCTTGCAAGAGCAACTCAAAGAAAACTGCATTCCAATTTTTCCCTCTGCGGAAGCCGCGACCAGTGCGCTCTCGATTCTCATCCGGCGTAAAAGAATTCTGGAATCCTTCAAAACTACCGACAAGGGGAGAAAAATTTCACCTACATCTACTTGGGCAGCAACCTGGAGAAAACAATTTGCTCAATGTCCAGATGAAATGGAGATCAAAAAGTTTCTTTGCGATCGTGGGATTCCAATTCCCTCACATCATCATTTGAAGAGCCGAGAAGATCTGGAGATAGCTGCAGAAAAAATCGGATTCCCTCTGGTATTGAAGGCCGTCTCCCCTGATCTGCAACATAAAACGGAAATACAAGCCGTGAGGCTCAACATCACAAATCTCAACAATCTGACACAAGAGTGGCAGAATATGCGGACCACATGGCCGGAGTCTCTTTGGATAGAACAGCAAATGCCTCCCGGATTGGATTTAATGGTGGGTTTCACCCGCGATCCCCAATTTGGACCGGTTTTGGTATTCGGATCCGGTGGACAACTTGTCGAAATCTATAAAGACGTTCAACGCCTGCTTCTGCCCGCGACCCGCGAAGAACTGTCTACGTTGATTGACCGAACTGCAGCTGGAAGAATCATCAGGGGTGTTCGGGGAAATCCCTCCCTGGATAGAAAGGGACTTCTGGATTTCTTGACGGAAACTTCAGGCTTGATGGTTCAAAATCCGGAAATCCACTCGCTCGATTTCAATCCTGTGCGTCTCTACAATAAACATCTTGTCGTGTTGGATGCAAAGGTCAGATATGGAACCTGTTAAAAAGGAGACAGACATCGATGAGTTATTACATTGATAATTTTGCAGATGATTTGGGACCTGAAAAAGTCATCCATATTTACGAGCCAAAATCGAAACTTCGAGCCATTGTTGTGATCGACAACATTTCGCTGGGCCCCACAATCGGCGGTTGCCGCATGGCTCCGGATGTAAGTACCCAGGAAGTATTTCGTCTGGCTCGGGCGATGACATTGAAAAATGCCCTGGCTCAGCTGCCGCACGGAGGAGCAAAATCGGCCATACTTGCAGATTCTGGTACGGAGGAAAAGGAAACGTTAGTGCGAGCCTTCGCCCAAGCGATCAAGACACTGACCGATTACATCCCTGGACCGGACATGGGAACCGATGAGGAAAGTATGGCTTTTATTTTGGACGAGATCGGACGTGCCGTCGGACTGCCAAAAGTTTTGGGTGGCATACCGTTGGATTCTCTGGGTATGACCGGGTATGGCCTGAGTGTGGCCGGTAAGACAGCATCGAATCGTATCTCCTTGCCTTTGGAAGACGCCCGCATGGTCGTTCAAGGATTCGGCAATGTCGGCAAAGCTGCAGCAAAGTACCTCGGGGATCTGGGAGTGAAACTGATCGCTACAAGCGATTCCAGGGGAGGAATCCATAACCCCGATGGCATCGATGTTCCCGCGCTGGCCCAGGCCAAAGATGCCGGAACTCCTGTCGATCAATCCGGGCTCGGTAAACCCGTGACGAAAGAAAACCTGCTGCAAATCGAATCAGATATCTTTGTTCCTGCCGCGAGGCCAGACGTATTTAGCGAATCCAATCAAAAATTACTGAAAACCCGGCTGGTTTTGGAGGGTGCCAATATACCGATCACCCACGAAGCCGCCAAGCAGATGCACAAGAGAGGGATTACGATTGTTCCCGACGTGATCGGCAACTCCGGAGGGGTGATTTGCGCTGCCACGGAGTATCAACGTCTCAACGAAGGCAATGCCTTTGACCGGGTCGAAGCTACTATCAGAAACAATACAGAGGAATTATTAAAGCGGGTCATTAACGAAGCGATGGCGCCGCATGACATGGCGCAAAAGATGGCACGGGAAAGAATCGATAAAGCGATGTCTTACCGGGCACATATGTAACTGAGATAGGTCCCTCCGATATCCTTTTGATGAATTTGAAGAGTAACTAGCAAATGCGCGGCAGTTGCTCCCCGCTCGGTAAATCCAGCACTCGCCGGGAACCCAGGAAGTTTTCCAGGGTGACAACGGGTTGAGCCTCCTTTTCGACCTTTCCAATTATCCTGGCGGGGAACGCAGGAAAATGCTTTTCAATAATGGCCTTCGCTTTGTCCGAATCCTTTTCGGGAAGGATGACCACAAATCGTCCCTCGTTCGCGACATACAACGGGTCCAGCCCGAGAATTTCGCAGGCGCCGCGGACATCTTCCTGTACCGATATGTATTTTTCGCTAATATGAATATGGACTCCGGCGGAGTGCGCGATTTCGATCAAACCCGCAGCCAGGCCTCCACGAGTCAGGTCTCGCAGGCAATGGAGTTCCACGCCAGAATCCACAAGCTCTTTCACCACTTCTGCCAGTGGGGCGCAATCGCTTTCGAGAGTCGTTTCGAACTCCAAGCCTTCGCGCACCGCCATGATGGCAATCCCGTGCCGTCCGATATCCCCATTGACCAGAACCACATCACCCTGCCGAACCTGAGCGGGTCCGATATTGATCCCGGATTTCACTGTTCCGACTCCCGTCGTATTGATGTACAGCCCGTCTCCGGTGCCGGTATCAATCACTTTGGTGTCACCGGCCACAATCTGCACTCCGGTCCGTTGTGCTGCCGTTCTCATGGACTGCACCACCCGCCACAAAGTTTCCATGGGAAGTCCCTCTTCCAAAATAAACCCGGCACTGAGGTAAAGAGGCTCTGCACCGCACATGGCCAAATCATTGACCGTTCCAAAGACCGCTAACGAACCGATGTCCCCTCCGGGGAAAAACAACGGTTGCACCACATACGAATCAGTCGTCATAGCCAGGGAGGAACTATCCATTTTGAGGACCGCCGCGTCATTCATAAGTTTGAGCGTGGGATTATCAAACGCGGCCAAAAACATTTTCTCGATGAGCTGGCGCATCAACCGGCCACCGCCTCCGTGGGCCAGAAGCACCCGGGGATAATCCTGAAGCGGGATGGGGCACTGCAAACCTTCTATAGTATCTTTTCCCGACTTAGTGTTTGAGGTCATAAACTTTTCCATTATTGCGGTAACGGTAATAAGCGGCGCAAGCACCCTCGGACGAAACCATCGGGGCACCCAGTGGTTGATCCGGAGTACAGGACGTGCCGAAGGAAGGGCACTCATGGGGCTTTTTCAATCCCAGAAGAATATCGCCACTGATGCAATCCGGGGAATTGCGAGTGGGTCCTTTCTCAACCGGGAATCGTTGGGCGGCATCGAAATCCCTAAAAGCCGGAGTCAGACCCAAACCGCTCTCGGTAATGGTTCCCATTCCCCGCCACAGCCTCGGAGTGATTTCAAAAACCTGCTGGATCAATTCCTGGGCATGCCGGTTGCCTTCCCGGTTCACGGCGCGGGTATATTGATTAGCCACCTCAGCCCGCCCCTGCTCCAACTGCTCGACACACATACAAACTCCCTGCAGAATATCGACCGGCTCAAAACCGGTCACGACGAGAGGAATCCGGTATTTTTCAATAAGAGGTTCGTATTCCTCCCAACCCATAATGGTGCACACGTGACCCGCCAACAAAAAACCCTGCACTTGATTTTGCGGAGAACTTAAGATCGACTCGATCGCCGGAGGAACCCGCACATGTGAAACTAATAGGGAAAAGTTCCGAACCTCCTGTTGTCGAGCCTGATAAACCGCCATAGCATTGGCGGGAGCGGTGGTTTCAAATCCCACCGCAAAGAAAACGACCTCCCGGTCGGGATGGGCTTTCGCAAGGTCCAACGCATCCATCGGCGAATACACCAGACGCACATCTCCTCCCTCTGCTTTGGCGGACAGTAGATCCCTCTCCGATCCCGGAACGCGCATCATATCCCCAAAGGAACACAAGATCGTTTCAGGTTGCAGGGAAATGGCGATGGCATGATCGATCAGTTCCACCGGGGTTACGCATACCGGACAACCCGGACCGTGCACCAGAGTCACTTCATCAGGCAACAGCTGATCGAGACCGTGTTTGACGATGGCATGAGTCTGCCCGCCGCAGACTTCCATCACCGTCCAAGGTCGGGTTACGGTGCGTTTGATGGCTTCCGCCCAATACCGGGCCGCGCCCGCATCTCTAAATTCATCCAGGTATTTCATCGTCCGGTTCTTCCAATTGGTCCAAATATTTTAATGTGCGTTGGGCCTCTTTCTCGTCGATTTTGCTGATCGCAAACCCGACATGTACGATGACATAATCTCCGATTCCGGCTTCAGGAACATACGCCAGGAAAACTTCCTTCACGATACCGCCGAAGTTGACCCGGCCTTTCCGCGTCATGGGTTCTTTTCCGATGATGCTTTCGATTCTGCCGGGAATTGCAAGACACATAACTCTACTTAGCCTTCCATTTTAAAGTACGCCTGGCACCCACAAACTGTCCAATCGCAATTCCACCGTCATTTGGCGGTATCTGATGATGCCAGTAGGGTTTGAATCCTTCAAAACGCAAACGATGCACTGATTTCTCCGTCAGGTAACGGTTTTGGAAACAACCGCCGGTTAACGCAATTTGTGGCTCACCGACCCGACGCGCTACGGCTATGATCATTTCAACCGCTGTATTGTGAAATTTAATTGAAATCTCACCAGGAGGTACATTCTGTTTTAAATCCTTGAGCAGAGATTTCAGTATCGGTTCCCAGTCAAGAACCTCAACATCTCCCTGTCTCCGGAGTTCAAATGGATAGCAGGCTCCGGATGAACGAAGAAACTCGGGTTCCGACCCATCCGGTTCCAGTTCCATCGCCGCTTGTCCTTCATAGGTAATGGTTTGGCGAATATCAAGCAGAGAGGCCACTGCATCGAACAGTCGTCCCATGCTGGAAGTCAAAGGAGAGTTGATGCCTTGCCGGAGCATCCTGTTAAAAACTTTAAGTTCCTGTGACGAAAAAGAGCGTATGGGAGCCAAATCAGCGAGATCGCAGACATCCTCGCCAAACATTTCATAAAGAAGACCCAACGCACTTCTCCGGGGCTCGCGAATAGCCTTACTGGAGCCGGGCAAGGGGAAAGGACGCAAACTCGCCACACGATGAAAACTTTTTTCATCAACATACAAAAACTCCCCGCCCCAGAGGGAGCCGTCATCTCCATAACCGATTCCATCCCACGCCACTCCCAGAACCGGTGGAATCAGCTGATTATCCACCATGCAGGAGAGAACGTGGGCGTAATGATGTTGTATGCGAACTGCTGGCGCACCGATTGTATCCGCGTAGCGGGTCGAAGCATAATCGGGGTGCAAATCACAGGCCATCACGGAAGGTTGAGCAGGATACAGTTGTTTGAATTGCTCAATGGTGTTCTTAAACGTGTCAAAGGACTGCACCGATTCTAAATCTCCGATATGCGGGCTTGGCACAATTTGCTTTCCATTTGAAACGGCGATCGTGTTTTTCAAATGACCGCCCACCGCTAAAATAACGGACTCCCTCACCGAGTCTCCGGAATCTGCTGCGGGTAAGGGTAACGGAAGAGGCGCGTATCCCCTGGCACGCCGAAGCACCATGGGCCGTCCCATCATCACCCGAACCACCGAATCATCCACCGGATGAATAATGTCCCGATTGTGAACCAGGAAGCCCGACGTCATGGAACCCAAACGTTCCACGGCCTCGTGGTTATCGGTGCACAGGGTTTCCTCGGAAATATTACCGCTGGTGGCAACGACGGGAAAGCCGAGCTCCTTCATTAAAATATGGTGCAACGGTGTATAGGGAAGCATGACGCCGATATATGGGTTACGAGGCGCCAGGTTTTCCGCCAAGACCGGGGATTTCTTTTTAAGGAGAACAATCGGAGCCTGAGACGAGCACAACAATTCCTCCTCCAAAGAAGAAACTTCGCACACCGTTTTAACCTTTTCCAAAGAAGGAAACATGACGGCCAGCGGTTTCTCGGACCGGTGTTTGAGCTCTCGGAGGCGATTCACACCAACAGGGTCTCGGGCATCCACCATCAAGTGAAATCCTCCGAGTCCTTTTACAGCGATGATCTGTTTATTTCTTAAAACCGCCACAGCTCTATCCAGAGCCTGCGTATGGGAAGATACAGCGTGGCCATCGGCTGTCCAGAATTCCACTCGAGGACCACATTGCGAACAAGCGTTGGGTTGGGCATGAAACCGGCGATCCTCCGGATTTTCATATTCCGCCAGGCAGAAATCGCACATGGTAAAACGGTTCATTGACGTGCGAGGCCGGTCGTAGGGAAGGGATTTCAGAATACTGTAACGAGGACCACAGTGCGTGCAATTAGTGAAGGGGTACCGGTAACGCCGGTTATCGGGATCCATAATTTCCGCGCAACACTCCGCACAGGTAGCGAGGTCGGGTAGAATCCATGCTGTAGTTTCCTGCTCCGGTTCGCTGCAAATTATTTCGAAGCCGTCGTCATCCACAGAGGGAATCGGAACCCGGTCGAAATCCAGAATCTGAGCGGCGAGAGGTTTTTCAGGCTCGAGTCGGTCCAGAAAATTATCCAGAGCCGGGCGATGGCCTTCCACTTCGATAACCACGCCTTGTCCCGTATTGCGGACCCATCCCGTCAATCCCAGGCGCGTCGCCAACTGGTAAACGAATGGCCGAAACCCCACACCCTGCACAGCACCCTGGAGTTGCAGTCGTATCCGGTTTTTGGTTTCCACTTTCAAGTTTGACAAACTCACGCTTCTTCGAGCTCCACACTATCGATCCAGATATCCTGCGCGCGCGGATCAGTAGTGTCCGTTTCAACCTCGATATCGACTCGCGCATCCTCGGCCACTGTGTTTTTGGCGGCTTCCTCGAAATGCTCCATAAAATGCTCCGGGGAGATGTGCGCCAGCGCACCGAGTTTGACCTTGAGACCCACTACCTTACATCCACCATGGGTCAAGGAAACAGAAAGAATTTTCCGCATCAAGTCGGTCATCAGCGATTGCTCATGCATCGGAACTTTCTCCCGTTAATGTTTGAAGTTCTTTATTGATCTGCCGGACTGCTTTCACTATTGCGCCCTGCACCGGAGAAGACACTTCCGCACCGGGCTCGAATTGTGAACCTTCGACACCGAAGACCATCAGCCGCAATGGAAGCTTGTCCAATGCACGTGCCATTTCGATGGCATCGTGGACACTGAAATTATGAGTGGAACATCGTAGAAACTGCGCCGGCATGGATTGCTCCGAAGCGTCATATCGGTGAATGGTGCCGGCTTTCGCATTCGACTGTACCGCATCCACAAGAATCACCGGGCCCGTTTGATCCATGGCGTCCATCAAAGCGGTAGCCTCTCCACTCTGCTCCAAAAATTTCACTCCGGGCAAAGGCTTCTCCTTTAACTGCCGCACGACCAGCAAACCTGCCGCATCGTCACCACGAAACTCATTACCGACCCCGATGACCGTAATCGTTTCACCCTCCATCTGTCGCTACCCCCGATCCACGTTCAGTTTTAAAAAATGGGTGGCGCAGGAAATACAGGGATCGTAGTTTCGGATGGCCTGTTCGCATTGCCATTGCAGTTGGTCATCCGCTTGATCCATATGCTCCGGAACGAAGGCCCACAGATCGTTTTCGATGGTTTTCTGATTTTGCGATGTGGGAGGGACGATTTTAGCGTCCTGGATGATTCCTTTTTCGTCGACTCGATACCGATGATACAAAATTCCGCGCGGGGCTTCGGTGCAGGCGTACCCGGTTGCGGCACGCGGTTCCAACGCTATAGCCGGCTGATCCGGCATCTCATAGCTTTCAATAATCCTTAATGCCTCCTCCACTGCGAACAACGATTCGACACACCGGATAATGATACTTTTAAACGGATTGCTACACGTTTCACCCAGCCCCGCTTCTTTCGCCACATCCTTTGCGACTTTCGGAAGCTGGTCATAATTGAGGCTGTAACGGGCCATCGGCCCCACAAAGTAACTGTCCCTTTCCTTCAACACGGAATGGAGCGCGTTGGAATGTTTGACGTGTTGCTCCTCAAAGTGGTCATCATACTGGGACACATCGATATCCAGACCTTTATTAGATACAATCCGGCCCTCATTGAACGGATACTCATCCGGATGCTGGAGAGCGACAAATTCATAGTCCCTTTCGAAATCTGGGAACGGCAGTTTGGCGACAAACTTGACCGCCTCGACTGCAAAGTCACGTGCCCACTTCAAATTGTCCTGGAGGGATTTCAGTTCCTCCCTGTGTGGAACCCTGTAAAACCCTCCCACTTTGACATTGATCGGATGAATTTCACGTCCCCCGAGCAATGTCAGAATCTCGTTGCCGGTTTTTTTAAACCGCAGCACATTTTCAATGAGTTCCTTATGGTCTTTGGCGATCTGGATGGCGTCCTGATAACCGAGGAAGTCGGGTGCGTGCAGCATGAAGGCGTGGAGGATGTGGCTTTCGATCCACTCTCCGCAATAAATCAGGCGACGCAGTTCGCGCAGGGGACCCGTCACTTGAACCCCAAATGCGTTTTCCATCGCATGAACCGCGCTCATTTGGTAAGCAATGGGACAAATGCCGCAAATGCGTGCGGTAATATCAGGAGCTTCTGTGTAATCACGATCCCGGAGAAAAGCCTCGAAGAAACGGGGCGGTTCGAAAATTTTCAGCTTAACATCAGTGAGTTCTTTGTCCTTGATCTTCAGGTACAGAGCCCCCTCCCCTTCGACACGGGCCAGGTAATCGACTTTGATGATTTTAGTCTTTTTCATAATCTCTGGCCCCTTTTTGGAACGCCTTCGTGTTTGCGTTAAAACTCCTGAACGCCCGCACAATGTTTTCCCGCTCCATTCCCTTATCTTCCAACACGTTTCCCATTGAAGGAATATTCGGGGTCTCTTTCGGACCGAAGCAGGCATAGCATCCGCGATTGTAGGAAGGACAGATCGCATTGCATCCCGCATGTGTCACCGGTCCCATACAGGGAGTCCCGTGAGCGACCATCACACAAACATTGCCTCTTAATTTGCATTCTATACAGACACTGTGCGCTGGAGTATTGGGTTTGCGTCCGTTCAAAAATGCATTGATAACTTCAAGTAATTGCATTTTGTCGACCGGGCACCCACGCAATTCAAAATCAACCCGGATGTGATCGGCAATGGCGGTCGAATGCTTCAATGTTTGAATATATCCAGGGTGCGCGTATACGATGGAAATGAATTCTTTCACGTCCTTGAAATTGCGCAGGGCCTGGATACCTCCTGAAGTGGCGCAGGCACCGATGGTAATCAGGAATTTGGATTGACGGCGGATCTGGTGAATACGCTCGGCGTCCTCGGGCGTGGTGATAGAACCCTCGACCAGGGAAAGATCGTAAGGACCTTTTTTAAAAGCACGTGTGGCCTCGGGAAAACTGGCAATGTCAATAGAGTCAGCTACCGCAAGCAATTCGTCCTCGCAATCAAGAAGACTTAACTGGCAGCCGTCGCAGGAAGCGAACTTCCACACGGCCAGTTTGGGTTTTTTACCTTGCACCATCTTATATCTCCCGTTTGCCGAAAATATTCCGGACCCGCTCGTAGCTAAACACCGGTCCATCCTTACAGATAAATTCCGGTCCGAACTGGCAATGCCCGCAAAACCCGATCGCGCATTTCATATTCCGTTCCATAGTCAGATAAATATTTGAGTTCTCTATTCCTTGTTTTTGCAGTTCATTGACCGTGAAACGCATCATGATTTCCGGACCGCAAATCATGGCAAGGGTATTGTCCGGATCAGAGATCGCTTTGGGAATCAATTGAGTGACTACCCCGACGTTCCCCATCCACCCTCTTTTCGCAGAATCGACCGTAGCATCGACATGCAGATCGAACCGGCCACGCCATTTTTCCAGTTCCTTTCCATACAACAGGTCATCGGGGTTTCGCGCTCCATACAATATAGAAATATTCCCGTATTGCTCCCGCTCCGCCAATAGCTTGTAGATGACAGGACGTAACGGAGCCAGCCCCACCCCGCCTGCGACGATCACGACATCGTTTCCGGCGGCTTCCTGGAAAGGCCAGGGGGTGCCGAAGGGACCGCGGACACCGATTCTATCGCCTTTCTTCATTTTTTTAAGGGCTTGTGTTACCCAGCCTACTGAACGAATGGTGTGGGTCAAGGTATGCGTTCGAGCGGGATCGCCGCTAATCGATAAGGGGACTTCGCCGACACCAAAAACGTAAACCATATTGAATTGACCCGGAACAAAATGAAAATCCGACTCATCACCCTCCGGTTGCGTTTCGATGGAAAACACATCACCCGTTTCCCTCCGGACCTTGAGAATCCTATGTGGCAATGGGATCATCGGTTGCGTTGTGGCAGTGGAAGCATTGCCCTGCATCAGACCTGCGCTCCATAAACATCCAGTAACTGCACCCGGGTGTGTTGCAGACGCTCCGTAACCACCGAGAAAAACCGCTTGAACAATTCATAACCCAACTCATGATCCTCTTCGCACTTTTTACGAAGGCACTTCCCATCGATGGCGATGGCACGCACCAGAGTGAGCGCATGCGCATCAAAATGCCACTGGTAAGGCGGAACCATCCATGACCAGCCGAAAACGAGTCCTTCTTCAACGGTATCGATGATCATCGGTTCCTTATTGGGAGGAGCCATTTCAAGCGCCACTTTGCCTTGTCGAACCAGGAAAAACCGGTCCGCCTGATCCCCTTCATGGAACAAAATCTCCCCGGCCTCGAATCGCACATTGCTCGCGCATCCAACCAGAAGCTCAAAGTATTTGGGTTCCAATTCCTTAAAAAAAGGATGTTCTTCTAGAATGGGTTGTAATGATTTCATAACCATTCTCCTTTATGGTATTTCAGAGCTCTCATTTCTTTTTCTCCTGAGACTTGGGGGTTTTCCGGATAGCGGCCGCTTCTTCCGTGATATCGATGCCCTCCGGACACCAGGTAATGCAACGCCCGCAACCCACACAACCAGAAGTATCGAACTGATCGTGCCACGTGGAAAGCTTATGAGTCATCCACTGCCGGTAGCGGGACTTGAACGAATGCCGGGTATGGCCGCCACCCATGTAGGTAAAATCCAGATTAAAACACGAATCCCAACTGCGCCAACGTTCTGCATGATCGCCGGAAAGATCGGTAACATCCTCCACCGTGGAGCAGAAACAGGTGGGGCATGCCATTGTGCAGTTGGCGCAACTGAGGCACCGCTTGGCTACGTCGTCCCACCGGGGGTGGTCCGGGTTGTCCTGCAACAGTGCGCGAATCCCCTGTGTGTTCAGTGTTCGTCCCATTTGTTCGGCTGCACGGTTCACCGCGGCATTGGCAGCAGCCTCTTCCTGAGAATCTGCGGATTCAAAGGATAGTTTTTCAAGAAGGCCCGTTCCTCTTTCTGATCCCGCCTCGGCCACAAAATAGTGCCGGTCGTTGTCGATCACTTCAGTAAGCGCCAAGTCAAATCCTGCCTTCGCTTCGGGTCCGGTATTCATGGATACACAAAAACAGGTGTTGGCAGCCTGACCACAATTAACGGCAACTATCAGCAGATTTTCGCGACGCGCCTTGTAAACAGGATCCACATACGCATCTTCCATAAACACCTTGTCTTGAATGGCGATTGCATGTAACTCGCAGGATCGTACTCCTAAAAATGCATATCGGAGCGGTTCCTCTTCCTCTGGATGAATTTCAAATCCTTGATCGCTTCGCTTCGCGGTCCAGAGTTTTTGCCTTGGGGGAAACAGGAATTTCTTCCACGAGTGAGGGCCGACGTTGTAACCGAACAACGCATTGTCCAAGCGTTTCTCCAAACGATACGTGCCGCCTTCCTGATCGTCGGTCCAGCCTTCCGGCAAATCAGCAATGGAGCGGACTGCATCGTAGATGATCGCTCCATCACGCATCGTGGGTCCCATTACCTGATACCCGGAGTCTGTCAATTCCACTATCAAATTTTGGAGAGCTTCCCGATCAAGGGTGTATTTGGCGCCTATACGGGGTGAGGAGGCCATGGTGTATTCCCATTTTGGACCGGACAATAGAATTAATAGGATATTACCAGCTACCCCGCCGTCGGGAAAGATGAAAATCCGACGGAGATTGTCAGCTAATATCGTATTCCTTTCCTATATTTGAGGATACTTTCGAGTCATCATTTATTCTTCAAAACATCGTAACGATAAGGCTTTTTAAACCAAAAGTGACCCCTTTTGAGAAAAATGGTACAACAGACCCGGGCAGGCCCTGTTCCCGGTCAAAACCTTCGAGAAATGGAAAACCCTGATGGCTGAAAACATGGAAATTTTCAGGCTGCTGTACTTGGCATTGGGTCCCGGAATTGCGCTCGCAGTTTACATTTATTATTCCGACAAGTGGGAACCGGAACCCAAAACTCTGGTCATCCAAAGCTTTTTGCTTGGAGGACTGGCCTGTTTTCCGAGCTATTTTTATGAAGACACTTTTTTAAGGCTTTTGGGATGGGAAGGGATCACAGAATCCGGGGAGTACACTCCCTGGTGGCATACGGCGGTCTATGCTTTTTTCGGTGTGGCGTTGGCGGAAGAGTTGTGCAAATTCCTGTTTCTGAAAGCTTTTGTGTACGACAACCCGGAATTCAGCGAACCCTTTGACGGCATCGTTTACGGAGGACTGGTGGGATGCGGCTTTGCCACCGTTGAAAATCTTATCTATGTTTTCTCCCTGGGGCAGGAAACGGGAATCATCCGGATGTTCACAGCAGTACCCGGCCATGTTTTTGAAGGAATGATACTGGGATATTTTTTAGGCCACGCTAAATTCAGCCCGTCTCCCGAAAAAGAATTGATAAAGGGTCTCTGTGTCGTGGTGATCCTCCATGGAATTTACGACGCAGCTGTTCTCTCCCACAGCGACTGGTCTTTCCTGATTATTTTTATGATGGTGCTTGTGGGATTGTATCTGGGGCTCAAGGCCAAGAAGGAATTGGCCAAACATTCGGCGGTTATCGAGTTTTCGGAAACGGAATTTATCTTCACAAAAAAGGGTCGAAAAAAACGAACTCTCGTTCTCAAAGATATTCGAAACCTGCTGTCGAACGGCAAGCTGAATCTTGACGACCCCCTGGTTGTCAAGAAAACGGGTAAAACCAAAACGGTCAAGGAAATATTTTCCTCGGAAATTATTTCCCAATATTCCGGGCTGGTTAAGAGCCCACCCAAAGGTCAACCCGTTAAACTTTTTCTGACAATGTATGGATTGACTTTCGGTTTGTATTTTTATTTCTGGTTTCTCAGAAATTACCGGAATTTTAGAAATTACAAACGCATTCAAATAAATCCCGAATTAAAAACGCTGGCACTCTTCAGTGCAGCGATTATTCCCTATTTCGCCTATGGCGTGGTTTTAGGTGAATTGGGATTATCCCGGCTTGATGCGTCTATAAAGGTCGCATTAGACCTTGCCGTCGCAGCAATTCCGGCTATTTTCCTATTCTTTCAACTACGCATCCTGAAACGATTTTTAAAAAGGAAGATGAAAGGAGCTTTCAGCGTAGGGATGATTTCCCTTGGATTTTTTATGTTCAACGGCTTGGGAAAACTGTTGCCCCCGAATTTTTCCTACTATTGGCTTGCTGCGATAACTTTGATTGTATGCGAGGGTATCATCCTGGCTTTCGTCCAAAAGGATTTGAATGCATATTGGAAACTGGAAAAAGAAGAAATTGATTGACTGATAAGATTTTCATCCAATTTTCGATCAATACAATCAGCCGTCTTTTTTAAGGGGAATACCCTTCAAGCGGGATTGAAGTCTTTTGGCCTCGGCATCGCGATCCATCTCCTGGAGAAGAGCCACATAATTTTTTAATGCAAAAACAACCAGTGAATTGTCGAGGCCTAAATGCTTTTCCCAGATGGCCAGTGACCGCCTGTAAAGCGGTTCGGCCTCGTCCAGTTTTCCCTGTACCCGAAGATTCCCTGCCAAGTTGTTGAGGTGAGCCGCTACATTCGAATGATCCGGTCCATATCTCTCCTCACTGATTTCAACCAATCGCCTGAAATAAAGTGTCGCCTGGGAATGCTTGGACTGATTACGGTACACTTCAGCCAAGTTGCTGAGAGTCTGAGACAAACGCCAATCGTCGGTTGAAAATTTTTCTGCCTCCTTCAAAGCGGCTTGGAATTGCTTTTCCGCTGCCGGATAATCTTTGTTGCGGTAAGCCGCCAGGCCCGCCTGGTGGGCGGCCTCCCAAGGCGGGATGGGAGGATAGAGAACCGTTTTGAGATAAAGCAAAGAACCCACGACCAGTACAATCAACGCAATTATCTTGATCCGGGTCATTTAGAATCTTTCGCTATTCTCCAGGTGCGGTAACCTCCACTCAAATTTTTTACCTGGAAACCTTTTTGAATTAGAAAGCGGCTGGCAAAATAGGACCGTTGGCCGGTTTGACAATAAACAATAATCTCCTTGTCCCTGGGAAGATCGCTGGACCGCTGGCGCAGCTCGGCCAGAGGAATGTTGACTGAGCCGGGAATAAACCCCGACTCTTCCCGTTCTTCCGGTTCACGGACATCCAGAACAACGGTTTTTTCAGGATCGGGGGGAGCGTGCCATTGAGCGTTTTGCACTTCACCCCGGATAATGTGTTGAGCCACCATTCCGGCAAGATTGACCGGGTCCTTGGCCGAACCGAAGGGCGGTGCATAGGCCAGTTCCAGTTCCTCAATATCGTGCACGGTCATTCCAGCTTTAAGCGCGGTGGCCAGAACATCGATGCGCTTATCGACCCCTTCATTGCCAATGATTTGAGCTCCCAAAAGCTTTCCGCTGTCGGACCGGAAAAGGATCTTCATGGCTATTTGGTGGGCTCCAGGATAATACCCGGCGTGCGATGCCGGGTGTAAATGCACAACGTCGTACTCCACATCGATTTTTTCCAATTGCTTCTCATTGGCTCCGGTGCACGCCGCAGTCAAACCAAACAATCTCACTATCGCAGTGCCCAGAGTACCGGAATATATAAGAGCAGCGCCCAACACGTTTTCAGCTACAATACGCCCTTGCCGGTTGGCTGGACCAGCCAACGGGATCCAAGTCCAGCCGCCGGTTACATTGTCACGTACTTCAACAGCATCGCCAATGGCCCAGATGTGAGAATCGCTGGTTCGCAGGCGTTCATCGACCCGGATGCCTCCGCGCTCACCGATCTCTAATTTCGCCGCTTTCGCCAAAGTGATTTCGGGACGCACTCCCAAGGCGAGAATGATCAGGTCAGCCGGCAACCGAACCCCACTTTTTAACACCACCACTGAGGCTGCGGCATTTTCATTTTCGGTGGGAGCGTCAAAACGATCCACTGCATCGCTCAAATGTAAATTTACATCGTGAGAAGCAAGTTCCTGATGCAGCCACGCCGCCATTTCTACATCAAACGAAGCCATGACCTGCGACAGAGCCTCGACAACTGTAATTTCAAGGCCCCGTTGATGCAACTGCTCGACCATCTCCAAACCGATAAAGCCTCCCCCAATCACAACAGCACGTTGAGCTCGAGTTTTTTCGATCCAAGCCGTCATGCGCTCCACATCCGGGATACCTCTCACCGAAAAATGCCCTTCCTGATCGATTCCCGGAATAGGCGGTTTGACAGGAGCAGCTCCGGTCGACAGGATTAAATCGTCATATCCACATGAGTAGGTTTTGTTTGAACTCAGATCACGAATATCAACCTGCCGCTTTTGAGGATCGATGGCGATCACTTCCGATCGAATACGCACATCCAAATTGAAGCGCGCCTTCAAGCTTTCGGGAGTCTGTAGCAACAAGTCCTGCCGATCCGGAATTTCACCACCCACGAAATAAGGCAGGCCACAGTTTGCAAAGGATACATAGGATCCCCGCTCAAAAACGATGATCTCGGCATCCTCTGACAACCGGCGGGCATGAGCGGCCGCCGTTGCACCCCCGGCAACGCCTCCAACAATTAGTAATTTCTTTGAAGAACTTTTTGTCTCTCTTGGCAAGACTTCACCTTTACTTTGAGGAGGTGCTCCTTACCGCCCGGACGCCTCCGTTATTACACAACTCAAATCTTCGCATTTCAATTATTCCGGTTACAAAATAAAGTGTCTTGGCGCAACATTGGGTTAATTCCGTCGTTCCGCAGTCAACCGACCAATACCAATAGGCCGCACCATCGGCAAATTTCGAATCCAATGCGAGAGGATATTCCTTATCGTGGTCCCAAGCCATGATATTTTCCTGGGTATCATCGTATATGGAGGACAATTCCTTAATAGTTGGAATTCTCCAATCATCGTATCCGCCGGTTTCTAAGTTCTCGACATATTTCAGGGACTCCGTATAGGTCAGGCATTTGTTCAGGTCTGCATAGCTGTCCTTTTGTGCCCACATCATGCCTGTGCTCTCATCCGTAAGGGTGCCATTGCCATTATCTTTGAGATGTGATTTCGATGCTGGTAACTTCGGGGGGTCAACGTACTCCGGCGCTTCGTAGGGAGGATCGAGGCGGCAGGGCATCTCCTCCGCAAAGGTGACGTTGGAGAAAACAAAAATAAACACCGATCCCAGGGCAAAATTCCATTTCAGCAAGCGTTTTTTCAAGAAGAGCGTAGATACGGACATGGCTTGTTTTCCATTTATAAATAGTCAGTTTGCTCAGACACAAACTTAAAGATTACAGCCAGTCATAGAAGCGAGTTTATCCAACTTTTTAAACCCCTTAAAGCGCTTGACCTCGACGCCGTTTTTTTCCATCAACCACGTAGGCGTGTAACGGATTTTCTTTTTAAGACACTGCTGCACTTGTGTGTCGGGGGCGTGAGGATGGCATTCCACAATCTTTAAATGTTCGTTCGCCGGACCAAACAATTCCCTTTGGACGCGACAGGCCGAACAGGTAAAGGACGAATACATCACCCAACCCTTTTCGGTGATGCATTGGGCGAAATCCATCAACCTCTCCCTGGAAACCTCGTCGTTCCGGGAGGAATCGCCGAAAACCGTGCCGGATAAGAGAAGTACAACGGAGATCACCAACAATGAATAAACCGCGATTTGGCGATTCATAAATACCAACCCAACTGGTAATAGGCAATCAGCAAAGAGCCCAATGATATCATGAGGATTCCACTGGTAAGATTCATCCACTTGCGGTTTTCCGTGCGCCATTGCTTCAATTTGAGCGTTGAAGCGCCGAAGTATATCAAGAGCAAAATACCGATCAAGGGAAGAACAAAAATCAAATTATACACACAAAGGTAGACAAAAGCCTTTAAATCAAATGACTTGGCGAGAATGGCCGTGATCGCCAGATAAGGCCCCCCTGTGCAGGGAAGCTCCACGATAGCCACAAATCCGCCTATCGCAACAACACCAAGAAAAGAAAAATTTTGCGCCATTCGGGTGAGTTGCTCTTTGTGCTCCGGGGATATTTCTAATGAGATACCTTTGCCATACCAGAAAAAGTCCTTGATTTCGATAAGTCCCAAAATGATGACAAACACCCCCACAATGATCCCGGTGATTTCAGCAAACCCCTTGCTGATCAAAGTGTGCTGGAACCAGACCAATCCCAGCCCGGAGAGTATATAGACCACATAGACGGTAATGATGTAAGTGACGCCCAGTCGCAATAGGGCTGGCCGGGAAGAAACTCGGAGTAAGGCACTGGATAGAAAAAGAATAACGCCTATAGCGCAGGGATTGATGGAATCAATGAATGCCGCCCCAAGCACAAGAGCCCAGGTAAGATCAACAGCCACGAGGATCTCCCTAAAACAATAACCGAGGGGGATTCTATATAAATGGTGAGCCGTGAAGGAATCGAACCTTCAACCTACTGATTAAGAGT
>JANQEK010000035.1 GCA_028278405.1 Nitrospinaceae bacterium
TTGAAGCATCAAGAGGTCGAAGCACTCTGTCTTGAGGCTGTGCTATCATTTTTGCTTCCCAACGGCCCGAAAAAAGAAGCATTTATGGACCGGCACTAAATAGTATGTAAGTGTCTGCATAAGAAGATTCTTCTGGTTATCTGAAGGGCAAGTTAATTAAGGGCATAAATCTAAGGGCATAAATCCAATTTTCACCGAGTAAAGGAGATCGCCGTGAAAGGAGCTTTAGAGCAGATCATATTTTTTGTTACGACTTGAGGCACTAAGGTCATTGGGGCAATTGTCATCCTTATTTTGGGCCGCATTGCTGTGGGCATTGGCCTAAACCTGCTCAAACGTATTTTGGGTAAGGCTGATACGGATCAATTTATTATCTCATTTGCAGAGTGTCTCACGTATGTCCTCATTCTCACTTTTACGGTTTTGGCGGCACTTGCCAAATTAGGCATTCAGACTGCATCTTTTGTGGCCAATTTGGGGGCGGCTGGTTTTGCGGTGGGTTTTGCGCTGCACGGTTCTTTGGCTAAAAGGGTAGGAGTATCCAAACCGTCTTAAGGAGAGAAGTCATGAATAGAAGAATTTACTTGGTTGTCCTGCTTTGGTTGCTCTTGGTAGGTATGTCTTTTGCACGGAATTTGGCGAACATTCACAATAACCACCGGACAATCGCTCTTAAGACAGCCCGTAGCTTTCTAGAACAGATCGTGCTAACCCGCACCTGGAACGCCACCCACGGTGGGGTGTACGTCGCGGCAACCGAAGCCAACCCGCCCAATCCATATCTGAAGGATAAAAAGCGCGATATCGTCATCGACGGTCAGGTGCACCTTACCATGATCAACCCGGCCTACATGACCAGGCAGATCAGTGAATTGGCCACCCGAGAGAAAGGCGTTCGCTTCCATATTACCAGCCTGCAGCCCGTTCGACCCAAGAACCTCGCCAATGCCAGGGAAGAAGCAGCCCTCAAATCTTTTCAAAGCGGTGAAAAGGAAAGCAGCGGTTTCTTCAGCGAAAACGACGAAGAATTTTTCTTTTTCATGGCACCCCTCATCACCGAGGCTTCTTGCCTTAAATGTCATGCCGAACAGGGATACCGGGAAGGGGACATAAGGGGTGGCATTAGCGTGGAGATGCCCTTCCCTGCCAGTCCCTCCATATGGGTCCTGTTGTTGGGGCATTTAGTGATTGGTTTGGCGGGCGCCGTGCTCATCGCCACTTTTGGGGCCAAACTCAAGCGGCATCAGGACTCGCTGGAGCTGTTGGTTGTCGAGCGCACCAAGGACCTTAAGGCCAGCGAGGAGCGTAGCAAACTGATCTTGAAATCAGCGGGAGATGGCATCTTTGGAGTGAACGATAACGGACAACTGAACTTTGTTAACCCCGCTGCCCTCAAAATGCTGGGGTTCGCTGAGGAGGAGTTGATGGGCCGGGCGATCCATCCCATTATCCATCATTCCCGCCAGGACGGCAGCCATTATCCGGAAGAAGAGTGCCCCATGCGCGCTTCCTTCAGCACCGGCACAGCGCATCGCGTAGAAGATGAAGTTCTCTGGAGTAAGGACGGCCGGCCCTTGCCCGTGGGTTACTCCAGCATGCCTCTAATACAGGATGGCCGGGTGACGGGCGCAGTCATCACTTTCCACGATATTAGCGTTCGCAAACTGGCACAAGAGGCTGCTCTAAAAGCTAAAGAGACCGCTGAGGCAAACAGCCGGGCCAAAACCTTCTTCATCGCCAACATGAGCCACGAATTGCGTACCCCCATGAACGCCATCATCGGCATGAGCCAACTGGCCTTGAACACCGATCTTGATCCCAAGCAACGTAATTACCTGGAAAAAATAGAATCCAGCGCCCACGCCCTGATGGGCATTGTCACTTCCCTCCTGGATTTTTCCAAACTCGAGTCCGGCAGTTTAGAGACCAAGGTGGTCCCCTTCAACATAAATAGTCTCCTGGATAGTCTAACCAAAACCATGGCGCCCAAGGTACGTGGAAAGGGGCTGGACTTTAACTTGGAGGTGGACCCTGGTTTGCCTGATCATCTCATGGGCGATCCCCAGCGCCTGAGCCAGGTACTGTCTAACCTGACGGACAATGCGGTTAAGTTCACAGAAAAGGGCAGGATTGTGGTCTCGGCTCACTTGGAAGAGCGCCTCGGGGATAAAGTACGTGTTCGGCTCTCCGTGCGCGATACCGGTATTGGCATACCCCCCGAAGAGCAGGGCAGGCTTTTCCAGGCCTTCACCCAGGGCGACGTTTCTTCCACCCGCAAGTACGGCGGCACAGGCGTGGGGCTAACCATTAGCAAGCGGTTAGTGGAGCTGATGGGCGGCGAAATCAGGGTGGCAAGTCAGGTGGGGGTCGGCAGCGAGTTTATCTTTACTGTGCAGTTAGGTGCAGGTGAAGCTGTGTTAGGGGATACGGCCGGTCTCGACCAGGGTGAACGCACTCCCTCAAAAAGGAAAGATCCTGCCAGCTCGACTCCCGCCGTTACGCGTGTTCCCGCTACTCCCAGGGAGCTAGCAACCTCTCTGGAGCAACTGTTGCCGCACCTTAAGCTACGCAGACCAAAAACCAGCAAGGCGGCCTTGGAGAACATGAATCGCCTGGCCTGGCCCGCTGAACTATCTACTGAAATGGCAGAACTTAACAAACTGATCAAGAAATACAAATTCAAGGATGCTTTGCCTCTGGTGGAATCGCTTTTGGAAAAACTGAAAGGATGATCCATACCGGCTGAAATGCCGTCTGAGTGAATATTAGGGTTGGTTGACGGTACGAAGGTTAACGTGGGCATCCAGATATACCATACCATCATTTTTTCAGGAGCTGGGTACCTTCTAATCTTATGAGAAAAAATAGATCTCCAAAGGACTGAGATTCCATTTGTATTCTTGGATTTTCAGAGGTGGCCGCGGTTCAAGAATGGGAGTTAGCTGTCTTTATGTTCCGGGCTTTTGCCAGCGCATGCCATATCCATATGAAACTATCCCTTCTTCAATAAAAGCAGGTATTGAGAATGTCTAAGAAACCTACCTATGAAGAATTGGAAGAAGAAATTCAAGAGCTTAGAAAATCCTTATCTGAAAGCAAGAGAAATGAGGTTCGGTTCAAGGCTGTCTTCAACCAGCAATTTCATTTCATAGCCATTATCACACCAGAGGGACGGGTTCTCGAAGTCAGCGACAATGTTTTGAGAACTCAAGGGTGCATCCGTGAGGATTATGTGGGGAAATTCTTATGGGAATCGCCCACATGGCGGAATTTTCCTGAATGGAAAGAACGAATACGTAAACATATCGTTAAGGCGAAAAGCATCGATGGGCCGCTTCTGACTGAAGATATTTATCAGACTTCCGATGGAACTACCCGGCATGTAGATGCCTCCTACACGGCTATGAGAGGCGAAGACAAAGAGGTGGATTACGTTCTCGTGCAAGCAAGAGATATCACCGAGCGTAAACATGCGGAGGAGGCTTTGAAAGCGAGCGAAGCTCGTTACCGAACCATCTTGGATACCATCAACGACGGCATTATCCTACAATCAGCATCAGGAGAAATTCTTACCTGGAACAAAGGTGCTGAAAAGATCTTTGGAATACCAGCAAAAGAGGTAATTGGCCAGACATCAGAAGGAAGAGATTGGCCCACGATACATGAGGATGGCAACAAATACGAAGGCATAGACCATCCCTCAATGAGGACCCTTCAATCAGGCAAGCCCTGTAAAAACGAGATCATGGGGGTATATCAGCCCTCTGGAGACTTGCGTTGGATTTCAATAAATACGAATCCGCTATTTACCGAGAATTCCGAAAAACCGTATGCAGTGGCCATTTCTTTTTCAGATATTACTGAACTAAGGCAAGCAATGGGGGCATTGCAAGAATCTGAAAAGAACTATCGGGATATCTTCCACAATAGCAGTGATACCATATTCATCCACGATGCCGAAACCGGAGCTATTATGGATGTCAACAAAACCACTTGTGATGTTCTTGGTTATTCAGTTGACGAGCTAAAATCGCTTAGTGTAGGCAACTTAAGCGCGAATGTACCTCCCTTTACGAATGTAGAAGCCGTTCAGTGGATACATCGGTCACTGGAGGAGGGGCCGCAACGGTTTGAATGGCTCGCCAAAGACAGAAATGACAAATTGATCTGGTTTGAAAACAGCCTGCTGCATGCCGAAATTGCTGGCAAAGACAGAATTCTGGTATTTGGTCGAAATATTGATGACCGAAAACGTGCGGAGAAAGCCGCGCTGGCAGCCTCTCAACTTAGTGATAGCATCGTCCATTCATCCCCTATTGGGATATCGATTTACAATTCTGACGGGAATTGCGAAGCTGCTAACGATGCTGCGGCCGAGATGGTTGGAGCAACAAAGGCTCAGGTGCTGCAGCAGAACTACAATCAAATAGATTCCTGGAAAAAGAGTGGATTATATGATGTTGTTATGCGCTCGATCCAGGAGAAAACCAAAAAGCGTCATGAAATGGATGTTGAAACGACGTTTGGGAAAATCACCTCTCTGGATGTACATGTGGTTCCCTTCACAATCGAAGATGGACCCCATCTTCTGATTATGTTTGACGATATAACGGATCGCAAACTTGCACAAGATGAAATCGCACGTTTTGGTCGTATCTTTGAAGATTCACTGAATGAGATATATTTGTTCAAACCAGATACACTCAGATTATTGCACGCCAATAAGGGTGCTCGGCATAATCTGGGCTACACGATGGAAGAACTTCAAGAATTGACGCCGCTTGATTTAAAACCTGAATTTACAGCCGAATCGTTTTCAGAATTGTTGGCGCCTTTACGAAAAGGCGAAAAGGAAAAGATCGTTTTTGAGACGGTTCACAAACGCAAGGATCAATCACGTATGATGTGGAAGTCCACTTGCAGCTTCTTGAATATGTTCATGATACTGTATTCGCCGCGATTATTTTGGATATCACCCAGCGAAAACGCATTGAAGAAGAACTAGCCCAGGCCCACAAAATGGAGGCCATAGGTACATTGGCTGGCGGCATTGCCCATGAATTCAACAACGTTATCGGCATCATTTTGGGCAATGCGGAACTGGCTTTGGACGATGTCCCCGACTGGAACCCCGCAAAGGAGTCATTGAAAACGATCCGTAGTGCCTCTTTCAGAGCAAAAGAAGTGGTCCGCCAAATCCTGGCCTTTGCCCGAAAATCCATGATGGCACGTGAACCCTTTGAGATCACCATGGTTGTCAAAGAATGCCTGAAGCTCATGCGGGCCTCCATCCCTACCACCATAGACATCAAAACAAACATTGTCAGCGAGCCCCAACTGGTTTTGGGAAATGCCACTGAAATCCACCAGGTCCTGATGAACCTCTGTACAAATGCCGCGCAATCCATGGGAACAAAAACCGGAACTATCCATGTGGACCTTTCTCAAATCGCCTTAGATCAGAAAGCGGCAGGATCTTATGAAGGTATCGCCGCTGGGGATTACGTCCGGCTTTGTGTCAAAGACAATGGTTGTGGGATGAAGCCGGAAACCCTTGCTAGAATTTTCGAGCCCTATTACACCACAAAAGAGGTGGGACAGGGAACCGGAATGGGTTTGGCGGTGGCATACGGCATTGTGAAGAAGACAGACGGCGCCATCAGTGCCACAAGCGAGTTCGGAAATGGGACCTCTATCGAAGTGCTGTTGCCCTTGGTTAAGGGAACTGCGAAATCCGAAGCAAATGCCAAGGAACCGGTAGCCAGCGAAGGAAAGGGACAGCGGATTCTGCTCGTGGACGATGAACCTTCCATTGTGAATCTCTTCAAGCAAAGCCTGGAGCGTTTGGGCTATCAGGTAACGGCCATGACGGACAGCTTATCCGCTCTTAAGTTTTTCCGCACGAATCCCGATCAATGCGACCTTGTTATTACCGACATGTCGATGCCCAATATGGCTGGAGACCAACTGGCGATGGAATTGCTCAAAACCCGCCCCGATCTTCCCATCCTGATTTGTACCGGTCACAGCGACCATATGGATAAAGATCGGGCAAAACAAATCGGTATTCGGGGCTATCTGTCCAAACCTGTTGATAGGCAAGAACTGACGGAAGCGGTTGAGAGGCTGTTGGAGGGTTGACAGTCACCCTGTAATTCATTTCGTTCTCAATAAAAGAAACCCGATCTCTAGAAATAATATATCACTTAGATCTATGTGAAAGTCCTAGATTTTGGGTTAGTGCCACCAACCTGGATTATAGCTCAAACTTCTTTACGCGTCTCATAAGGCCAATTCCACGATTACGTCCGGGATGGACTAAGCCGCGGGTTCTTTAGTTGATCATATTACATGGGTTTTGTATGTCTGCGGGCTTTGCATTGAGGATGCTTCTTGATTCATTTTGCCGTATTTGACATTTTGTCTTGTGAAAAACCTGCCTTTCAAAATGACCCCGGGCCTCCAGGAAAGAAATTTTTCTCCCGAATGAGAGAGAACTTGGTACTTCAGGCCGCACTTATCCCGTCCCCATTTTTGTGGCAAAAAGAGACTGGTTTTCGGCAAAGCATTTCCAACCTCACATCATAGGAGAAAGTGCTCCCGAAGTGTTGCAGCACAGCGGGTGAAAATCACGCCGCCTTCTGTTTGATTGACGGCCAAATGATTTCAGGTAAGGCTGAAGGCGTTTTCTTGGGCAACTCAGCCACAACCCGCATCTTTCCTTTTTTACAGCATGGGCACAAAGTGATGTCGGTGCCGGTTAACTTGAGGATCATTTCTTCAATGGATTTTCCGATGTCTTTGTCGGGCTCTGCAAATTGACCCAAAAAAGATTTGATTTCTTTGATGTTTTCCGATTTCCGGCAATTTGACGGAAATCCGAAATGACGGATTCTCATAAATCCGATCGGAATCGAATGCAGTAAGAACCGCCTGATAAATTCAACCGCCGTTAGGGTGCAGGAAACGGTCTTGTTTGTTTTGCGATTCTTGTATTTAAAAGTAACCTTGCCATCGTCTACCGAAATGATTCGGTGGTTTGAAATGGCCATCCGGTGTGTATAACGGCCAAGATACTCAAGCACGTATTCAGGGCATTTAATGGGCTTTTGGATATAGACGACCCACTTTTTGGAATAAAGGGATTCCTTGAGCTTCGTGAATTGGTCTGGATTTACAGCCAGCTCTTTGTTCCGGTAGGCTCTGGTCATAAGATCCAGAAATTTTCCCCGAAAAACCTTGGACATGGCTTTCACATTAAACAGATAAGCCTTTTGGGTGGTTTCCCAGGACCCATCGCTTTTCAAAACACCGCCGGGGATCAGGCAATGAAGATGAAAATGCACATTGAGCTGCTGATCCCAGGTGCGTAAAATTGCGATAAAGCCGAGCTTGCCGCCGAGTCCGTTCTTGGGATTCTGACCGAATTCCAGCAAGGACTGTGACACTGCTTTGAACAAGATGTTCAGCATGATTTTCTTTTCAGATAAAATCAAGGGATTGAGGTCATGGGGTAGTGTAAAGACGTTATGGTAATATGGGACTGGAAGTAGTTCGGCTTTTCTCGCCTCCAGCCATTTTTCCCGAGGCATATTCTGGCACTTGGGACAGTGGCGGTTCTGGCAGGAATTATAAGAAATCCGGTCGGTGCCGCAATGATCACATTTTTCCATATGGCCACCCAGTTCTTTTGTTCTGCAACTCAAAAGATTGTGGACAATTTTATAATGCTCAGGGAAAAGCGGATAAGCATCCCGATACTGTCCAATATGTTCCCGTAAAATGTCAGCGACTTCGAAAGTGGGTTTCTTGGTTGATACGATCTTCTCATTTTCTGTTCTCATGGCCCACCTCCTTGCTTTGTCGTAGACGCTTCGCAGGCTTTCATAACATAACGGGGCCCCTTTTTTATAAGATGACGGGAACAGATAGGTTTTCGGTCCAAAGGTGTTGTAGTCATGTCGGAGTTCCTTCAGGAGTTTTCGGAAAGCAGGGTATAGCGGTCTTTCTTGCACTTACTGTTTTGGACCTTTATGAGCATGCGCTTGCTGTCGATATGTTCGGGTTTAAGATGAATGACTTCGCTTGCCCGCAGGCCGGCGGAATAGGTCGTCTTCAACATGAGCCGGTGTTTTAACTTTCTCGGTGCGTTAATGATCCCGTGGACTTCTTTCGGGGTCAAAACAACGGGAAGTCTTCTCGTACTTCTCTGAGCATAGTGGGGAGCGTTTTCCTCATTGGAAAGAACATACTTGTAAAAGAACTTCAGCCCACTAACGACGGTGGCCACCCCGTTGGAGGCTTGATTTTTGACGTTTTTCAGGTAAAGGAGATAATCCTCCACCATGGTTTTTGAAATCTTATCCGGTGACATGTTGTAATGCTTGGCGAGTCCGGATACTGCGCTCGAATAGGATCTCTGTGTGTGTACCGAAAGATCCCGCAATTGCATTAACCTGCTCATTTCACCCCGTAATTGGGTCATGGGACACCTCCATCAAATTGGGTTAACAAGAAGGGGATATCCTAGCGATGAGAATTTAGAGGGAAGGTATCGGATGATTGGGGTGTTGAGTCAGGAATTGTTTGGAAGGGGGATTACGCTGCCGCGGAGCGGTTTAGTCCATCGATTTTGCTGAACACGAGAAAGATGAGCAATACGTTTATGAAGAAAAGGACTAAACAAAATGGTACGACTTATATTGATTGCCTTGCCAATATGGTTTTGTAATTCAACATGGGCTGCTGATATGGAAGTTGAACATGCTGGCGCTCTAAAGAATTTCATGCACAAAGGGGATTTGATGCACCATTATGTCCGGAAAAAGCCCGGAAACTCCCTGTTTCTCCGTTGATTGAAGGATCCGCTATCCTCAACCAGCCATTCTGCCGGCCATCTCCAGCCACCGCTTGCGTCACTCACACCAATACCAACATTTTGTGGTTACTTTTCCCTTGACCCACAAGATGGTTTTTCCTATGCTTGCCGCTGAAAAAAGCAATGTCTTATCACCTCACCTCACCTCACCTCACCAAATGCAGAATGCTATGGCAGAGGTTAACAAACGGAATCGTTCAGAGGGTTTGCCCGACCTGGAGATGGGAATCGGCCTTAACGAGACAGAGGTCATTGTCGGCAATATCGGTTCGAGCAAAAGGAGCAAGTACGCCGTTGTGGGGAGCGGTGTGAATCTGACAAGCCGGATCGAGTCCTATACGGTTGGCGGTCAGATTCTAATCTCCGAGTCTGTCTACAGCCAGGCCGGAAAGCTGCTACGCATTGATGCACAACGGGATGTCTTTCCCAAAGGATCCGAGATCTCGTTAAGAATCTATGAAGTGGGCGGCATCGCAGGAGCTTACAACATTGCATTGAGGAAAGAGGCTTCCTCCCAAATCACTCTTGCCGGTCAAATTCCTGTAATATGAAAATTGTTTGAAAGCAAAGATGTTAGTAAAGTAGTATTGAACGGTTCTATTGTAAAGCTTTCAAAAGGCGATTCCGAGATGACGTTCACCGATCCGGTGGACATCTATACCAACCTCAAAATGAATTTGAAAGATGTAGACGAGAACTTATCGACAAAGCATTTCTATGGCAAAGTCATTGGGCAGACAAATGAAAATAAAAGGCTTATAAAATCAATTTTACATCTATCCCCCCTGAAATAGAAGCATTTTTTTCAGGCGTGTCGCCTATTTCATTTAAAGCCGGAAATGATTTAGATCTTGATGTGCAAAATTTTGGTAGAAGATTTGGAGGCATCATGAAGAATTTTTTCCTGTACTTATTTATATTGCCGGTACTTTTCCTGAATACATCCGACTTGGCAGCCAGTGCGAAGTATCCCCTGGAAGCAGCTAATACGTCTAGCCCCAGGGCGACACTGAAGAGCTTCCAGAACATTACCCGGAAAGTGCTGCCCATTATGGGGAAAGTGAGAACATCGGGTTATACCGGGGAGATAACTCGGCAATTACAGGATTTTCGCATTCAGGCCATGCGCTGCCTCGATCTGAGTCAAGTGCCTGAAGGACTGAGGAGGCATATAGGCCAGGAATCGATCGTGCTCCTCGCGGAGGTTCTGAGCAGAATAGAATTACCCCCTTACCATGAAATCCCGGATGACAATGTCATGGAATCAAAAGGTATTTCCAGATGGAGAATACCCCATACGGAGATCACGATTGCTCGAATCGAAGAGGGCTCACGACGGGGGGAATATCTCTTTACAGCGGAGACGGTGGCCCGGTTGCGAGAGTTTTTCTCCAGAGTGAGGGATCTCCCTTACCGGCCGGGTGCGTCACTCAAAAAGATCGGACCCGCCGGGGGACTCTATGAGTATTATAGTTCCTCACCCAGAGGGGTGGTCCCGGTCGGCTTGATCGAGAGCCTCCCGTCCTGGGCAAAGACCGTTTATTTTGACCACGCGTTATGGCAGTGGATCGGCATTATCCTTACCCTGTTGATCGGTTTTTTGGTGATCGCACTGATCCATGTCCTGATCAGGTGGTTCACCAAAGGCCGGGAGAAAGGGGATATATGGCGGAGCATGATCCGCCTGATAGTACCGCTGGCTGCAGGGATCATGGTATCCATTGTCGACAACTTCATCTGGGAACATATCGGCATAAGCGGAAAAGTTTACGACGTCACTGAAATCATATTTCGGGCGCTTTGGTTGATTTTTGCCATGTGGTTTGTCGTGGCCCTGGGAGGCTTCGTCGCTGATGCTGTTATTACTTCACCCAGGATAGACCCAAAAGGCCTTCACGCAGGCCTGACAAGACTGATATGCAATCTAATCGCCCTGCTCATTGCCGCCATTATACTCTTTAGTGGACTCTCACAACTTGGCATATCCCTGGTCCCGCTCCTTACGGGCTTGGGTGTCGGCGGTTTTGCCGTGGCTCTAGCAGCGAGGCCGACGATCGCAAATCTGATTGGCGGTCTTATGATCCTTGCAGACAGGCCCTACAGGGTCGGCCAACGTGTCGTAGTGCGAGGCTACGACGGTATCGTGCAGCAGATCGGACTGAGGTCCACTAAAATTCGGCTGCTGCGAGGGCCTCAGGTTACGATTCCAAATGAAGAGATGGCAATAACTGAGATTGAAAATGTCGCCCGTCGACAGTACATCAGAAGGAGTTCGAACATTGCCATAGAATACAATACACCTCCTGAAAAAGTGGAGAAGGCGGTTGATATCATAAGAGATATTCTTAAGGATCATGAAGGGGTTGACCCCAAGCGCCCACCCCGCGTCTACTTTACCGAATTCAATCCGGATTCCCTCAATATTTCGATGATGTATTGGTATCACCCGGCAAAACTTTGGAAATCCAGGGCATTCAGTCAAACAATCAATTTAAGAATTATGCGTGAATTTAGAAAAGAGGGGATCAAATTTGCCTATCCCACAACTACCACCTACTTGGCACAAGAAGATAAGCATTCCCTGCAATTCACTCCCATCAAGGATGCATCGTCTTCATAAAACCTTTGAGTGTATGTTTGATGATGGCGGTACTTAAGGCGCATACAAGAATTCGTGAACATTAGTCCAGAGGTGAAAACTTGTCAATGCACGGCAACTCTACAACTCCTCTTTCGGGGTCCTCTTCTTCATCAGGTAAAAAGAAGACAGTAAGAAGCTTCATCCTTGAGTTCTATGATAGCCGAAGAAAACGTTGGAAGGATTCAACTTCTGGTAACTGACGTGGTCATGCCTGATATGAACGGTCGCGAACTGTCCGAGCAACTGCAGGGTCTTTGCCCAGATTTAAGAACTCTCTTCATGTCCGGTTATACAACCAATATCATTGCCCATCGTGGAGTATTGGACGATGATGTTAGCTTCATTGCAAACCTTTTTCAAAAATGGACTTGGCCCTCAAGGTCCAACAAGTGTTGGATGGTGATAGAATAGATGCTAATGATTTGTGATCCTGGGACTGAACTTTGACTAATACAAACGCTTCAAGGATACCGAATGTAAATAGGAGTAGTGTGGCTGTTTGTCCGGCGCTCCTTTTTGATGGGACCATACAAGATGTAGTGGTTCTTGTATTCTGATAAATTTTTCGGGTATCTCCAACATACCTGAAATACTATAAAATTACAGAGAATAGCCACATACACCCGCTATCAGATGGAGCTCAGACCGCCCCACACGGGAAAGGCAGTGGAGTTCTGCTTGACCTAACGCTGCGTTACGCATTACATTAAGCAAGACATTCTCACCCGGCCTTCAACCTCTACTCAGGAGGTTCCCAAATGAAAATCCACCTCAAAGTACTTATGCCCTGCTCCTGATCGGCATTGTTTGCCTGTTGGGGGCTTGACACGACATTAACAGAAAACAAACCCATTCCTAAAATGTGACCGTTTGGTCTTTGGTGGTGTAAATAGAACAATGTGAACCGTTAGCAATCTGAGGAGGGGAGAAATGAGAGCGAAGAACTCTTTAATTGCTCTGGGTATTTTGCTGGCAGTTCTGGGGGTCGGTGCGACAGCTTTGGCCGATGAATCCCCGCCTTTTGAGTCTGCCACCTCTGATAGTAACCTTGAAGCACCGAAGTTGACGGTCAAAATCGAAGGGACAACGGTAACACTCTCATGGAACAAGGTGACCGATGCGATCGACTACGAGGTCCATTATGCTCAATACCCGTATGATAATCCTGATACGGTCAAGACAATCGACGTTGGAAATATGACAAGTGCTTCGTACGATCTTTCGCCGGGGTGCGCTTGTCACGTTGCTGTGAAAGCTTGCAAGGATTCCGGTTCCGACTGCAGCGACTATTCCAATATCCATGATATAAAAATTCCGCTTGTCTCCACTTTCAAAAACAGTCTGGGGCAGGAATTCAAGCTTATCCCTGCGGGGACGTTCATAATGGGGAGTCCTCCGAACGAAAAGGGAAGAATTAATGACGAGACCCAACACCAGGTGAGTCTCACCCAGCCCTTTTATATCCAGACAACTGAAGTGACACAGAACCAGTGGAGCAAGGTGATGAAGAACAACCCCTCCCATTTTTTCTGCCCCACATGTCCTGTAGAAATGGTTTCGTGGGATGATGCACAGGCGTATGTTGATGAAATGAACAGAATGGGTGAGGGAACATACAGTTTGCCGACAGAAGCACAGTGGGAATATGCGGCCAGGGCGGGAAGCACAACGGCTTTTTACAATGGGGGAATAAAGGTATTTTCCGGTTATGATCCCAATCTTGATGCTATAGGGTGGTACGGTTATAATTCAGACAATAAGACCCATCCAGTGGGGCAAAAATCTCCTAATGCCTGGGGGCTTTATGACATGTCGGGAAATGTATTGGAATGGTGCCGGGACTGGTACGGGGACTACCCTTCGAGTGCGGTGACCAATCCAACTGGCCCTTTATCAGGCCCCTTCAGGGTGAGACGCGGCGGTAGCTGGCTCTATTTCAGTGCGTACTGCCGTTCCGCGTTTCGTAACGGCCACAACAGGGAAGATGGCAGCAACCATGGCTTCCGCCTCGTCAGGGAGCCGTAGGATAAAGAGGAGGCAGCAGCAAAGGGCTGAAGCAGGTTGAGTGACAAGCCCTGCCAGCAACTCGTAGTGGGATATAGGAAGAGACACCGATGTAGCTGAAATGCAGCGTTTGTGCCTGAATACTTGATCAAACAAGAGGAGGATATCATGAGAAAAAAGATTCTAAACGACTCTGCCTATCTCGTCCTGTTTTCCCTTTCGGTCCTGTTGCTACTGCCCATTAGTGCTATGGCTGATGGTGACGGCGCTTGGGGCACGACTGCTTCCCCTGGATACATATTTCTCACCCAAGAAGACCTGGTCAACGATGAGAAGTACATGTCCATGACCGTGCTTGAGCCAGGATACATTGGCGCCGAAACCTACTGGGGACCGGCATCAGCTTCGGAAGCGAATACGTACCACCTTTTGCCTTTGAGTGAGGGGTTTGACATGACGGTAACCTGGCAATTTAACACTGCGACCCAAGCGACAGTAACAGTCGAATCTTGCACCACCAGCTGTTTATGGCAACCCGGGCAGGTGGTAACCTTGAATAAGTTCTTCGGGGATATGATCGCGGAACCAAAGATCGCGTCAAGGGTTCCAAAAACTGGACAGACAGAATGTTGGGATGAATGGGGCAAGCCCATATCCTGCACCGGTACGGGTCAGGACGGGGAATTTCAGTTTGGCATATTACCGTCGGTCCCACCAAGCATGGGTCGTTATGGTGCCTACACAGTGCACGGGTGGACGGGGACCCGTTTTACTGACAACGTGGATGGCACAGTGACCGATAACCTGACCGGTCTGGTCTGGCTGAAGAATGCAAATTGTTTTGGGGCTCAAGACTGATGGTCTCGTAAAAAGTCAGAACGCGGTCAAGCCGATATTATGAGCATTTGCTCAAAACGGGTGCGGTACAGGGCGGCCATTTTTTTCACCTCACCCCGAGCATCGAAAAAGCGCTCTTTGACAACATAAATAACGTTCAGAAACGCGGATAGAGCCCCTCCATGGGGCGCCTTCCCTTTGTTTTCTGCCCTTCGGACGGCAGTTGCCCGGAAGAGGTTCACACCGATCGCCTTTAGGGTGGCACAGAACCTAACCGCTTTGAAACCTCTGATCCTCAGATGTTTGACCCCGGTCAATCTGTCATATTCCGACATGGCGGCTTCGACGCCTGCACGCCACCTGTAGCGATCTTTGAAGTCATGCGTCTGTTCAAATGCTTTTCGTATTGCCAGGCGCATCTCTTTATCTGTATAGCGAAGATAGTGGCCCTTTTTGCCTCGCTTTACCGGACAGGTTTCCTGAAAAAGACAGAGGCTGCAGTGTTGGGAATCAAAGGCGACACTGTACCGGGTTTTCTTCTTTTTTATGCGAACCGGCGCATGACCTTGGGGGCAGGAAACAACACCCCTCTTGTGAGATACTTCAAAGTCCGAGAGTGCGATGCCTTCTTTATCTTTGCTCTTTGCAGGGGCAACGAGGTCAACACCCAGTTTTGCGGACTTCTGGCAATTTTCGTCACTGCCGTAAAGTGTATCGGCCAGAAGTTCTTCAGGATCGAGCCCGCGTTCCTGACTCGATTTTATCGCCGGGATCAAGGCATTGGCGTCACTGTTGCAGGCAGCTTCAACTTCAATATGGGTTATCAGATTCAGGGTCTGTTCTTTAACCCCCTCATCCTTACAGTATGTCTCCATTACCTGAACCTGATAGCCCTGACCCTTATGGCCGCTGTATGTTGCGTCCGGATCCGAAGGATTTTGGAGAGAAGCAGAAGGAATCTCTTTGGGTTTTCTTACGGTAACAGATTTACCGTCATCAGATAGGTTGCACTGCTCTTTCAAAACGCGTTCAAGCAGCTTATAGCTATGCATTGCTTTAACTTCGGGATAACCCTTGAATTGCTCCACCAGATCAAAAAGATCAGTGCTGACCGAGTTGAGCGTTTTGGCTGATTCCGAGGGCTTTACCATGGCAAAACATTGCAGCGATTTCTCAGAAAGATATTTGTCAATGACGGTTTGATCTATTGTGTCGAACAACTCTTTGTGACCGCGCTTCAGGTTAAGCAGAAACTTGCTGATGCTTGAGGCAAAAATACCGATGCGACCCAGACGCCGCATATTGGATTTTATGTGAACAGAATCGATTCGCTGGTTGTCCGCATTGACCTTAAAAACCTTTGCCAACTTATCGGTAGTGCGATCAAAGAGTATTGCATCAAGACCGTTTTCGACAACGATACGGCGCATATTCCATAAGGTTTTGGGGCACATGTATTTCGCTGAGTCGGATTCTTCTGTGATATTCAGTGCATAGTGCCACTCGATGTTAAAAGCCAATTGGCTCACGGTTTCTTCATCTGTCAAATCGTGGGCTTGCTGAAGCAGCAGGGTGCCAAGTGCCGTG
>JANQEK010000044.1 GCA_028278405.1 Nitrospinaceae bacterium
ACTAACCCCCATGCCCTGCGGGCACAACAAAGGATGAAACACGCGCAGAATTGAGGAAGATGGTCATAACTATTATATTTTAAGAAAAAAAATTGTGAGGAATAGCTATGACCGAAAAGACAGATACCACATTCATCAAAGTTGTTCACCCAGTTTGTTGTGGATTGGACGTTCACAAGAAAAAAATATCAGCCTGCCTCATTACCATTGATGGGAATGGTCATGAGCAATATGAAATCGAGGAGTTTGGGACATTTACGAATGACCTATTGGCAATGAGGCAATGGCTGTCGGAAAATGGATGTCCAATTGTTGCCATGGAGAGCACCGGGGTTTACTGGCGGCCCGTTCACAATGTTCTTGAGGGTTTCATGGAAGTGATTCTTGTAAATGCCAGGCACATCAAAAATGTTCCGGGTAGAAAAACGGATATCTGTGATGCAAAATGGCTGGCAGGGCTTCTCCGTCATGGTCTATTGCGGGGCAGCTTCATCCCACCGAAAGAGATACGTCAATGGAGAGAACTGACGCGGCTTAGGAGGACGTATACGGAATCTGTGGCTGATTACAAAAGACGTGTCCATAAACTTTTTGAGGCGGCCAATATCAAAATCGATTCCGTGGTATCGGATCTTTTTGGCGTTACAGGGCGTAACCTGATTTCTCTGTTATGCGAGGGATCTGAACTGAGTTTGGAAAACATCAAAAAGAACGCCAAGAGAGGTCTGAAGTCAAAGGCGAAAGAACTTCACCGTAGTATTACCGGTTTTTTTGAAGATCACCACCGATTTCAGCTTATCGGCATGATGGAAGTCATCGAAAACTTTGAAGGAAAGATCGCTGAAATCACAGAAAGACTAGACGCTCTTACAGCGAAACACCAGGATTTGATAGACCGGCTGGATGAAATTCCGGGAATCGACAAGAAATCAGCACAATCCATCGTCAGTGAAATTGGAGTGACTTTGGATGAATTCGTTTGTATGGCAGCCCTCGCTTCCTGGGCTGGCCTGTGTCCCGGTAATAATGAAAGCGCCGGCAAAAGAAAAAGCGGCAGAACGTCTGTACGGAGTCACCCACTTAAAACAATACTGATTGAGGTTGCATGGGCTGCCGTCAAAAAGAAGGGTTCCTACTATAGGGCCAAATATTTCAAACTGAAGTCCAGGCGCGGTCCCAAAAAAGCGATTGTTGCGATCGCACACCGGATCTCAAAGGCAATTTACAACATCATTAAAAATGGACAGCATTTCAAAGATCTTGGAGAAAACTATTTGACAGTTCAGACCAGGCAAAGGGCCATAAACAACATCAAACAAAGAGCAAAACAACTTGGATACGAACTGGTCCCCTTTACCAATTAACATTTGAAAACAAACAGTTAATCATTTTTTAGCGGAAAAAATGTCGATCACGAACTGAAGCCATAGAGCGCGATACTAACATGACTGATCAGCCTTTGGCACAACGAACTGTCAGTCCTTCATTGAAGGAACTACGCATATAAAACTGAATTAGAACAGGCTGATTCCACCGCTAAAATGATATTTTCAACTTTTTCCCTTTATAGATAGGCGGCACGCACTCACAAAAAGAAGGGATATAAAACCGTTTCAGAAAAAAGTCCGAAAAGGACTTCGATAGCTGAGGTTTGCGTTATCAAAATGGTGTTTCATATAAACATACACAACCTGGGATCTCAAACCGTTTGCCATTGACTGCGGTGTTTTAGGAACACCGTATACCTGGGATCAAACACGACGATTCCAGCTTCAGTGCGAACTCGATGCAGCCTTTTTCAACCTTTACGAGATCCCAAAGGATGATGCAGCCTACATCATTAACACTTTTAAAGTCTTGCAGAGCAACGAAGAACGTGCCTACGGCGAGTATCGCACCAAACGCGTGATTCTCGAAACATACGACGCCCTGGCCCGCGCGGCGGCCACTGGCAGGCCCTACGTTTCGCCGCTTGGGCCGCCAAGGAGGGCCACATGAGTGAAACACCTTCCAAGGGAAAAGGGCGTAGGAAGCAGACAACGGCAAGGAAAAAACAAGTGGCGGCGCTGACGCGACAATCAAATGCTCCCCCACCGGCTGGCGAGTTCGACGAAGTCCTGACCATGATCGAGGCGGCGCGACGGCGTGCATACCGGGCCGTCAATACCGAACTTGTGAGCCTGTACTGGCAGCTTGGTGAATACATCAGCAATAAGATCGCCTCGGCGCAGTGGGGAGAGGGGGTGGTCGATGCGCTCGCGTCGGCAATCGCCCGTAAGTACCCGGGAATGCGCGGCTACACGCGACGGAACCTTTTCCGGATGAGACAATTTTACGAGGCCTACCGGGACCACAAAAATGTGTCACCCCTGGTGACACAATTGCCCTGGACCCATCACCTTATCATCCTGAGCCGAACCAAGCTCCCTCAGGAGCGAGAGTTTTACATCCTCACTGCGATCAAAGAACAGTGGACCAAACGCGAACTTGAGCGGCAACTGCGTACCGGGGCAGCGCTTCGCAGCGACCGGACCGCGAAGAAAGTGTCGCCAGCGGTGGCACAAACGCACCCGATGGCCGTTGAGGAGTTCAAGGACGTCTACAGTCTCGAATTTTTAGGCTTGCCGGATGGCCATTCCGAGGCCGACCTTCACGGCGCGATTCTGAGAAACCTCGGTCGCTTCATCACCGAACTGGGCCGCGACTTCTGCTTTGTCGGTTCCGAATACCCGGTGCAAGTCGGCAACCATGACTTCGCCATCGATCTCCTTTTTTTCCACCGCAGTCTCACCTGCCTCGTGGCCTTTGAACTCAAGGTCCGCGAGTTCCGGCCCGAGGATCTGGGCAAGTTGAGTTTTTACGTGGAGGCGCTCGATCGCGACGTGAAAAAGCCCCATGAACGTCCTTCAATCGGAATTTTGCTTTGTGCCACAAAAGACAATGAAGTCGTCGAATATGCGCTTGCCCGCACCGCCTCACCGACCCTTGTGGCCGAGTACCAGACCGTGCTTCCACCTAAGGAGCTGCTCCGGCGCAAGCTCCACGAACTCTATGCTCAGCTATCGTCCGAACGGGGCCCTGCACCATCCATGGTGCGGCCCAGTCCGGGGAAACGGGGAAAGACATGATCTCCTTTCGCCTCAAACAGATGGAACTTACCAACTTTCGGTGTTTCGAGTTCCTCGATCTCAAACGCGAAGACCTTGACGCGTTTCCTGGCTAAAAAAGACTCTTGGAAAAGGCCGATGATTCTTAACCCGGTCAAAATTACTTTCTTGGAAAAAATTGCGGTGGACAATGGCTTCGACCTCGAACGCGGCCAAGAGGGCGATTGGCTGGTTTTCGGCAGCAGTCAGGCATTCGTGCAAATATGGCTCGCCGCGCCTGAAGATGCCCTATTCCTTGTGGCATTTTCCCGCTCGGATATCTCCGATATGCTTATCAACTTGGGCGAAGCCGCAGATGCTCCTTTTCCCAAAGGGGCTGCTGCTGTCCGGGTCGCAAGCGGTCTTCCTTCCCTGCACCGGCTCGTGCGGCGTTCCTTTCAACTGGCACGGGCCTTGCCGGATGAACCTCTCAAGACGTTTCGCAACAAAACGGCGAACCTTCCCAGGTCAACCGAAGCAGAGCGGCTTGTCGTACAGCGCGTCGGTCAGGAGATTTTTCGCGATCGGCTCCTCGACTATTGGGAAGGACGTTGCGCCATCACTGGACTTAATGTGCCCGAACTGCTGCGTGCAAGCCACGTCAAACCCTGGGCCGCCTGCGAAACCGACGCTGAGCGCCTCGACGTCTTCAACGGTCTGCTGCTCGCACCACACCTGGACGCTGCTTTCGATGGCGGTTTCATCACTGTGGCGGATGAGGGTGGAGTCATCTTGGCCGATGCACTTGATCACGATTCTCGAAAAAGTCTTAACCTATTGGCCAAATTACGAATCGATACGCTTGCCAAAGCTCACCAAAGATACCTGATATGGCATAGAAGACATGTATTTCGAGGAGCCCAGGAAGGGGATTTGAAGTGAGTTAAGCCTGCAGCGCATAGATGGTCTCAAATTGTTCACTATTTCGGCAGTTTCTCCATTTCCCTGTAAAGATCCTCCAAAGGTGGCCGCTTGTTGATGTCGTGAACGTCGATATATCGAATGATCCCCTGTTTGTCGATGACGAACAGGGCCCTTTCTGAAACGCCGTCAGTGCGCAATACGCCGTATCGGTCCGCCACGGCGCCATGGGGCCAGAAATCGGACAACACCGGGAACCAGAGGTTTCCCATCTGACGGGTCCATGCAAAAAGGGTTGGAAGGTTGTCCACGGTGATGCCAAGCAAAATGGCGTCATGGTCCAAAAA
>JANQEK010000046.1 GCA_028278405.1 Nitrospinaceae bacterium
CACCGTGGTGATCTTGGGCTTCGAGTTCGAAAAGCGATTCATCTGCGGCTGGGTCTGCGTTGTGCTCTACCTCTACCTCGGGCTGCTGGGGATCCGGCATATGCGGAAGAAAGTGCTGAAGAAGCTGTGATTCAATTCAGCTCAACCCTATCACATACTCCCGGCGAGACGCGGTAACGGCTGCGACTCACCCACTTGATCCATGGGTCCAGTTTTTCCACATCATAGAGGGCTTCATCCGAAAAACGATGTAATAGAATCGATTTCGCAACCCTTAGCAGATAGAGGTCCGCTTCGATATCATCCGTAAGGCGATGTCGCTTCTCCAGGTCTTGCCAACAAATCTGGGGAGCCCCTTCGTTCAGCTGTTTCATTACGGCATCGTAAACCTTACGTTCAGTTTCGTCGGACAATCTCCCCTTTTTCTTCCACTGCCTTTTGGCTTCAAAAAACAGTTTCTCATTGCCCATGTCGTCCGTCGCACCCAGTCCGGCTAATATTTCAAGCTCCTCTAAAAAAGCATGTATCATCTCTTGCTTCTTCTCTTGATCCAGTCGCATATAGTTTTCCCAGGTCAAATCCGCTTGATCAAGAAACCGGTTAACAAAAGAGCGGCTTAAAAAATAAACCTCGTCACTCCGATTCTCGCCGGAATAATCGTAAACAGCCTCGAGTCCCTCAGGCGTAAGCATCTCGATAAGTGAGATCAAGACATGGCTCTTTTCAGAGATCGCATCGCTTCTCAGAACGGATATCAGTTGAGGTACGGCCTCCCTGCTTCCAAACTCACGAACGGCGATGACGTGGCTTTCGAGAGTTTCTGTGTGACCCGCATGCAATCCCGATACAAGAAAATCATAGTCAGCCGGATGTCCCCACGAGCCAAGGCACTCGATTGCCCTGAGACGCGCATCCGATTTCACATCCATGGCAATCTCTCTAATCTTCGGAAGCGCCTTTAAATACTGAGCTCTCGTAAGCAGATGAATGGCGGACTGAAGAACAGCCGGATCATTGGACTTCTCCAGGACAGCGCAGAGATCTTCCAATCCGCCCGGACCATAAACACCCCATATGAACTCCACGTTTCTTGGCCACTGCAGAATAGTGGCATGCATACTCATGAGCACTTCACCCGCATTCATTCGCAAGGTCGCTTTCATCATGGGTATCGCTCTGGAATCATTCATTTGCGCCGCCTGATAGGTAGGGAAAAAGACATAGTTGGGCTGGAGACTCAAATCCACGGTCTCGAAAATACGCGTGATCCGTTCAACGCCCTCCAATCCTTTCACATCCCAAATCAAGGCAGCTGATGCAAGCTGGAAGAAATCATCGCGCTCGGACTGTTCCTCCAACTTTACCAACTCTTCTTCTATGCGTTCGAGACCTGTTTCACAATTGAGGATTATTTCCCAAGCCGATTCCATCCGTCCTTGCACCAGGCGTTTTTCTTCATTGGTCAGCTCATTGACTCGGATGTTCCTCATCAACCCAACAGCCTTCTCCAGCCGTTTTTTCGGGTCATCGCCAATACGGATATCCTGCAGCGCTTTCCGGGCTTCTTCGGCCAAAACGTTATCAGGTGAAATGCGAAGCGCCCACGACAGATCAGCCTCGGCTTTTTCGTACTCCTCAAGCTTTACCCAGGCGAAGCCGCGTCTGAAATTAGCTTCCATCAAATCGTAATCGGCATATTCGAATGAATCGTCCAGGGCATCCTTGGCATCGTTGATTTCGATCACCCTGGTAAAATCATCGATTGCCTTTGCATGATCGGCCAGCGCAAGAAATGCCCTTCCCCGCATAAGCAGCGGATTGACGATCATCGGATTCAGGTTCAACGAGGCGTCGAAATCCCGAATCGCGGCCTCGTAATCCTCTTTTAGAAAGTGACAGAGGCCACGGTTGTACCAATTAGCGCCGTCTTCCGGACTCAGCTCCAAAATACGCGAATAATCTTCTATAGCCCTGTCGAAGTCCGTCAAGTAATGATACACATCAGCCCGACTCCCGATATGCTCGATCGACTTCGAGTCGATCTCGATAGCTTGATTGAAATCGATGATCGCTTTTTCATGATTTCCCGCTCGAAGCCAGGCTTCACCTCGTTGGCTCAAAATCGAGGCTTTATCCTCCCCGAGATCCAACGCCACGGTGTAATCGGCAACCGCCTTTTCCGCATCCCCCAAGGCGATCCATGCATCCGCTCTTTCCATAAGGTAGTCAAGATTTTTCGGATCACGCTCGATCGCTTTGCTGAATGCATCCACGGCTTTGTCGTACATCCACTGGGCAGTATAGGTCCGGCCTTTATACGCATAAGGCTCCGCCCAATCCGGATTATGCTTGATCGCTTCCGAGTAATCACTCAACGCATTTCCATAATTTTCGATATTGTGATAACATAGCCCGCGATAAACCAATGCTCCCGAGTTATCCGGATAATTATCAAGGTGCTTGCTGCAATCGTCTATGATCTTGTCATAATGCCCCTGCCCATACCAAATCCCGGCACGGGCGTGTATGACCGGCCAGTAATCCGGATAAAGCTCTATGGAACGTGTATAATCAGATACAGCTTCATTCAATCGTCCGAGTTTCTCCCTCACGGACCCTCTGGCGTAATAGAAATTCGGGCTCAAGGAGTCGATTTCCAAGGCCGTGTTCAGATAATCCTCTGCTTTGTCAAAATTTCCTTTCCTGTTCTCGGCTCCACTCAAGTAATACAAAGCAGTAGAATTTTGCGGATCTATCTCCACGGTTTTAATCCAATCCCTTTCCGCAGGCTCCCATGCCTTTGAATTCCAGTGAGCAAGCCCTCTGATTATGAGTAATTCCCCGATAGTACTTAGCCAATCGCTATGTGAAGTACCTTCTCTTGTTTCAATAATATCGTAGGCCGCTGTTGCAGCCGAATGATCCTCAGGAACATCAATGTCAATGGTCGTCACACTATCGGAAAATCGGGGAAACACTCGCCCCTCTATTGTATAACCCATATAAAGAGGCAGGCCGAGCCTCCTCCCTACAGCCAGATAAAGACATGTGATCCCCAGGAGATCACCCTGTTTGTTTTGAAGGACATTGTTTAACAGAACATGCTCTACATCATAGGAATACATGTCCGGCTCCAGAGAAAAGCTCTGAAACAACACTTCGTTCATTTTCCGGATGACGAGCTTGGCTGAAGGATCTTCAGGCAGGAGTTCCCGGATTCTTGCAGCGAGATCATCCACTTCCCTCAACCGACTTTTCATATCTACGGTGCCGTAATATTCACTCGCCAGCAACAAGGAAGCCACGGCAAGGTCTATATCTTGTTCATCCAAGTCAAGGAGTTCATCTATCGTTTCCAATTCATAGGCGCGTGAATATGAGTAGGGTTGACCTACAGCTTCATAGGCGGTGAGGAGGCAAATAAAAAGTACGATGGATACATAGGTGATATACTTTGAAAGCATGGATGCACTTCCCGGAATCTGATAACTTCAAGCTTGCGAATAATAAAGTCCCGTTCGAATCGATATTGTGAGGACCCGAATCCGATATCGATAGCATGAAATCTTCACATATGGGCCAGTACAAAGCAATAGAGCTTATATACTTTCCTGCTCTCAAAAAACAACCTCCGGCGAGCTGGCGGGAAAGTCGTTCCTCTTCACCGGCAAGCTCAGCCAATTGACGCGCTCTCAGGCCGAGGCGCGGGTCAAGGCGC
>JANQEK010000047.1 GCA_028278405.1 Nitrospinaceae bacterium
ATTCTAGCAGGAAACATCAAATCTATTTTACCGGCTCCATGCTCCATCTCTCTACCTTGCGTCGCTGTAACCGATTTCAACCTGCATCACCCAGGAAGCGAAATGGTCTCTGCCGTTAATTTTGATTGCGAAGGTTTGACTTTCCTTGTAGTCATGCACCACAAAAAATAGCCTCTTCCAGGCGACTATTTCTTTTTCAAGCCTAGGTGCGTACTGAATTCCTGCTCTACTTTTTCAGGATCGTCGGTGTTCAGCATAACCAGATTATGGAGATGCTCATAAGCTTCAAGGCTGACTTCAGTGAATAGTATCGCTATCCCTTCTTCAGTGATCCGCTGGACCTTTCCCTTCACTTCAATGTTCACAGGAGGATTCTGACCCTCCAGAAACAAATGAATCTCACATTCAGTTCCAATGGGCCAGTCGGCTTTACCTCTCACAAACAAACCTTTCATGCTGACATCATGCGTGCCTGTGGAAACAATTTCCTTTCCCTTGGCCTGCACGGTCGCACGAATTTTAATATCTACCCGGGAAAACTCCCTGTGATCTTCAGTAATTTTTTTACTCACGGACACCTCTCAGATTACATTTGAATCGAAAATCATAGTTGACTTTATTAAGATATTGTTTTCAAAGGGTTTGCACGATAATCCCTGGGAAAATCCGGTCTTATCCCAATAAAAATATTTAAGATCCCCGGCTTGACTCAGTCCTCCAAGGATTTTATTTAACTCAGGTAACACGAAATAACCCAAAAAAACGATAACTGTTTTAAAAACAAGACTTAATAATAATATCGCATACTTTGAAAGGATTTGCACCCATGGGAAAGATCATTGGAATCGACTTGGGGACCACCAATTCCGTGGTCGCCGTGATGGAAGGAAATGAGCCGAAGGTCATAGTCAACGAGGAGGGTAACCAGACCACTCCGTCCGTCGTGGCGTTCACCAAGGAAGGCGAAATTCTGGTGGGCCAAGTGGCCAAACGGCAGGCCATCGCCAATCCCGAGAACACCATATTTTCCGTGAAGCGATTTATGGGGCGATCTTTTGGCGAAGTCAGCGAAGAAATGAAAATGGTGCCTTATAAAGTGGTCAAAGGCCCCAAGAACGACGTGAGAATTGAAGTACAGGGCAAACAATACAGCCCTCCGGAAATCTCCGCCATAATTCTCCAAAAATTGAAAAAATCCGCCGAAGCGTATTTGGGAGAAACCGTCACTGAAGCGGTGATCACCGTTCCCGCATACTTTAACGATGCCCAGAGGCAAGCCACCAAGGATGCCGGAAAAATCGCCGGCCTAGACGTCAAGCGAATCATCAACGAGCCCACGGCATCGGCACTCGCTTACGGTTTGGATAAAAATAAAGATCACATGATTGCCGTCTATGACTTTGGCGGTGGTACCTTCGACATTTCCATACTGGAAGTCGGAGACAATGTCGTCGAAGTAAAAGCCACCAACGGGGACACCCATCTCGGTGGGGACAACCTCGATCAGCGCGTCATCGACTGGCTGGTGGCCGAATTCAAAAAGGACAGCGGAATCGATCTATCCAACGACAGTATGGCTCTGCAACGATTGAAAGAAGGCGCGGAAAAAGCCAAGATGGAGCTTTCCTCTACCAGTGAAACTGACATCAATCTCCCGTTCATTACCGCCGATCAATCGGGCCCTAAACATCTCAACGTAAAATTGTCTCGTGCCAAGTTCGAGTCCCTGGTGGACGATTTGCTGGAGCGCACCAAAGAGCCCTGCAAAAAAGCGCTTAAAGACGCCGGATTGGATTCCGGAAAAATCCACGAAGCCATCCTGGTGGGTGGCTCTACACGGGTTCCCAAAGCTCAGGAAATCGTCAAAAACCTGTTCGGAAAAGAACCCCATCGCGGCGTTAATCCGGATGAAGTTGTGGCACTGGGCGCCGCCGTACAGGCCGGTGTTCTTTCCGGTGATGTGAAAGATATTCTGCTTCTCGATGTCACGCCTCTGTCTTTGGGCATTGAAACCCTGGGCGGCGTGACCACGCGTCTGATCGATCGCAACACCACGATTCCGACTCGCAAAAGCGAAACGTTTTCCACCGCTTCGGACAATCAACCGAGTGTTGAGGTCAACGTACTTCAAGGCGAGCGGGAAATGGCAAAAGATAACCGTTCGCTGGGCAAGTTTCATCTCGACGGAATTCCGGCAGCGCCGCGGGGCGTGCCGCAGGTTGAAGTCACCTTTGACATTGACGCCAACGGCATTCTTCACGTGTCCGCGAAGGACAAGGGCACCGGCAAGGAACAGAAAATCACTATTACCGATAACACCGGTCTCAGTGACAGTGAAATCGAAAACATGGTGAAGGATGCTGAGTCCAATGCCGAAACCGACAAACAACGTCGCGAAGCGATCGACGCCCGCAATCAATTGGATTCCCTGATTTACAGCACTGAAAAAACTATCCGGGAGAACAAGGAAAAACTGGGCGAAGAAGACATCAAGTCCGCTGAAGAAGCCGTTGCCGAAGCCAAAAAGACACTGGAAGGCGACGATCCCGATGTCGATCAAATCAAAAGCCAGATCGAAGCCCTGACCCAGGCGTCTCACACCCTGGCTCAGAAAATGTACCAGCAAACCGAAGCTTCCGGCGGCGAAGGCGGTCCGGAAGGCGGTCCCGAATCTGGTGAAGGTGGAAGCGGAGGAAGCTCCGGAAAGCCCGATGAGGATGTGGTCGACGCGGAGTTTGAGGACGTCAGCAAAGAAAAGTAAATGCCAAGGCTGGTGGGTGTCTTAAAACATCACTCCGGCTAGTATCGGGAAACCGGGTTCTCCCGGTTTCTCACCTCCCTTAGAGAGTCTTAACCTCTCCCGAGCGGGGAAGCCGGTTTCCCGGCTTTCCCGCTTAAAATTTTTGAGCATGCGACGGATTTATGAGCGAATCAAAAAATAAAGATCCTCAAACGGAAGATCAGGAAACGTCCCGATTCACAGTCAGTGACCGGCGTCATTGGGCTCTTGAAGATGAGGGAGAACCGACTGATGGCGAATCTTCCGAACGCCTTCCTTCCTATGTCGAGCAATTGAAGCAACAAGCAGAGGCGAAGGACAAACAACTTCGGGAATACATTGCGGCCTACAAATCCAAATCGGCAGAAACCGATGAAATCCGTGCTCGCCTTCAAAAAGATAACGAAATCCGTCTCGAGCAGATCAAAGCCGATTTCTTCAAAAAGCTGATTCCTATCCTGGATAATTTCAAAAGAGCAATCGATTCCGCTCAATCTTCTGCAGATTACGCGAGCCTGAAACAGGGGATCGAAATGACCTATTCCCAGTTGCTCAACACGCTCAAGGAAAACGGGGTTGAAATCATTCCCACATCTGGACGCAAATTCAATCCTCAAACCGATGAAGCGTTCGTGACTGAAGAGACTACCGATCCGGACAAAGATAATGAGATTGTGGAAGAACTGGAATCAGGTTATCTTTTTAAAGACAGGTTACTTAAACCAGCCAAAGTCAAAGTGGCGAAACTGAAACAGCAAGGAGATTGAGTGAAGCGAGATTATTATGAAGTTTTGGGTGTTGACCGCAATGCTTCCGAATCAGAATTAAAGAAATCCTATCGCCAAATGGCGCTCAAGTACCATCCGGATAAAAACCCGAACGATAAAGAGGCTGAGGAAAAATTCAAGGAGGCCGCAGAGGCTTACGAGGCCCTGCGCGACCCGGAAAAAAGAAAGATCTACGATCAGTTTGGACACGAAGGGCTGAAAGGAAAAGGATTCGGCGGGTTTGGCGGATTCGAAGATATTTTTTCCTCTTTTGGAGACATTTTCGGTGATTTCTTCGGCGGAGGAGGCGGCCAAAGAACCGGAGCAGACCTGCGAACCGATGTCACCATCTCCTTCGAGCAGGCCGCCTTTGGAACGGAGCAACCCGTAGAAGTGCGTAAGCATGTACCCTGCCGCACCTGCAAAGGTTCCCGATGCAAACCAGGCACTTCCCCTGTTCATTGCGGGACCTGCCGAGGTACTGGCCAGGTGGTGCGATCCCAGGGATTTTTTAGTTTGCAAAGCCCCTGTCCGCACTGTCATGGAACCGGGCAAATCATCAAGGATCCCTGTTCCACCTGTCATGGCGAAGGCGTGGAAATCGACACAAAAGAAATTTCCGTCAACATACCTGCGGGTGTGGATGATGGTTCACGTCTGCGTTTGCGCGGCGAAGGCGAAGCAGCACCGGGAATGCCTGCCGGCGATCTGTATGTTTTTGTTCACGTGCAAGCACACGAATTTTTTCATCGCGAAGATGTTGACCTTTATTGCCAATTGAACATCTCTTTTTCACAGGCTGCATTGGGTACAGACATCGAAGTGCCTCTGCTTGACGACAAAACAAAAGTGATTTCCATTTCTCCGGGAACTCAATCCGGAGACCGCTACCGCATTCAAGGAGCAGGTATCCCGCAACTCAGAGGACACGGTCGCGGAGATCAAATCATTCAGTTGATTGTTGAAACTCCAAGGAAGTTAAACAAAAAACAAAAAGAATTACTTCACGAACTTGCCGAAATTGACGGAAAACCCGTTAAAGAAAAACTGAAAGGGATCTTTCAGCGCCTCAAATTTTAGCTTTCCCCGCATACCCTGTTTTAGGTGAACTTACCCAAAATGAATTAATTTTTTTCGGAAACAGCCCCTCCTAAGGTTCCGAATTCCAATTATTTTTAATTATCTCCTTCTTTTCATAGCCTTTATCAAAATTATTTTGTTACTATGTCCCACTTACATCTAATTTCAATGTTTAGCAGTTTAGCAAAAACTTCGGGAATTATATTATCAAAATGACCGGAAGCTCCATCTTACTAATAGACGATGAAAAGGTTCTTTTGGAAGCGGTTAGCGATGACCTGAAAGAAAGCGGATACAAGGTCACCACAGCGGTATCCGGCGAAGAAGGCCTGAAAAGTTTCAAGATGCTTCAGCACGATCTTGCAATCATCGATTTAAAAATGGAGGGCATGGATGGTCTCGAAGTATCCAGGCAAATCAAACTAATCAATCCGGAAACTCCGATAATGATTTTAACCGGTTATGGATCTATGGAAACAGCGATTGAAGCGATCCGCCTGGACTTGGACGATTATGTTATAAAACCGGTGAACCGGGATGAACTGATCGAAAAAATCCGTCGTTGTTTGGAAAAAAGAGGGAACTCACATCCAGCTAAACCCAAACCTACCTTTGCGCAAAGCATAAAACTGGAAGAAGCCGGACTCACCAGACGAGAAAAAGAAGTGGTTCAACTCGCCGCTCAGGGTTACAATGATAATGAAATTGCGGCAATGCTTTCCATCAGCGCTTTCACCGTCAAATTCCATCTGAAACGCATCTTCAAAAAACTGGGCATCCACAAGCGCGTAGAGCTCATCGTATCCTTGGGAAAATAAGAGCTTTCTTATACTAGGAATATTCTCATTTTCCAGTAGGCTTTAGTTCTCACTATGTGCCACCACTCCGTTTATGTTCAATCACGAATCAATTAAAACCGCTCTGAAAAACTTCGAAGAGTGGGAAATCCCCGTAGAAGGAGAATTTATTACGAGCCAGCCCTTAATAAATCTCTGGAGGAATGCCCACCTTCCCGAAAAGGGCATTAATGGAAAAGTGTTTAGAGATTTCGATGTTTTGTTCATTCAACACCATATGGGCCCTTTTCTTGGACGATTAAACCAAATGTTTGAGGAGGGGTTAAAACCGGAAAATTGCTGGTTTGTCGACATTCCCTACTCCACCAGCCCTTTTGTTTGGGAAACTATTCAAAAGCAATATCCTCCAGAGCAAACAGCCAAACCCATGAATAATCCTTTGGCTATTTACTCCGAAACCCAGCTGAACCGAGTTTCTGAAATCGTATTAAAAATTTGCAACAAATCTCCCAAAAACCTTTTAGTTGTGGATGATGGCGCTTATTTTCTAAGAAGTTTATTTGAACTTCGAACTCAAGACACAGATATCATTCACAGATTTGGAAAGAGCAAGAACAAAATCAATTTGGGCTTGGTAGAGCAGACAACGAGGGGTCACCGCCACCTGCATGATTACCACCTAAGGCAAATTTTAAGCGAAATAGAATGTTCAGCGGTATCTATTGCTCGCAGTTTTACGAAAACCAATCTGGAGAGCATATTTATTGGAAAATCGGTTACCAAATCCATCAACGACAAATTAGATTCTATCAGCAGGAATGCAAAAGGGCCGTGGAAGTCCAAAGGGGAAAAGGCAAGATTCGCAGTTCTTGGATTTGGATCCATTGGAAAATCTACAATTCAATCCCTGCTTGATCACTTTGAAAATACGAGAATTGATATCATCGATCCAGATATTTCCAAGCTTTCTCTGGCTAAGGACTTGTACTCAGGCAAAGTGGTGCCTTACGAGCACCTACCCTCTCCAAGCAAGAGTTCAGGCACTTACGATATGGTAATTGGATGCACTGGGTATGGGTCTTTCATGTTGCACCATAGACATTTATTGAATGATGGCGCCTATCTCGTGAGCGCCTCTTCAGCTGCAGTCGAATTCAATAGAAAAGATTTTATCGAAAGGTCAAGGTCCTCAAATATCACCGATTTAAAAATCATAAGTCCGGCTTCCGAAACCGAGGATATGAAGTGCCAAAAAACCGTAAACCGGGAAATACATTCAGATATTGTTTTCCAGGAAACGGGAATACATTCTGAGCGGAAGGGAACGTCCTGCTTTACTTTTACCAATGCCGGTTTTCCTGTTAATTTTACTGGTAAAATAGAATCTTTACCGCCGTCGTTAATTCAACCGACCCACTGCCTTCTCTTCGCGGCCTCATGTGAGGCAGCCGGCATGATGAAGGAAAACGTGTCCAAGTTGGTTGAACTAAACAAACAGGACGATCTGTGGATTTTTATTGAGGGAGTCAACGGCCTGACCAATCCTGATTTATGGGAAAGATAACTGCAGACTGGGAAAGAGCTTCCTGATTACAGAAACTCGCTATGGGGCAGGAAGGTGTAGCCCATAAGATACTCATCCACGGAACGTGCCGCTTCGCGGCCTTCGGCAATTGCCCAAACCACCAGCGACTGACCCCGCGTCATATCGCCGGCCACAAACACGCCATCCACACTGGTCATTTTCTTCCGGTCACAGGCCACATTGCCGCGTCCATCCAGAGTCAACCCAAACTCCTTGACCAAGCCCTCATGCACGGGATGCACGAAGCCCATTGCCAACAGGACCAACTCCACGTCGAGAGTGAATTCTGAACCCTCAATTTCTTCCAAAGGACGGCGACCCGTTTCAGGGTCGGGATCACCAAATTGAATTTTAACCGCATGGACCTGTTTGACCCGGCCGTTTTCGCCGGAAAATTTTTTCGTCGATATATTATATTTCGTGACCTGCTCCAGGGCTTCCTCATGGGAGGAACTGATGCGCATCGTCGCGGGCCACTGCGGCCAGGGATTATCAGCCGCTCTCTCTTCAGGCGGTTGGTCCAGCAACTCAAACTGATAAACTTTTTTCGCCCCCTGCCGAAGAGACGTTCCCAGGCAATCGGATCCGGTATCTCCTCCACCGATGATAAGTACGTTTTTGTCTTTGGCAGTAATTGCGATGTCCTCGGGAATGCTATCCCCCTCATTACGTTTGTTCTGCTGAGGGAGAAAGTCCATCGCAAAATGAATGCCGTTCAGCTCTCGTCCTGGCACCGGCAACTCGCGCGGTTTTTCCGCACCGCAACATAAAATGACTGCGTCGAAATTATCCACCAGCTCTTTGCCGGGAAGGTCTACCCCCACATGCGAATTGGGTTTGAAAATAATTCCCTCAGCCTCCATCAAATCAATCCGGCGCTTAACGATCGTCTTTTCCAGTTTGAAATTGGGGATTCCATACATTAAAAGCCCGCCAATGCGATCTGCCTTTTCGTAAACTGTAACCGTGTGCCCGACTTGATTCAATTGGTCCGCCGCTGCCAACCCGGCAGGACCGGACCCCACAATGGCCACCTTTTTTCCGGTTCGCTTTTTAGGAGGATTCGGCTTCATCCAGCCGTTCTCAAACCCCTTTTCAGCGATAATCTCTTCAATATTCCGAATGGTCACCGCCGGTTCCGTGATTCCCAGCACACAAGCCCCTTCGCAAGGAGCAGGACAAATTCGCCCGGTAAACTCCGGGAAATTATTGGTGTTGAGAAGCAGGGATAACGCCTCTTCCCACTTGTTACGGTACACCATGTCATTCCAATCGGGAATGGCATTACCCAGCGGGCACCCGGTATCGCTTTGGCAAAACGGGAGGCCACAATCCATACAGCGTGCGCCTTGTTCCTGATACTTTTCCAGCGGGAACGGTTGATAAACTTCCTTTTGATCTTTTAACCGTTCGCTGACCGGACGCGATTCCGGAGTTTCCCTCGGATGTTCAATAAAACCTTTTACTGCACCCATCAAGCCACCTCTTCCAATACTTGCTGCTTCTTTTTTCCCTCCTCCAGAACCCGTCGATAATCTGTCGGATAAACTTTGACAAACTTGGGAAGTATCGCTTCCCATTCTTTAAGAATTTTTTCAGCGAGCGCACTGCCTGTCAATTTTTGATGTTCCGTAATCAGGCTCTTCAATTCGTTGATGTCCTCTTCCTCCTCAACCGGGAGAAGGTCGACAATACTCTGGTTGCAATGGATTGGAAACTGTCCGTCCCGGTCCAGTACATAAGCGATACCACCGCTCATTCCGGCGGCAAAATTCCGTCCGGTTTCACCGAGTACCACCACGCGTCCTCCGGTCATGTACTCACAACCATGGTCTCCCACGCCTTCGACAACCGTTCGGGCCCCACTGTTGCGAACCGCAAACCGTTCTCCGGCCACTCCCCGGAAAAAAGCTTTGCCGGCAATGGCCCCGTACAAAGCAACATTACCGATCAAAATATTTTCTTCGGGAACGATCGGGCAATCCTCGGTGGGGAACACAACCAAGTGACCGCCGGAAAGACCTTTACCGACATAATCGTTGGCATCTCCGCGCAGGGTGAAGGTCACCCCCGGCGCCAGAAATGCTCCGAAACTTTGTCCCGCCGAGCCTTTGAAATCGATACGAATGGTATCTTCCGGCAAACCTTTTTCTCCGTGCCGTTTAGAAATTTCATAACTCAGCATGGCCCCGGTGGCCCGATCCACATTACCGATCAAAGTGGTCACCTGAACCGGCTCTTGGTGTTCAATCGCAGGCTGGGACTCCTGGATCAGTTTGCGATCCAGACACCCTTCGCCAATATCCCCGCTCAAGTCTTGGGTACGTATATTTCGAATTGCCACATCCGACCCAACATCCGCTTTAAACAGTATTTTTGTAAAATCGAGGCCCTTGGATTTCCAGTGATCGATGGCATCATCCATCTCCAGCAGATCCGCGCGCCCGATCATTTCTTCAAATTTACGGAATCCCAATTCAGCCATTAATTCACGCACTTCCTGAGCGACAAACCGGAAGAAATTAACCACGTGCTCCGCCTTACCGGAAAACTTTTTGCGCAGTTCGGGATCCTGTGTCGCCACACCCACCGAACAGGTGTTGAGGTGGCATTTGCGCATCATGATGCACCCCATCGTTACGAGGGGAGCCGTGGAAAAACCAAATTCGTCGGCCCCCAGCAGCGCACCGACCAACACGTCTCGTCCGGTTTTCAATTGTCCGTCAACCTGCACCCGAATGCGCCCGCGTAAATCGTTCATCACCAGTACCTGCTGGGTCTCGGAAAGCCCCAACTCCCAAGGCAAGCCAGCATATTTGATCGAAGTTTGCGGTGAGGCACCCGTACCGCCATCGTGACCGGAAATAAGCACTCCTTCGGCACGGGCCTTGGAAACACCTGCAGCGATGGTTCCGACTCCTGCTTCGGCCACCAGTTTAACGCTGACATCCGCTTCAGGATTGGAACAGTGCAAATCGAAAATCAATTGCTGGAGATCCTCAATCGAATAAATGTCGTGATGCGGTGGCGGTGAAATCAAACCCACCCCCGGCGTGGAGTTCCGGATCTTCGCAATGTATTCCGACACCTTGTGACCGGGCAACTGCCCGCCCTCTCCCGGCTTCGCGCCCTGAGCGATCTTGATCTGCAACTCGTCGGCATTGGTCAGATAATGGCTGCTCACGCCGAAACGCCCGGACGCCACCTGTTTGATCTTGCTCCGCCGGAAATCACCGTTGGGATCCGGAGTGTATCGAACCGGATCCTCACCACCCTCACCGGTATTGCTTTTTCCTCCCAGACGGTTCATGGCAATCGCCAACGTCTCATGCGCTTCGCGGGAAATCGACCCGATCGACATTGCGCCGGTGCAGAACCGTTTAGTAATATTTTCCACCGGCTCCACTTCTTCCAGGGGGATCGACTCGCGCTTTTTAAATTTGAACATTCCGCGCAGGGTGCAGTCGTGGGTATTCTGATCATCGCTGATCTGTGAAAACTTTTTGAACAACGAATAATCATTGGACCGTGTGGAGTGCTGCAACATAGCCACCAGGTTGGGGTTGACCATATGTTTTTCATGGCCGCGGCGCCAATGGTAATTCCCTCCGGGATCGAGTGCCGGATGGATGATTTTTGTCCGCTCATAAGCATTTCTATGACGTACGAGAGTTTCCCGCGCGATGACTTCCAATTCAACACCGCTGATACGGGAGGGCGTTCCCGTGAAATAACGGGAGATCACAGAATCGTTCAGACCCACGGCCTCGAAAATCTGTGCCCCTCTGTAACTCTGGATCGTGGAGATTCCCATTTTCGCGATAATTTTGTACAAACCCTTACGCGTGGCCTTGATAAAATTTTGAATTCCTGTTTCGAGTTCCATCCCCTTTACGTATTTGCCTTCACGGATGATTTGCTCGATGGTTTCGTAAGCTACATAGGGGAAAATACCGCCCGCACCGTAACCGATCAGTAATGCAAAATGCATCATCTCCCGTGCTTCCCCCGTTTCCACAACCAGTCCGACCCGGGTACGGGTCCGTTCCCGCAACAAATGATGGTGCACGGCGCCGGTGGCCAACAAACTGGGAATCGCGGCGCGATTTTCGTCGACTCCACGGTCTGACAAAATTAAGATAGTCGCACCGTCCTCAATCGCTTCAGACGCCTGCTCACACAATTTTTCGAGCGCCTTTTCCATGCCCTTCTCCCCTTCAGCCACCGGAAACAGCATGGAGAGGGTTACCGGCTTCAGGTCTTCCTGATCCAGCAATCTGATTTTTTCAAATTCCTCGGGAGTCAGTAGCGGATGCTGCAATTTTAACTTTCTGCAGTGCTGTGGGGTTTCCGATAATAGATTGCGTTCTTTTCCCAGGGTTACTTCCATCGACATGACCAGTTCCTCACGAATGGAATCTACGGCCGGGTTGGTTACCTGCGCAAACAACTGTTTGAAGTAATTGAACAACATCTGCGGCTTTTCCGAACGGACCGCCAGCGGAGCATCGTTGCCCATCGAGCCGGTCGCTTCCTGGCCAGAGTCGATCATGGGCGCCATGACGATCTTTAAGTCCTCATGGGTATAGCCGAAGACAATCTGCTGGGTTAGAGGGTCTTTTATTTTGTCAGGGCGCGATTTGGGATCAGGCATGTCTTCGATATTCAACTGCTCATCTTTCACCCATTGGGAATACGGCTTCCGGTTGGCAAGTTGGGATTTGATTTCCTGATCCGCTAGAATACGACCTTCTTTGAGGTCGACAAAAAACATTTTGCCGGGCTGGAGACGACCCTTCTTGGTAATCCGGGATTCTTCGATGGGCAGGACACCCACCTCCGACGCCATGACCACCAGATCGTCACTCGTCACAATATAGCGTGAAGGTCGCAGTCCGTTGCGATCCAAAACGGCACCAATCACATCACCGTCGGTGAATGTGATGGAAGCCGGACCGTCCCACGGTTCCATCATGGACGCGTGGTATTCAAAGAAAGCCCGTTTGTCATCGCTCATGGTTTCATGACCACTCCACGGCTCGGGAATCATCATCATGACTGCGTGTGGCAGGGACCGCCCGGTCTCGACCAGAAATTCCAGCGCCTGGTCAAAATCGGCAGAGTCACTGCCTCCCGGCGGAATCACCGGAAGAATTTTTTCTACATCATCAAACAAATCGCTTTCGAACATGGCTTCGCGGGCAGCCATCCAGTTCTTGTTGCCGCGGATGGTATTGATTTCACCGTTGTGAGCAATCATGCGCATGGGCTGAGCGCGTCCCCAGGAGGGGAAGGTATTCGTGCTGTAACGCGAGTGGACCAACGCCAACGCCGACTTCATTAAGGGATCCTGAATGTCGAGGTAATACTTTTCGACCTGCGGCGCCATCAACTGTCCTTTGTAGATGAATGTCTTGCTGGAAAGACTACAGATATAATAAGACTCGTAAAGTTCTCCCAGGCCGGAAGCACGAATCGCCTGACCGGCCTGCTTGCGGATTACATACAGTTTGCGCTCAAAAATTTCCTGATCCTTGACGTTGCCGGTGCCAATGAAAATCTGGCGGATGTCCGGTTCCACCTGGCGGGAGGTTTCGCCGATTTGGGTATTATCCACCGGCACCTCGCGCCACCCGAGCATCTCCAGTCCTTCCCGCTCGGTCACCTGCTCGAAGATTTCCATCAATTGCTGGCCCCGCTCGTCTCGAGGCAGAAACACCAGACCGGTGCCATACTTGCCTTCGGCAGGCAAAGATATCCCGATTTTTTTGCATTGAGATTGAAACAGTTCGTGGGGTACCTGGATCAAAATGCCAGCACCGTCACCCGTCAGCGGATCAGCCCCAACAGCCCCTCTGTGCTCCAGGCGATTCAGTAAATCCAGCCCCTGACGAATGATACTGTGGGATTTATCCCCCTTCATATGGGCAATAAAGCCGACGCCACAGTTCTCTTTCTCATGGGCAGGGTCGTAAAGCCCCTGCTTTTTAGGATATTTTTCTATATTCATATATGTTGGATGATTACGGAATTTTGAAATTTTATAGAGATTTCGACCAAAATCAAGGCTGGTCTCAATTTTCTCTCGAGATATAAACTAGAGCAAATGATGTGCCAAAACAGTAACCCTTTAATTATAAAGGAATTATCAAGAGCGCCGAGATATTATTTCTATTTATTACTCATATTTATGTAATTTAATTACACATATTGCCCTTATCCCCAATAATCCATATTGTTAGCAAGCTTTTGTTTTTAATATATTTTAGATGCCTGTTCTGGTAAAAAGGTCTAAAGTCGGGTATGCGTAGAACACAAACCACAGTCGGCCGGATTTTTTCGGGTTGATCGAACCGGCTGATATTTTGCCCCGATTCCAGCGGATTTCTCATTCAGGATACCCAGCTGGTTTGAATATAATCGTTACAGATTTTGGAGGCTTCTTATGATTGTCGGCGAGGTCATGTCGAAAAAGTTGGTCACGGTAAAAAAATCCGACTCATTGAAAAAGGCTCAGGACATCATGGTGGAAAAATCCATTCGTCACTTGCCGGTAATGGATGGAAAAGAACTCATGGGAATTATCACTGAGAGCGATATCCGCGGTGCCTTCATGGGCAAAGGAGGCAAAACCAATTCTGGAAAAATCCAGCAATTAAATCCGGCCAAAATGAAAGTATCCGACCACATGACCCGCGACCCGATGGTAGTGGTTCCGGAAACCCATATCGAAGACGCCGCTTTGATCATATACAAATATAAAATCGGCGCCCTGCCGGTGATCAAGCGTAACAAATTGGTCGGAATTGTTTCCATCATGGATATTCTGGGAATTTTCGTCGATCTGATGGGCATATTGCATTCCAGTTCACGGGTAGATGTGGTCATGGACAAAAATCCCCAGAATTTCGAAACCGTTTCGAACATTATCCATGGTGAAAACCTGAATATCATCAGCGTCGGCATGGCGCCGCACAGCGCCGGTGGTAACAAGCAGGTCTATTTTTTCCGGCTGGACTTGTGCAATACAGCGAGCGTCGTCAAGAAAATTGAAGACGCCGGATTTAAAGTCATCAGCGCAATCAGCTAGCCCACTTCAAAACAATATTCCAACAGCGGCTTTCCTTAACAGGGAAGCTATGAGATGATAAAAGCTGAAGATATCAGCTCACTATAACCTTTAAAACGGAGGATACGAACCCGAACCATGCAACCGGAAAAACTCATTATTTTCGATACCACTTTAAGAGATGGAGAACAGTGCCCTGGCGCCAGCATGAACAACAAGGAAAAGTTGGAAATCGCGCGGCAGCTGGCTCTATTGAAAGTGGATGTCATTGAGGCAGGCTTTCCGGTCGCGTCCCCCGGCGATTTCGAATCGGTTCAACAAATTGCAAACGAAATCAAGGGTTCTTCCGTGGCGGGCCTTGCCCGCGCTCTCGAGAAAGATGTCGAGGCGGCGGCGCGTGCGCTTGAAAAGGCGGAATCACCCCGCATTCATATTTTTCTGTCGACTTCCAAGCTTCACCGCGATCACAAACTGCAAAAAGGCAAGGAAGAGATTATTCAAATGGCTGTGGACGCGGTCAAGTTCGGCCGCAAGTTCTGCGATGACATTGAATTTTCTCCGGAAGACGCTTCGCGCACGGAACCGGAGTTTCTCGCCAATGTGGTGGAAGCCGTGATCGATGCCGGCGCCGGCACGGTGAACATTCCCGATACAGTGGGCTATTCGGTGCCCGACCAGTTCGGTCAGATCATCCGTTCCCTGAAGCAGAACGTGCCGAACATCGAACAGGCGATCATCAGCGTGCATTGCCATAATGATCTGGGTATGGCCGTGGCTAACTCACTAGAGGCCATCAAGGAAGGCGCACGACAGGTGGAATGCACCATCAACGGGATCGGCGAACGAGCCGGCAACGCGGCGATGGAGGAAATCGTCATGGCGCTCAAAACGCGGAAGGATTTCTTCGGTATCGATACCCGCATCGACACCCGACACATTATGGCCTGCAGCCGACTGGTAAGCAGCCTCACGGGTTTCTTCGTGCAGCGCAACAAGGCCATCGTCGGCAAAAACGCTTTTGCGCATGAGTCCGGTGTACATCAGGATGGTTTTCTCAAGAAGAAAGATACTTACGAAATCATGAATCCTCAGGACATCGGGCTCGACAGCTCCGAACTGGTTCTGGGAAAACATTCCGGACGCAACGCGTTGTCGAAAAAAATCGAAGCCATGGGATATCAGGTGACGCCGGAGGAGTTGGACCGGGTGTTTGCAGGTTTCAAGTCACTGGCAGACCAGAAAAAGGAACTGTTCGACGAGGATATTGTCGCTCTGATTCAAAAACGGAAATTCACGGATGAAGAGTTGAATACATATTCTCTTGAAAAAGTTCAGGGAACGTTTGAAAGCGGCGCCATACCCGGTGCGACTGTCACGTTAAAAAGCCGCGACGGCAAAGTGCATACGGAGACCGGCCAGGGGGATGGCCCGGTCGATGCCATGTACAACGCTATCGACATCATTACCGGGATGACTTGCAAACTGCTCGATTATCAGGTGATGGCGAAGACCCGCGGCAAAGATGCTCAGGGGGAAGTCACTGTGCGTGTGCTCCACGAAAACCGGGAAGTGCTCGGCAAAGGGACCGGTGTTAACACGGTGGAAGCCAGTGCCGAGGCTTATGTCAATGCCGTCAACAAACTGCTGGTAAAAACCAAATCCGGTCCGGTGGGCGGTGGAGAAATCCAAGGTCCCTGATCGTTGACCTACAGTTTTTTATCCACTATTTCAGGGCGGCTCTTGCGGGCCGCCCTGTTTGCGTTTAAGCAAGATTTTTGAACATGCCCCACAAAAAAAAAGATACTCTATTTAAAAAATCGACGGCACCGGGAAAATTCGAGTTCAACGAACCGGTAGCACGGGTGTTCGACGATATGCTGGAGCGGAGCGTACCGTTCTATAAAGAATGCCAGCAGATGGTGATCGATCTTGCTCTGCACTTCGCGCAGAAAAAATCGACGGTTTACGATCTGGGATGTTCTACCGGCACCCTCCTTCGTCATTTAGTCAAAGCCATTCCAAAATCGAACAACATTCGCTTTGTGGGTCTCGACAACTCAGAAGCCATGTTGAAAAAAGCACGCGGCAAACTGAAAGGTCATCTCAAACGCTGCGAACTGGTGGAAGCGGATTTGGAAAGTGATTTTAAATTGGTCGATGCCGGCGTGGTTGTTATGAACTACACCCTGCAATTTCTTCCACCGAAGCGCCGAGCAGCTATGCTAAAGAAGATTTATAAAGGACTGCGGCCCGGCGGTGCCCTGATCCTTATCGAAAAAGTGCGGGGAGAATCGGACAGCCTTAACGACCTGTTCGTCGAGCAATATCATACTTACAAACAAAACCAGGGATACTCGAAACTGGAAATCGCCAAGAAGCGGGAAGCGCTGGAAGACGTACTGATCCCCTTAAAACCGGGGAAAAACCGGGATCTTCTGGAAGGAGCAGGGTTCCGCCAAGTGGATATTTTTTTCAAATGGTTCAATTTTGCCGGGTTTCTGGCGGTCAAGTCCGGAAAAAGACGCCGCTAGACTGAACGCTTGCGGGGATATTGAAAACAGGATATAAATAGAGTAATCTTACCGGTTTTCAGAGGTCAAAATTATGCCGCAGTACGATCATACGTGCAAGAAATGCAAGCACGACTTTGTCGTGGAAATGAAGATGTCCGAAGTGGGCGAGAAAGAAATCGAGTGTCCCAAATGCGGGTCGAAGGACGTGGAGCGTAACGTGACCAACACCTCGTTCACGTCCGAAAGCATCAACCGCTACGTGTGGGATAAATAAGCCACCGCTTCGGAATACATAAAGAAAAAATATTCGGGATGTGGCGCAGCCTGGTAGCGCACTTCGTTCGGGACGAAGGGGCCGGAGGTTCAAATCCTCTCATCCCGACCAGTAAAATCAATGGGTTACGGGTTTTCCTGTAGCCCATTTTTGTCTCTGGGTAGCGTCATGGGTAGCATTTTGGAAGGCATACCCCAGGTAATATTTATGTGCGGAAGATACACATTGAGAAAGCCATTAAAAGAGGTCATAGCCCACTTCGAGGCGCAATCGTTCAAAGGTGAGTACCTTGAGCGATACAATATCGCCCCTACCCAGTTATTACCTGTGGTGGTTGACAATAATGGGAACAGAGAATTAGAAGTAATGCGATGGGGGCTGATCCCCTCCTGGGCCAAGGACTCCAAGACCCAATCCCTCCTGATTAACGCTAGGGCGGAGACTATCCAAGAAAAACCTAGTTTCAGGAGTTCCTTTAAATCCCGAAGGTGCCTGGTCCCTGCTGATGGGTTCTATGAGTGGACCAAAAGGAATGGTGGGAAGGTTCCCTATTGGATTCATATGACAGATGAAGGCTTGTTTGCTTTCGCTGGTATCTGGTCCGAGTGGGGAAAGGGTGAAGAGCTCATCCGTTCCTTTTCCATCATTACTACCGGGGCCAACTCCAGGTTGAAGTCTCTCCATGACCGGATGCCAGTGATTCTGGCCCCTGAAAACTACACCACCTGGCTGGATTCTTCCCACAAAAACCCGGTTTCTCTACTACATGCCTACCCATCAGAGGAAATGGCGTATCACGAGGTTTCACTTAGGGTTAACAGCCCTCTAAATGATGATCCTGAGTGCCTGAAACCCACCAAAAGCGAATAAAAAGCAAAAATTAATTGACTCCTCCCCCTTGGGCAAAGTACCCTGCCCGCATGAAATCATCTACCCCCCTACCACTAGCCTCTTGCCGTGTTGAGGCAGGATTCCCATCCCCTGCTGATGACTATATGGAACGATCACTTGACCTCAATGAACATGTCATCAAGCATCCTTCCGCTACTTACTTTGTACGGGCCTCCGGTGACTCCATGACGGGAGCGGGAATCTTTGATGGGGACTTGTTGATCGTTGACCGAAGCTTGGAACCATCTCATGGGAAGGTTGCCATTGTTGAAGTAGACGGTGAGCTTACTGTAAAACGTCTTTCCAAAACAAAAGGCCGGTTCTCACTACACTCCGAAAACGTGAACTACCCGCCTATCGAATTGCAAGGAGATGCAGAGGTTATGGTTTGGGGTATTGTCACCCATGTCCTTCACAAACTGTTATGAAGATTTTTGCCCTGGTAGATTGCAATAACTTCTATGCATCCTGCGAGCGTGTGTTTGACCCTAGCCTAAAGAAACGCCCCATTGTCGTCTTATCCAATAATGACGGCTGTATCGTAGCCCGTTCCAATGAAGCCAAGACCCTGGGCATCCCTATGGGAGTCCCCTACTTCGAGCATGAAAAAGTCATCCAAAAACATGATGTCGCTGTTTTCTCTTCCAACTACCAACTGTACGGTGACATGTCACAGCGGGTCATGGACAGTCTCCGCCTGTTTGCCCCTGACATGGAAGTGTATTCGATTGATGAAGCCTTTCTACGTCTGGATCATTTACAGCCCCGCAACCTGTATGAATATTGCCTAACCATTCGTAGAAAGGTAATGCAGTGGACAGGAATCCCTGTATCTATAGGCATTGGACCTTCCAAGGTATTGGCAAAGGTAGCTAATCGCGTTGCCAAAAAGCGGACAGATAGCGGTGTGTTCGATATTGGGGATAATAAGACGCGGGATGAAATCTTAAAAACCCTGGACGTAGAAAAGTTATGGGGAATCGCCTGGAGATCGGCGGATCGTTTAGGCCGACTAGGCATTAGACGGGCTTCGGAACTGAGAGATGCTAATCCTTATATCATCCGCAAACATCTGTCGGTTGTCGGAGAACGCATACTGCGGGAACTGAGAGGGCAGTCCTGCATCGATCTGGAGGACATCCAGCCCAGAAAGAACATCATGTCATCCAAGTCATTTGGCAATCTGTTGACGGAAAAGAAACCCATTGAAGAGGCATTAGCCAATTACGCTGCCCGCGCCTGTGAAAAGCTGAGACAACAAAACAGTCGGGCGCAGGCGGTCTATGTGTTTGTCCAGACCAATGAATTCCGGGAAACGGACAAGCAATACAACAATAGCATCACCTGTTCTTTAACTATTCCCACCAGTGATACACGCATCATCATCGAAGCCGCAAAGTCATGCCTGGACAGAATTTATAAACAGGGATACCGCTACAAAAAAGTGGGGGTCATGTTGCTGGATTTAATTCCCGCCTCGCTGGAACAGAAACACCTGTTTGCTGAATCTGATCAACGTCCGGGGGACCACTTGATGGATACGGTAGACCGGATCAACGAGGATCATGGCCCTGATACCCTATTCTTCGGAGCGGAAGGCGTGAACCGGGAATGGAAAATGCGCTGCGGGTTGCGGTCACCACGATACACAACCCAGTGGGATGAGCTATTAACAGTGAACTAAAAGCCATCTCTTGACCTCTTCGCCCAAATAGGGTTTAATTCGCGTATCCGAACATCTCATATTGGAGGGGATTATGAGACAAATGTATCTGGTAATTTGCTGCTTTTCTGTTCTCCTGTTAGCCACCCCTACCCAAGCATTCCAGGTCAATGACCGGGTACAACTGGTTGAACGGGACTTTGGTATCCCTGCCCATCCCGGACCTGGGAAGAGAGCAACATCCTTTCGATTTACTAGTGGTTCCTCAGTCACCATTAAAGCAATTGACTCTGCTACAGGATGGCTCGAAGTCGAAAATAATCAAGGCAAAGGGTGGATTGTCAAAAAATATATCGACAAGACCCTACCCTCTTCATCCTCTGGCAACACCATTGATCCAACTCTTTTCAAACCATCCACAAGCACCAGTTTCAGTGGAGCCAAGAAAAACCTGATGAGTATCTATCTGGATCACAACCAGGATGAGACTTTCTATTGTGGATGTGGTTTCAATGAAGATAAAGACATCGACCGTTCCATCTGTGACTACGAGCCCAAGAAAGCAACCAGTAAAAGGTCCCGTAAACTGGAATGGGAGCACGTCGTGCCTGCCCACACTCTTGGTAGAGAGTTCCAGTGCTGGAAGAAGAAACTATGTACCACTAGCAAAGGGAAGAAGTTTAAAGGTCGAAAGTGTTGCGCAAAAATCTCAGATTCCTTCAAACAAAGAGAAGCCGATATGCACAATCTGTTTCCAGCAATAGGAGAAGTAAACGCTCACCGTTTGAATTATCCATTTGGTGAGGTTATTGGTGAACCCAGGGTTTATGGTCAATGTGACGTAGAAATACAGGACAAAGTGGCAGAACCAGATGAAACGATACGAGGAGATATTGCACGGGCTTATTTCTATATGTCATTTCAATACAAAGTGCCACTACCTGAGGCTTATGAGGACATGCTTAGAGAATGGCACTTTTCTGATCCGCCAAGCCAGTGGGAAGAACAGCGCAACACTTTGATTGAGAATGAACAAGGCAACCGTAATCCTTTTATTGACCAACCCGAGCTAGTGGAAAGAGTTGTGGATTTTTGAAGACAAGGCCGACAATGGGCTAATTTGGTTTTACGTTCGCACTACCTCGAATTGTTCGTCGATGTAGTAACTCTGCAATTATCTCTTTTGCTTTCATCATATCTTTTTTTACTTCAAGAGTCGCGACATTACCTTTATTTTTGCTTTTCAGTATTTCGAGCGCTTTATTTAATTGCATTTCTTCATACAATATTTCATTATTCCTAATAGCCGATTCGAGCCTAATAGCAGATATTTCGGCAGAAGTACCTTGCCTAGGAATATAATCCTCAAAAAAATAGTCAATCCCTTTCAATAAAGTAATCAAAATTATTATTGCTCCAAACAATGAAAAGAATGTTCCTGGAGCAGCTTGCTTTAAAATTAATCTATTGTCGCCCCAAGCTGCTTTTAGTTCTCCTGCTTTTTCGTAAACGCCAGAAATAAAAAGCCTATAACCCAAATAACCGAATCCGAATCCAACGATCAGGGATAATGTTTTATAAATTGTAATAGATAAAAGAATTCCTTCTAAATTCCCCATTGAATTTCCATTAACAAAAAAGGTTCTTGTGTAAATCAATAACATTAAATGGTTTCGTCAAATCAACCTCTAACTCATCCTTGTCGATGTAGATTATGGCACTACTAAGATCCCGTCTTGTTTTTGTTGTTAGCCAAATAACGTAGGCCTTTCACTTGCCTAGTAGTTAATAATGCGGTGGATATTGATAACACACACAGAATATTGTTAACGGTGACCAGGTTTTGCAAACTAAATTGTTTCCAGAGAATAAGAGCAGAAACTGCGATTGGTAGCGCAACAATGGAAATCGAAATCCCGATAAGAGGACTTACCCCTGGGTAAAAGCCAATCCAAGCAACACTAAGGGCTTCATCGCCTATTTCCGATCTTGTCGTAAATTCTTTAAGGTGAAGATAAAAGTAGAGTTGAATAGCCAATACCACTGCAATGCCCCATAAATGTAGATTTACTCTTTCAATCTTGAGGCCGGCAATCTCCAATGGATGGCCACTTCTCTTACTTTCAATTAAAAAAAGCGTATTAAGCAACTCGTATTCTATTTGACCTTTATAATTGAGATCCGCAAGAAATTTTTGAATTTCTGGAAATGAACTTTCAAATGACCCCCTCTGACGCTTCTCATCTTTAATACGTGCCAATAGAAAGTCTTGCAAGTTTAACGGTTTATGTATGAAGTTATTGGAAGCTACTACCAGCACGTCCCCAGGTTTTATTTCATTATGATAATTGCTCATATGTACCTCTGAGTAAATACCATTTTCATTTCGCAGAAAAACCAACAACCTTCGAGAAAATCTTCCGAATTGGTTTAAATTATGTTGGTTTGTGAGGAACTCTGGCACGAAATGTACTATGTTATCTTGGGGTATTTTTGAGACATCTTTAACATAAGTCTCTTCTGTCGAAAGCGGCATAAGAAATTTGCTTTCTGAATTTAAATTTGGCATGTCTACAAAAGGAAGCTGTGGATTTCTAATACCAATCATTTCGTGTTCCTCTCGATCCGCTTCCTCGTATTTAGCTGTAACTAGAAATGCCATGATCCCACCAAATGAATAAGGAATGTATGCATGCCGCATTTTAGAGCAAACATCCCAAAATTCCTTGAACTGATTAATGGTAGAAGGTAAGGCCTGAAAAGTTTTCCATGGTCCTGTGGGTCTAAGTGGCCACCCTCGTAGTTTATTTTTAAGTTCTCTTTTGTCAATAGGAGCATCTAGAATGGTAAGGAATCGATTTGGTACACCTTTGGAAAAAAAGTCTGAATACCCAACTGTTTTGCCTTGAAGGGAAAACATTTGAGGAGTGTTTTCTACATGGAACACGGTGGCTTCAAGATGATGAAGATCAAGATTTATGTCAATAGATAAATTCAGACGTTTGTCTGTAATCTGTAAATTTAAAGCAGTTGGATTTTCTAAGGATTGCTTACTAAATAGGATTTCACGTACCATCATTCCTAGGATGCCCTTGTTATCGCTCTTGCTATTTTCTTTTTCTGGTTTGAAAGTGTCAATCAAGTTTATTATGGAATTAAGCTCTTTTTGAGCCCCGTCGATGGAACGCCCAATGGTTGCTATAAGGAGAGTAACTGTCACAACCACTAATGTGAAATGCACAAACCGAATATGTTCAGCTAGCTTAGAATTAGGATCATCCATTTTGATGTATCATTTGTATAGTTTTTATAAATTTGAAACTTGCGACGAACTTATATCTATTTTATACAAGAAACACGACTAATGACTCGAGGATAGTCTCCCTTCCGTTGAAAAGCCCCTCCCTTTTCGGATCTTTGGACATCCATACCCTATTTCAGCTTGCCGAAAATGTCAATTATTTGGTAATGTTTAGGGAATCCAATCAAATAGGGATTGATTTCCTATGAGCAATGAAGAGGAATATCAAGAACTCAGCAAATTCGATCAGATTATTGATAAGTTTTGGCTATGGGTCTTTAAAATTGCTGCATTTACTTTTTTTATCTGGTGGGTTTTCTGGTGGGATCATTCAAGCATATGGAGTAATAAAGTAATTGCATATCCTCTAATTTGCTCAAAAGAATACATAGGTGATGATTGTCCTGGATTAGAATCTATATATTATCCGATCAATTACAGAATCAGCAAAGAACGGGCCGAAGTTGTTTTTATGACAACTCCCAGCACTTCTCCAATTACACTTCCCAAATGTAGTATTTTTGATAAGGAAAATTGGAAATGCCCTAGAGGAGATGGATTTACCAGTGTTCACTTTGTTAACGGTATTCCACAAAGCCCTAATTCAAAAGTAAGATATGTTTCTCAATGGAAATATAGATTTATTGAGCTTGGGGACTTGTTCAATTAAAGATTAAGTAGTTGTACTATATAAACCTAATAAAAGTGTAATGTGAAGAATAATGGAAAAGCCCGAATACTTGAAAAAGGTTTTCGATGAGGCACTCACAAGGTATGGGAGAGCAAAAACGTACTGCCTTTTAGCTCTAACAGTTCTATTCAATTTCAATCAACCCATCGCACAATTAATTGAAACAACTTGGGAGGGAGTTCCTCTCCCGTGGTCACTTCTATCCACATCTTTGATATTTGGATACTTTTTCTTCCAAGTTTCGTTTGATCTTGCAAAGAATCATTTGACTTCCCAATTCGAAATTATATCAGGAGCGATAGATCCGTTTGTCCACAACTTCGATGGACATCCAATCGTAGTAAATTTAGGCAGCAATAGACCGTCTTGGCCAATGAGATTATTTAGGGTTCGGTTGAAAAATTTAAGCGGGCAAACGATTAGAGACGCTCAGTTGAAATTAAAGTCAATAGACCCAAAACCATCGTCTCTGCATGTACCGTTAAATTTAAAAAAAATGCATGACAACCCCAGCGACCGAAAATCTTATCAAAGTTTTTTTACTCTTCCACCAGGAGGCAAGGAATATTTTGATGTCATGCAATTAGAGGTAGGGAAAAGTAATCCCTCTAGTCAAATTGAAGTTACCCATATCGTCCAAGGGGTCTATTCACATATCCCAAAGCAAGAATATGAAGTTACTCTTGAAGCTACGGGGGACAATACTCCCCCAGTTGAGCGTACCTTCCGTTTAACGTTGGATGATCCCAATGAACCTATTTTTGAATAAAAAACCGGGGCCTCCCGAAGGAAACCCCGGCATTTGAGCGTCATTGGCTACCACCTTTCAGCCCTTCAATCTCTTTCCATAGAGCTTTGGGGTTATCGAGTAGTGACCGCAGATATTTCATTTCTGTTTTAGTGCCAATCCGTCTTTTTCTTTTTGGCCTCTCCAAAGGATCATCTTTCTTATTGCTATTCCCCCCAACAATGCAACCCATATCGTTATGCAAGTTGTCTCCATCAATATTATTGCTTACCGCTTCTTCGTATTGCTGTCTCCAATATCTAGATTGTTTCATCCAATATTCACTGTTGCGACCACCTTGAGCATCTTTCTGGAAAGCCTCCCTAACATATTTCTCGTGTTCGTAAAGATTCCTCCAATTAAATACTTTCTCTGACGCTTCCTTTAACTCACTCTCCAACTCCCTGCATTTCTTGCACATAAAAACCCCCTGTACTTTTGACAAACAAAAAGCCGGAGCGGTGTCAACGGACACAAGGTACCGTTTCGGGGCCTCACGGACTCCCGACCACTCCGACCAATTGGATTTAAAATACTGGACATAAAAAAAGCCCCAAAGTTTAAGGACGGGGACACGCGTCCCCCTGTGTTTCTGACATGACCAATATATGCCCTGGGTGGCTGGAAGTCAATAAAGTGTATATGGATGGGGCAGAATGAAGTCTTCACTGGGCCGAAGCAATAAACCTTTTAGATATAAGGACTTATGTGCTCGACGAAGCGGGAAAATTACGCAATGGAGCTACTATTGTATCGATAATTTTTGACACAAATTGATGGAGTGGTTTTTAGTTAGGGAAGTTCAACTTAAGGGGGTTTTTGTTCCTGTACAAACTGTTCTAAAGAAAAAAAGGAAATATTCCAACTATTGAAAAACAAACAAAACTTCAGAAATTATCAGGATAAATCGTCACTTAAAGTCGCGTCAAATTTGTGGGGGTCGAATTGGATTGATAGAAACTCTAAAGTGTAGTAAATATCCCGCACCTATTATCAGGGGGGCATTATAGGTAAGCCTGAGGGGGGGTTCCGCAGGCATGCAAAACCTCCCCCCTCGGCCCTATAGCCCTCTTTAACTCGGTAAGGAGGGGCTATGTCAGACAGAAAAGAAGGAACCCGACACGAAGTTGGGCTCAATGTTTCATGTACTAATAATAACGAGGAATTTGCAATCAATCTTAAACTATATTTTGGGAAATGCAAAACTAAAGATAGGTTAAATCTGGGTTGGCTATTTCTTTTGTCTTCAGCCACTAGGGTTTTATATCTATTTCCGTTTCCCATGTAACATATTGATTATTGAGGTGCTAATTAAATATGCTCCTCTTTATTCAATCTGAGATTGTGCTTACTCATGGCGGCAACCCTGAATTTATTTAGGGTAGCTGCCGGGTAAGCACCAAATAATCCCCTCTCCCGTCGCTCAATCCAACACCTATTTAACTCAAAAAGGCATGGTGTTGCCTACTCCAAAACCATGTATAGTCTGGGCAAATCAATGAAATCTTAACGCGGAGGGCGTTATGAAGAAGATTAGGTTGTTAATTGTTCTTACTTTCCTAGGATTGTTGTTTCCTACAAAACTCGTCTTTGCAGATACCATCTATGCCTGCAAAATTGCTGATCCGGGATTTCCAGGAGGTCTTTACTTTGTAGGCACTACAGTTCCAACATGTCAGCCGGGAGATGAGGTTATTTCGTGGAATCAAATGGGCTCCATACAAAAACAATTTGTGTTTAAGGGGTTTTCATCCACAAAAGCCACTGGGCAAGAGGGGATAGGCAGATTTAACCAGCTATGTGCAGAAGAAGTATCCTCAACCAGTAGGCTTTGCAATACCAAAGAAGTTTTTGAATCAGTAAACCCATTTCCTGCTCCTTTGGCAGAACCCATTTGGATACACCCAACCATAGTTACAACTACTTCTGGTTCTGACTACTCAGGAGTCACAGAGGTAAACGGTATTACTATCCAACAAAAAACATGTAGTGGGTGGTCTAGTTTAGGAGGTACAGGTTTGGTTTTTCAATTACAAGGGAATGTAGATAAGCTCCCCTGTGATATCGCGAGACCAGTTGCCTGCTGCGGCCCAGCACAGTAAGCCGAACGCCGGATGGGTGAGTTTTGGAGTTCCAATACAATCATGTTTCTCTAATATAATTTTCTATTTTATTTTTTCTTAGTACTAGAAGAAAATTGTTTACCTTGATTTCTTTTCCAGTTGAATTAAGGATCTTAGCGGGATATGTCTTTTGATTGTATTTCGAAAATCCAATTTCATTTAAAAGTTGTTCAGAACATATTTGATTTATAATATCCTTCCTGTTTGAATCACCCAAAATATATATTGTCTCAATTCCTTTTGAGGCTGATTTTTTGATAAAATTGATATAAGGACCTAACCCTCTACTAACAAGCTTTACCCATTTCCCAATAATAACCATCTGGAATTTACTAAATTTACCTTCAAATAAAGTCTTCAAATTATCTTCACCAGTTCTTCTATTGGAATAATTATTTAAAAACCTTATTAATCCAGTTACTTCTTCTTGAATCTTAGGGTCTCTCCCTTTTAAAAATATCTTTTCTCCCAAAAAAATCATTTCTTGAACAAAGACAGGGAAAAATAATCCCGCAACATCAATAACATCAAACTTATCGAAAAAATCTCGAATCTTAGCATCGCTAGTCTTTTCATAAAGAATTTCATCTATAAACATAGTTACAACTTCTCTTTTTTCTTTCTCAAAAAGCTTTCTTGCAACAAATAAGTCAATTCCTTCTTTTTGCTTAGGAGAAATATATCTTTTAGCTTTAACTAATATTGTGTTAGAAATATAAACCATTGTTGCATGGACAAAGTTTTTATTCTGGTTATCACTTTGCCTCATTCGCACAATAATAGAATTGCTTTTTAGAAACGCTTCTCTTGTCTGATCTTCTTCCGCCCAAACAATTTTAATCTTTGCTGGTTCAAATTCTTTAATTTCCTTTTTCAAGTAGCCCGTTACAAAATCGTTAACTCGTCCTTGTATGTCATGAGTTATATATTTTTTTTCAGCTCCTTTGTAAAACTTCCTCAAAAACTTCCACATTAAAGCTGATAATTTTTCCGCCTTTTCAGGGAAAAAAGCAAAATAAAATACTACAATAACAACAACACCCCAGCCCCCCATCGATATAAGCGTATCTATCCACTCTTTAATGTCCTGTGGACTTATGCCTTTGGACTCTTGAGAGCTCATAAGTTCCTTTCACCTAAATACACAGATAATTGCCTTATCGCTTCGGGGTCGTCCGACACAAACTTAATATCTCCAGATTCTGGAAATACGGAATGAAGATTTTCTAAGGTAATTATATTCCCAGTGAATTTACACTTCTTTCTTCCAGATTTAATATCATTGAGCACTCCTAGGCTTTCTAATAGTCTCTCAAGCTGCTCATCATGAATTGCATTTATTTCTGCGTTCATAAAACACTCCAACTAAATGAATTTGAATTATGCCATTATTTTCATTTTAGGCAATTTCTAAATTCGCCTCTTTTCTTATACTCTTTTTGGGTAACCCAACAAACAACCCCAGCAACTGGCCAGACCACAATCTTCTCGATCCCAGCACGATACTCTTTGAGCTTCTTGCATTTGTGTGCGATCGACAGGTGTATCACATCGACCAAATTCCCTCCGAGAAACTAACTCATCCAACCTAAGGCTCCCATCGGTTCGTGATATGCTTCCGGCTCTTCTGAATACGATCTCATTTCACCCAGCATCCTTCCAAAGAGCGATAGAACATCCACCTGGTCGTCATACTTGCCTACAGGGAAGCGCATAAGCTCATGGATCAGCTTCTCGGACCATCCCGTACGGGGAAAATAGACTTTCCCCTGTGACATGCGTCCCCGGATGCTTTGTGCCCGTGTCGCCTTGTCCGTAGCAGACGTAAACTGTTCCCGGAAGACATACACTCCCGATTCCTTCATTCTCTGGTCGATGAACGGTCCCACACTCTTGATGATCTGACCGTTTTCTTCAGCCCACTTGGAAGGATGCCATTTTCTGGCCAACTCGATAAATACATTGATCCAGTGCTCTGAATTGGTTTGTTCTCTCCACCAATCTACAAGATAGATATCTCCCTCGGAATCTACACCGATCACACCATGAACGGTATAATCTCCACCGGCATCCGTAACAGCATAATCCGAAGCCCCGTAATAAGTCATGTTCCTGGGTGCTTCCTCATAATACTTGATCCATTCCCTATGGAAGTAATCACCCGCCTCAGGTGACGGTCTCTGCTGGTACAAGGCAGACCAGTTTCGTTCCCCCTGGCTGATACGTTCCTGCTTGAGCCTATCAGCGTTATACCATTCCGGCCACAGGGCTTCACCGGTGCTGCGCCCCAAAACATCGTTTTCTTCCGCTATGGCAGGGAAGTTGATGACTTCCCAGAATTCTCCGTCCCTCGCTTTGATCAAACCGGATTCCCCGTTGTAGTTTTCGGGAAGAATACGACCGCTCAAATCATCTTCATGCCAGCGGGTCTGTATCAATATAATGAAGGCATTGGGCTTTAACCGGGTGCGCAGGTCAGAACGGTACCATTCCCATGTTTTCTCTCGAATGGTCTCAGAGTCCGCATCTTCACGGCTACGAATAGGGTCATCAATGATGGCACCGTCTGCCCTTCGACCTGTCACAGAACCGCCAACACCCACACCAAAATACTCACCACCCTGAACCAGCCCCCAGCGACCAGCCGCCTTGGAATCCCCGGTCAACTGGACTTCAAATATCCGTTGGTATTCATCCGAACCGATAAGGTTTCTCACCTTACGGCCAAACTGCTCAGCCAATTCGCTGGTATGAGACGCGCCAATGATTTGCTTGGATGGATTCCTGCCCATGTACCACGGTGGAAAGAACACGCTGGTATAGGTGGACTTGGCATGACCGGGAGGCATCAGAATCAATAGTCGCTTAATCCTTCCCTGTTCGACATCTTCAAGCTTACGAATTAGAAACTTCTGATGCTTTGCAGGGACTATTTCGCCGATCCTTTCGCAGAAAGACCCGAACTCAGACCTTGCGGCTCTGCGTTCCAGAAGCTCTTTGGCTGCATCCTGTGGCGATATGACACCCATCAATTATCACCTCCATTTGCAATTGCCATGAGTTCTTCCTCTGACATCTCCTTGACGTTGTTCTTCCCGATATTGCCCGAATGCTCGATAGCCTTCAGCCTTGGATTGACACAGGCATTGACCTCACAAGCTGCCTTGATCCTGTGTGACCATTCGATTTCTTCATTCTTCGCTACATCAATCAAGAAGACCAAAGGCTCAAAGTCCTTTTCTTCACACAGTTTCCTGATTGCAAGGGTCCGCTTGTTCTTGGACCCCGGCTTTCTACCTGCAGGATTACCAGACTGCCCCGGTTTGAACTTCCCTGCACTATCCCTGCTGTCTACAGGATTTTCCTTATTTTTCTCTTTTTCCATATTATCTACCCCATATCGATGTAAATGGGTTCCCCGCACTTGGTGCACCGGAAGTCATACGTGTAACTCCTGCGGGCACCCTTATACCCCCACCACCTAAACCACCGGCAAGGATTCCCATGCTGCCCATACCAAACAAGCCACCCATTAATGCGCTATTGAAATTATTGCGGTTCTCAAAATTTTGTTGCCGACCCTGATAGTTGGCATAGATGTAATCGCCTATCGGAGCTGGGTCTACTTCCGCATGCGGTGTATTCACAAAAGACGGACTTTGTACCTGTTGTCCCTGAGTCAACGCCACCAATTCGTTCAAGGGTAACTGTCTTTGTTGGATCAACTCATTAATCGCCTGGTTCCTGGCGTTCTGTTCCAAGCCGTAAGTCCGAGCCATTTCCTGACCGCCAAACTGATCCGCTGCCAACCTTGCATCGGTCTTCATGCGATTGAAATCATCGATACCTCTTCGCCATGCTTCAGAGCCTTGCATGATTCCCTGGTTCGCAAGCTGTTGATGCAATCTCTCTTCATCCTGGTTCCAGACAGGATTCATACGATTAAGAATCGAGGCCGTAGCGTTTTGCCGTGTTTCTTCATTGGCAACGGGTGCAGCCCCTAAGTGCGAGAAGTCTAATGGATCTTTAAACCGATCCCCCACACGATCTAATTGTTCATTACCGATCTCCCCGAACTGAATAGCCGCCCTATTCGACAGGTCCAACATTCTTTGCTGGTCGGGTGTCAAGGTCGTGGTCGCCGTGTATTTCAACGGGTCATAACCAAAACTTTCCCGTGTCGGGGCTTTCGGCCCGCCCCCAAACATACCAAAGCCTCTTTGCTGAATCGGGCTTAGACCTGTCTGTGAAGTCGGTCTGGCATTAAACGCATCCAGTTCGGTCTGGTAACGCTTCATGGCCTCATCGTAGCCCTCTTCGTCCCACTGACCCCCTTGCGAATATATAAGGTTCCCATATGGCGTGAACTGGTCCACCATATTCATCTTCTGTTGTGTGATCGCCGCTTTCTCGTTGGCTGCCGCCTGTGCATTGGCGGTAGCGACCGGATCAGGCGGAGCCGGTCCTGACTTCTTGCCCATTTCGAAATCCTTTCAAATTCGTCCCATCCTTGGGACATGGGTTGATAAATATGTTTAATTGTTGTGTGCCGTTAATCCAACATAGATAAATTGAGTTAAAGGAACCCAATTTTCTGGAGGGTGTTGGTCGTAAAGACCGCTACCCATTAAGTTGAAAATAATCTGCTCTTTCCATCCATAATTCGGATCGTCTCGATAAAGCAAAGCCATTTTGCTGTAAAACTCATCAGTCATACTATTGAACCGAGCAACCCAACTTTCTCCGTTTTCATGACAAAGAAGCAACCGCTCATTCCCCTCTTTTGCATACCTCACCCAATCTTCTTTTGTACGACCCGGACCAAATAAAATCATTGCTTAATCCCTTTCACTCGTTGCTTCTTTCGCTCCCTGTACTGGTCAACAATCGACTTGGCTTCCCGTTCTGCAGTTTCCCGATTCATCCTGTGCTTTGGTGATTCCATAAAATCGACCAGATTGAGGAAATATTCCCGCTCTAATTCATCGAAGTAGCCAGGTACCGCAATAGTGTCGCTTTTGGTTAAATGCTTGCTCATATTCTCCACTTCATGTGGAATTTGCGGAATTTGTTCTGGTTCAGAGGGGACAAATTCCTTATTTTCCACATTTGGTGGGGATTTGAAGTCACGCCAACCCATTTTTGGCCTCCCTGAAAATCTCCGGATTTACATGGTGGAGAAGAATTGGTTTGTTAGAGTTCTCTGCTTTTACCTGATCCACTTCGCTAATTATGTTCCACCCTTGCAATACGTCTAATGCTGCTATCAAGCGGTCCACTTTCCTAAACCGCCCGTGGTGGGCTTTATGGCATTCGCTTCGTTTAAACACCAACTCACCACTATTGATAATCCATTTAAGGATTACTTTTGCGTCATCCACGGCTTGGTCTGCTATCATCGTGTCAAAGGCAATTTGTGCATGGGGGATAAGGACCTGACATAAATCAAGTGCTTTCTCCATATTCTGCTGATTAATCTCAGAAGATGACTCCCCGTATTCGGCAACATGGAAAATCCCTGCTATTCTGAGCGCAGCCCCTGGGAGCTTCCCAGTCCAATCTTGGATATACTCATATTCACTACCCTCACCCTGTTTTGATTCGATAAACTGAGCAAAAGCCTCCCAATCTGAAAGAGCATCAGGGCTTAGGTTGATAATTTGTGGAGTTTCCACACCACATTCGTCAAGCCGTGGTTGGATTTTGAGCAACTCGTAAATACGCGCCTTGTAGGTGCGCTTGACCATTTCTGGGATGTGATACCTTTGCTTGACATCTCTTTGACCAATATTTGAAACAGGTACGCAATACAGAAATCGAGCCAGCGTTCCAATTCCTCGAAACCGGCGTTTATCACCTAAGCCAAACTCCCGCAACACACTCGGTTGAACTGCCAGACCAAAGCTAAGAGCTGGTTTTTGGAGGGTAACAGTCCGCTTTCCTCGATCTACCCGAACCGAAGACCCTGCATGACCTTGTAGAAAGACATCAAGGTTTGCCCGTCCATCAGAATACAAACCGGACATAATCTCAAAAATACCTCCCTCATCACTGATCAACCCCATGCGTTCCCCATGCTCGGACATCAATCCCTGAAGGCGTTCAGGTGTGCAATCTGCTGTCCACAGCCTAGGCGTAATGATTTCCTCCGGGGTTCCAGCCTTAAGCTTGTTCACTTCCTCGATCAGCATCATTCTTTCATTGGAATCATTTGTCTTTGCTGCTTCGCCTTGAAGCCTGTCAATGGCCTTCAAATTGACAGCACGCTTCGTTTCCACATCGACAACTTTATCTTTTAAGGATTCGTCTTGCTTGGCCTCCCATTCAACCAAGGGTTGTGTTAAAGCATTAACAATTGCCGTCTTTCTACTAGCGGGCGGCATTGCAGTTACCGTCCAAAGTGATAAAGGTTCCGTGTAGTCATCTCCATAAGGTGAAACCTCGAAACGTTTTTGGATACATATTGCAATCACAGAAAGAGCTATCATGGCTGCCATCCCTGGTGGTGTCTGAGTGTTTTGAGAGAGCGCGTCGACATACTCTCCAACCCATGCTGGAAGTAGATTGCTGGGGATTTCAGGCGCAAACGCTCTTACCGGAATCACAGGGTTATCCCACCCAGAAGTGGAATTTGCGGAATTTACTCCCCGGTGTCCGTTGCCAGATGAAAGAGGAGTTTCTAAAACATGCCTATCCATTTACACCTCCCGCCATTACTGTTTCTGAAGGAAGTGGAAACGTAGGATCATGCAAGTCAAGATATAACTTGTAGGCTTTCTTAATGGCCTTCCGCCTATCGGACAAATTCTTTACGATTTTTGCGTAGTGGGTTGCATCTTCAGCTGTGACAGGTCGAATCTCATCTAGGATTTTACGAATGTTTATATAATCCGGGTGGCCCTGAAAAGCTTTATCAACTTGATAAGGGGTGAAGCCGTTCCCTGACCGATAGAACTCAAGCATCTTTGCAAAAATTAACTTTGCATACTCAGAGTAAAAATCATCCGACTCAACAATATCAATTACACGCTCAATACCACCAATACAAAAGCAGGCGTTGAGCAGACCCAACTCAGCATCTAGGTCATGCGGCAAAATCAGGTCACTCATGAGGCCTCCTTGCCACCAAGACGGTGAAATATAGTGCCGGGTTCTCGTTTGAACTCCAAACTAAATAGTGCAAGTAGGGCTCGATCAAGCTCTCGTTGTTTATGCTTCCTGTTCCAATGTAATTTAGGGATGGATCCTTCTGATTTTGTTTTCACGCTGGAACCCCCTTCCCGATTTCGCGGTTACATATTCCACGCGGCCTGCTGGCAATCCACTCATCAATCTCTTCCTCGGCCCACCCAACACGAGATGGTGTAATATTTAAACGCTCTGGGAACGCTCCTGCCCTTTCCAGCCGCCAAATAGTCGAATCACTTAAACCAGTCTTCTGTTGTACTTTTTCTTTTCCCAATAGATTCATCAATCATCACTCCTTTCAAATGAGTCAAATTTGTACTCAGGGCTTTTCTGCCTTTTGCATAAAGGAGTACGACAGGTGGAAATGTTGCGCTTACCAGCACGCAGCATCTTTAAGTGTTAGATTTTAAAGGGGAAGATTTTTAAGTTTTTTTTAGGAATGAGGCGCAACATATGAAATAGTGTTGCGAGGGGCGCTTTATTTGTTACGCCTGTTGCGGTTTGTTTTCGTAGGAAACTGAAAACTGCGCTTGATATTCCCCAGGGCCTTTGTTGGGGAGGGGTTCTGCATCAATGCCGAAAGCCTTTTGAAGGGATTCTCGAAGTCTAGATACATTAGTTCTAAATTTTCCCTTGTCTTCATCGGGAGCAACAGAATCTCTTGTAATTATTCCGCCAGACTGGATTAGCAGATATAGGTAATTACGTGATTTTGCTTGCTTGATGACTTCCTTTTTAAACTTCTCTAAATCATAAAGCTTGGTATGCTTGTTGACCTTAATTTCTATTCGTGTGTCCTCTTTGATCTTTATGCTGACATCCTTCCATTTTGTTCCTTCTGGGGCAGGTAGAAACTCTTGCTTTTTGTTTGGTTGTTTTAAAGCTTTCTTTAAGTCGTTAACAATCTCGATTCCAGCATTCTCAAGATCACTAATAATTTTATCCTCCTGAATCCATCTGAAAAACTCATCCTTATTGAAGCGACCATGACGGAAACCTCCCGTATGATAATATTCGCCCACCTCCTGGAGCTTGCCACCCATAACAGCTTGCTTCACCCATTCAATAAATTTTCTTATAACCTGAAAACGTTTATTGGGGCTACTATCTGGATTATTTGCTCCAAGGTATCTTGCGCCCCATTTCCCAAAAAACAATTCCAGTATTTGAGCACCTGTAAAGGTCGAATGATGTTTAAGATCATTAACTGTGAATAGCATGATTCCTTTTCCCTTTACTTCTTTCTCGCAGGCTTTCCTTTAATTATGGATTCCAGCTTCCTGCCCCATTTCTCCAGGGCATCCTTCTTTTCAGCAAGGTAACTGTATTTGTCGTAAATACCCGTCATGCTCTCATCATCGTGATTTAGCACACGAGAAATATTTAACCGTGGAATCCCAATAGATGCCATTCCTGTAGTTGCCGTTCTCCTGAGGTCGTGGACTGTGAAGTGCTCCACACCAATTCTATCTTTCTTATCCTCATCTATAACCTTTCGTAAGGCTCTTGTTACGGCAGCCGGTTCAATATGCCTCTCCGTACGCTGGGATGGGAACAGATACGGAGAATCGCCTGATAGCTCCTTTATTTCTTCCAGTAAATATAGTGCCAAGTCACTCAGAGGGACTACATGAGGCGTGACTTTTTTCCTTTTCTTACGGGTCTTAATCCTCTCAACGGGAATCTCCCAAATTCCTTTCTTTAAATTAAACTCCTGCCATTCGGCCTTCACAACCTCTGAGCGTCTTTGAGCGGTTACCAACAGGAGTTTAAGAGCCAGTTGGTTCAACGGATCCATATCGCTTTCACCCAAGCCCCTCCAGAAAGTCTTGATTTCGCTATCATCTAAAGCCCTATCCTTCTCCCCTTTTTCTGCGGGTAATGACAGGTTGGCGATAGGAGAACCGTTGATGATGTCCCGATCCACCCCAAAGTTAAACACCTTGGTAACAACGTTTTTTACCCTGTTAGCCATTGCCGGTGCCCGGTCAACGATGTCATCAAGGATTTCTACTATATCCCGACGTTTCACATCCTTGGCCTTCTTCCTGCCAATCTTGGGGATCACTTCCTTGTATAAACACCGCTCATCTTCTTGCCACGTGACCTTACGTTTCTTGGCCCACCGCTCCAGATATTCATCAACCAAGTCAGCCACAGTAAAAGCAGACCGGTGAGCCGCTTTCTTGATCAGTTTTTGCTCTCCCGGATCGTTTCCCTTAGATAGAATCTTTTTAGCCTTTGCATGTTCCTCATGTGCCTCTGCCAAGGTCATTCCCGGATACTCTCCCAATGTCATCCTCCTGGCCCTTCCATCAAACCGAAACATGTAAATCCAACTCTTCTTACCCGCTGGAGACACACGAAGACCAAATCCTTTGCCATTGGTTTCCCAAAGTTCAAAACGTTCTGCTTTCGGTTTGATTGCCCTGATGGATGAGTCAGTAAATTTCATAAAAACACTTCGCTCCGGACGAAGGGGCCAGTGGGTAGCACATGGGTAGCATTTCAAGATTTATAGGGTGAATTGGTGTGAAATGCTATGAGTACGTTTTCGGCCTTGTATAAAGCCTTGAGACACTATAGGAGGGTATTCAGAGGGTTTCAAGCTTTTTCATACTTATGTTTAGGAATTTCATTCGGGACGAAGGGGCCGGAGGTTCAAATCCTCTCATCCCGACCAGTAATAATAATGAGCTACGGGTTTTTCCGTAGCTCATTTTAATCTCAAAGCATCCTTCTTTTGAATTTTGACAAGTTATTTGAAAATTAATATTCAGCCCTTACCGTTATTGTGTCTGAAGTAGCCAAGACGTCATGATCAGCATTGGCTACTTTAAGAGTTATTTCGTGCTTACCTTTAGAGAGTCCCTTTAAAGTTCCCTTGAAGCCTTTCTGATATTTTCCGTCCACAAAAGCGTGAACATGATCTCCCTGGGATCCTTTTTCAAGCTCATATTTGATTTCTACCGACTCCCCCACTGTATCTCCATTAGCAGGAGAGGTTATTTTCAGAATCGAGCCATCATTAACCGCAGCATTACCCATGCAGGACATAGAAAATACGGCAAAAATAAATATGCATCCTAATCTTAATTTCATAAACACCTATTCCTCCTTCTTTTTAACGATTTGCTTTGCGCTTCCTTTGTAATTATCTGTTTTAACTTTTTCTTTAAAGGAAACGACAATCTTGATTGTATTTCGAGAAACAATTTAAGCTATTTTCGCAAAGAGAACTCTTCTTAGTATCACCGCCATCCCTGCAACTTTTTAACTTTCCTCTAGCATAGTCTCATTCTTTACAATCCCGGCAAATACCAAACAAAGTCATGCGATGGGAAACAATGGAAAACTCATGCTTCTTTGCCGTTTTTTCCTGGAAGCGTTCGATCATAGGGTGATGAAATTCTTTAACTGTCCTGCATCGTGTGCACACCAGATGATCGTGATGGTCTCGCCCATAAACCCTCTCAAAGCATTTTTTATCCTGGAAAAGAACATTTTCCTGAGCCAATCCACATTCGACCAAGAGATTCATGGTGCGGTACACAGTCGCCAAACCGATATCTTTATCCACTTTGCGCACTCTCTCGTGCAACTCTTCGATGTCCAGATGACTCATACTCTGCAAAAAAACCTGCACGATGACTTTACGGGGATAAGTGAGGCGCATATTCTTTTCCGCTAGAAAGTCTTCAAGTATTTTTGACTCTGGAATCTGTTTCATAGGGCAACCCCAAAAAAAATCTCAAAATGAGTTGACAATAGCATTAGCCTTAATTATAATAAAAATGATAATCATTATCAATATCAAAGTGTGCTGATCTGATGAATTATTTTCATCGCCCTACCCAGATAATTAAGGTCTGTACCGGGCCTGGCTGCAAATCCTGGAAATCTGGAAAGGTTTTGTCCCTGCTCTGGAAACTGATCGGGAAATCCCCTTTTACAGGGAATATTCAAGTTTCCCCGGTACCATGCCTGAAAAAATGTAGTGGCGGAGTTACGGTCAAAATATCACCGACCGGGGAACTTCTGAAATGTCGGGAGCCTGAAGAGGCTGTGGAGATATTGGCTCAACAGGATCCCTTCGTAAGAACAAAAGCGAAGTAGTAAATCGTCAACGAGTTTGAACAATTTTGTTTTATTCAAATAAAAAGGGGCTGCCGAATTAGCTTGGACGCGCCTTCGGCAACCCCTAAATTTCGCCAAAACAGTTTTGGGCCGTTTTGTGTCCTCAACCTACCAAAACGTCCATAGCTTTCAATAAAAACTGTTCATTATAGGAAAAGACTTCTTTTCATTGGTGAAGAAGTCTGGGCCAAGCGGAGGGGAGTTGCGCCCCCTCCGCTTGCCTCCTCCTTTGAAACAAAGAACCAGATCTAGGATCTGAATAAAAGTCATGCCTAGCGATCATTCAATGATTACCATTGACCAGTGGGGAACGATACTGACGGTATGCGGAGATCTGGCATCCGACTGCGGTTACGATCCCCAGGATATAATTGGCAAGGAAATCCATTTTCTGATTCAGCAACCCACTTCTAACAAAATTGATGAATATTTGGATTTTTACAGAAACGTGCACAACGATAAGATCGTCTGGCACTTTCGGGGGGTTACGGGGTGTCGTAGTGACGGCTCAGTTTTTCCTGTTCACTTGACCATCCAACAAAACAACGAAGGTGAAAAACGCTACTTCAATTGCATCGTGGAGAATTCTAATTGCACCTAAATCAAGATTCATTAGGTATCGATGACAAACAGGCGCTATTGAATCTTTTACTACTCGAACTCATCCTCATCCAGCTCATCATCTTCATCGTTATGATCCGCGGTTTGGACAAACTTTTTCACTCGCGGTTTGCTGTTATCAAAGGGGATCATAAATTCTCCCCGATCGTTAGCCACCTGGATGCTGAACAGCACAGGGTTGCTGAAATCAATCCCCGATAGGTCGATCCCCTTCACTTTAATCTTATACTTTCCGTTATCCCGCAAAACCATCTGCTTGATTCCAGAAAATGGTTTTGTTTGAGGAGCTTTATAGACCCAGCGGTTGTTCTTTCGAACGAATGAACCGGAGCTAATGGTTTCCGAAAAAGTTCCTAATGTGAAGGTGACCGATTCATTCACTGGGTCGATCCCGTCGCTCGCTGCGTCTAAAATGAGGTTTCCCCTTACCTTGAACTTGTCGTCGCTGGGTCCGGGTCTCAACTTGGCTCTAGCCCAGAAAACTTTTAGGTCAAAACCAGTCGCTGTCACCGTCACGTTCTGCGTGGCCGTACCAATATTGCCCGCAGCATCTGATGCGGTCCAAACTATCGTTGTGGTCCCCAGCGGAAAGGGCCCCGTCGTACTTGGACTGGGACCGCTTACCACGCCCACATTATCTATGGCCGTAGCCGTACCAATATCAACGGCAGTCAAAGTTCCTGTGGCCTGCACAATGATATCCGCTGGAGGTGTAACTACAGGGGGGATATTATCCACCTCTTCACCCTCAACTATGGGGTCCATGAACAGAATAGAACCTTCAGCTGTAACTTCCACGAAAGTGAGACCGGTTACAAATGCTGCACCATCTGTTGGGCTGAGCATTTCCGCTTCATCAATGCCGCGAATAGTAAACTCACGGACTCCTTCCGGCACAAAATCGGTGAAAAAAAACGGTGTCATTGCTGACAGAACTTCCACATGGCTACCAAACACAACCTCAAAAGTATCGTCTCCTTGAGGAAGCGGGGCCGGAATCAACACCGATTCGATATTTGGAGAAATATCATTTACCCAATAATCATATCCAGTGGCTATTGGCGGATCAAAAAAACATCTAAATCCGGAGATAATCTGTCCTGTGCCGGCAACAACACCACAAATAACCAGTTCAAATGGGTCTCCAGTGGAAATATCATTGGAAGGTAAAATCGGTGTGCCTGGCGTAACTCCAGGCTTGGGATCAGCCCTAACGATGTTTTCACTCAGGTCGTCAAACACAACATGAAGGGCAACCTGACCCTTATTATTTAAAGATCGAGTAGACAGTTCAGAAATCTGAAAGATACTTTTACCATCTATAAAATCATTGGTAGAGATGACGGACAGAGATGGATCAAAATTGGGAAATCCGACGAATACCCCATCTCCTCCACTTACTAAACCAGATCGAAATGCGACCACATTAAAATCATTCAATGAAGTACCTTGTGTAAACACACTGAAAACATCATTTACTTCTGCTACTGTGGAAATTCCCGTTTCATTGGCGAATACCACTTTTTTTTCTAGCGGGCCATCACTTGAAAAACTTACTGCCCCGGCGTTGTTAAATCCTAAAAAACCTAAAGACAACGCACCCCAATTAGAACTATTGCCAATGGTAAGCTGCTGGGGAGTTTCTCCTAACTCATAAAGGAATATTGAATAGTCAGTTCCACCGCCGGAACCAAGGCCACTCATAAACGCTCCTTGGTTTTCATCATTGATGACCGGAAATCCGTTGGTCCTTGGGGTGAAGATATCCGGCGACTGAGGCAAACCCCCCAGAGTGGGGGCAGTGACCCCATCTGATAATACAAAGAGATCACCAGCATAAAAGGGAATCTGACCGTTGTTATTAATCCCTACGGATCTGATAATACTTGTGGGAGAATTAAATTCTACAAGCGGCCCACCATCTCCCAAATAAATTGGAAATTGGCCGGAAATAAGATTTTGTGCCTGAAAAGCTATCGTCCCATCATCATTGATTCCCAAGCCCAGGACGCTAGGGGTAAATGCTATATTGGGATCGACCATATTGGTCCAGATTGGTGTTAGAGAGCCACCTACTCCTTTGAAAATGCCTTTCCCAGCTGTATCCGACGCGCCCTCCTTAAAGCTACCCGAAAAAGCTATTTCTCCATTCTCATTTATAGAAATATCAGGGTGAAATGAGGAAAAGTCACCATCATTGAGAGGACTCGAATCACTTTCAGCAATGATGGTGTAATCGTAAAAATCACTACCGGTGCCCGTCGACGCGCTGGGATTGATGGTAATGGTTACTGAAGCTGTATTAGCTAGTAGAGAATCGCTTACTGAAACCTCAAAAGTTACATCGGTTGGCCCAGCAACTACAGGGGCCGTAAAATCCGGATTGGCGATAAAGACATTGGATAAAACAACTGCTGGTCCAGCGGTTTGGTTCCACGTGAATACAAGCAGATCACCATCGGGATCGGTGCTTCCAGACGCGTCCAACTGAACCGTTGCGCCCGATGTCACAGTTTGATTGGGTCCGGCATCGGGTATAGGAGCACTATTATTGGTTTGATCGCGGACTGTAATGTCCATAGTATCTGTGCTGAAAAGTCCCCCGGGGTCAGTTACCGTCAACTCAAAAACAAGAGTATCGCCACCTGCGGGAACATCAGGTAGAATTACTGTGGGTGTTGAGCTTGCTGGCCCAAATATCAGAGCTGGTGTTCCAGAAATCTGCGCCCAGGAAAAGGATATCGAATCGCCGTCAGGGTCAAAACTTACTGTACCATCCAACCCTATAGCTAGAAACTCCAATATACTACTAATATCCGCCCCGGCGTTGGCGACGGGTGGGTTGTTCTGAGCTTGAACCGGATTGGCTCCCAAGAACAAACAGAGTAGAATGACCTTAATAATTTTTATTTTCATAGCCTCTTTTCCTTTCAAGCGACTTCGACTTTTTGTTGAAAATGGGAGGGAATTACCTTTATTCGAACTAAGTTAGACAATGTTAGATAAGGAGGTCGGAGGAGTACATACCGTAAATCCGGTATATTCTCCATAAAATTTATTAAAATAGACCTTTCATATCGCCTAATGTAGTATTGCAACATTCAAATTCTTAATATATCTATCTGTTCCCTTATCAGAATAATTCGGGTCTCTAGTTATCGTAGGTACTATTCGTATGAATGCTGAGCGCCAGAAAAGTTTATCTAAAAAGGATTACCAGAGCCTTCTTGAGATTATTGACAAACTGTACTCTTCCGAAAGCATTCCAGAATTAAAAAAAATATTTAAAAAGGATATTTTGGCTCTGCTTGGAGCACAATGTGGAATTTTTGCCTGGCTGGAGCAGGATATAATCGATTGCCAGGTGATTGAAGGAATTAATATTTCATCTTCAGTGGTCAACATTTTTAATCAATTTCTCCCTTACAATCAACTTAGTATTTTGGCGTCATCCGGCAATCGTCCGGTGGTGACTTATGGGATCGATCGAAAAATTGAAGAAGTGGATGGAGAAATTTCAAAATTAATCAGCAATAAACCTGAGCTAAAAAATGAAGATTTCTCTTATTTCAAAAGACTCACCGGAGTGATTGTTGCGATAGACAGACCAGAGCCTAACCTGGGTTTTGGTATTCATCGTACACACCCGGAAGCAAAACCTTTCACTTTGCGGGAGGTGCGGATCACAGAGTATCTCCGGCCTCACCTCATTAAGTCAATTCGATTCGTAGCATTGAAGGAAGAGTTACTTAAATTTAAGTCTATCACCGAAGCGTTGACGAATTCCTCAACGGCGATAGCACTGATTAATGAAACCGGACATGCCTTGTTTCTAAACCAAGCCTTTAAGAGCCTGTTTCCCCTGGAAGAGGGGTTCCTCTTGCCTAAGGAATTTAGTGATTTTGTTAAGGAAAAGATCGCGGAGTACTACCCCATTGAGGAAGAATTTCAATCCACAGGAAGCCAACCATTTTTTACTCTGGAGAAAAAAACGTTTTGGTTAACCCTGATCCCTATCGAAGCTGACAAAGTCGAGAAAAAATATAACTGGCTAATTAAGTTAAAAGCTGTAACCGAACAACATTCGCAAACATCATTGTATATGGACAGAGCCGGATTGACCCACCGGGAGATGGAAGTGTGCCTGTTATTGAAAGATGGGCTCAAAGAAAAAGATATTGCAGAACGGTTGTTCATAAGCACATCAACTGTGAACACCCATATTAAAAATATTTACTGCAAATTAGGGGTGCATTCGAGGGTTGAACTTATTATTACCTTGAACAAATGAGTTTAATAATTGACTCTCCCAACCTGATAGCATGAGCCAGACTCAAAGATACTGATTGCTTTTCTTGACCGCCGCTGGATTCTAGACTCTTAAACGTTCCATCCTTTGAAGCGCAGATGGGTTTTCTGGAAGCATAAGTGATGCGATTTTTAGTCTGACTCTCCGATACCAATCAACCCAAATTCTATTCCTTGACCCTTTCGCCCAAATAGGGTTTAATTCCGGTATTCAAATCGAACAAAGAGCATGAGGGGCGGGCTTCAATGAAAAAACTTGCGGGTATTTTGGTTTGCGTTATTTCTTTTTGCGGTTGCTCGGCAAGAATAATGCCAGTGTCAGATATGCTCATTGGCCAGGAAAGACTATTTCAAAAGAACTACACCATCGGGCAAAGTCAAACGGCCTATATTGGTCAACCCGTGATAAAAATCAAAGATTTTAAAGTGAAAAGGTTCAAACCAAGGTATTACCACGCTTCCGAGGATTTTAAGATTAATGCACCCTTTGGATCATTTGATGGCTTTAAAGACAAAGTTTACCCCGTTTATGGGGAAACCATAGTCGATGACAAAAAGTATACGGTTTTAAAATTTGTGGATCCTCCAAGTGTTTTTGGTCTTCTGATAGATGACGAAGGAATAGTCCTCAATAAGATTCTAAACCTGGCTATGCATCAGGAACTGGTATTGCTGAATATTCACCCTTTGGGTCTAAAATTTATCGGCGAAGAGAATAAATACATCGACTTGGAGCACAAATACCAAAATTTTGAACTTATTTATGGTGGGGTTTCCAACAATTCGTTTCAATTATCCTATAGAGATTTTTCCCCAAAAAATCCTCTTGTACCGGCGTCTTTTCAGAATTTATTTTATGATTTAAGTCAAAATAGGATTCGATACGGAGATATCATCATTGAAATTCATATAGCAACAAACGAAAGAATTGAATACACGGTTATATCCGACGGCTTAGAGAAAATAGAAAATAAGACATAAAAAACCTTCAGTAAATCAAAAGCTGTTTTCCTTCACCAACTCGCTCAGGGTCAACTGACCCGGCTTGGGCCAGGGGTCCTTGGTGCCCTTCCCTATCGCCACCATCGGACCCATCACATGATCCTCAGGAAGGTTGATCAGTTCGGCGACTTTTTCAATATCGAAACCGATCATCGGACACGAGTCGTAACCCATCGACTTGGCGGCTAACATCAGGGTTTGCATGGCCAGACCGATGGATCGTTGAGCTTCATCGCGCTGCAGCCATTCCCGTCCTTCGTGGAAAGGCGCCATCCAATTAACGAGCAGTTCAGCCACCTCTTTAGGAGCATTCTGCCAATAGCGTTCCGGCTTTTTTTGCCAGGCCTTGGTATCCGCCGTCATGATAATGAGCAGGGAAGCGTCTGTCATTTGTGACTGGTCGTTGCCGAATTCCGTGCGAATTTTTTTTCGTAGCGCAGGGTCCCGGACGATGACGAAACGCCAGTGTTGAATATTAAAGCTGGTGGGCGCCTGGATGGCGGCTTGCAGCAGTTTCGTCTCTTCATTCGAAGTCAGTTTGTGCTCTGGGTCGAAATGCTTAATGGCCCGCCGCTGGTAAATGGCGTCGATCGTATCCATGCGCAATCTCCTTAATTGATATGAATTGTTTCTTTTCAGGTATTTGGAATTCCAAACTTTATTTTAGCTTGCCGGGATTATCAATGTTTGGTAGATTTAAATTAATCTTACATTGGAGGTTATCATGTTTTGGAAGAGGAAATATCCTGGTATTGCAGTAACCCTGGCTGTCAGTTTTATCTTTTTTATGTCCGGCGGGATCTCTCAAGCAGCGGAAGAAAACCTTATAGCAGACGAGCCTTTTAAAGTGATACAACCCGAGAAGGCTGAAATCATCGATCCCAACTCTTTAAAAATAGAAATATCGAAATTCGAGCTTACAAAAATAGGTCCGCTAGAGAGCTTAACCGTATCGAAACCTAAAACACTAAAACCGGGGACTTTCTCCAAGGGAACTTATACTCCCACACAACGGGAAAACCCTGCGTATGACCGTTGCGCCAAATATAAAGAGTTTAATGCTCTGCTGGCATGTGCCCTACAAGCGATAAATAATAGACCTGAGGAGTAACAACGAGGCGGTTTTATCCTTGTTACTTTTTGCTTCTATTCCGTCGATGGGAATTGCACTAAGTTTCCGTCGAACCAGCAGAGTTGTTCGCTCTATATAATTTATTTCCATCGACCACCATGGCCCAGCGCTCCCCTTCCTTAAATGGAGGTTTTTGCACTTCGAAAGTCGTCGTAAAAATCCACACGCCCACCACAAAATTGTCCTTATCAAATTCTTGAATCGGAGCATTAATGGTCGTCTTTCTATTGCCTTCTTCTTTCTTGTAGCTCACGTCCCCAGCCAGAGAAATTTGCAGAGTGACCGTGGCGTTCTCCCACTTTCCTGCATAGTTTTTTTTATTTGCGGGCAAGGGTTCACTCTTGCAACCTTCTAGAGCGACGAGAAGCAGGACAGCTACACACCAACCTATCCTTCGGGACTTCAAAACACTCATATAGACCTCCTGTAAAATCAAGACTCCCCCGAGAATGGTTCTGAATATCTTTTATTCAGTGTAAGGGTCCCTACCCTTGAAAGGTATATTTTCTTTTACCCGAACCCACTCTTTTTGAAGCGCCATATATCCGTTTGACAGGAACGGCATGAGAGCGGTAAGGTATCGATTCACTCGCATTAAATTTGCTCACTGGAGACTTTATGGCTGAGGAACACAGACGGCGTTTTTCGCTGGACAAGGTGGAAATCGATCCGGCTATCAAAAACCGTATCATGTCGGCAGATGGCGACGACCATGTCGGCGATTGGGATGGTGAAAATATAGAGGATCTGGTAAAGGAATTGGACCGCATTGAAGAGCGAGTAGATGCCAACTACAGCAACCTGCCGCATATTTCCAATCTGCCGGAAGATTTGCGCGATCAGGTAGAAAAGGATTACCCGATCTGGGCGTGTGACCGTCAGGAAAAATGCCTGACGGGAGAACATGCGGACAAGGTGGTCAGCGTCGATAAAATCCGCAAGCACTACGACAAAAAGCATGGGGGCGTAGCGGCATTTCGGGAAAAGTTGAGGTTGGAACGGGAAGAGATGATCGCCGAACTGAAGCGAAACTCGAAATGATTAGAACACCCTTTCCCCCGGTTAGACTTCTATAGATGGGGTTTTGCTCGACTCAATAATACGGTTGGAATTTCTTAAATGGTCAACGGCGTGATCAAAAAACAGATCCAACCGCTCTTTCATTTCGGGAGATAATTCGAGGAGGCGGGAACGAGCGTCTTCCGGGTTGTCTTTCTCGATAATCAGCTTCTTCTTAATCGCGGTCTCAATATACTTGCCTGCGGTCTGCGCGCTTTTGATGCCCACCATAAATTTAAGAGCATCTGTCTTACGCTCCGAGACACCCGACTTCCATAAGCGGGTGAACAGGTCCCAGTATGCCGCCTGGTAAAACTCCGTATCTCCTTTGAAAACCTCTACCCACTCTTCGCCAATACGGTCAATCATGTTCAGGTATTCTTTGCGCTGGCTTTCATTGTATTGAAGATCCATATCCACCTTCCTAAAAAAAGCGTGTGGTGTGTCGAGGTAAGATTAAAACTAATTCTACTTTTACATCTAAATGAAATACCAGATCATTAGATACGCAGAGCGATCTGCATAACCTATTATAAACAAAACGATTGAAAGATTAAATAAAATTAATATAAAAATTTGAAATTAAATTTGACTACAAATATAAATGTATATATATTGGTACCTATAGGTCAACAACTGTTTGATTTTGGCTGATGAAAGATATTCCAAACAACGCTAAGGAGAGACGGCCATGAAAAAAACAACCGTAATTCTAATCAGCGTGGTACTTGTAACAATGTTCACAACCAGCGCTTGGGCTCATCCTGCAGTTCGGATAGACTTGGGTGGAAACGGTTTCGGGTTTTCAGTTTCCAATGTTCACTCCGGTTTCGCGACCTTTTCGTACAACTATCGCCCCTACCCTTATTATTACTCCAGATACTATCCGAACCGTCCATATCTGGGATGGGGTGGATACCGCGGGCATCACCACCACGGACACAAATATTGGAGACACCACCATAGAGGCCATCATCATAAAGGCCTCTACTACGGCAATCAACGAAGATTTAAACGTGGTGATCACGGCTACCGCCAGGGAAGGCATCATCGAAAGGGCCACCATCGGCCTGGCTGGCGACCGCAGAGGGGCCGTTAGAAAAATGAGCCATTAAGCTGTGTAAATTAAAATTCAGTATTGCACAAAAAAAATCGGGTCTACGGCAATTGCCGTAGACCCTTTTTCTTTAATCCGCTGTCACTTACGATCGATACCCACAAAGGGATTAGAAAACATCAAGTTTCATTCTTAGATTCCAGTTCAGTAGATTTCCCCAGTTTATTCCTGATTTTTACGAACAGCTCTTTGGCTCCGAAAAGCTCGCTATTAAGCTCCATTGTCCTTGTCAAATGCCGATCCGCCTGTTCATAGTTTCGGGTTTTGTAAAAAACCTCTCCCATGGAAAAATGATTTGCTGGATTTTTCACATCCATACATACGGCAGAAGCAAACTTCATTTTGGCTTTTTCGTATTTCTTTTCCTTGATCAAATCCATCCCCTCATGATGAAAATCCAAAGCCGTTTTATGCTGATTCAATTGAGGACGCAGGGAAGCAAGAATTTTGGTAGCCGCTTTCTGGCCGCCCTTGAATACAAATATCCTGCCCCCACCGGCGGATTGATCTTTAAGGTAAAGATTGAAATCAAAAATCCACCGAATATCTTTTCCAAAGATTTCTCCTGGTTTTTCGATCTTGACTACAAAATTGTTCATACCACCCATAAGAACTTCGTTGAGCGCATCACCTCCCATGTTGCCAAGCTCGTTGCGTTCTCGCCAATTCATAATACTTCTTCGATCGGTAAATTTCTTCCGGGCATAATGGTAGGGTGTTAAGGGGTAAATCCTTTTTAAAAACTTCTGCCTCTCTTCGGAAGCCCAATCAATCTGCACAGGAGTTTGACGGGTTAAGAAAAGAGTTTGCGTCTGCCCGGGAGTGTCCAAACGAATTTCACATTGCTCCTTATCGTTAAAACCGGAAACCTGATTCAGCGATACCAGTTTAGTGCCCTTAGGAATGGCAACCGTATAAGGCAAAGGAAATTCTGTACGGCTATAGTTGGTTTTATAATACTTTTCGCTTGGAGACGCATAATTCACTTCCTCAATTTCAGGAAACTGCGCATCGGTAAAAACCAGAGGAAGCTGATCGGGTAATTTGACAAATACAAAAATACCGATCGATATCAGGAGCATGGTAAAAAAGGGAATCCGTCGGTTCTGTTTTTTCTGCGGATCTGAGTTGAGAGTTTCCCGGGTATCTTCCTGATTGAAAAACCAGAGCAGTAAAAGAGCCGTCCCAAAAAATATGGCGAACTTCTGTACGAAGAATTTCTCGAACTCCAGCGGACCCACCAGAAGGAAAATGTAAAAGAAAAAACCTGCAAAAACCCAGATAATCCAAATCGTAAAAACCCGTGCCCAGGCCCTAAAAATCAACAACCCCACGCCAGTCAACATACAGCTTATGGATAATCCCAGTTGCATGTCCTCAAACAATTCCTCTTCACCTAATAAATCTCCCCATTCTGTATATGGAATTGTGATGGGCAGGTCGAAACCCATAACGGCATACCCCAGTTGACAGAACCCCCAAACGAACATCAGGATTCCCACCACATAAATCCAAATAGCGCTATTCTTCATTCATTGTCTCCAAAGACGCCACGATTAGACGAAATCACGCAAATTCCTCACCTTTACAGTGTAAGGGAACTTCTTCAAATTTGAAATATTGAGGGTAAATTTATCCTGATTGCCGCATCCCGGAGATTTTCTCATGTTCGGCATACAAAACATTTACCCTAAAGAGGTTAAACGATCGCTACTCATTCCCTGACCCATCTTTTTGTCTGTTTCGGGAATTGAGGATCGTGTGAGCAGCGGAATCAAGAACCGAATCCGCCATAAAAACGAAAGCCGAACTCAATGAGATGAAGAGAAGCATCCGTCTTGAAGGCTCCAAAATTTCCCTCCGTAATATGAAGAAAACGGTATTGCAAAAAAGGCGAAGGAAATGCAGAGAAGATGTATGGTGAGGGATTCATCTTTTCGAAACCAACCATGACCTGCCAGGCAAGACTGGAGTCTGTCTCACTGGACAGGGCTTGCAACGTATAATCCTGCCAGGAAATTCCCGCTCCTCCCCCGAAATAAACGAAATAATCCCTCCGCGTCCAGAACGTATCTCCATGTGGTGGAACTTCCATCCGATAAATCGCATTCAACATCAGGTTGTGCGTCGACCGATCGGAGTCCGACAGATCGGTAATGGTCGGTGGGTTGATGATCGAATCGATGCGGTTGTAAGTAAAAAGATACTCGCCTTCTAATTGCAGCCTCTTTGCCAGCAAAAGCCCAAGGGAAGCCTTGATGGAGTAACCGCCATCGAAATCAGCGTCACCGAGTGGTGGAGTGGATTTCAAATCCGCATCGGGAGCAACCGTCACCCCTCCCGCCAAACCGAAATTCAAATAAAGATTTCCTTCTGCCTGCGCAGCTTCTCCACCCGCCCAAAAAACAACCATGCAAAAGAAAGCACCCAGAATTGATAAACGTCTATGAAGGATGGCGGGTAATCCCAAAAAATCCTCCTCGCTCAAACGAGTGTGATCAGTGTTACTTCCGGTGGACAATTGAAACGGATCGGAACCACCAGATGTCCGACACCGCGGGTAATGTAGGTTTGTCGGTCACCGTCCCTGACCAGCCCCCTCATGTATCTCGGATCCTGCGTCGGGCTGAACGGCGGACCGATAAACGGAAGAAACACCTGACCGCCGTGGGTATGACCGGACAATACCAGACCGATGTTGTGGGAAGGCTTGATCTGCCGGTTGATGTCCGGATTGTGGCTCAATAGAATTTTTACCGATTGCCTGGGAACTTTGCGCATCGTTTTGCTCAAATCCCAGGTATGCCAGTAATCGTCCACGCCTAATAACTGAATCGATTGTTTTCCTTTGGTGAGTGTCACACGCTGGTTACGCAAAACGCGAACGCCCGCACGATTCTCGAAATCATGATGAATCCGTTTCGTCACCTCCGGCCCGCTCCAGAAATCGTGGTTGCCTAAAACCGCAAATGTTCCGAACGGTGCCTTCGCTCGTCCCAGCGCCACCACCAGGTTATCCAGATACTGCGTATCGAATTCGTGAACTTCATTACGGTGCGACTTCAACGTATGTCCGATAAAATCCCCGGTCAACGCGATCAGGTCGGGCTTTTCGGCCAGCGCAAGGTCCACAGCATGTTCCAGATGTTCCTTGTCGACCAGCGGAGACGAATGCAGATCGCTGAGCTGTGCAATCTTGAACCCGCGAAACGCCTCGGGCAAACCTTTCAACCGAATCGGTACCTGCTCCACTACGATTCGGGAACTCAGGGTATTCGAATACCCTTTCCCCACACCCAGTGCGGTGACACCGAAAATCCCCAGCCCGGCTTTCAGAAAAAACCGGCGGCTCAATGGACGGTTCAAAAACCCAGTCGAATCGCTCAAAAATCGGCCCTCGTTAAAGACAACGCCTAAAGCATGCGTTCTTTAAGTATAACAAAGGGGTTTAAGCTCTAAAGGAAAAGATGGGAGCAATAAAGGAGGGAAATAAAAGGTCTAATTGGTGAAAAAGAGAAGACTTTCGATCAATGGGCTAATGTGCTTCGTCCCAGTTCCGGCCCCAGTTCAGATGCACCACTACAGGCACCTGCATCGGCCATACGCCTTCCATTTCTTTCTGGACCAGCGTCTCGACGTCTTTTTTCTCTTTCTCCGGACACTCAAACACCAGCTCGTCGTGCACCTGCATAATCATCTTCGACTTCATCTTCGCCAGCTTCTGATGCAGACGAATCATTGCCAGCTTGATCATATCCGCCGCGCTTCCCTGCACCGGGGAATTGATCGCCACCCGCTCTGCCGCCTCGCGCACCTGCCGGTTCTTGCTGTGGAGGTCGGGCAAATACCGCCGGCGGTTCATCATCGTTACGGTATAGCCGCACTGCCGCGCTTCCTCAACCGTACTTTCCATAAACGTTTTGACGTTCTTGTACAGATCGAAATACTGGTCGATGAACGCCTTCGCTTCACCCGGAGCAATCTTCAACTGCCGCGACAATCCGAACGCACTCAACCCGTACACGATGCCAAAGTTCACCGCCTTCGCCATGCGCCGTCCGTCCTCGTCCACCGCGTCCAGTGACTGACCAAATATCTCCGCCGCCGTTCGGGTATGAATGTCCTCTCCCTTCTTGAATGCCTTGATCAACGCCGGGTCTTCGGACAGATGCGCGAGTATCCGCAACTCGATCTGTGAATAGTCGGCAGACAGCAACCAGCCGTTCTTGTCTGCGACAAACGCCTGGCGAATTTCTTTGCCGAGGTCGGAACGGATCGGTATGTTCTGCAGATTGGGATCGCTGCTACTTAAGCGTCCTGTCGCGGCGACGGTCTGGTTGTAGGACGTGTGTACCCGCCCGGTTTTGGGATTGATCTCCAGCGGCAGGGAGTCAATGTAGGTCGACTTGAGCTTCGACAGCTGGCGGAAGTTGACAATCATCTCCGGCAGTTCGTGTTCCTCCGCCAGTTCCTCCATCACGCTCATGTCGGTCGAGTAGCCGGTCTTGGTCTTCTTCTTCACCGGCAGCTCCAGCTTTTCGAACAGGATCGCCCCCAGCTGTTTCGGTGAATTGATGTTAAACGGCTCGCCCGCCAGCGCATAGATTTCATCTTCCTGCTTTTTCAGTTTTCGACTCAATTTGCCGGACAGTTTCTTGAGATGCTCGCGATCGACCAGCACACCGGTCATCTCCATATCCGCCAGCACATCGATCAGCGGCATTTCCAATTCGTCATACAGTTTCAACGTTTCATCTTTCAGTCGTGCCCGGAGTGTGTGCGTCAGGCGCAGGGTGATGTCGCTGTCCTCCGCCGCGTACTCGGACGCCGGCCCAATCTCCACTTCGTCGAAACCGATCTGCTTGGCTCCCTTCCCTGCTACATCCTCATACGAAATGTTCTGGTGGCCCAGCAGCTCCATCGCCAACGCGTCCATACCGTGCTGCCGCTTCGACGGGTCCAGTACATACGACGCCAGCATGGAATCAAATGCCACTCCCTTCAATGCCACACCCTCGTTGGCGAGGACGATGAGGTCGTACTTGATATTGTGCCCGAATTTTTTCAACTTGGCGTCTTCCAGTAACGGCTTGAGAGCGGTGAGGACTTTTTTCTTATCCAACTGTTCCGGCGCGCCCAGGTAGCGGTGACTCACCGGAATGTAGCACGCCTCACCCTCCGCCCAGGAAAACGAAATCCCCACCATCTCCGCCTGAGTCGGACTTTTGCTCGTCGTCTCCAGATCGAGCGCAAATTCTTTCGCCTTTTTCAGTTTCGTAACGAGAGCTTTTAACGCCTTCTCGTCCATAATCGTTTCATACTTGGACTCGACTTCTTTACTTTCAACTGCCGGTGTTTCTCCGGCCTCGCCATCCGTTGGAAGATTCTCCAACAGACTTTTGAATCCGAGCTCTGTGAAAATTTTCCGCAGTTTGTCCGTATGCGGTTCGCGCATTTTCAAATCATCAATCGTGCAATCGAGGGACATCTCCGTATCGATGGTCACCAGTTGGCGGCTGAGCAGGGCGTTCTCTTTGTCCGTCACCAGTTTTTCCTTCAGCTTCACCTTTTCGATGTCGTCGATGTTTTCATACAGCTCGTCGATCGAGCCGTATTTCCGGATCAGCTCCGTCGCCGTTTTGGGACCCACCCCCTTCACGCCGGGGATGTGGTCGCTGGAGTCTCCCATCAGTCCCATCACCTCGATCACCTGCTCCGGCGGCACGCCGAACTTGTCGATCACTTCCGGCTTGGCCATGCGTTTGTCCTTCATGGTGTCGAGCATATGGACGTTCGGGGAAACCAGCTGCATCATGTCCTTGTCGCCGCTCACGATGACGACCTCCATCTTCGCCTCCTCACCCATCTTCGCGAGGGTGCCGATGATGTCGTCGGCCTCGAACCCGTCCTGCCGAAGGCTCACGATATTGAACGCTTCGACCAGCGGCTCAAAGTAGGGAAACTGCTCCGCCAGTTCTTCCGGCGGGGTGTCGCGGTTGGCCTTGTAGGCGGGGTACATTTCGTGGCGGAAGGTTTTGGCTTTGGAGTCGAACACCACGGCGAGGTAGTCCGGCTGTTCGTCGCGCACCACCTTGGAAAGCATGGTGGTGAACCCGTACAACGCGTTGGTGGGGAGTCCCTGGGCATTGGACAGGAACTGCCGGATGCCGTAAAACGCCCGGAAGATATACGACGATCCGTCAATCAGATAAAGTTTTGGTTTTTTAGAAGCCACAATAGGAAGGATTTAACCACAGAGAACGCAGATAGCACAGAGAAAATTTACTTGAAGCGGGAAGCGGCTTTTTTGATGCCAGTGCTTAAGGAGTCCCACGCGCCTTCGACCCCTTCTTTAAGGTCTTCCCAGGCGTCCCCGCTGGCTTCTTTGACCTCGTGGAGTTTTTTCTGGGCCGCCAGCTGTTTACATCGCAGGTCCTCGACCTCCTTGTAGTACTCCCCCTGCAGACCCGCCTTAGCCTTGCTAGCCACAACCTTGAGCTTGTCGATCTCCTTCCCCCACTCATCCAACTGCTCCTGCAGTTCCTTCTGGTAGTCTTCTTTAATGCCCACTAGGTTTTCTCCTAAAAATCGTGTTTATACCATTATAGGGTATATTCTCACTAAATTGGGAGTGGGGGATTTCGCAGCAAAGAGGGCAGCTTTCGGCCAAAAGTGAACGTTCATATTGTTGCTTCCAGGGTATTGACAAATTGAAGGTGTGGCTATATTGTCGCGATATAAACCATTTTGTATCTTGGATTTCTTTTTGCCGAGAACTATTTAGAAGGATTTAAGGAATTGATTTTCGTTATTCAAATTGGACTTACGAAGAAAAATTTTTGTAAGCGTTCACATAAACTTGATTGAGGAGATGGCCATGACTGATTGTACGCAACATCCAAACCATGAACACATTCACGGTGAAAATTGCGGTCATACAAAGATTAAGCACGGTGATCACTATGATTATCTCCACGATGGACACTTGCATCACCCTCATAATGATCATGTGGACGAGCATGTATTAGAGGTAAATGCTCAGCATCCCAGTGAGTGCAATGAAAAACATAGTCACAATCACACCCATAACCCAAACTGTGGGCATAAGGCTGTCACTCACGGGGATCATATAGATTATATTGTCGATGGACGTCTTCATCGACAACATGGAGACCACTGTGATGACCATGGAGCGGTAGAGGTTATACCAAATTAACAGGTAAAGGGGATAACTGTTTTCACTCTGAAACTGAACTCTAAAAATGGGCTAAAGACAGGGGTCTGGTCACTCTTCTGAAAAATGAGGGCGTAAATTGTCCAGACAAGAAAAAGGCTCTATGAGGATAAACCTCATAGAGCCTTATAAATAAAAGTGGAGTTGACGGGAATCGAAATGGCAACAACTACTCCAGCTTCACGGCCAGAGCGCCGTTTTTATGACATCCCGAGGCATCACAGTTCCAGTAACGAATCGAAGGTGTTTCCAATCTTCCCTTCCCTCCCCGAAAGGTGACTTTATAAATCTCTCCAAATTTTATCTCGAGTCCATCCCGGGGCCCGATCACGTTCAGGTTGATGAGCATTTCAATGATCGTATGGGTATGACCAATGACCACAACCACTTCATCCTTGTGGGACTTGCAAAGAGCGCCTTGAATAAACCGTTCTCTTTTGGTTTCTGTTTTACAGACGACATGACGAGCCACCCGCTTGCTTCTCATAAGGGGACACGCAGTTTGCCGGGTCCGCGTATAATCGCTGGTGTAAATCACTTTCACGGGTACCGGATCAAATACTTTCGCAAGATGTTGCGCCATTTTCTGGCCGACGCTGGTCAGAATGTATTCTGAAATATTATTTTGTCCTGTGATATCTCTAAATCGTTTCTCCGCATGCCGGGCAAAATAAATCACTTTTGGCGGCTTGTTACAGGAATTAAAATCCATCCCGGCGTCCGGGTAGGTGAGGCAATTGGTAAATTTCTGAGAATCCCGAATTCCGGAAGTACTGCATGCCTGCCAGTCCTTATTCATGCTGTAAGCACTACTTTCAGCCGCGGAGGCAACAGGAACAAGTAGCAATTGAGTCACTAAGGCAATCACAGCTGCAAAGTTGTAATTCATGGCACCTTCTATCCCTTCAATTCATGAAACATAAAACTTCGATTCATCTTCTGATGACCCGTCCCAAAAGGGTAAAGCTTCGCGCACCCAATGGCCGGTTCAAGCCCGACACGCGCATGATCCCTTCCCCAAGGAAACGGACATCCATCTTTTCTTTGAAGGGAGTATTATAGAAAATTTTCCCAAATTTCCAACAGGGAAATGAGTATGATCCGGGTAGATTTCTTTTTAATAGGATAGATAATTCGATCAACAAATTATTTCAATTACAGTGAGAGTATACGGGATACGGCATAGGGGGTATCCAACCTTCACTCGTCCAGTTGCTCCTGCAGTTCCTTCTGATAGTCTTCTTTCAGGCCCATTGGCTTACCTCCTGCAAATCATGTTTATACCAGTATAGGGTAAATTCACACCGAGTTAGGAAAGGTTACGCTTTAACTTTACCATCCAACCAAAGGGATAAAGGATGGTCCTTATAATAAAAAGCGTACGCACTTAATGTCCAAATCATAAAAACGATTACAGCTATGGCCATTACATAATATCCCGATCCAATTGCAAATACTCTTTCAGCTCCTTCTTTTGACGAATCAACCAAAAATTGGCGCTCACCTAATCTACCATTGATAAGTGGATTCGAATCATTTAACTGAACAAAAAAGGTCAACGCACGAGCAGGTACAATAGCAATAATTAATAGTAAAAATCTTCTCACTAGTTTTTTTATTGGCCATTCGAATGAAATTACAACAATTGTCACCATAAAAAATAGATAAAATTCACAAATAAGTTGGAGATCGAAAACATTAATGCCATTACCATAATGCATTTTGGGTAAAAATAAAGTAAAACCCATTCCAACCACAATAAAAAGCAAACTAATTGCTAGCATCAAACTACCAAAATATTTCCTCCAGGGAATAGAACGGTCTGGATGAAGAAGATCTATCACTACTCCTAACGCTCCACCAGAAGGAACAGCAAACAAAATACATAAAATTATTCTTAACAATGCAGGCTCGCTATAATCATGGTACCCATAGCCAAAACTTCCCCCAAGTATTCCAGCAAATAGACCGGCTAATAAGCCATCAATCATTCCTCGGGCGGGTCTCTGCTTAAAAAATGTACCGACAACTCGAAGCAGAGCAATTAATAACCCAAAAGTGAAGAGCACACCCGAAACTGGTTTAAAAATATCTTTTAATTCAGAAGTTTGGTATTGACCATACTGAAGTGTTAAAATTGCTAGCACAAAAAATAATAAAGGTTCACTACCAATCATTTTCCTATATTTATTTAGAAAACTTAAAGTAGTTTCCATTTGGGATTATCTCCATTTAGGTTTATTTTTTTCCTAATTTATGAATAACCACTATTCGGATTTCCAAAACTTATTCCTTTTGGGCATGTTTGTCAACTAGCCCAAAAATGGTATACATATAGTCTTTCTCTTCTCTCTTCATAAGATGAGACCTTAAATCCCATTTTGCCAAGCTTAGGATGATAGTGTCTGCGTTCATCTGTGTTTATCTGAGGCCAACCACCCCCAGCCCCTCCTTGTAAAGGAGGGGAGTATTGTGGTACCCTTTTTAGAACGTTATAGCGTTCAAACCTTTTAAAAACAAAGTCCTCCCGCAAATCATGCAACCCCTGAAAAAATCCTCGCCGGAACTGCAGAACAAAATTATCGAAGCAGGCAAGCGCGTGTTGCGCATCGAAAGCCAGTCGGTCGCGGACCTGATCGACCGCATCGACCAGACCTTCGTCGATGTGGTGTCCTTGCTGGACGAGTGTCCCGGCCACCTGGTGGTGCTGGGCATCGGCAAATCGGGACTTGTGGGGCAGAAAATTGCGGCGACCTTCTCCAGCATCGGCCTGTCGGCAGTGTTCGTCCACGCGGCGGAGGCCAGCCACGGCGACCTGGGCATTATCGGCAAGGAGGATGTCATCCTCGCCATCTCAAACAGCGGCGAAACGGAGGAAATGGTCCGCCTGCTCCCGGTGATCAACCGCCGCAAATGTACGCTGGTGGCGATGACGGGCAATCCGGATTCCACCCTCGCCAAGCGCGCGCATTATGTGCTGAACATCGGCGTTGCGGAAGAAGCGTGCTCGCTGAACCTGGTGCCCACCGCCAGCACCACGGCGACGCTTGCCATGGGCGACACCCTCGCGATGGGCCTGCTCGAAAAACGCGGCTTCAAGGAGGACGATTTCGCTCTCAACCACCCCGGCGGGAGCCTGGGACGCAAACTGCTGGTGACAGTGCAGGATCTCATGCACGCCGGGAACACGATTCCCGCGGTGCCGGAGAGTGCGGATATCTATGCCGTGCTCACGGAGATGAGCCTCAAGCGACTCGGCACCACGCTGGTGGTCGACGGCAAGGGGAAGATGACGGGCATCATCACCGACGGCGACCTGCGTAGATTGATGGAGTCCAAGCGCGATATCTCCAAGATCAACGCGGGCGAACTGATGTCGAAGAATCCCAAAACGGTGCAGAAGGACGACATGGCCACCAAGGCCCTGCAGATGATGGAGGAGTATTCCATCACCTGTATCGCCGTGTCCGACGACGGCAAACAGATCGACGGCATGATCCACCTCCACGACCTCCTCCGCTCCGGAATCGCCTAGCCAGGCATGGGCCTGGAGCCAATTGCGGAGTACCTCTGCGGGTAATTTTTAGGGCAAGGCAACTCTATAATCTCCCCCTCCTTTTCAAGGAGGGGCTAGGGGTGGTTGATAACCCCACCTCAGCCCTCCCCTTAATAAGGGGAGGAAGTATTAGCCCGCTTCCTCAAGCTGTGGAATCCAAAAGGGAAATACCGTATCTAATCTATGTGTTATTGATATATAATCTAGGCGCTTATGACCGGTAACGAAATACGCAAACGATTTCTGGACTTCTTCGCGGAACGCGGACACGCGGTGGTGCCGAGCGATTCGCTGGTGCCGAAGAACGACCCAACCCTGCTGTTCACCAACGCGGGGATGGTACCGTTCAAGAACGTGTTCCTCGGGCAGGAGAAACGCGACTACACCCGCGCCGCGTCGTCCCAGAAATGCGTGCGCGCCGGCGGCAAGCACAACGACCTCGAGCAGGTCGGACGCACGGCGCGGCATCATACGTTTTTCGAAATGCTGGGCAATTTCTCCTTCGGCGACTATTTCAAGAAGGACGCCATCATCTTCGCCTGGGATTTCCTGACCAAGGAAATGAAGCTCCCTGCCGACAAGCTGTATGCCTCGGTGTACAAGGACGACGACGAGGCCGCTGAGTTGTGGAAGAAGGAAATCAAGCTGACCGACGACCGGATTTTCCGCTTCGGCGACAAGGACAATTTCTGGGCCATGGGCCCGACCGGTCCGTGTGGTCCCTGTTCGGAAATTTTCGTCGACCAGGGCGAAGCGCTGGGATGCGACAAACCGACCTGCACCGTCGGGTGCGACTGCGATCGCTACCTTGAAGTGTGGAACCTGGTGTTCATGCAGTTCGACCGCGACGAGTCCGGCAAGATGACGCCGCTGCCGAGTCCGTGTATCGATACCGGTATGGGACTGGAACGGTTGGCGGCGGTGGTGCAGGGCCAGCCGAGCAATTACGATTCCGACCTTTTGATGAGCATCATTCAGCATGTCGGCAAGATCACCGGTAAAAAACACAATGCAAATCCGGAGACCGACGTTTCGTTGCGGGTGATCGCCGATCACGCTCGTGCCACAACGTTCCTTATCAACGATGGTGTGCTGCCCTCCAACGAGGGACGCGGTTATGTGCTGCGACGGATCATGCGTCGTGCGTTGCGCCACGGCAAACTGCTCGAGCAGCAGGACCCATTCTTTCATCACATCACCGAGGACGTGATCGCCAAGTTTCAGGATGTGTACCCCGACCTGTCGGTGAACCACGACTTCATCCAGAAAGTGGCCACCAACGAAGAAGACAATTTCAATACAACGCTGACCGTTGGTACGCAACGGCTGGATGAAATTCTCGACAAGATGAAGAAGGCAAAGTCGACCACCATTCCCGGCGAAGAGATTTTTAAATTGTACGACACGTTCGGTTTTCCCGTCGACCTGGTGGAAGAAACCGCGAAAGATACCGGTTACACCCTCGACATGGACGGGTTCAACAAAGCCATGCAGGCGCAGAAAGAAAAGGCCATGGCCTCGTGGAAAGGCTCGGGAGAAAGCGCGGTCTCTCCAGTGTTCAACGAGACGCTGCAGAAAAACGGCACGACACAATTTAACGGCTACGGCAACACCCACGGCGAAGGCAAAGTTGTCGCACTCATCAAAAACGACAAGCGTGTTGACTCTGTAAAGGAAGGCGAAGCGTTCGACCTGCTGGTGAACCAGACCCCGTTTTACGGCGAGTCCGGCGGACAGGTGGGAGACGTCGGACGGGCGTACAACGACCAGGCGATCCTCGACATCACCAATACCACCAAACCTTTGCCAGACCTGATCGTGCACCATGCCAAAGTCGCGCAGGGAACCGTGAAGGTCGGCGATCCGTTGACACTGGAAGTGGATGCGGCAAAGCGCAACGACACCGCACTCAACCATTCCGCGACGCACCTGTTGCACGCTGCGCTGAAAGAAACTTTAGGCGGTCATGTGAAGCAGGGGGGATCACTGGTGGAACCAGATCGCTTGCGGTTCGACTACACGCACTTCTCCCCGTTGACCGATAAGGAACGGGCCCGCATCGAAGCGCTGGTCAATGAAAAGATCCGCGAAAACATTTCGGTGGATACCGACGAGATGGATATCGAAACCGCGCTGGAGAAAGGTGCGGTGGCTCTGTTCGGCGAGAAGTACGGCGACAACGTGCGCGTGGTTTCCGTACCCGGTTTCAGCAAGGAGCTGTGCGGCGGCACCCATGTGTCCGCGACAGGCAATATCGGCTTCTTCAAGATTACTCAGGAAACAGGAATCGCTTCCGGCGTGCGCCGCATCGAAGCAGTTACGGGCACGCGCGCGTTCGAGCGCATTCAAAAAGAATTCGAAAATCTGGGAGGTATTCGTTCACTCATCAAGGCCCAGCCGGATGAAGAACTGAAGAAACTGCAGAAGCTCATTGAGAAAAACAAGGAGCTGGAAAAACAGGTAGCGTCGCTCAAGGAAAAACTGGTGACCGGTGGCGGTAAAGGCGGTGCGTCCAACCTGGCCGATGAAGTACAGAAAGTCGGCGACGTGTCCTTGCTGGTCAAAAAGCTGGAGGGAGTGGATGTCAAAACCCTCAGGACGTTCATCGACAATGCCAAGAATCAGTTGAAATCGGTGGTCGTGGTGGCCGGCGCGGCGGACAACGGCAAAGTGCTTCTCGCCGCCGGGGTGACCAAGGACCTGATGGACCGGTATCACGCCGGCAATATCCTGAAACAGGTGGCCGAAGTCGTCGGCGGCAACGGTGGCGGGCGGGCGGATATGGCCCAGGCGGGAGGCTCCAAACCTGAAAAACTCGACGAAGCGCTGGGGATGGTTCCTTCTATTATTCAAGCATGAATAGAGGTGTCCCCGGACCCCGGCGATTATTAATTGCCTTCCCTCCCCGTCTCATATACCCTTAGGCTTATTCAAAAAACACTCACTGGCCTTTAGAGTCCGCTCGTCAGGCGAAACAGAATGAAACGGAGTAATAATGAAGAACAAACGCAAGGAAGAACTGAATGACAAATGGAAGCAGGTAGCGACTCAGGCGGTCACTGACGACGACTTCCGTAAGAAGCTGGCAAAAAATCCAATTACGGTGATGAAGGAATGCGGACTGGAGCTTCCCGACACCATTGAGGCGCGCCTGGAAGCCGGATATGAAATCAAACTGTTCACTACCCCGGAGCTTGCCGAGGAGTTGAAGGAAGAAATCAAGTGGTGGAAACTGCGCGTGGACATGATCCGCGAATTCGGCAAGGACGATGCTAAGAAAGCGGGAACCACCGCTGCCGCTCCGGAAGCGGAGGAGGGAGTCTAGACTCGGCTCAATCAAAAAATATTATGCGCCCGTAGCTCAGTTGGATAGAGTGACGGATTCCGGTTCCGTAGGTCGGAGGTTCGAATCCTCTCGGGCGTGCCAATACAAAAAGGCCTACTGGATTTTCCAGTAGGCCTTTTTTCTTTAAATCTTATTTTGCGAACTCTCTGATATAAAGAATTATTTGCCACACCTGTTTGTCCTTTAAATTGCTGTAAGAAGGCATGGAGGTGTGAGGCAGACCGTTCTCGATCGTCCAAAAAAGCTGTCCATCAGGAATAGCCTTCATCGTTTCTGCACAAGTAAAATTACGGGGTGCGGGAAAACTGTCCGAAGCCATTTCTCCACGCCCATCCCCATTCACGCCATGGCAATGTTTGCACTGCAAGGTTTTTGCACGAACCATGTACAACAATTTGCCTTTCTTAAGATTTTTTTGATTTTTTTCCAGAGGGTTAACTTTTTTCAGAAATTCCTCGGGAGCTCTTGGCGTCTTCTCCCGTAACTGAGGGCAAAGACCCAGATCGTCTGCATCATTTGCAAAGGATTTAACTGGTAAGATAACAAATAAAAGTATCAAGAAAGAGGCTTTCAAGTTTCTTACAACAAATTCCATTTAACAATTCCTGAAAAAGCCCGTTCACTGGAGGGCTCTCCAACTACTGCCCTCCAGTGAACAGCCATCGAACAAATTTTACTTTACGGTTATCTCAATAGTGTCCGAGATGGGAGGATTGTAAGGGACATGATTTCCTTTGGCAAAAAGAGTCCGGATAGTGTGTTTTCCGGGTGAAAGCTTAATCTTTTTACAGGAGGAACCATCTCCCATATGGATATGTTTGGAATCCTTACCAATCGGTTTGCTCAAATCAGAAGGCAATGCCACGTCCACCAGGATATGATTGTGACCCTTTCCTTCGTTCACTCCTTTTTTAGCAGGTTCAAACTCAACCCCCCAGGGAGTCATACACACTTCCACAGGGCTGGAGACGATAGCCCCATCTCTGGGCTTGGAAATGACCACAGCCTGAGTATCTCCAGCATAAGAAACCGAAGCAGCCAATCCAAAAATCAGGGAAAGGCACAAAGCAAATTTCACATGTTTCATTTAACCACTCCTTTTCAAGAACGTTTATAGAGACCGCCCATTGGATAAATTAAATCAACCCAACGAGCGAAACAGGATTTTCTCAATCAAAGCCACCCCCAGTCAAGTTGATTTTGCTTTTATATCCTTATAGGTGAACCCCGCTCAACTTTTAGCCTCGGAATTCGAATTTTAGAGGGAACCACCATCTCCTTATCACGATAGCTGGAATACCCTTTAAGTGAACCGGAGATGATGGCCCCAAAAATTACTTTGTCAACAGATACAATCTTAGAAAAAATACCGCCTACATGAAATCATCCGAACATCTAAAAAAATGAGACGAAAGCCCCTTTAAGTTTGTAGTATTTTTACTACAGGTAAGGAAAGGGAGAATTATGATAAGAAAATTGAGGGGAGGTGTTACGGTAAATGGCTATTTTACCAGCGAATTTTGGATGGCATAACGGATCAGGTCTGAATTGTTCTTCATACCCATTTTCTCAAGAATGCGGGACCGGTAGGTGCTGACTGTGTTGATGCTGAGGTGGAGTTCGTCGGCGATTGCCTTGAGTCTCTTTCCTTCCGCAATAAAATGAAATACCTGAAACTCCCGGTCGGTGAGGTTTTCGTGGAGGGGTTTCTCGGAGTCCTTATTGAGTTCTAATACCAGTTTGTCCGCAAGATTGGGGGAAATATACTTGTGGCCATCGACAACTCTTCGGATCGCTTCAATCAACTGCTGCGTTACGTTGGATTTTCCCAAATAACCGGACGCCCCTGCCCTGAGAAATCGGACCCCATAATGGTCCTCCGGAAACATGCTCAATATAATGACCGGCAATTGAGGCTTCATCGCTTTCAACTCAACCAATGTGTCCAGTCCATTTCTATCGGGCATCTCATAGTCCATTATGAGAACGTCAACATCCAGCGCTTGAATCTTTTTCAGCACCTCATCGCCGCTTTCAGCTTCACCCGCAACGACTATATCTGAAACCTCAGAGATAATGGTCTTGATTCCCTGGCGGACAATATCGTGATCATCCGCTATCAAAACTTTTATGGAGTTTGATTTGCTTGATTTCATGATTTGGTAATGGGAATTCGAATTTCCACACGGGTTCCCTGCCCTGTCTCTCCGGATATTTGAACCTCCCCGTTCCAGGATCGGATACGTTCCCTGATTCCTATAAGCCCGATGGAATTGGAGTCCTCAATTTTATCTTTCTGAATCCCTACCCCATTGTCTTGGATTTTCATCACTAACTGGTCGTTTTCAAGTGACACCTTAATTTTGACCTGAGTCGCCTCAGCATGCCTGACCACATTGGTAATCGATTCCTGAAAGATTCGGAACAAAGCAATCTCCAGATCCTTCTCCAACTCCATGTGCTTCTGAAAACAATTGATGTCAAATTGAATTCCGTATCTTTTTTTGTATTCATCCGCCTGCCAAGCAATGGCTTCACACAAGCCAAACGCATCCAAAATGGGCGGACGCAGCTCCATAGCAATTCCCTGAACTGATTTTATGGTGTCATCGATCAGGCTGACGACTGAGTCGGCACGTTGGTGCAATTCGACATCCTCCTTCGGGAGTCTTTTGTCCAGTTGCAACAAATCCATTTTCATCGCCGTCAGTAATTGCCCCAGTTCATCGTGAACTTTTCTTGAAATTTCACATTTTTCCTCTTCCCTTATTTTCTCAGTCTGAATACTCAATTGGCGTAATTCATCCTGGGTCTTCTTGTGGCTCTCAACTTCACCCAGAAGTTGAGCATTGGCATTGGTCAACTCGCCGGTACGGAGCTTCACCAGGTTTTCAAGATGGCTCCGGTATTGCTCTAATTCGTCGTCAACTTTCTTCTTTTCAATCGCATTGGCAATCAGACCTCCTATGGAAACCAAAACCTCCTGACTGTGCTTGTACCAGTCGGGGTTGGTATTCGTATAAAGAAACATCACTCCCACCAGCTTGTCGCTGCTCTTCAATGGAATAATGTAATGACCATGAGCGGTCATATCGGAAAAGGTTCTTTCATGCCGAGGATCGGAAAAACAGCTCTCACTCATTAGCATTTGACCGGATTCTGCCACACGGCCACACAAACAATCCCCGAAAGGAACCTCTTTTTCTTTTTCAATAAATTCTTTTGAAAATTCCCCAAATGTAGTGAATAAGCGCAACACTTTTTGACTTTCATCCACCAAAAATATACCGGCTTTATTCTCCACTTTAAGCTCTTCGAACCCCGTAATAGCGCGCAGTGCATTTTGCAATATATTTTCCAATTCTCCGGATGATTGCAGTATTTGGGCAACTTTGTGAAGAATTCGATACTCTTCTGTTATATTGTCTGCAGAGTTTTTGGAGATTGATGTCATATTTTAAGTACTTGTTAAAGGGTGGCTACTGCGCTTGAATTCGCGAACTGTTTGCCATACCGTATTCCTTATATAGCTTATTGACAAGTATTGGTCAATTTTACATTAAACTTCTCTACCGGTTTAATGAAAGAGCATAAATTTTAAAGAATCTGATGAAACCCCAATGGCCCTTGCCTGAGAATGATTACTGGTCAACTCCTTTTGCGGAAGCATTGATGAGTCACCTCGATATTTCTCCGGGTGCTACCGTTCTGGATGTGGCTGCAGGATCAGGAGTTCCGGCGTTTCATATTGCCGAGCAAGTGGGACCCAACGGCAAGGTGCTGGCGGTGGATATTCACACGCATCAAGTCCTGCGTTCCCGGTCCCGACAGGGACGGCATCTCCCCTGGCTGCAGTTTGAGGTTGGAGATATGCGGCAATTGCCTCCCGACCTCCCGCAATTCGACCGGATAACCGGCAACCTCTCGTTTATGTTTTTTCGTCCCAACCGGTTTGAAGCGCTCCGGAGCCTGGTTCGTTTCCTGAAACCCGGAGGCCAGATTGTTTTAACCTTTCCCTCTCTCGGAACATTCGACTCGTTGTGGAATCAGGTAAACCGTGCCATGACCGAACGCGGATTCGAGAGTGAACGGAAAGCACTGATCGAATACATTGAAGAACGGCCCTCCGCCGATCAAGCAAGACGGTGGTTGGAGGAATTGAATATGGAAAAAGTGGAAGTCGTAGACTACCCACTGGAAATCGCGACCGGACCCGGCCGGGAATTTCTCGAGCATCCTTTGTTGCGTGGCGGTTTTTTGGACGACATTTACGAATGTTTTAAGGATCAACGCCTGGCCGAAGAATTTATGACGAATCTTTCCAACAATATTGAAAGCTTTACACCCCTGATCGCTCAACGCTGCGCCATGTCGGGGTGGTTGCCCATTTAACGAACCGTATTATCAGTCAGTATACATATAGATAACAAACTTTATTAATCATCCACATCTGAGGGGGAAATCATGCAAAAAACTGTCACACTTGTTCTCGTCGTCCTGCTCTCATTCTGCTTCATTGCCATGCCCGCGCATGCACAAAAAGGAAAAAAGGGGAAAGTTGAGCCTTATCAAAGTAAATCCTTTCCTCCCCCCAAACTTATCGCGTCTTTATGTAAAACAAAAGTGGACCAGATCATGGGCAAAATTGAAACCGCTCCAAACCAATACACGGTTTATATTGCCACTCTGGGAAGGGGTCGGATCAATGCCCATCCTGCCACTCTGGTAAAACTTGACAGTAATCTATGGGTATTGGGCTGCTTCGCCAGTATTCCTCAGGTGGTAATGAAATAAGTGATACTTAGCGAAACTTAAGACCGCCTAGCTGAAATTTCAGCTGAAAATTTTGAAAGGCTTAGGGGAGAAATCCTCTAAGCCTTTTTTATTTGAAGCCCACAAGAGAATTCAAACGTCTTTTCAATGGGAGTTTTCGAGAACCAGGCAAATTTTCCCTAAAATCGAAACCTTACCTCAGCGCAAAACTGAAGCGCACTACTTTTGACCGGTTAGCCTTTAGTGCAGAACTGTCATTAGATTTACACCGGATCAATAATTATTAGATATACCTAAGTCTATCCTTTAAACTGGATTTACTGCTGAATTACTTGAAATCCTCAGTAAAAGGCTGCTGATTGCTCCTTACTTTTAGTCGCCTTCAGGATCAGGTTCATCACACATGAAGTTTCTAATTTTACCAAAGTTTAATAAAAAGCTTTACTTCGTGGTCAGTGGCCTGTTATCTGCCTCACTCTTCTTATTCGATCTGAGTCTTGAATTGGGTGTCGCGGGTGGAGTGACTTATATCGTTTTGGTTTTATTTTCTTTATGGGGAGGGAAACGCAGTTATATCCTTTGGGCGGGAATCACCGGAACAGTTTTAACATGGCTCGGCTATATCTTCTCACCCACAGGAGGGGAAAACTGGAAAGTTTTGACCAACCGATTTCTGGCACTTTTTGTCATTTGGATCGCAGTCATTATTTGCAGATCGTTTCAAAAAAGCCAAGACATCGTCCGTGCCAATGCCATCCGGCTGAGTAACGAATCTCGCCTCAGGGCTATTCTAGACAATACCGTAGATGGAATTATTACTATCAATGCAAACGGAACTATTGAATCCTTCAATGCTGCCGCAGAGCGAATATTCGGTTATTCAAAATCGGAGACCCAAGGGAAGAATGTAAATATTTTGATGCCAGACCCCTGGAAAAGCGAACATGATCAATACATCCAAAATTATCTGGATACCGGTGAGGCAAAAATCATTGGGTCAGGAAGGGAAGTTCTGGGCCGCCGTAAAGATGGAACCACCTTCTCCATGGAGCTTTTAATAACCCAAACGGAAATAGGTGGTCGCTTATTGTTCATAGGGTTTGTCCGCGATATTACGGAGCGGGAGGAAAAAAAGGCCGAGCTCGAAAGAGCCGTAAACCAAAACGCCATGATATTGAATTCAGCAGGAGAAGGCATTTATGGACTGGATATGGATGGCAATACATCCTTTGTCAATCCGGTTGCAGCAGAGATGCTGGGTTATTCGGCTGAAGAATTGATCGGCAAACCACAGCACACTCTCATACATCATTCCAGGAAAGATGGGACACCCTACCCTCGGGAAGAATGCCACATATACGCAGCTTTTAAGGATGGAAAGGTTCACCGGGAATCCAATGAAGTTTTTTGGCGTAAAGATGGTAGCTCCTTTCCTGTGGAATATCTGAGCAAACCGATTCGGGAAAATGGGAGGTTGGTTGGAGCAGTTGTAACTTTTAGGGATATCACATCAGAGAAACGGGAAAAGCATCGCAATATTCTGCGGTACAACCTGACCAAGGTTCTGGCCGAAGCCCAAACCGCAGACGATGGCATTGTTAAAATTCTCCAAACTTTTACGAATCACCCTACATGGGATTTGGCTTTTTATTGGGGCGTCAAATCCGAACCTCATGTTTTGTCATGTCGATTTGGATCTTTTTCCTGGAAATTGGGACTGGAAGCCTATGAAATTTTTTCCAAGCAAACGTTTAACAGAATATTCGAAAAAGGGAAAGGTCTTCCGGGAAGGGTTTGGGAGGCAAGAAAACCCGCATGGATCGGGGAAGTGACCGAGGATTCGAATTTCCCAAGAAAACCGGCCGCCAAAGAAATTGGAATTCATGGTGGGTTTGGATTCCCTATCGTCTCCGGAGAAAAGTTCTGGGGTGTGATGGAAGTGTTCACAACCGGCCAGGCCAATTTCGACCAAGACCTGAATAATCTCCTTAACAACATGGGCAGCCAAATCGGCCAGTTCATGCAGCGCATGGAGAGCGAACTGGAACTATCGAGGGCTATGATTTCTGCTCAGGAAGCCAAATATGAAGCAGAAAAGGCAAGTCGGGCCAAAGGCGCTTTTCTTGCGAATATGAGCCACGAAATACGAACTCCTTTGAACGCCATCATCGGTTATTCTCAAATCTTAAACCAAAGCCCCGACCTCGATCCCGACGATAAAAAAGCAATTCAAACCATTGAGGCGAGCGGTAACAATCTTTTAGAGTTGATCAATGAAATATTGGATTACTCCAAAATTGAAGCCGGCACTAAAGAGCTGAATCCAAAAGATTTTGATCTGAATGAATTGCTCGAAGGCCTTATAACCATGTTTGAGAACCGCTGCGAAGATAAAAAATTGATCGTCCTATTAAAAGGTACGGATCAAACTCCGATCTATGTTCATGGTGATGAAGGAAAGCTACGACAAGTCTTGGTCAATCTCCTGGGAAATGCGATTAAATTCACGGAAGCCGGGAAAATCGTGTTGGAACTGGAAAAAAAACCGGACAACCACTATACCTTCCAGGTAACAGACACAGGCCCAGGCATTCCGGAGGAGGACCAAGCAAAGATATTAGAACCCTTCCAGCAATCTGAGGCCGCTCGTTTTACAGAGGGAACCGGCTTGGGTCTATCGTTATCCAAAGAACTGGTTCATTTAATGGGAGGAGACCTCTCACTGGTTTCTCAAGTAAGCAAAGGCTCCTGCTTTTACTTTACCTTGCAACTTCCTCCAGCAAACGCTCCGGTTGCCAAAAGATCTCAAAGGGGCGAAGAAAAAGATTGGTCACTTGAAAAAGGCGGTTCGATCAAAGCCCTGGTGGTTGACGATATCGAGGTTAACAGAAGATTGCTCGTCGATATTCTTGAAGGCGCCGGAGTTGAAATTGTCGAAGCCGAAAATGGGCAGGAAGCGGTCGACCTGGCCGGAACCTTCGAACCCGATATCATATTTATGGATATCCGCATGCCGGTGATGGACGGTAAAGAAGCCACCATGGAAATTAAAAAGAAATTTGGTTCCGACCGATTCAAAATCGTGGCCTTGACAGCCTCCGTGTTTCACCAAGAGAGCAAGGAAGATTTTGACAAAATGTTCGATGATTATATCTCCAAGCCTTTTCGAATTGAGAGAATTTTCCAATGTATTCAAACTCTGCTGGATGTAGAGTTTGATAAAAAAGATAGTCGCCAGGAAAATAAAGATCAAAACCCGGATAAAAACAATTCCACCATTCAGGAAATTGATCTCTCCCAAATCACCATTCCCGTCCAATTATTTTTTAAAATCAAAGATGTTATTGATGAAGAGAACATTCCACAGCTGAAAGTTGAATTGGGTCAATTGTGTGAACTGGGAGAGGATGGAGAGTTTTTAAGCGAAAAACTGACTCCTCTGGTTGAAAAGAACGAGCTGAATGAGATTTTGACTGTTCTGGAAAGAGTCAAAATCATGGGCAAAAGCCATGATTGAGATAACTTCTCCGTAAAGCCTCCTGCCACTGGAAACATCCGGGATGGATGGAGCCACCGAGCGGAATTGAACCGCTGACCTACTGATTACGAATCAGTTGCTCTACCATCTGAGCTACGGTGGCATATCGGCTGGAAACGGGATATTTAACAGGTTTTTGATCCGAAAATCAATACACCTATTATAACCCACCTGCACACACACCTCATCCCGAACCGTTCAACTGTTTTTGAGACGATAACGTATGAGTTGTTCTATGTTCAGTGGGTCACCCGTTTTGTCTGGGGATTCTGCCAAATCCTGCAGTACTTCGTCCACTTGCTTTTGAATATTATCCTTCACCAGTTCCGACAACACCCAACTGAGAGGCAAAGCTCCCTTCTTGTCGTGCAACGAGAACTCTAAATAGAGACCCTGAAGCTGCCTCTCTACATATTTTTGAGTTGAATCACGCGCATAACCGCCGCGTCCATCACGTGTTTGAAATAAAGTCTTAATGGGTGACAGAGGTTCTGTCAGCCACTGGTCAGGATTGGGCTGACTTGAATCTTGAGGCAAATTACCATCGTGCGATTCCACGGTATCGTTGGGATTGAGCTTGGAAGCGGCAGCCAGCTCTGGGTCGTTGATAAGTGTAATAATCACCGGTAAACACTTGAATTGCAAATCGGGTCGATCTTCCGGCCCACAAACAAGATCGTCATGAAAAAACGCGTCTTCGATGGAACTCAAAATATCAAAAGTGGTGGTGTTACCGGAGTTTTCAAAATAGCCTCCATCCACAACATGCCCCCAAGTCTGGTGACTTATATCCTTCCTTTCAGCTAAATCCTTTACCTCGCTTATTGGCGTTTCGTTCTCAAAAGCTTCCGCCAAACGTTGACGACAGGGTTCGGCCTCCAATAAGGGATTGTCTCTCAACAAGGGTTCCTCCACTGTACCCGCCGGACTGACATAACTGAAACGGGCGCTATTATGCACTGCCGTACTTAGTGGTATCTCTTTGCATAGGATGGAAAACAAATCTTCAGCATCGGGAAAATGCTCCTTGATGATTTGAACGTTGCTGGCAATGACCCGCTTTCCCCCTTCAACCCAGGTGCTGTTCAAAAATAAAGACGGCAAACGCAATTTGAGATTCGCCTTAGAGTTTTCAGGCGCATCCCACGATTCCAAAAAAGACCTGCTGAAACGATCATTGCCCAGATGTTTCTTCCAAGCTTTTTCAAAAGAAGTCTCCAGGGCATAAGCGCGGTCCGGGAACTTGTAAAAATAGGATAAAAAGTTGACCCTTTGGATCAGGTCAGGATAGAGCATCGATGCGACCGTCGGGGTAAGAAAGTCTTCTGACAAAATGGAGTGGGCACACTTGCGAATTTTTTTGATTTTCCAGGTTGTGCCAGGATCAGGACAATTCAGATTATCTTGATTTTGGAGGAGGTTGACGAACAAGGCGGTTCCAAGACTTCCTCCCGAAATACCACTCAAAGCATAGACATGATTTGCAAAATTCTCGTTAGCATCCTGAAAAGCCGCCAGCAGATTGGCCGTCCAATATGCGGCGCGAATACCCCCGCCCTCAGCCGAGATGATAAAAATCGGATTGATCTCGTTCTTATCGAATACCTTGGCGCGGGTCGCCAGCCACTGATAAAAATCCTGTTCCACTGTTAGCCTCTGGTCCCAGGCCATGTGGCGAGTGAGCTCTGATTTCTCAGAAGCAGAGGCGTTTAACGTTCGGACTTGATGATTATCCGTCCAAGGACCAATCATCAGAGCCCCGATCAACCCAGCTGTAATAACGGGAAACTTGAATCCCCTTCCAAGTGACACCAGAGAACTGCCAAACGCCACCCAACTGGCTGAAGCCAGAAATAATACTGAGCCCGTCCCAAACGAGGTTGCCACTTGAGGATTTATCCACACCATGACAAAAATTACCGTACTTAAACCAAGAATACCGACGAGAACCACAAAGGATGTCAGCCCTAGATCGCGCCAACCTTTGTGGTGCGGTGCGTAATGTTGTTTATCCAACCCAGAATCATCATTCCTGAGGATTATTTTCCTGCGAAAGAAAACGATTAAATAGTAGAACCCTCCCAGCACGAAACTAATCCAATGCAGGAAATTCAGATTGCTCAGATCAACATCAGAAATCTGTCCCGAATAAACCTGGCTGGCCTGGGGAAATGCAAAAAACATGATAATAAAAGGAACAAGGCCCACCAGACGGGGAATGTGCTTCCGGAACCAAATTAACAATCCGACTTTCCACTTTTTTTCTTTTTCCGTATCTTCCTTGGTGTCGAGAAAATCGTCGTGAACAAACCGCATCATTACCCGTGACCAGTACCACAAACACATAGACCAGGAAAACAACGCCACAAAAAATAAAATGATTTCTGAAGTAAAGAGAGTTTTCTGATCAGCCATACTCAGCAACAAGTCCTTACCGGGAGCAGACCATAAGAATAAGAGAGCGACAAGAAAAATGGTCACCAGACTGAATCGGAGAGGCATTAAAATTTGGGCAATGCATTGAATCCAATTCCATGCAAGGTTCAGGATCTTCCAAATCCTTTGCAGCGCAAGGGTGCATCCTTCCAAAAGAGCTCTTAATAACTTTTTCACCCATTCTAGAAATACAGTCACGATACACCTCCCAACAGATTTCAAAAAACCCGGCAGAACCCCCTGCATTGTACTCTACGAGGTATTTTTTTAGGAATTACGGGTGCTGAACTTGAACTTGAGGCCGTACTTTTTTTGGCATGACAGAAAACAATCTATATCCCCGGTCCGAACATGTCAACTTGGAAAGGTTATGGACCCACTCCCGTAAAAACTCATTAAAAAATACACTGCCTGTGTCGTTTGAACCATCCTCTTCATTGCCCCAAGACTTTATCA